>JAZKJN010000001.1:0-9766 GCA_040384285.1 Patescibacteria group bacterium
CCTACCCAGGCAGGTATTCATTGCCTCGGTCCAACACACTGGCCATGCCTCGATCTTATTCGCTCACTCGGACTCCAGCCTCAAAGCCCTCCACGCCAAGTTTTAGTGGAGTTTGGTAATGAGACGACGTGGACAACCACCCTCCGTTCAGGGGGTAAGGTATGATGTGTGCCATGTTTTACATATCGCGAGATATCCTTTGCCGGACCTCGCGATTTTTTATAGGATGGAATTATGATAGAGTTATTTCAACATGAAAAAACAAAAAAATTCCATTGTGACTGTAATTTTAATACTAACGGTACTACTCATCGTTGGGGGAGGTGTATACATTTATAAAAATAAAAAAATATCAACCCAAACAAGTTCGGGAGCTACGGCTTTTTTGGAGGAGATACAGGCTAAGTTGGGTGCTCAGTATAAAATACAGGCTACGGGTGGGTACGAGGGTATGTCTGGCTATGAAATAAGTCTGCCACAGGATCAATTTAATAAAGCTTCAGACCATCTCGCATCTAAGTTCGGTGTGGAGAACAATAAATACACGAGTGAACGAAGCGTCGGATTTGAAGATTGGCACCTCCTTTGTTTGGCTACAGGACTCGGTTCGGGATCATCTCCTACAGACCTACCTTATATATGGTGCGCCGATAAGGTGGGGGTACAGACAGTGGAAGTTATCGTGAAGGATGTTAAAAATACAAATACAGATACTCGAACTTTCATGTTAACACTCGGAAAAGAGACTCTGCAGGTAAGAATGCCAGCGATTGTTCAAAATGTCGATTATAAAGAAGCTAGTTTCGTAGAATTTGTAAAGTCCGTCACAGATAAAAGTTTTGAAACAACAACGTTCCAGATGACAGGAGAATTGAAAGAGAATATCTTCGAGGTAAGTAAAGTTCAGTGGATATTGGGATGATCCGAATTTGGAAAATCATTTATAATGATCAATTTCCAATCTCCCGTCATTTATGAGATGATAAAAACATGCCCCTTTTTAACCTCTCACAAAAGATGACTCCGGCCGGAGATCAGCCAAAAGCAATTAAGGGACTGATAGAAGGCTTGGAAAAAGGTTTGGATCGCCAGACCCTTTTTGGCGTGACGGGATCTGGAAAAACTTTTACCATGGCAAATGTCATTGCAAGTCACGGCAAGCCCACCCTCGTCATTGCCCACAACAAAACACTTGCCGCGCAGCTTGCTCAGGAGTATCGAGAATTTTTTCCTGAGAACGCCGTCCACTATTTTGTCTCATACTATGACTACTATCAGCCTGAGGCCTACATGCCGGTGACTGATACATATATAGAGAAGGAGGCAATGATCAATGAAGAGATCGAGCGTCTACGTCATGCATCAACCCAAGCACTGCTTACTCGTAAAGACGTGATCATTGTCGCATCCGTTTCTTGTATTTACGGTTTGGGAAGTCCTGCAGAATATGAAAAAGTGAATTTAAAAATCTCAAAGGGAATGGAGCTTTCTCGTGCAGAACTCATCCGCAAGCTCATCGACATTCATTTTGAACGAACTACCGCAGATCTCACTCCTGGGCAGTTTCGTGCGCTGGGAAACATGGTAGAGCTCATGCCGGTCAATGACAAAACACTCTATCGTATCAACTACGAAGGAGGTCTGGTATCTGGAATCATGGAGTTTGATCCTGTGACGATGAGGATAAAGGGGGAACATGAGACCGTATTTATCTTCCCCGCAAAACATTTCATCAGCACCGACGAGCAATCAAAAAAAGCTTTCAATACCATCAAGGCAGAGCTTGAAGATCGATTGAAAGAACTCGAAAAAGCAAAAAAACCTTTGGAGGTAGAGCGTCTCAAGCGAAGAGTGAAGTATGACCTCGCACTCATCAAAGAAGTTGGATACTGCAACGGTATTGAAAACTACTCGCGACATTTCTCTGGCAAAGCTCCTGGAGAAGCACCCGACACATTGCTCTCATACTTTCCTCACAAAAAAGATGGGACTCCTGATTTCCTTACCGTCATCGACGAGTCGCACGTGACAGTACCTCAGATCGGCGGAATGTTTGCAGGTGATCTTTCTCGAAAACAAACACTTATTGAATATGGGTTTCGACTTCCTTCTGCAAAAGACAATCGTCCATTGAAATTTGAAGAATTTGAAAAAAACGTAGGTCAAGTGATCTATACCTCCGCAACCCCAGGGAAACACGAGCAGGAAGTTAGTAAGAACATCGTCGAACAAGTCATCCGTCCAACAGGTCTCATTGATCCTGTAGTCGAGATCCGTCCTGTGGCAGAAAAGGGCAACTACAAAGGACAGATTTTTGACTTCATCGAAGATGCAGAAAAAGTAATCAAAAAAGGAGATCGTGTCATCGCCACAACTTTGACCAAAAAGATGGCAGAAGATCTCAGTGAATATCTGAAAGAAAAGGGAATCAAAGCAGAGTATCTCCATAGCGATATCAAAACCATTGATCGTATCACTATCCTCACCGAATTTCGAAGGGGAAAGTTTGATGTGCTTGTGGGAGTAAATCTTCTTCGAGAAGGACTTGATCTTCCTGAGGTCTCACTCATTGGAATCCTCGATGCTGACAAAGAAGGATTTTTGCGTTCACAAACATCTCTCATCCAGATCATTGGTCGCGCAGCTCGAAACGTAAACGGCCGAGTTATTCTCTATGCAGATCACATGACCGGCTCTATCGACTATGCAGTCAAAGAAACAGCTCGACGCCGCACACTTCAAAGCAAATACAATACAGAACACGGCATCACTCCTCAAACCATCATCAAAAAGATTCAGGATATTACTGATGAACTACGAAGTGACCACGACAAAGCTCTTATCGAAATCATGAAGATCGATGAGGAAATGTTCAATGCAAATCCAAAGAAACTCATCAAAGAAAAAGAAGAACAGATGGGGGAGGCAGTAAAGATTCTCGACTTTGAAACAGCTGCGCTTTTGCGTGATGAGATCGCAAAGCTTAATGAACGACTCGAAAAGACTGCAAAAAAGGAAAAGAAAGAGAAGGCAGTAAAGGCCGCACAGAGACCTTTTAAGATATAAAAAAACCGCTGTTGGGGCGGCGGAGTCGAAGCGTTGGGGGTTTATGTACAAACCATGTTGTTGTACTGCCCCAAAAGCTTTTCGTAAATCAACCAGTTAATTTCATGACCATTCGTGAGAACAATGGCCGGGAAGAATGTCGGCACGTGAACCAGTTGCCCTTCTTTGAGTGCGCAGACGAGTCCCTTCCTTATTTCTTCAAGCCTGACGTTGTCTGTGGGAATAATTCGCGTAAGTAGAGTGAGTGTACCATGCGGGTTACTCATTTTGAGTCCCATGGTTGCAAGTTCCATGAGTTGATCGGCGAGTCGTTGTTGGTCCATAATTGTTTGTATTCCTTTCGCTAGCTACCCCAAAACATACCGTCTGAAGTGGGGATTGTCAATTGATGATATGCAATAGCCTTTTGTGATACTATATACGGTATGAAAGAAAAAATACTTATTGCCATAAGCGACTCAAGCTTATCAACTCTCATTGAACAAAAACTTACCAGTGTCGGATATTCGACAATTATTGCCCGAGATGGAAAAGAAGCTCTCGAAAAAATGAAAAGTGCTATGCCGGACCTCGCTCTCATCGATGTCGTCCTTCCAGCTTTGAGTGGATATGAAGTTATGACTGAAAAAAGTCTCGATCGCATGATCACAAAGATTCCCGTAATCGTTGTTTCAAACGCAGGAACAACACTCGAGATGCATCGTATCCCTTCAACTCCTGTAATGAAAGACTATATCGTAAAGTCTCATATTGAGCCTGATGAAGTTCTGCAAAAGATAGAAAAGGCTTTGGGACGAGGTGCAGATGCTCCTGGTGCGACTCCTGCTGGAACTCCCGCAAAAGCTGGAGGCAAGAAAGTTCTCTGGGTAGAAGACGATAAACTTTTGAGTTCAATCCTCTCAAAGAAAATAGAAAACTCAGGCCATATTTTGCTCAAAGCAAACAATGGGGAAGAGGCTCTTGAAATTCTCAAGACCGAAGTTCCCGATATGATCGTTCTCGACATTCTTCTTCCAGGTATGACCGGCTTTGAAATTCTTCAAAAAGTTCGTACTGATGAACGTTTTCGAAAGCTTCCCGCTATGATGCTCTCAAACATGAGCAAGCCCTCAGATCTCGAAATGGCAAAGACTCTTGGTGTCCAGCGTTTTATCGTAAAGGCCGCAGCCTCTCTCGATGAGATCATCCGCGAAATCAGTAACTTGAAGTAGCCAAAAGTCCAAAAAACTGCTATAATCAGCAGTCAATGAATAAAAAAGACCCAAAAAACGAAGATTTGATCATCGTAAAGGGCGCTCGTACCCACAATCTCAAGGATATTACTGTTGAGATGCCTCGCAACAAAATGATCGCTATTACGGGGCTCTCAGGTTCTGGTAAGTCTTCTCTTGCCTTCGATACTATTTTTGCCGAAGGACAGCGACGATATATCGAGTCTCTCTCTTCATATGCCCGACAATTTTTGCGTCAGATGCAGAAGCCTGATGTCGATGAGATTATCGGTCTTTCGCCAGCGATTTCAATTGACCAAAAATCTCGTTCAAACAATCCTCGTTCTACTGTGGCAACTATTACTGAGATCTATGACTATCTTCGAATTCTCTATGCGCGGGTTGGAAAACCTCATTGTCTGACATGTGATCGCGAGATTCATCGTATTACGAAAGAAGAAATTCTCGAGACTATTATAGGTCAAGTTACTGCGCATACAAAGTCAGGCAAAAAAGTTATGGGCGTTGATACAAATGCCGACAAGGTGCGAGTTTTTGCACCTGTTGTCGTGGGACGAAAAGGTGAATACTACCAACTTCTCTACGATCTTTTGGGCAAGGGATATGATCGTGTAAAAATTGATGGAAAGATCATGCGTCTTCGAGAGCAGATTATTTTGGATAAAAATAAAAAGCATGATATCGATGTGCTCGTCGATGAGCTTTTCTTGAGTGAATTTAAAGACAAGAAGCAGGTTGAAAACGCTCGAGAGCGTCTCTCTGAAGCCTTGGAAAAAGCAATTGAGGAAACACAAGGACTTATCAAGATCGAATTCCCTGATGAGGAAAAACTGATGTCGGTAAAGTTTATGTGTCCGTATGACGGTTTTTCATATCCTGAAATCGAACCCCGTCTCTTCTCTTTCAACTCACCCTACGGAGCATGTCCGACTTGTAACGGACTTGGAACAAAAGAATTTTTCAGCAATGAAGACTGTGAGGCCTGCAAGGGTGCACGTCTACGTCCCGAAGCCCTCCACGTAAAAGTTGCCGGAGTAAATATTGTAGAAACAACTGCGATGTCGATCGAAGATGCAAAGCAGTTTTTCGCTGATATCAAGCTCACAGAAACTGAAAAAGAGATTGCAAAAGTTATCTTGAGAGAGATCTCGTCTCGCCTTCAGTTCATGGTGAACGTGGGGATTGAATATTTGTCGCTCGATCGGCGTGCCCATACGCTTTCTGGAGGAGAGGCTCAGCGTATTCGTCTCGCATCGCAATTGGGATCAGGGCTCGTAGGAGCTCTCTATGTACTCGACGAACCGACGATCGGTCTTCATCAGCGAGATAATGATCGCTTGATCAAGACTCTCACCTCTCTCCGAGATCTCGGAAATACTATTATTGTTGTGGAACACGACGAGGATACGATGTATGCATCTGACTATATTATCGATATCGGGCCTGGCGCAGGCGTGCATGGAGGAAAGGTTGTGGTGTCGGGATATCTCGATGAGCTTTTGACCGCAAAGAAAAATGATTCAAATTCTCTCACGCTCGCATATTTGCGCGGAGAAAAGAAGATTGAAATACCGGAGACTCGACGCGAGCCAAAGGGAAAGATTCTCGTCCGAGGTGGACATGCTTTCAATATTAAAGATATGAATGTGGATATTCCTCTCTCTTCTTTCAATGTGATCACCGGAGTTTCAGGTTCTGGAAAATCATCCCTTATGTACGAGATTCTCCACAAAAATCTCGAGGCACGACTGGAGTTCCGACACCGCACTGCAAAGATTTTCAACTGCGAAAGTTTTACGGGAAGCGAGTATCTTGGTCGTGTGATCTTGATCGACCAGTCAGCCATCGGGCGTACTCCGCGGTCAAACCCTGTCACGTATACCGGCGCGTGGACTCATATCCGCGATCTTTTTGCTGCATCTGCAGAAGCACGTGCCCACGGCTGGGGTCCTGGACGCTTCTCTTTCAATGTAAAAGGTGGACGATGCGAAGCCTGTCAGGGTAATGGAGAGATTGCTGTTGAAATGCACTTCTTGCCAACAGTCTATGTTACCTGCGATGTCTGCAACGGTAAGCGCTTTATGAAGGAAACTTTGGACGTAAAGTACAAAGGAAAAAGCGTCTATGATGTTTTGGAACTCACGGTGGAAGAAGGCTTGAAATTCTTTGAAGATATTCCTGCTGTTTCAGATCGTCTCGAAACCCTTGGAGAAGTGGGGCTTGGATATTTGAAACTCGGACAATCAGCCACCACTCTTTCAGGTGGAGAAGCTCAGCGTGTGAAAATTTCTTCTGAACTTTACCGTGCGCATCTTCAGAAAACTATTTACCTTCTCGATGAACCAACCGTCGGACTTCACTATGAAGATGTGCGAAAGCTTATCGAAATATTGCAAAGACTTGTCGACAAGGGAAACACTGTTGTTGTTATTGAACACAATCTTGACCTCATAAAGTCTGCAGACTATGTGATCGATATCGGTCCTGATGGAGGTGCGCGAGGAGGAAAACTCGTAGCAAAAGGAACTCCAGAGGACGTAGCACGAAATGAGAAGTCATATACAGGACAGTATTTGAAGAAGATGTTGAAGAAATAAAAAAAGATATCGGCTGGAGGGCGGATATCTATCGAGAGAGAAACCATATACTGATAAGGAGTGTAATAGTGAGTGCGAGTACGACGAGAGCGATGTACAACCGACTCTCGCCTCGAGTGGGAGGACAATCCTCCTGAGAGTCAGTTATCATAATGTAAACCTTTCCTTTATCCGAGTTGTGATGCTTGCATCTGCATCTCACGTCGCCTCCATGCTGCCTCCTGTCCCTCCATGGAAACACCGAGGATGTGGGTTGATCGAGCGGACCGTTCCTGGAACTCGATTCCTCGTTCGAACTCCTGCTGTCCTTGGGGAGATCCTTGCAAGTCCTGCAGGGTTGGTGCGGACACTACCGTTACATCAGGGTCTGTCATAGTTTTGTGTGTTGAGGTTTGTCTAGCTATACAGTATATTAAATCCAATGGATATTCAAGCTTTCAAAACTCTCAATCTACCTGACGCTCCCGGTGTCTACACTTTCAAAAATGAGAAAGGGGACATCCTGTATATCGGCCGAGCAACCTCACTTCGTGATCGTGTACGAAGCTATTTTGGCAATGACCTTATTGCCACACGCGGACCTTTGCTGGTAGATATGATGACAAAGGCTTCTGCGATAGAGCACGAGGAAACAGGATCAGTTCTTGAAGCAATTATCCTCGAAAGCATCCTCATCCGTCGACATCTTCCGCATTTCAATACAAAGGAGAAAGACAATCGAAGTCACAACTTTATCGTCATCACAAAAGAAGAATTTCCGAGAGTTCTCGTAGTGCGAGGACGTAGTTTAGAGAAGCTTGATCCTGAAGAGATTGACTACGAGATCGATGAGCAGTTTGGCCCGTTTCCACACGGCACGCTTCTGCGGGATGCTCTGAAAATCATCAGAAAAATATTTCCTTTTCGCGATGCAAAGGCGAAACTCAAACATCAAGAATCTTTTTATCGTTCCCTCGGTCTTTCTCCGCGACTTGATACCGATGAAGCCAAGCAGGATTATTTAAAAACCATCAGAAATCTCAAGCTCTTTTTGCGAGGCAAGAAGGCAGAATTGATCAAAACTCTCGAGAAAGAAATGAAAGAGTGTGCAGACAAACAGAAATTTGAAGAAGCGCAAAAGATTCGTAATACTCTTTACCTCCTTACCCATATCCAAGATGTGTCGCTGATAAAAACTTTTGAAGAAGGAGAGCAGACAGGCTTCCGTATAGAGGCTTACGACATCGCGCACCTTGCAGGGAAAGAAACTGTGGGGGTTATGGTCGTCTCTTATGATGGTGAGATGGAAAAGTCTCAGTACAAAAAGTTTAAAATTTCAAAAGATTCAAATGATGATGTTGGCAATCTCAAAGAAGTACTCACGCGACGACTGAAGCATGTTGAATGGAAAATGCCGGATCTTATCGTTGTTGATGGGGGAGTGGGACAGAAAAATGTTGCAGAGGAAATTTTGAAACAGAACAACCTCTCGATCCCTGTTGTTGGGGTTGTCAAAAATGCTGCGCACAAAGCAGAGAAGCTTCTTGGTGACGATACTCTTACGGTAAAGCATGCAGAGGCAATCGTCCGAACAAATGCAGAGGCTCACCGCTTCGCTATTGCCTATCATAAAAACCTCAGAAACAGACTCTTTTTGAGACGCTTGCATTCCTAAGGGAGTGTGGTATAGTAGATCCTTGGAACTACGGGATGTCCATCCCTGCGGTTCCTTCCTCGGCCGGTGGTAGCGATTGCGTTTCGCTACTGCCGGCTTTTTTCTTGCCCAAAAGAGCCATGGTATACTATTTGCATGCATAAGATTCGTGTCGGAGTTCTTCGTGGAGGACCAAGCAGTGAGTATGATGTTTCGCTTAAAACAGGAGCGGCTGTTTTGGAAAATCTTTCGCCTGATATATATCATGCTCGTGATATATTGATCGACAAACAGGGAGTGTGGCATGTCGGCGGAATACAAGTGGAACCACATACAGCACTCGAACATGTTGATGTTGTTTTCAATGCTCTCCATGGTCAGTACGGTGAAGATGGAAAAGTTCAGCACATTTTAGAATTTAACGGAGTGCCTTTTACCGGTTCAAACTCTTTTGCCAGTGCGATAGGGATGAACAAAGAACTTTCAAAAAACGTATACAAAAAAGCAGGGTTAAAAACACCTCAATCACGTTTGGTCGAGCGCGGTCATGATCTCGAAAACGAGAGACGTGAGATTTTTAAGCTCTTTCCGTTACCTCTTGTTGTAAAACCGACAGCAGCTGGATCATCTATCGGTGTAGCTATTGTCAAAGATTTCACTTCATTTTCTGAAGCTCTCGAAGAAGCTTTTAAACATGGCGATACAGTGCTCGTAGAAGAATATATTCAGGGCAAGGAGGCTACCTGTGGGGTGATCGACCATTTCCGTGATCAAGTGCACTATGCTCTACCACCGATCGAGGTACGACCTCCCAAGGGTAACTTCTTTGACTACAAGGCAAAGTATGGAGAAGATCATGCAGAAAAAATTGTTCCAGGGAATTTTACCGAGGCGGAGAAAAAAGAATTAGAAAAATTGGCGATTCTCGCACATCAGGCTTTGGGATTGCGACACTATTCTCGTTCTGACTTCATTGTTCATCCACGACGGGGAATCTTTATCCTAGAGACCAACACCTTGCCAGGTTTGACCCAAGATTCTCTTGTTCCCACAGCTCTTGCCTCTGTTGGCTCTTCTCTTTCCCATTTCTTGCACCATTTGGTTGAGCTTGCAATAAGTCGAAAATAGAGTAGAATAATTTTTACTGTTTTGTTTCAAAGATGGGCCCGTAGCTCAGTTGGTAGAGCAATCGCTTTGCAAGCGAAAGGTCAGGAGTTCGAATCTCCTCGGGTCCACAA
>JAZKJN010000002.1:0-53340 GCA_040384285.1 Patescibacteria group bacterium
AGCATCCCCTTGACGTGGGGAGGGTCACAGGTTCGAGTCCTGTATCGCGCACCATGATCACCCTCGGAATCGAAACAAGCTGTGACGAAACAGCACTCTGTCTTTTGGAAACAAAGGAAAATACCTATAGAATCTTGGGCAATATTGTCCATTCACAGATCGACGTTCACAAAGAATTTGGAGGAGTTGTTCCTATGCTCGCAAAGCGAGAACATCTGAAAAATCTTCCCCTTCTCTACACAAAAATTCTCAAGGATTCTGGAGTAGAAGAAAGTAGTATCAACTCCATTGCCGTAACAGCAGGCCCAGGACTCGAGCCTGCACTCTGGACGGGAATTCTTTTTGCACAGGAGCTCGGCAAGCGTCTTTCCATTCCTGTACAAGGGGTCAATCATATGGAAGGCCATATCCTCGCCTCACTCATTCCCGACACATCCATAGATACCACTTTCAAAGATCTCCTAGCACTTCCCCTACCCGCACTCGCACTTCTCATAAGCGGAGGTCATACCGAGATCGTAAAGGTCAATGCCGTAGGATCATATGAAGTGATCGGAAAAACAAAAGACGATGCTGTGGGCGAAGCTTTCGACAAAGTTGCTCGCATGCTACAGCTCCCATATCCCGGAGGACCAGAGATCTCAAAACTTGCAGAAAAAGCCCGCAGAGAAAATCTACCCAAGGTCTTTACCCTTCCCCGTCCATTACTCCACTCGAAAGATCTTCTTTTTTCTTTCTCCGGACTTAAAACGGCAGTGCTCTACGCCCTGCAAAAACATGGTGAGCCAAACGACGCAGAAAAAGCCGATCTCGCACGCGAGTTTGAGGATGCGGTGACTGAAGTCCTCATTACAAAAGTAACCCAGGCTCTTGAAACACATGCACCCGAGACACTCATCCTAGGTGGTGGAGTGATCGCAAATACACATATCCGTAAAGCTTTTGAGGAGCTCGCATCTTCATATCGTATTCCCCTTCTCCTCCCCGCTCTCGGACTTACGGGTGACAATGCTCTTATGATTGCTTTAACGGGCAATATGCAAAAAGCTCCGACATCTTTCGACATCAGAGCTTCTGGCAATCTCAGTCTTTAGAAAGACCTCAATTATTCTATCGGTGGAAAAGCCACTTCAAGAAGTTTACGAATTTCTGGAAGATAGAGAGATCTCCCACTGCTGCGCTCAAAGGATTTGAACCTGAAGCATTTCCAACTTCTGGAAGAAGAGGAATTGTTCCTGTTGCGTTTGGATCAAGAGGGTTTCCAAAAGCATCTACGGCACCGTTTGCAATACCAAGTCGGTATGCCTCGATCTCTGCGATCTGAGCAGGTGTAAGGGCAAAGTTTGCCTTGCAGAATACTTCGTTTACCTTCTTCTTTGTTGTATACCAGACCTGTCCTGTAGGAGTTGTAACTCCCCATGGAGCAAGGATCTCTGTAACATACTTTGCCTGGAATGCCTTTACTCCTTCGAATGTCTGATTATCAAACACTCCTGTAGTAAGGACTGGAAGATTTTCAACACTTGAAAGAAATGCCTGGAGCTTCAAAACTTCAGCTTGAGGATTGTCTCGTCCGAGCTTGAGATAACTATTCAAGTATACGCACTGGCTGAGGTCTGAAATAGTAGGGAGTACTGAAGTACTGTTTGATCCTCCACTTCCCCCTCGTCCTCCTCCATTACTTGAGCTACCTGAACTTGATCCTCCATTTGAACCTCCGTTATCTCCTCCGGGAGTTGAGGTATCTGCGGGACCAACATCAGATCCATTTGATCCTGTTCCACCCACTGAGAGACCTGGGTCTCCACTTGGGTTAACATCAGATCCGTTTGTATTGCCTCCTCCAGTAGAAAGACCTCCTGAACCAGTATTTGATCCATTTGTGTCTCCTCCGCCTGTTGAAAGTCCTGCGTTTCCGCTTGGGTTAACATCAGAACCGTTTACGCCTGCTCCACCAACCTCCTGCCCATAGGCAAGAACTGGGAAAGCGATAGCTGTCACAAGAATGGCTGTGATTATGTATTTATAAGTGTTTTTCATGTCTAAATTAAGAATTTTACGGTTAATAGCTCCTTTGCTGTCTCTCTTGTTACTTTCTGCACTCTAGTACTTTTTACCCTAAAAGTCAATGGCTGAGACGCGTTTCTCGATGGGGTTTGGATAATAAAAAACACCGTCCTCTGAGAGAACGGTGGTTGAAGAACAGGGCCCGAAGGCCGGTTATTGCGACCTTAAGTCGAAGAACTCGCGGTTGGTCATTGAACCAGTCCACACATCCTGGCTGTTACCGGTTGCCAGGACATTCCATCCAGTTCCCGTAACCTCCTTCCGCTGAAGAAGGACTACGCTGTTGCCGACGTCGGCATTCACAGCAATCCGGAACATCGCACTGTTGGTCGGTGAGACTGACAAATGAATGGCCGGTAAGGAATTGGTAAATGCGGGAGTAAGGGCGAGGTTCGAATCCAAGGACTTCACGGAGTAGGCGTTTGTGACACCTCCCACCACATAGTTCCAAGAACCCTTGACACGCCAATTGGGGTGTTCGTCGATAAAGGAATCGACGGCACTTTCAGGAGAGAGAAAGTATGGCATTTGAGCGCCGATAAATATCCCTTCCCGAACATCCGTATCCGAAACCCGGCCCGCAATGAGTACCCCGTCACCATTGCGAGGAAACACAGGAGGTGCCCCCACAATACCCATAAGACGCGCGCTGTAGATGGTATTGGTGCTCGAAAGAGCCGTCGCAGTGTTCAAATATCCTGGGTTATCCGAAGACGTACCCCAGAAGCTGAAGTTGTTCATCTCGATGTCGTTACCGGACAGTGAGATGGCACGAAAGGCATACCAAACTGTATTGTTAGTCGCATTTCCCGCGCCGGGAGGTTGAGTGACGTATGCCGCCATCACATGATTGCTCAGCAAATAGGTGGCGTTGGTAGGAAAACCATTGTGGTAAATGTCCGCCACCATTTGAGCAGACCAGGCGTTGAACGCATTGGTATTGTCGCGAACCGGGCCACGAAGAGCCCAAATGTAGAGAAGCATTTGCCGCGGGCCGCTGTTGAGCACCTTGGGCTTGCTCTTGGCCGGAGGAAGGTTCACACCCTCTTCAGCACCACTCTGGTTTACACCCCCAACGGTGAGTTGGGCTTGGGCCACCATGGCCGTGCTCGTCATCAACAGGATGGCGAGCAAACTGACGATCGTCTTTTTCATAGTTTTCGGTTGTCGATTGCGTGTTTCTATGGATTGGTTTGGGCTTAATTACCCTCCTTGTTTGGTACCATTCCACAGAGACACTCTGCTATTGTTTCTATCATGTTCTAATCAAAATGTCAATCTACTTTTTACCTACCCCGAAACTCCCCTTCCAAGCTATAATAGAGAGCATGAATATTGAGAATTTGGCATACGCTCTCCTCTCAGGCACCCTCCCTGCCCTTATCTGGCTTTGGTTTTGGCTCAAAGAAGACAATCTCCACCCCGAACCCCGCTCCCTCATCGCTATCACCTTCCTTTCAGGAGGACTTGCCGTCATCATTGCCATACTGCTTGAAAAGAGAGTTGCTGATATGGTCGCAGACAGCAATCTCCGCTATATACTGTGGGCAGCCGTTGAAGAAATCGTAAAGTTTGGTATCGTAGTCCTCGTCGCCTTCCGAGCACGATATATCGATGAACCCATCGACGCCATGATCTACTGCATCACCATGGCTTTGGGATTTGCTGCTATCGAAAACACTTTTTTCATACTTTCACCGCTCGGAGACGGTGAGATCGCAAAAAGCATCGTCACAGGAAACATGCGCTTTATCGGAGCCACTCTTGTCCACGTCGTTTCTTCAGCATCAATCGGCTTTATGATCGCCCTTTCTTTCTATAAAAATGCTTTTATCAAGAGTCTTTCAATCGCCTTTGGAATTATCCTCTCTATTGCATTGCATGCTGCCTTTAATTTGACTATAATAAACCTAACAGCAACGAATACACTCAAAGTTTTCGGTTGGGTGTGGTGTTCAGTCGTAATCCTGATTATTCTTTTTGAAGAAGCAAAAGGAATCAAGCCGAAAACAGCTTCAAGATAAATAAAGATTAATCATTAACAACATAACTACGCGAGTAATTTGAAATAAAGACTATGGCAAAAGAAAAGAAATCATTTTTTGAGAGACTTACCGGAACTGTCCGCATGGATGAAGTAGACGAAGCTCCGCGCAAAGGCCATGTTGTGCCAAAAGAAGATGCTTCGTGGATGGAAGAAGAGGAAAAAGACGGAGAACTCACCGTGGATGTATATCAAACTTCCGACATGATCGTGATCAAAGCTATGATCGCAGGTGTTCGACCTGAAGATCTCGATATTTCCATTACTCGTGATCTCGTCACTATCAAAGGAAAGCGTGAGGAGGAGCGTATTGCCCGAGACGAAGACTTTTTTATGCGAGAACTCTACTGGGGTTCATTCTCACGATCAATTACCCTTCCCCAGGAGATCGATGTCGATGAAGCAGAAGCAATAGAAAAGCACGGACTTTTGATCCTCAAGCTTCCAAAACTCGACAAGAAGCGCCAGTCAAAACTTAAAGTGAAGACCGTGTAATTGGTCCGAAGAATCCTGATGCAGGAACAATGCCCTTCGAGAGTTGAAACTTGATGAGGGCATTTTTCGTTGCATAGCCGAAATATGATGTCTCATTGCCCGGAGATCCGACACCTGAAGTGGCTACGGGGAATCCATGAGTGTTGAGGTAGATCTGAAGTGCTTTGACATCAGCCCCCTCTGAATCTACCGTGAGATTACGAGTGAATACAAAGGTGGTAGGTGTGGAAACAGGAATAATCGGAGACGTAGTGACAGGAGCACAGAATGAAAGAGTTTGTGTAGACGCAATGATGAGGTTTACCTTTTGCATCGTCAGGGGTCCAAAGAATCCGATAGCGGGCGTGATGCCTTTTGAAAGCTGGAACTTCACGAGGGCACTCACCGTAGCTGGTCCGAAATATGTTGACTCTTGTCCTTTTGACCCTGGGCCTGTAAGCGACACCGTGTAGCCGTAGGTGTTGAGGAATATTTGAAGCTGTCGCACGGCCTCTCCTCGTGAGCCCAAGGTGAGCTGTTCTCGGAAAGAGTACGGGGTGTTGAGGGGGACAGTGGTGCATGGACCCAAGGTACTGAGAGGAATTGTTGTCACAGTTGTCGTTGCGGTGGTTGTCGCAGTGATGACAGGCGTGGTTCTGCGAGAAGAACCTCCACTTGAACTTCCACCTCCCCCACCGGTTGAGGCTGCAATGGTGAAGGTAATGGTGTAGTCAGAAGTAGTGGGGTTTGTTCCATCCGTACAGCGGACATAGTATGTGTATGATCCCGCAGAAAGTCCGGTGAGGGATTCACTGTGTGTGGTACCTCCCGTCGTTGTGAAAGTGCTTCCAATGGATGCATATGCCGTGCTTGCTACGGTTCCGAATTTACATGTTGAAGCTTCGTTAGTATCGAGAGAAAGTGTTGCTCCTGTGGTGCCAGCAGAAAGAGTGCCTGAGGGAGAGCCTGAGGAGAGGACGGGCGGGGTAATGTCAGCAGAAGTAAGGAAAGTATAGTCTTGTGAGGTGGTAGAATTGCCCGAATAATCCTCAGCGACAAGACGGTAGTGGTATAGAGTTTCAGGAGAAAGATTGCGCAAGGTTATTTTATGGAAAGTGGTATAAGGAGTATTGTAGTCAAGAGTATCCGTAGTTGATGCGCTACCATACGATGAGGTGAGTCCGTATTCGAATCGGGTGGTCGCATCTTCGTTTGTCTCCCAGAATATAGTCGTAGTTGCCGGCGAAACGAGCTCATGAGTAATGTTTGAAATAATTGGCTTTGCCACGTCCACAGTCCCACCTGTATTCACGAGAACAAAAACTCCATATATTGGGAAGGTCGACGGTTGAAGAGGATTATGATACCAGCCACCTCCGGCAATAACCTCATCATAACCAATTGGTTTTTTCAAACTTCGTGCACCCGTGCTCATATCAATACTAATTTCTGAACCGTTATATGTCCCCGTGATCACATCGTCAAAATAATTCTGTGAGTTACGAAGTTCGTAAGTATCCCCGTTATCAAGCACCAAGGAAGGGTCCACGCTCACCGTCGTATCTCCATCCCAGTTGTAGGCAGTAACATGCATGCGATTGTCATCGTATTTATTTTTACGATAAAAGATCGTGTCCTCCGTAGGAGCTGAGGCAATGTGGGTACCATGAAGATCGTAGCCGAGATCTTCTTGCCAGAGTCGAGGCTGAGGACTGCAATACGTTTGTCCGGTGGATGATACATTGAACCAGAAATAATTGCAGTTACTACCTGTCACAGCGAGGGTGGGGCTATAGAACATCTGCCCCACATCTGCAAAAGGTTTGTAATAGGTATTGTAATCAAAGACATAATCAGTTATCGCAGCAGGTGCAGTAGCATCGTATCGTATACTCACCAAGGCATCTGATACTGCGGTTGGTTTTATAATTGTATTGTATTTGACAGTTACATTTTTTGATTGAGACAAGGAGAGAGAGGAGCTTGCAATATAGTTTTTGTAGAAATCAATATTAATGTTGTCTGTATTATCATACCCGAGCTGAGGACCAATGTTGTAAAAATAATTTTTAAAAACACCCAAACCATCGATGGCACTGTTGCCTCCCAACAATATTCCACTGTTTGTCCAGCTGTTACCCTCGAATGAAAAATTTCTCAAGCTACCGGCACCCGAACCATACATCTGAACATTTACACCAAATGCATTGACGACAATATTGTTGAGATACCTTTTCCATCCCGTATCATTTTGTGTGTAAATATTGTGTCCGTGGGTACGATCAGGAGCATCCCATCCGTTGTTATAAATAATATTTCCATAGTACTCATTATCCCGGCCATTTGCCCAGCCGCCAATTCCTTGCCCCGTATCATGAATGACGAGGTTGATGAGTTTGTTTCCATCTCCATAATCATCAATAGAATTTCCTCTGCGCTCGCTCGGATTTGAACCTGATGTATAAATTTCTCGCGATGCAGTCTCGGAATTTGTGATCTCAAAACCTTGGTACCAGGTGTAGTCACTATTTACGGTGACTACAGCAGTATTTTTTGTAGCGACACCATTCATTGTTCCGTCGAGTACTGCCCATTCTCCAGGGTAACTACGCACAGTAATGGGATCATCTGCAGTACCTGCGAGCGTACTCGTATAGCCAAACTGGTTTGACCCCGTTGCAAAAAGGTACGTCCCTCCACGGAGGTACAAAGTCCCTCCTGGTTGGATGATTGATGATTTGCCAAGCGCGCTATAGAGATCCCATGGACTTCCGATAGCTCCGTTTGCCTGAGCTCTGCCGTTTGGAGCTGCATAAAAAATATTGTCAGTGGGATCAAAATCCAGAGTCTTAAATGTTGCATCACTTGAAGATGCCATAATAGATCCATCAAAACTATACACCTTAAAATGATACGTAGTGGTGGCTGTGAGTCCTGTGAGGTTCAAGGAATGCGAGGTGTCGGTTGTAGAACTCATCACCGTACTTCCATACGATGAGGTGAGTCCGTAGTGGACAATCGAATCTGAATCCTCCGATGTATCCCACGTGATCGTCGCTGTCGTCGTTCCGAAACTTGCAACAGAAAGGTTTGAAATACTGTTAGGAGGAATCGTGCGAGCCGCCCACGTCGCTCCCCCCGAAAGACTTCCCGTGAGTCCATTGCCAGAGTAATCTGCTACTGAGGTCCCTGTGCCTTCGTCAAAGTGCCACGCGCCCACGAGACTTGTTGTGGCAGAACCAAAATCCCCCAGACCAGAATTGTAATTTACTGTAATTTCGCCAGATGTGAGTGCTTTACTGTAGATACGAGCTTCATCGAGCTTTCCTGAAAAGAATGCATTGTCACTTCCCCGCTTTCCAAACCAGAGTGGCTGATGATAAAAAATATTTTCAATATCGTAGCTTGCACCTGCGTCTTCCGTGTCTGCCAGAACTCCATCTATATAGAATTTCAGAAATTGACCATCGAACGTTGCTGCGAAATGATGCCATCCGCTTGCCAAGCCTGCGGAGCCGACATTCACCTGCAGGAATCCTGGGTATCCTACAGGCTTCAACACTGCAGAAACGGTATTGGTACCGAATCTGTTGATATAGAGAGCATATCCAGAACTACCGTAATCAGATCTATCGAGGAAAGAACTGTTAACGGTAGAGGTCAGCCAGTTATCTTGATACGCCCATATCTCGAAACTCATTTCGTCAACAGGCTCTAGGAGAGAATTGTTGGGAACATTTACAAAACCATCAGTTCCATTGAGGTTAATGACATTTCCCAATTGAATATCGGCAGCAAAAACAGGTGCCACAAAAACACTCCACAGAAGAAAGACCGTAGAAAAAATTCCGAGTGTTTTTAATATGATTTTCAAATTCATTAATTGCTCTTATCTTACCACCCCCCTCGTCACAGGCCCAAAGAATCCCACCGCAGGAACAATGCCCCTTGAGAGCTGGAACTTGATGAGAGCAGCACGAGTTGCGTAGCCAAAGTATGTGGTTTCGTTGCCAGGAGATCCAGGTCCTGTAGATGATACAGTGAAGCCTTTGGAGTTGAGATAGACCTGAAGTGCTTTGACATCAGGGCCTGTAGAGTCGAGGGTGAGGTTTCTGGTGAAGATATAGGTAGATGGAGTGGTTGGAAGGGTTGGAGTTGTGAGGGCTGTAGTGGCGCAAGTACCAAGGGATGGATACAAACCTTGAGTGAGACGTTGATTTATGAATCCTCGAGTCATGGGTCCAAGGTTTCCATAGCCTGTGGTAACTGGAGTACCTGAGGTTACGATACCGTATTTGGTTTGAAGTGACTGGACCGCAGTCTGAGTGGTTGATTCGTAAATTGGAAGTGGTGTGAAGACCACGAAGCCTTCGAGTGCAAGGAGTTTTTGAAGGAGGAGGACATCACTTCCTCGTGAGGCAAGATTCATTGAAAGATTCTGAGTGAAGGTTGGGTAAACCTTGGTGAGACAAGGGTTGAGTGGTGCGAGGGCAAGGGTTGTGGTTGCTGTGGTTGTAGCAGTGATGACAGGCGCGGTTCTACGAGAGGAGCCTCCGCCAGAGGAAACTACTGGGGGGTCTTCCTCTTCTTCAACGGGAGTATCGGCATCCGTTGTAAAGTTTTGAATCGATCCGTAGCTTGTTGTAGATGCATTCGTCACATACGCACGGAAATAATAGGTGGTGCTTGGAGTAAGACTCGAAATACCTGTTGAGAATGTAGCTGTTCCTGTTTGTGCTCCGAGAGTGGAAGTGGATACTCCTGTCGCAAGGTTTGATATCGTGCTATATGCAAAACCAGACTGTGTTGCGTCGCCTCCCGAGAAAGTTATCTCTCCATTGAGCGTTGCTGAAGAAGAAGTGACTGATGAAGCTGCATTGGTCGTGACAGTAGAAGCAAGCGGGCTTGTAGCAAAGGTATAGTCAGAAGAGGTTGAAACATTTCCAGCGTAGTCAGTATTGATTAGGCGATAGTGATATGTAGTTCCCGGAGAAAGAGAGCGTAGGACGATTCCATGAGTTGTGACGTAGAAAGTTCCGTAGATACTGCCATCACTCGTAGTCGATGCAGTCCCATATGAAGTGGTAAGTCCGTACTGAACTACCGTTGTTGCGTCTTCATTGGTATCCCAAGTAATAGTCGCTGTTGAAGTAGTGGTAGTTGAAGCCACTCTTGAAACGACTGGACTCGCGACGTCAGTAGTTCCACTGGTGTTTTCAAGTATAAAAGTACCGAAGACTGGGAACGTCACCGGCTCCAGAGGGTCGACATACCAAGTCCCTCCAACTTCATCGTATCCGATGGGCTTTAGTCGAGTTCGTCCTGTCATAGATACTGAGATTGGAGAGCCGCTGTAGGTTCCTGTTATCACATCTCCGAAATAGTCCTGCACGTTATGAAGCTCGTAAGTATCACCGTTATCAAGCACCAAAGACGGATCAATACTTACCGTCGTGTTCCCGTCCCAATTGTATACCGTAACTGTTTCCTTGTTGGCATCATATTTGTTTTTTCGATAGAACACTTGGTCCGCAGCCGGAGTTGGTGTTTCATCATAAAAGGTTGAGTGGAGATCAAACCCAAGATCATCCTGCCAGGAATTTCCTCCACTATAGGAATAGGTAGTAGCCTGATTTCCTTGTGTGGCATTGAAGGCGTACGCATCCAGATTGTAGACAAGAGCATCATAGGGAAACTCCAGGAATGAGTTGTAGTACGTATTGTAATCCACATCAAAAAGAGTGAGGTAGTCATCTGCGTTGAATGCATGTAACTGAAGGAGTACATCCTGCTGGGTGTGTGATGTCGCAATAAGAGTGTTGTATTTGAATGTAGAGCCGTTTACGAATGGAAAAATCTGTATTGATGAAGATGACGCAACGAGGTAATTGTCGCGAATATCGATGTCATAATAAGATGCGCTTTCTTCATTTCCGAATTTCGGTGCGTATGCATAGGTGTAGTTTTTAAAGGTATCGAGGTTTCGAAAAACTGGACCGCTCCAGAAATTGGCTCCGTTAAAAAAGGTGTTTCCTTCAAATTTAACATTATTAACCTGTGATTCATTTTCTCCTCCAAGCTTAGAGAGCATGTTGAACGCATTGAACATGATGTTGTTTGTCCAATGCTTGTAACCGTTCGTGTTCTGAGAATACACGTTGTGACCAGTACCTCCTGTCGGAGAGTCCCAGCCGTTGTTGTAGACAATGTTTCCATAGTATTCCCCATTTGAACCCGTTGACCATGCACCGACCCCACCTCCAGCATCATGGATAAGAAGATTAATAAGCTTATTACCAGGCCCACGATCATCGATGGCTCCCCCTCGTTCGTCATTTGGCGCTACATTGTAGCCAGTATCAAGCTTTCGCCCGACGATACTCGAGTTGGTCACTTCGAAGTTTTGATACCACGTATATGCTCCTGTAATATTTATAATCGTATCCCTCTTTATATTTACCCCATCAAGATTTCCATCTACCACCGCCCATTCTCCAGTATAACTTCTCACTACAATAGGCTCACTCGCTGTACCGGTAAGAACGCTGGTAAAGCCTCGTTGCGACGAAGTGGTGGCGATGTAATGCGTTCCTCCTCGAAGATAGATGGTTGCTCCTGGCTCAACAGCCGAAGGATGGGACAATGCTTTTTTAAGACTCCACGGGCTTCCGATTGCTCCATTGGCAAGATCGCTTCCGTTAGGTGCCACATAGAAAACGTTGTCGGTTGGATCAAAGTCAAGGGTCTTGAATGTCTGATCAGACGAACTCGCCAGATTGGATCCATCGAAGGTAAGTACCTTGAAATGATACGTAGTTGTCGCCGAAAGGCCGGTAAGCGTGAGGGAGTGATCTGTCGCTGAGGTAGAGGCTTGGGCAATACTTCCATATGAATTAGTGGTTCCGTAGTAAATCATGGAGTCTCCAGTTGCAGAGCTGTTCCAATTGATAGTTGCCGTAGTAGTGCCGAATGAAGCGACCGTGACACTCGTGACTGAATTGGGAGGAATGACTCGAGGTCCCCAAGTGGCTCCTCCGATAAGTTCTCCGGCATGTCCATTACCCGAATAATCCGCAACGGATGTTCCAGAACCCTCATCAAAATGCCAGCCAGCTATGAGGTCAGTCTCATCTACCCCTTGCTCACCAGCACCAGATGCATAGTGAGTGTCAATTTCATTTTGACTCAACACTTTCGAATACAGCCTCACTTCATCGATTTTTCCAGTGTGATAATAGAATGGATCTTCTCCCACTCCGATCGTAGGTCCTGTCTGGTAGGGGTATGTGAGATTACAGGCCACTCCACTATCACCAGTATCTCTCAAAACACCGTCGACATAAAGCTTAAGAAACTGGTTATCGAATGTCACTGCTATGTGATGCCAGCCGCTGGATAGGCCTGTACGACCATATTTTGCAACAGTTAGAAAGACCGCATCGCAGAACAAGATGCTTGTTTCTATCACCTGCTGTCCACTATCGCTATCTACAGTAATAGCAAACCTACCAGACTTGTAGAGACCCCTTCGTGCAAACGGAGTTGCCCAATCTTCTTTGTACACCCAAAGTTCAGCAGAAAAAGGTGGTTGAAGTTGAAGTGTAGGGTCGTAAGGAACATTCACATAGTCGTTGACTCCATCGATAATGACCACATTACCAGCACTGAGATCAGCAGCATAGAGAAAAGAAGGACTCGTCAGAAAAAACAGGAATATAAAAGTGCGTAAAAGAAATTTCATTATAAGAATCTAACTATTGCTAATAAGCTGTTTTTACATATAACAGCAAAAAATACATTGGTCTGCATCGCCCGAAGATTGATAGAAGGTCTTCGGATATTAGTCATAGTCGTGGGCCATGAGTTTGCACTCAGCTCCACCGAGGGTTTCATTATGACGCACTTTCACTTCGCAATCAAACTTACTTATCCACAATTTTGGTGCCAAGGACCAGGATCGAACTGGTGACCCTTCCCTCTTCAGGGGAATGCTCTACCAACTGAGCTACCTTGGCATATTGGTATAAACTACATCACTGCCTATTGGAAATACTCGCTAAAAGCGCTTTTTATATTATCCATCGTACCCACATTACCCTGAACCTGCCCATAAAGTCCAGAGACGCTCTCGACATACGGCTGTATGAAGTAGTATGCGCCAAATGAAAGACCGAGGATTACAACCCAGTAAATGGTCTTGAATATGGTGCCGTAACGAGAAAGACGGCGCATCTTTCGAAGGATTTCGTTGTTCTCTTCTGCAAGTTTATATGTTCTTTCAAGAAGGGATCTTTCCTCTGGAGTCATGGAAAATAGTATAGCAAATTACCTTCAAAATGAAAAACCGCCCATAGGGACGGTCTTTCATTCAAAATCATTCTGAACTTACTTACATTTGAGGAGGAGCAGGAGTAACTGAAGGCTTTACACACCATGAACATGTCTTCTTGTGAGTAGCGATAAGATAGATCGCTGAGATACCCACGAGGATGAAGACGATTCGTGCGATAACAACACCAAGGTACATAACTACATCGAGATCAAAAAGGCCAATCAAAAGCCAATTCAAACCTCCTACGATAACCAAGATAAACGCAATTGTATGTGCTACTTTCATGTTTTTAAGCTAATTATTAAATAATTCTACTCTTGAATTATACCATGAAGCGTGGCTTGCTAGGTCAAATGAGATATACACAGGTAGTTTTCTGTAAGAATCCTTCTCTTCGCTCGTTTGTTATATATGTAAGGGTTACACGCGCTTTCACGCGTATTATTTATTCATTTTATTCGTATTATTTTACTCGCCCAACCCTTACTTAACATCTATATATAAAAATATGCATTACGCACATCTCACACAATTAAAATCGAGAGCCCGGTTTGCCGGAGCACTCCTCACCGTAATCGCTCTCGCTTTTGCGCTGGTGCTTCCCGCTTCAGTTTCTGCAAAGACTAAAGTGGTGCAGGCTCAGACAGTGAAGGCACCTTCGATAACCGGTCTCACTGCCCCTACCACATTGAAAGTGGGACAAGAAGGAACATGGAAGGTTAAGGCATCTGACTCTTCGGGCGGTTCCCTCTCATATTCCGTGGACTGGGGAGATCAGGCGATAACCCCAACAGCAAAGAGTCTGAAGTTTGTCCAGACTTCAAGCTTTACTCACGCATATAATACTCCAGGAACATATACAGCGACGTTCACTGTAGAAAACGAAGCAGGATTAACTTCAAAGACCTCTGCTACCGTTCGTGTTACAGGAACAACCACGCAAACGGGTCCTGTGATCTCAAAGCTTGTCGCAACTTCAACCAGCAAGAACAAGGCAGAGATCAGCTGGAGAACGAATGTGGAAGCAGACAGCCGAGTATGGTATAGCACGACATCTCCTGTTGATACCACAGGAAATCCACAAAAGTATGATGATGACACTGAAAAGAAGCATGAAATCGAGCTCAAGAAACTCGATCCCGACACTACGTACTATGTCGTCGTAGGATCAAAGGGTAAGAACGGAGTGGTAACAAAATCTTCAGAAGTATCGTTTAAAACAATGCCAAAGAAGAACACTCCCGTCATTACCTCTATTGAAGGACATGCTCATGTACTAGAAGACACTGAGAACACATGGACCATCAATGCGTATGATCCAAAAAATACAGACCTCAGCTATTCCGTGGACTGGGGAGACGCAGCACTCATGATGAAGAGTGCTAAAGTAAAGGAGGATCCATTCACTCAAACCTCAACATTTAGTCACACCTATGCTGATCCAGGAACATACACGATCACATTTACTGTGATGAATGAATCGGGACACTCTGCAGTATCGACATCAGTCGTAACTGTGGATGAGGCAACCTCAACTCCTCCTGATGTCACACCCCCTGTCGTGAGTGGACAGGCAGTAAGTATCAATGCCTCATCGACAGCCACTGTCACATGGACCACCGATGAGCCCGCAACATCTCGTGTCTATTACTCTCTTACGAGTCCCGTAGACATTCTCGCAACCTCAACTCTCCTTGTAAGCAGTGCATCGCTCGTGACATCTCATAGCTTGAGCATCCCTAACCTTGCTACAAGTACACTCTACTATTTCCTCATTCGCTCAGGTGATGCGACAGGAAACAATTCAGTAAATATACAACTCTCTTCAACAACTCCTTCAGGAATTTGAACCACCCTAGGGAGTTGGTAGCATCGCGATCTGGTATACAAAAACACCTCATAAGGGTGTTTTTGGTTTGTGATTATTCTTCCCATTTAATCTCTTCAAATAATCTCGAAAAGGCCTCACCCTCCTCATTATTTACAGACTTCAAAAATGAAATCTTACCTCTGAGGGATTGTTTTTCCTTCTCTATCAAAGACGACTCTAAAGCGGGGAGGCCTTTCTCTTTCAGATCTTGCAAATATTTCTTTAACAAATCCCTGTCCTCAAGATCTAGTGTCCTATCTGGTTTAATCAAAATTCCCGTTACTTTTTTATTTTCACCTTTATTGTAGATAAAGACTTTTGACCTTTTAATTTTATAGCCTTCAGCCGTAATAATTTTCTCAACAGTTCCTTTAATTTTATGTGCTTGATTTGAGCCTGATATTGTTATATCGTCAAAGTATCTTGTATAAATTAATCTGTTTTTCCTTGATAGTAACATCAGTCTTTTATCTAAATTTTGAAGTACAAGATTAGAAAGATACGGACTAGTGGGAGCCCCTTGTGGTAAGGAGTATTTCAAAGTAGTTATTTCACAAAGTTTCTTTGCAAGATCTCTAGAAAATCCCATGTCTAAATACAGTTGCAATATTTTTGTATAGTGGACACTAGGAAAAAAATCTTTTATATCAAGATTTATCATGAATGAGGATTTTATATGAGCTGAAGCATTCTCGATAATTGATTTTCCCTTAGAACAACCGTATGCACAATTTTGTAATCTATTTTTAGTCAAAATAAACATTAAAATTGACCTCTGAAGTTCCTTTAACTTTCTAGAGGGCGCATTAATAATCCTGGTACCACCGTCTTTTTTCTTGAGCCGAATCTGAATATAAAGAGAATCGGCCGTAGCTACAAGCATATCGAAATCAGCTTCTGAAATTGATAGGATCCTCAACAACTCTGAGAATGTTGATGTTTTAAGGTTACTGGGTTTTGATAAAAGAATCTTTTTCATACAAAAACATCGTTCGATACAGGGAACGATGCGTTGAGTGGCAAATTGTGAGTATAAGGCACTTAATAATCCCACTGACCAACATTATTATGTACCAAGACCTCTTTAGGATAACAATGGAGACACTGAGTATCTCCGCAAAGACTTTCATCTTTGCCAAAAAATTTTCCATGTATGTCTTGAATGAAGAGATCCTTCTGCTTTTTGCAAAAGTGACCCCCTCAAATTAGTTCTGATAAACGACCTTTTCAAACTGTATCTCACAGCTTGATTAAAGCTTACTGATTACTAGTTGAGACCGACAACTATTTAGGCTCAAAGAATATAACGCACCTTTTAAAGTGAGCATATCCCTTATGCGGTCACAGACTATCGTGAGTATTTTCCGAAAAACTGTAGTTAGTCTCCAGAGTGGAGAATCTTCTTTCGAAGATGGTGTGAGGGGGTATTAGATTATCAGAGAACCCTCTCATTATAACACATCCTTCTTTTGGTGCCCCCACCAGGAATCGAACCTGGATTTCCTCCTTAGGACGGAATTGTTCTATCCATTGAACTACAGGGGCTGGAGTAGAATACTATTTCACTCCGAGCGTAGTAGCAAGCTCCTCTTCGTCAAAGCCTACAGTGATCTTTCCATCAATATCGATAACAGGCACGCCCATCTGTCCACTCTTATCTACCATTTCCTTCCTCCTCTCGAGATCAGAGGCAACATTGTGCTCTGTATATGCAATTCCATGAGCCTTGAAATATTCTTTTGCGAGTCCGCAATAGTGACATGTTGGTGTTGAGTAGATGGTGACGTTTTTCATGATGGTTTTTCTTTACTTATAATTTTACCTAGTATATCACAATCAATGAAACAGACGATACCAGAATCCTCGAGTACTCGTGGATGTCGTGGCAGTAGATGAAGCGTCACCATCAATGATCACCGCGACCTGCTCCCCTTCTTTTACCGCACGGAACTTTCCTCGAATCTCACTCTCTATCCCTGCATCAGTTTTGAGATATTCCAAAGACGAGGCGAGATTTTCTTCTCGAGAAGTGAGTTTTGAAAGCTCTAAACGCTCACGTTCAAGATTTGCCGCGCTGATTTTCTCTTTTTGATACACCCCAAAAAGAGATTTAGCGATGATTATAAAAAGGATCGCCAAAACAAGAAGTGTCAGGGGTGAATATATCCAATTTCGTATTTTTTTCTTCTTTTGGAACTCGCGCATTGAAGTTTATAATAGCTATAGTATACTATGCCTTACCTATGCTATTCCACCAAAATACAAAGAAAGTCGTGAAGATCCTCATGTTTGTCGTAGGGGTCCTCATCATCATCAGTATGGTAGCCCTTTCTTTCCCTCTTAATTAGAGTCGCTAGTCAGCCCGCATCATTTTTATAAAGACATCCTGAGGGATGTTTACGTTTCCTCGTCCAAGTTCCTTCATCTTTTTCTTTCCTTCTTTTTGCTTTTCCCATAGCTTCATCTTTCGAGTTCGATCTCCTCCATACATGTGCTGAGTCACATCTTTTCGCATTCCATGAAGTGTTTCTGAGGCAATAATTCTGCCGGTAGCCTTTGCTTGGATCTTTAAGGTAAACATCTGCTTTGGCAATACACGATGAAGCTTTTCTACAGCAAGCTTTGCTTCTTCTTCGAGACGTCGACGTGAGACAACACGAGTAAAGGCAACCACAGGTTCATCTGCAACAAGAATGTCCATACGGATAACATCTGCTTCGCGCGAGTCGGCAATTTCGTAGGAAATAGATGCAAAGCCGGAAGAGACGCTTTTGATTTCATCAAAAAAGTTTCTCATAAGCTCGCGTAGAGGCATGACAAGTGAAAGTGAGGTTCTGTTTTCTCCAAAGTTTTCCGTTACTGAAACTTCCCCTTCGTGCTCAAAGACGGACTGCATAATCACGCCAATATACTCTGGCGGAGTAATGATCTTCATAGATACGAGCGGCTCCATAACTTTCACAACATCATGATCTTCTGGAAAAAGTGCGGGCGAGTAGATAGTGACCGTCTTGCCTCCTTTGAGCTCTACATTGTAAGTGATACTTGGAGTTGTCACCACGAGATCAAGAGAAAATTCTCGTCGCAAACGTTCGGTAATAATTTCCAAGTGGAGCATCCCCAAAAATCCACAGCGAAATCCTCGGCCAAGAGTTCCGGAAGCTTCTTCCTCATGTGTAAATGACGAATCAGAAAGTCGCAAACGTCCAAGAGCCATACGAAGTGAGTTGAAATCATCCTGACTTTCAGGGTAGATAGAGGCCCATACCACGGGACGAGGCGTCATGTATCCACCGAGAGCGGGCAGTGTGTCTTTTGTAGATGCGACAGTATCTCCGACAGATGCGATACCTGGTTGCTTGATACCTGTCACAATATATCCGATCTCACCTGCACCCAAAGATTCCACCGGGGTGTCGTCAGGAGCAAAAATACCTGCCTCGAGCGCTTGGAACTTTTCTTCAGAGATTTTAAAGAGTAACTGGTCATTCTTTTTCACTGAACCACTCATGACACGAACATAGACAATGACCCCTTTATGTGTAGAGTATTGAAAATCGAAGACAAGTGAGCGAAATTGCTCAGTCCCTTCAGTCGCATGGGGTGCAGGCACCCGAGCAATCATTTCATCCAGAAGTTCTGGCACTCCCTCCCCTGTTTTTCCAGAAACTTTGAGCACATCTTTTTCTTCGCAGCCGAGAAGCTCACACACTTCGTGCATCACCTCAGGAATACGGGCAAGTGGAGAGTCAATCTTTGAAACTACAGGAATAATAGTGAGTCCTGATTCCCGTGCCATGTTGAGTGTGGTCAAAGTCTGTGCCTGTACACCCTGTGTTGCATCAACAAGCAAAATAGAGCCTTCCACAGCCTTGAGTGCACGAGAAACCTCGTACGAAAAGTCGATATGTCCAGGAGTATCGATGAGGTTGAAAATGTGATCTTTCCACGCCATACGCACTGGCTGCATCTTGATTGTGATACCTCGCTCACGTTCAAGTTCCATACTGTCGAGCACTTGCTCCTGCATTTTACGCTTTTCTATCGTATGGGTAAGTTCAAGCATGCGGTCGGCGAGTGTCGACTTTCCGTGGTCAATATGAGCGATGATTGAGAAGTTACGTATGCGCCGTGCGTCCATAGAAAACCACTATAGCACTTCCTGGTCAGGAACGACAACCTTTGATTTCCAGAACTTGTGATGGAGTGTCTGCCAGACCTCGAGAAGCTCTCTGTTTTTGAGAATGATGAGAATTATAATGCAGGCAATGATACCCACAGCTCCAGCAAAAAAACCTTGGAAAAACACGTTCCATGCCTTTGTAAGTGGGAAGAAGATATTGAAGAATCGCAAAGAAATGAAGGTGACATATCCCATAATGATTGATGCGGCAAAACTTTGAAACAAAGTTGTCATAACAGTTTTGGTAAATCCTCGGTAGTCAAGCTCGAACATATGCCAGAGGAAATATGTGTTGAAGAGGACGCCTATGGAGTACGCAAGAGGAAGTACGAGGACGCTTGTTCCCGGCTGTCCACCTACTTTCAAAAGCTCTTCAAGGAAATATGCGAACACAGGGAACATGTAGAAAGCTTTTGTAAGAATATATCCGAGAGCAATAATCATTACTCCTGAGATGATATTAATAATCAAAGGCTTCTTGGTTTTTCCTTCTGCATAGTGAGCTCGTACAAAGAGCAGCGTAAGACTCTGACCGATCACCGAGATGATAAAGATGGCGAGCGCTGCAGCGGTAAGTCTCGTGTCTGCCCAGTCAAAGTTTCCTGCACCATAGATAGTTCGGACGATCTGCGCACGTAGAACGATAAAGAGGACGACCATCGGCACCGACCAAAAGATAATGTGACGTGCAGAATCGATCATCTGCTCGAGAAATTCTTTGCGATTCTTCTCTACAAAGAACTTTGAAAGCGTTGGGAATACTGCTGATGAATAACTCACACCGACGATGGAGAGCGGTACCGACTGGAGATTGAAGGCGAGATTAAAAATAGAGATCGATCCTCCACTCATAAGCGATGCGAGGGCGACAAGAAAAAATGATGCGAGCTGATTTGAGGAAAGAGTCAGCGTACGAGGCAGAGAGATCATCACTACTCTGCGAATATCTGCCCAACGGAAGTTGAGGTGGAGCCGAGGAAATGTATTTTTAGAAACAATAAAAGGCACCTGGATTCCCATATGTAGACATGCACCGATCACCACCCCCCAGATAAGTCCGTAAAACCCCATTACCGGATACAAGAAAACGATTCCGATAATAATACCGATATTGTAGACCACCGGACTCAGAGCGTAGACCAAAAATCTCTTGTGCATCTGAGTGATACTTGAGAGAAAGTTTGAGAAGCCCAAAAATATCGGAGAGAGGAGAAGAATTCTTGAAGAGGCGATGAGTGTTGGAAGTGCGGGATCATTTGCAAAGCCTGGCAGAAAGACACTGATGAGTGTCGGGATGAGAAAGTATGCAAGTGCACTCGCCAGAATGATCGCGAGGAAGAAAGCTGAAAAAACACTGTCGACAAAGCGCCTTCCTTGATCGCTGTCATTGTGGAATTTATCCAGGAAAAATGGGACGAGAACGGAAGCAGAAACAACCGATGCGATGGATACAAAGATAAGATCAGGAATTCTGAACGCCGCATAGTAGATATCAAGCACGTGTCCCGCACCAAAGTTATAGGCAAGTATTTTGTCCCGCACAAGGGCCAAGATCTGCGAGAGAAGTGCAAAAAAGGCAAGCAGATATGCTGCCTCATGCAGTCCTCGTATTTCCCGTCCGACCATGCTTAAAAATCTTTTTACCATATATAAGACCGAAAACTATGGAGTTTTCTTTGTCTTTGGAGCGCTGGATGTAGTTTCTTTCACAGGAAGAGTATCTCTTTTCTCGGGCGTATTGTCCACTGGAGGCTTGGCATCAGTGAAAGGCGACTTCCCTGCTTTTAGGTTTGAGATAATGAGAGCGACTTCTTGGTTTTCAGGATTTGTTTCAAGTACCGCTTCGAATTGTGCGATAGCTTCAGGATTTCTTCCGAGACGAGCAAGGGTGAGGCCGAGGAAGTATCGCGCGTTTGCGTATACAGGACTCAGCTCAACAGCTTTTGAGAAACTTACCCCTGCCTCTTGGTATTGCTTGTCATTGTAGTAGAGAAGACCGAGCTGGAAGAAGAGGAGAGGGTTTGTAGGATTGAGCTGTGTTGTGGCGAGTACTGAGGTGATGGCATCTGCAATCTTACCCTGACTTACCTGGAGCTGAGAGAGGAAGAATATTGCTTCTGTATAGTTTTGCTTTAACTGCAGAGCGTTACCAATGTTTTGGAAGGCCTCATCCATCTTGTTCTGAGAGGCCTCAAGACGAGCAAGACTCAAATAGAGACCTGGGTTCAAAGGATTGTGAATGAGAGCATTTGCATATGAAGCTTTTGCATTCTCGTATGCATTTGGAATCTTCAAAGATGTGGCAACCTCTGAAATACGGGCTTGCGATATATAGTTGTAATAATTTGTCGGATCGAGCTTTATTGCTGAATTTGTTGACTCAAGAGCGGAGGTAACTAGGGTTGAGATCTTTTCTAGAGTTTCCTGGTCTAAAGTTTTTGCTCCTGCATCTGCCTGTGCCTGGAGTTGTTGTGCGAGAGCAGTGATTTTTAGGATTGTTATCTCTGACAAAGCTTGGTAGTAAACATCTGAGCTGTCATACATCAAAGATTTTTTGAACTTGTTCTCAGCTTTTTCAAGTCCCGCTGAATCTGCAAGATTCAAAGCGTGGATACCTGATCTAAAATATGAGAGGGCGATAGCTTTCTTTGCATACACAATTGTCCAGATTATACAGAATGCAAGAAAGGCAATGAGAGCTACTCGTACAGTCAACTTCATCAAACCACCTTCCCCACCTCCAACCTGCATGAAAGAAATTTTGTTATCCACAAACAGAGAGGTGATGAAGAGACCCGTAAAGAGGAATGTAAAGAAAAGAATGGCATGAGAAGGAGCGTAGAGAATACTCATCACCCAGAGGAATGATGCGGTAAAGAATGTTGAAGTTACAACGAAACGTGTCTTCGGATCAACAGAGTGACGCAGAGCACTGATACCACTCTTAAGGAAAAATACAAGGAAGAGAATCCAGAGAGCAAATCCAAGCACACCACCTGTCACGAGAGTTGTAGGAATGAAACCAGAACCATTTGAAAATTCTGTGTTCCAAAATATTGTTGAATTTACAGCCAAAGGCTTATAGAGGAGGTATTCAGATCCAAATCTGTTTGGACCCGCTCCGAGAACAGGAGAGTTTTTAAGTGTTGCTGTAGCCACATCAAGCGTCGATCTCCACGAAAGAGCGATCTCTGTCGGATTGATTTGGAGTGAAGAAGCAAGAATATCTGCAATTCGAGGACCCTGCCAGACACAAAGGAGAGAGATAATAAGAAGTACAAGAGAAAATACAGGAAACTTTTTGGCGAATGTGGGTGCAGATGAAGAGAGGAATTCATATACAGAAACTCCGAGAAATACGATCGCAAGAGCAAGCCATACCAATGCAGAGTTTACGATGAAAACAGTGATAACCGAAACTGCCAAGAAGAAAAAGAGAAGTGCTTTGAGAACCTTACCTGTAGTAAAGAATTTAATACCGAAAAAGGAGATAAGCAAGATAATGCTTGCAAATATTCCGAAGTCATACCATGTTCCAACAAGTGATGAAGTGAGACTACCGAGAACACCGAAGCTCAAGAAATCTGCGCCGAAGATAAGGCGAGTGAGGTGGAACAAGGCGACAACAGAGAAGGATGCGAGAAGTGCTGTATATATTTGGAGAATTCGATCTCTGTTTTTAAGCGTAAAGTGAACAGTGAGGGTGGCGACAACAAAAAGGAGTGCAAGGAAGCTCACTGTTCCAACTTCAAATCCTTGTCCTATAAATGATTTCCAGATGCTGGCACTACCAAAACCAGAAAGCACCGTAGCAAGGAGAATTGCTCCCATAGTGATGAGGAGAGGATGGTATGGAATTTTTAAAGTCTTTTTCTTTATCGAAAGAAAGGCAAGGCAGAGAAGTGGAATGAGAGTTCCGAAAGCAACAACCACTGTCTTTGTGATCTCAACCGGAGCATAAGGGTTGGGAACAAAGGCGAAAGGGAGAATAAAAATTGTAATCATGAATACGACGAGGGAAATTTTCTCGAGCAAACTTTTCTTCTCTTCGGGAGGAGTGGGTGGAGTTTGCGGAGGAGTAATCGTCTCATTAACAACAGGGCTTGTGTAAGTATCCATAATAAATAAGTAGAACAAAAAAACTAAATAATAATTACTGGTAATTATAGCAAAAGACTTCCCTTTTGGGGAAGCCTTTTGGTGTACGTACCTATAAGCCGAATTTTGTATCTTCCCTCCTCGCGGAAAAAAGACGACAGTCATTTATCTGGGATGTACTTTACAGCACACCTCAAGCGGCACTCCGACATTGCTGTCGGCACGGCCTTGCACTGGGGTAAGGATTTTGCCGTTTCACCTTCCGTCCTTGGGACGGACGGAAGCTCGTCTCTGTTCGCACCTCGTGGATCACTCCAGACGGGGGTTACCCGCTACCTTTCTGCCTTCTTGCGAAGACCAGTGTTCGGACTTTCCTCTATAAAAACCGAAGTTTCTACAGCGACTATCTAGTACGTATTGCTATTGTACCATACAAAAATGAATAGAACAAGAGTTTATTTTCAACGAGTAGTGAAGGTTGTCGTGCGGTATTTTTTCAAAAAGTCCGCTTCTGCGAGAACATAGAGGTAATCCCCCGTCGCGTCCCATGTCACCCCCTCTGGTTGACGTGGTGAACCAGCGATCAAGGCGTTGAGGAAATCATCAGTATCTATCACAGTAGATGAAACCCCACCATTATCTCCATCGCTATCTACATATTTACATGTTGAGGTTGAGGTGATATCGAGAGGGATGAGTCTATTATTTTCATCGGTAAGAACGTACAACACTCCGTTATGATACTCAACTTCTGAAAAATCTGTGGCAATGGTTGAGAAATCAAGATTGGTACAAATCTGGTTTACAATCGTGGAATGTGAAGCTCTGAGAGTGACCTCAAAAAGCGAGGGACTTGTCTTTTCTCTCGCAACATATAACACTCCAGAAGCAGGGTTGTATGAAATACCTTCAAGACCCCGGTTCAAACCATGAGTGATACCTGTATCAAAATAATCATCTGTATTTACAGCTGTAGTGCCAGTAGAAGCTATGACAACACGATATATTCGAGCATTTGCCGTATCATTTTCACTCGAGAGGATAAATGTGTTGTCAAAAACCCCTGGAGCTGTCGTGGAGGCAACACTTGAGACAAGAGTGATGCCCTCAATATCTCCGCAAGTAGTACAGATGAGTTGACGTAGCAGAGCACCTTCTTTGGTAACCTCGTCGATCTCAGAGTTGTTACCAGTCCTTCCGTTGTGAACGATATAGAGAGTATCCGTTGTGGGAACATATTCAATCCCTGAAGAATCGTCAAGGAGACTTAGATTTACTTCTCCAATAGTAGAGAGATGCGTGAGGTTTCTATCTCCATACCGAGTGGTTGTGGAGACTTGATTGGTAAATGAACCCACTCCTGGGTCAAGATGCATGCCCCACCATATAGAAAAGATGGCGACGAGAAGGGCTGTGCATGTGAGGAGAAATTTCATGTCTCTAGTATGCAACCAATAGAGTATTAGTGGGAACTTTCTGGAGCTTTTGCCTTTGCGTGCGCATGTGAGTCCACTTCGTAGCTGGTGTTCTGCGCTTCAAAGAAGTTTACGAGTTCGTACACATCAGTTGCGGTACTCATCCACTTTGCAGGGTTCGTGACATTGTAATACTTTGGGAATCCAAGCTCCTCGAGTCGTCGATCAGCAACATATTTTACATATTGGTTCACATAGTCGGCATTGAGACCAAGAATTCCGTTTGGAAACAGATCTTTGTTGTACTCCACTTCCCTGTCCACTCCTTCGATGATGATATTTCGGATGTCGTCTGCAAAGTCAGCGGTCAAAAGATCCTGGTTTTCTTCGAGGATATTGTGGATGAGATTCATACCAAACTTCAAATGGAGACTTTCATCGCGAAGCACCCAATTGATCATGGATCCGAAGTTTCGAAGCTGTTTTCGCTGGCGGAATGAAAGTACTACCATGAAGCCTGAGTAGAACCAGATACCTTCCATTACGATGTTTGTGGCAACGAGGTTTCGGATAAAATCTTTTTTGCCTTCTATGGTCTCCACATCAAGCGACATCTCGGTCATGCGCTTCATGTACTTATTGATATAGTCTTCCTTTGCCTTCATCGAAGGAACATTCAAGTGATGGTTGAAAACTTTTTCACGGTCAAAGGGGAAAGTTTCGAGAACATACTCAAAGGCCACGCAGTGATTGGCCTCCTCCCACATCTGTTTTGCAAGATACAAGTGACACTCAGGGGACTTGAGGTATGGATAGACTCCGAGAGCGATGGATCGGTTTACGATGAGCTCTGCGGGGTTGAAAAATGCCATCAAAAACTCTACTGCATGACGCTCGTCGTCAGTCATTTTCTTCCAGTCATCGAGGTCTTCTTTGAGAGTGATCTCGTGAGGAAACCATGTATTACGGACAGCTTGGTTATAGAGATCATACGCCCACCTGTATTTAATTGGGTGCAGACTTGTATCTTCTGGTGATGGTTTTCCGATAAGCATAGAATTTGGTGTTAGGCGGTAATAATTACTGACATGAATCGCACTGCGCAAGAAGAGCTGGGTCGACGGGACACACCTTTGGCTTTACTTTTGCCGGAGCGGTAGCAACTGAAGCAAAACCGGAGGCAGAAGCTGTGGGAGCTGGCGGAACTGGAGTAGGAGGAGCGGGCGTTGGCTCAGGAGTCGGAGTGAATTCTGCAACGGGAGCAGGGGCAGCTGTAGCAACGGAGACGAAACCAAAGGCGTGAACAGGAGTTGCGACGGGAGCGGGAGCGGAGTATACCTCAGCTTTTGCTTGCACGACCTCAGGAATCTTTGCTTCCATCTGCATTTCTCGTAGAGGCTCGGGATTCTGAATAGTAGCGTGAACAAGAACTTTTTCAGGAATATTTACAAATATAGGAGTTTCGATAGGAGCTTGTGCTACAGGTTCGAGTTCATCTGGCTTTCTCTCTGATGCGACTGCACCAAATCCTCTCTTGCCCATCTTCTCTGCCTTGTTGACCTTTACAGTACTCTGCTCAGCTGAGTGTCGTGGCTTCATGTGGAGATAGTATGTTGACTTGAGGCCCTTCTTCCATGCTGTGGTGTAGATTTCCATAGTCTCATCAAGATCTCGAGTTTCAAGATACATGTTTCGTGAGAGCGCCTGATCAACCCACTTCTGTGCTCGTGCAGCAACTTCTATATATGCATATGGTGAAGTAGTGAAGGCTGTCTTGTAAACGTCCTTGATGTGCTGTGGAATCTCGGGGATATGGGCAATGTCTCCCTGGTGCTCAATAATATCTTCTCGAACCTTTTCCCAGATTCCCATGTTCTTCAAATCCTTTACAAGGTTGTGGTTCAAATCAAGATATTTTCCTGAGATTTTGTTTCGAGAGAAGACCTGCGCAAAGCGCGCATCGATTCCTGGAGTTGTTCCTACCACGAGTCCAATGTTTGCATTTGGAGCAACGGCCATGAGTGTTGCATTTCGCATTCCCTTCTTAACCTTTTCTCGCAAGAGGTTCCAGTTGAGACCTTTGTGTCGGCTCTGTTCGTCTGTAGTAATAGGAACTCCTCGCTCGAGAGCAACTTTTTTCATTGTGTCGACAGGAACTTTTCCTTTTGACCATTCTGATCCAACAAAGTGTGAGTAGGCTCCTCGTTCCTGTGCTAGGTTTGCACTTTCATCGATCGCCATATAGCTGATGAATTCAAAGATTCGATCGGCAAAGTTCCATGCGTGCTCGCTGTCGTATGACATTCCCAATTGTTCAATAGTATCTGCAAATCCCATCACTCCGAGTCCAATTGCTCGGTTTTCCTTGTCGGATTTTATCGCTTCTGCAATAGGAAGAACATTGATGTCGATAAGGTTGTCAAGCTGGCGCACAGCAAGGCGTACTGACTCTTCGAGTCGTCCCCAATGAATCTCTTTGTTACGCACATGAGCAGCAAGGTTTAGAGATGCGAGGTTACATACAGCAACATTGTCCTTGTCCTGAGGGAGACAGATCTCTGTACAGAGGTTCGACATGTGGATGGTGCCGGTGTTGTTGTTCAAAGCACGGAGGTTGATTGTATCTTTCCAGATAAGCCATGGGTGAGATGTGGACTGGAGAGAGATGAGAATCTGGCGGTACTGCTCTGCCGCAGGGACCTTTTTAAACATATGGAGTTCACCTCGCTTTGCCATCTCTACATAGTGTGAGTAGCGCTCACTGAAGGCATTACCGTAGAGCTCATTCAAATCCCGTGTTTCTGCAGGGTCAAACATATACCAGTCATCACCAGCCTGTACTCGCTTCATAAATTCATCAGAAAGGAAGACTGCAGTGTTTGCTGTTCGCATGCGGAGATAGTCATCTCCAGCGTTGTGCTTCCAGTCGATAAATTCTGGGAAATCGATGTGCCAGTTCTCCATGTAAAAACACAGGGCACCTACCTTCTTTCCTCCTCGCTGTACAGCTCGAATAGCAGTATCAATAATCTTTGCAAAAGGAGTCGGGCCGCTTGAATGTCCTCCGAAACTTGATTTCAAAGGTGAGCCTGTAGCACGAAGCTTTGTGATCGAAAGTCCGATTCCCCCAGAACTCTTTGAAAGAAGGAGTACATCAGAAACAGACTTTGCAATGTGAGCCATATCATCATGCATTTCCAAGAGAAAACAGTTTGAAAGAGATGGTCGAGTAGTTCCTGCGCCGAGGTTTGTAGATCCTCCAGCAATATACTGGTGGCGGGACATCTTGTCGTAGAACTTTCGAGCGTATTCGGTAGGATTTTTCTCGTTGTATGAAAGTCCCATGGCCACTCGCATAAAGAAGTACTGGGGAGTCTCTACTGGCTGGTTCTTATCATTCTTCAAGAAATATCGATTGATCAGACCATCGAGCCCTGCGTAGACAAAGAGCTCATCACGCTCAATATCAAGAACTTTTGAGAGTTCAAGGATATCAAATTTTGCAATCATATCAGGATGAAGGCGATTTCTCTCAACTCCACTCTTCAAATACTCGAGAAAAGCTTCCTGATGCTTCTTTTTGAGATCATGAATATTGTCCTTGTCATATTCACCTACAACTTTTCGATAGACAGTTTTGAGAAGAAGTCGAGTAGCGACTTTGTCATACTGAATATCCTCTTTTATATTCTGTACGGCAGCATTGATGGTCGCCATATCGAGCTCATCTGTACTGATGCCGTTGTAGAGCGTAAGGGATGTCTCTGTGGCGATCTGAGTCACCATGGCAATCGGATCGACAAGGCCCGCCGACGCTCGCTCGAGTGATCGGTTGATCAAGTCAGCATTGAAAGGTGACAATGTTCCGTCGTTCTTTTTGATTGATATACTCATGATGAAAAAATCCCTTAATGGATAAATTAAGCTTATAATAATTCCGACGCTCTATTGTGGGCAAACTTACTTATTAAGAGACATTTTACCTTTTTGCATGCGGAACTGACTATGTGGATAACTCATTTTTTCTTATCCAGAGACAGAAAAAAGGGATTGTAAATACTTGCAAAAATTTTTTACTACTTTGTGGTAGCAGGTTGGAGGATTTGCCCTGTTTTTAGAGTATATTTTTCGGCAAAACCAGCATTTGCCTCCAGAACATAGAGAGCCTTTTGTTTTGGGTAAAAAACTGCAGGAAAGGTGTCGGGAGAAACATTCTCTTCTATATGGACAACTTTGTATCGTTCATCAAGCCAAAAAATGTCGATCGAAAAATTCATATCCTTCATCCAGATGCCATGCTCGTCAGCCTGGTCAAAAGTAAAGAGCATTGCAGAGTCTTCCGGCAATGATTTCATCCCAGAAAGTCCTCGAGTTCGTGCCTCGGGAGTTTTGACTTCGATGATTGAGATTTCTTTTCCTGGAAGATTGAGTGTCGCACCAGGTTCATAGATATCAGCCTGTAGCTTTGAGAATGCAAGAAGAGCTCCAATAAGGAGTATTCCTGCAACAGTAAAGATCAACATCTTCGGTTTCATTATTCAATTTTAGCATACATCCCAACTTACTCTTCGAGCATTTCTTCGATATTTTTGTCAGCAAAACCTCCCGCCTGGAGTTTCCAGAGATGGGCGTAGGTGCCGTTTGGAATTTTGAGCAATTCATCATGGCTTCCCTGCTCCATGATTCCATCTTTTCCAAGAACAATAATTCGGTCCATTTTCTTGATCGTTGAAAGTCGATGAGCAATGACGAGAGTGGTTTTACCCTTCATGAGCGTATCGAGAGCATCTTGAATGAGAGATTCTGAATGTGAATCGAGACTTGAAGTTGCTTCATCGAGGACAAGAATGGGTGCATTTTTCAAAAGTGCACGAGCGATTGCTACTCGCTGACGCTCTCCACCTGAAAGTTTTACACCTCGCTCCCCTACGTACGTCTCATATTTTTGAGGGAATGTATCGATAAAGACATCGCAGTGTGCAAGTTTTGCTGCTTCTATAACTTCCGCATCACTTGCATCCCGCTTTCCATAACGAATATTTTCCATAAGTGTACGGTGAAAGAGTGCTGGATCTTGAGGAACCAGAGAAATATTTTCTCGTAAACTTTCTTGCGTGACTTTCTGAATATTTTGACCATCAATGAGGATTTCACCTCCCCTAGTGTCGTAAAGTCTCATGAGAAGTCGGACGAGGGTTGATTTCCCTGCTCCAGAAGAACCTATGAGCGCCACTTTTTCTCCTGCCTTGATAGTGAGATTGAGCCTGTTCATCACCGGCTTGTTTTCACCAAACGCAAAGGTGACATCTTTGAATTCAATTGCCCCTTTTTCCACCACGATCGGAACAGCGCCTGGAATATTCTTGATTTCATGAGGCAGGTGAAGAATTTCAACCATTTCTTTGGCGTCGGCAACACTTTCATATACATCCCTAATCATGACTCCAAAGCCCCAAAGACTATGCGTTAGTGAGAGTATGTACGACTGAATCAAAGTAAATATTCCTATTGAGATAATATTCATCTCCCAATACTTAATTGCATAGTAAAATATAAAGAACTCAATACCGAACGTAAGAGCTGATTGAACGGCATCCACAACTGATGCAATATTCCATCTTTTAATAGATAGGAGGGTTAAGTCTCGATTGATTTTTTGCAATTCGTCACGCTCGATTTCTGTCGCAGTAAAAAGCTGGACTGATGAGTGGTTTGATATAGAATCGGACATCTTTCCGGTTATTTTTGAATCGATTATGGCAGCCTGTGTGTCATATCTGAGTTTATATCGAGCGATGAAGTACGAGAGAGTAAGCCAGAGTACCATCCAAATATACATTGCATAGGCAATCTTCGGCTCGATGATAAAAAGAACAATACCTGTACCCACAACACGAATAACCAGACTTGTAAAATCGGAAAGGATGGTGTGAGAAAGCCATTGAAATGATTTTACAAATCGATTTACTTTCTGAACAAGCGAACCAGCAAAATTATTGCTAAAAAACGAATACGAGTGCCCGAGAAGGTATTGATACGCGCGCACTCTCAGATCGTCCATAACTCGAGCAGTAAAATAGTTAGCCGTAAAATCAGAAGTTCTTTTTGCGAGCCACGAAAATGCATTGATACTTGCGATGATTATAAGAATATTTATAAGGAGAGAAACCGATTCACTAGGATCACTTGTATTTGCTAGTGCATCAAAAAAATCTTTATAGAAAAGTGGAGAGACAATTGTAAGGAGTGTGACAAATACAATAATTCCCAGAAGAAAAATCGTCCCGGAGATTTTATATTTCCGCACAGATTTCCAATATTCTTTTACAACATCCCACGTAGTAACTTTTGGGTAGTTACTTTTGGGACCGGTTTCTTTTTTCATAGAGATTAAATAAGTAAGCTACTATTTCTTCTTACCTGCGATATTGAGTGGGTGCAAATGCGCTGCGATTCCCATTGCAAGCGCAACGATCACAAGATTTTTGATAATATACTGTCCTTCGAGTGTAGGAGTGAAGATTCCTTGCCATGTCATCTCAGGGAGCATAAAGAGGGGCAGAGATGTCATCACCATATGAGGAATGAGGAGTGCGATCGCAAGTCGTTCCAGGCGAGGAATAATGAAGGCAATACCGATGAGCATTTCATAGATCGAGAAAAGAACGATAAACACCTCCCATGTCATAAACGGCATAGTCGTCTCAAGAAGACTTGAGACAAGAGGATTTGCGGCACTGGTGCCAATAATTTTCAAGATTCCAAACCAGAAGAAGACGACAAAGAGAGCGAGACGCGCGCACGGAATGCTGATTTTTCGCAGAAGGTGGATAAACCAAACATCAAAGCGTTTGAGATATGTGCGATACATGCCTCAAATTATAGCATGCTTAATTGCTTGAGAAGATTCCTTTGATAAAGGAGATGAATCCGTCAAAAGCGGCAGCAAGGTTTGCTGAGAATCCTCCTTTCACTGCAAATGTTTCTGTATCAGTTCCAGAAAAACATCCGTTAGGATACTCTGATGTTGATGAACACCCTACTTCGATCAAGAAATTTTCGCCTGCTTCGGTTTTTGAAGGAGTCCATGTCGCACTTCCTGTATTTTCTATACCCGTATGAAGAGAACGGATGAGTTTGTATTCTGCGGGAGAATCAGAAACTTTTTGGATGAGATTGATATCTACGCGACCTTCTTTGGGAAAGTTCTCTGTTGTCCAGAGAATATCCTGGGAAACACCTGCCTTTACCGTAGCGTCAGCGTGAGTAGAGATAAGGAGAATTTGAGATTCCTGCGCCTGTGCAAAAGGGATGGCCAAGAGGACAAATACGAGGACAGCTATGGAAGCGATGAGTGTTTTCTTCATGATAAATATAAAATAAGTAATGGATAAATTATACACAGAACTTGCACTTTGTCAACGTGGATAACTTCTGAGCCTAGCTCTTTCTTTTGCCATGAAGGAGCATCTCCACTGCATGCTCCATCGACCCTGCCTCTGTCACATGAGTACCATTTACAAAGAAGATGTCGTCTGCGTTTGCGATCGTATTCAAGCGATGAGCAATGATCACTCGAGTGGTCGTAGGTGGAAGTTTGTTCAGGATATCTTCGAGAATCTTTTCTGTGACGGTGTCGATATTTGCAGTCGCCTCATCAAGAATCAAGAGGTCTGGTTCACGCAAAACCGCTCGCATAAAAGCAATCATTTGCTTTTGACCCAAAGGCAGAGTCGAAGATTCGACTTTAGTACTCAAGCCTTCGGGAAACTTTTCAATAAGGCTTGAAAGTGAAAGACGCTTGAGTAACGCATGTACTTCTTCTTCGGAGAGATTTCCGTACTTTGAATTTCCGTACAAAAGATTGTCGCGAATAGTACCGGCAAAAAGCATCGGTTCCTGAAGTATGAAGCCAATCTTCCGTACACGCTCATCCGCTTCATATGAACGAATGTCCTTGCCATCGAGGTAGACTGTTCCACGGGCGGGATCGTAGAGTCGGGCAATGAGGGAAGCTGTGGTAGTTTTTCCTCCTCCCGTAGGGCCGACGAGTGCATAGGTCTTCCCTTTTTCAAAAACAAAGTTGATATCTTTCAAAACTTCTATGCCATTTGGGTACGAGAAGGATACATTTCGGAATTCAAGCAAACCTTTTCCATCTGTTTTTTCGAGAGGTATTCTTTGTATTTCAGGGACAAGATGGAGAATGCTTCCAATACGGTCCCAGGCAGCAAGTGCTGTTGCAAGAGACGACCAAAGACGCGCCATCTCGCGGAGAGGATCGTAGAAACGAGTAACGTAGATAAAGAAACTCACCAAAAGTCCGAGGGCGAGCTGTCCGCCAGCAACAAGATAGATACCGTAGGCAAGCACTATGATCTGGGCAATATTTCCCATCCACTCAAAAAACGGTGTGAAAACTTCGTTCCAGACTCCTGCACGCACCGATGCTTTATAGTGGAGGCTGTTGATATCTTTGAAGTGCGTGCGGAAATAATCTCGGCGATTGAAGGCAAGGATCACTTTAAAGTTTGCAATAGATTCCTGGACTTCTCCACTCAAAAGTCCTCCTACTCGCAACTGCTCCTTGTTTGCTTTTCCAACAGCCTTTGAAACCAAGGCAGTGAAAATAAGAATGACGACTCCCGGGGCAAAGGAAGTCAGGGCAAGCGAGGGCTGGATAAAGAGGATAAAGATTCCTGCGCCGATCACCATGAAAATATTTGCCGCAAAACGCATGAGACCTTCTGAAAGGAACTGATTTACCTTTTCAGTGTCGCTGTTGATGCGGGAAATAAGGTCTCCCGACTTGTATTGATTAAAGAAAGAAAGCGAAAGTTCCTGAAGCTTTTTGAAAAGATCGTTACGAAGCTTCCAGAGAATACGCTGAGCCACAGCACCCATCACCAACATCTGCACATAGTTCACCGCAAAGGAAAGGAGGAAGATTACAAGAAGTATTCCTGACGCAACAAGAACTCCCGAAAAGTCGCGAGGGATGATGTAGTGGTCGATGGTATAACCAATACCGAGAGGACCGATAAGGCTCAGCGCAGATGTAGCAATGACAGCAAAAAAGGCAATGATGATATCTCGCTTCTCATCTTTCATCATCGGCCACAATTTTGCAAAAGTTTTAAGAGGATTATTTTTCATATGTTTGGGTACTTTTTTGCGATTCCATGATCTGCACGTATTCAGGTGAAGTTTCGAGAAGCTCCTTGTGAGTTCCCTGCACCACCACTTCTCCTTCCATAAGGAGGATGATCTGGTCAAAATGCTCTACCGATTGCACTTTCTGTGTCACAGAAACAAGGGTGATACCAGGATAATTCTTCTCCACGTTTGCAAGGATTTTCTTTTCTGTCGAGTGGTCGACGCGTGCGGTGAAGTCATCGAGGAAAAGAACTTTTGGATTGAGAGCCAGCGCGCGAGCAAGCATGATTCGCTGTTTCTGACCTCCAGAAAGTGAAGTTCCTCGTTCAGATACCGAGGTATCGAGACCTTTCGGAAGAGTGCGTACAAAATCTCCGAGCTCGGCAGTTTCTATTGCCTTTTCTATCTCCACTTGATTTGCAGTCGTGCTAAAAGCAATATTTTCTCCTACAGAAAGATTGAACATTACGCTGTCCTGAAAAACAAAGGCAACCTGTGAATGTAGAGCTTCTTTTGAATATTCCTCGAGAGGTACTCCATCAAAAAGAATCTTTCCTTCGGTCGGAGGGATGAGACCGATGAGTAGGTTTAGAAGCTGAGTCTTTCCGCCCGCAGTCGGACCAAGGATGGCATTTTTCGTTCCTGGTTTAAAAGAAAGCGAGATGTCTTTGAGAACAGTTTTTTCTCCGAAGACGAGAGAAATATTTTTGAGATCAATTGCTCCCTTGAGCTCCTTGTTGACTGTTCCCTTTTCTTTTTCAGGAGGAAGAGCGAGGATTTCATGCACACGGTCGTAGGATGCCTGCGCCTGAGAGATGATGCTCGATACGAAGCCAAGCATGATGATTGGGAAGATGAGGATAAAGACATAGCCGTTGAAAGCCGTAAAGTCTCCGATCGACATCGAACCCTGTATTACATAGTGTCCCCCAAGAGCAAGGATGACGAGTGAAGCGAGGTTTGCAATACCTCCAATCATAGGGACGACGATCGCAAAGAGTTTCAAGATCTTCATGCTGTTGTCTTTTGCAGTATTGTTTTTGTCCTCAAACTTTGTGTATTCCTCTTTTCCTGAATTCAAGACACGCACAATACCTGCGCCGATGATGTTCTGGCTGATGATGAGATTGAAACCGTCGATAATGTCCTGTGTCTTTTTAAAGAGAGGTCCGAGCTGTTTGAAAACAAGAAAGAACATGACACCGATCGCAGGCAGAAGCGCGAGTACAGCAAGCGCAAGCTTCCAGTTGATCGCAAGGAGGAATCCTGCAGATCCTATGATAACGATGATGGAAGAGATAAGCATCACCACTCCAAAAGACAGGAAGTTTTTTATAGCATCCATGTCAGAAGTAAGGTTTGTGAGAAGTTTTGATGGTGTTTCTTTTTCTATTCCCTGATAGCTCATCTCGGAAATTTTCCCGACGAGCCGTTCTCGGAGATCGTACCCAGCCTTTTCAGAAAGGTATGTTTGAAAGATTCCTTGGGCATAGTAAAAAGCAAAGACAGCAAAAGAAATAAGCGCGAACTGTATGTAGAGGGATTGAGGAATGACCTGTCCGAGAGTATAGGTATCGATTCCTTTTGAAATAAGCTTTGGGATGAGGAGTCCGAGACCGTTACCGATAATAGTAGCGGCCGCAAGAAAAACCACTCGCCCTTTGTAGGCGCCGAGCAGAGAAAACACGCTTTTTGTAGATGCTTTCGGGGGCTTTTGAGACATGGAAATTATCTTATCATACAAAACCCTCTACTGTCTTTATATCGTGCTTGAGGACAATATCTCCTGGGGCAAAGGTGAAACTGGCCTTTATTTTTTCTCCAGCGAGCACTTTTGGCAGCCAGAAAATATCATCCGGCCACATAGATGCATATGGAATATCTGCGACATTAAACCACTCCGGCCTCATCTCTTCTGATTCTGTCGGCTCGCCTTCCCACTCGTATGCAAAGTATGTGTGAACAGTCTGACTCCATTCTTGATTGTGAGGAAATTCGAAAGAGAGCTCTGCGATTTTATGCACCTTGTCTATTGTCACCCCGATCTCTTCCTGAGTTTCTCTTCGGGCAGCGTGCTCGATCTCTTCTTCATCAAGCACCTTTCCACCCACTCCATTCCATCGCCCTTTTCCAAAACCACGCTTTTTCATGGCAAGGCAGATCTCAGAGATAGCATCTCCTTGTCGTTTTACCAAGAAAACGAGAGTAGTGGGTTTCATACGGTAATTATAGCAAAGATCCCACAAACCCTTCTAGGTTCGCGCCAACAAGCACCGCATCCGCTCCTTCCTCTATATCTCTTACACTTTTTATATTGCTCGCCTGGCATAGCCATCCTTTGAAAATTGCCCGTGCTTCTTCAAATGTTTCCTTTTTTATTCCTCCGTCCAATAGATCACGACTGTTCCATACTACTTTGAAAGTTTCGGGGATTGTTTTTAATTCTAATAAAGTGAGAGGCTCGATCAGACACTTGTCGTGATGGATACATGGAATTCTCCCTACGACAAGCACGTAATCCGCTCCCGCATCAATTGCTTTTTGCACCTCTTCATCTGTGGCATGTATTCCCTTTGCAAGAATCGGTTTTGAGGTAAGTGATTTTGCTTTTTTAATTAAATCGAAAAAACCTCCCCATCTCGGATCGGTATGGATCGAAATAATATCTCCAGCTTTTTCCGCAATCTGAAACAATTCATCCCAGGTCTTTTGGGATTTGAAATCGAAAGGAGATTGTGTTTTAACTTCAGCGATGATTTGAGGAAAGGAGTTCATGCTAGAAAACCTCCTGAGTCGGCACCGTACAGTTATTTTTTACCCAACTTGCATCGTAGTCAGCAATCTCTTTTCTCTCTCCATTCTTTATATAGTATGAAGATTGAGGCTCAGTGCCTGGCATTCTGTTCACAATCATTTCATCAGGACACTCGTGGAGCAATGAATCATTGCCGAGAGCCCAGTACATGTAGGCAAAATAGCCCGCAACAAGAAGGATGATGACGCCGATGATTATAAGAAGTTTTTTCATAAGGTAATTATAGCAAAATATTAAAGCGGAAGGTGAGAGATTCGAACTCTCGGTGAAGTTTCCTCCACACAACGTTTCCAACGTTGCGCACTAGACCGCTATGCGAACCTTCCAATATTCCGATTATATCAAAAAGTCGTTACCAACTCCCGCTTGACCCTCCACCCCCTGACGATCCTCCGCTAAAGCCTCCAAATCCCCCGCCAAATGAACCCCCACCACCACCAAAAAATCCTCCGGGGCCAAATGGTCCTCGTTTGCCTCCATGTTTTGAAGCGATGTAGTCAAAGAAGAGTCCGAGTATCGTCAATATGACAATCATCGCAACTCCCGTAAAAAGAAATCCCCAGATAATTCCTGCGATCACTCCTCCGGTAGCTCCGAGCAATCCACCAAACCACCATGACTTTGATCTACCCAACACACTTCCAAGAAGAGAGATGCCGAAGAAACCAAAACCGATAATCACCTCCCAGGGAAGATCACCTATATTCATAGACTTCTCTTTTGGTATAGCTTCAGGATTGCCTCTTAATATCTCAAGTATGGTCACTGCAGCAGACATCACTCCCCCATCAAAATCATTTGCTTTAAATGCAGGTAAGAGAATATTCCTGACAATGAGGAACGACTGCGCATCAGTCATATACCCCTCAAGTCCGTAGCCTACCTCGATCCGCACTTTTCGCTCCGTCGGAGCAACAAGCAAAAGAAGTCCGGTATCTTTGTCCTTGTCTCCAATCCCCCATTCTTCAAAAAGTTTTACCGCGTATGTCTCTACCGTCTCGTCACCGAGAGTTGGGACGGTAACTACAGCGACTTCCATGCTTGTCTCCTGGGTAAACGCAGTCAAGGCAGTTGAAAGTTCTGCTTCAGTTTCTGCACTCAGAACTCCCGCAAAATCATTTACAAAGCCCTGGGGTTTTCCAGGGCTTGTATAGGCATGTAGCAAAGACACGCCGGAAACAAAAAGAATTGTTGCGAGAATAAGTGCTCGCTTCATAAGAGTTAGAATTGAACCTTAGGTGCGACCTCGCTTCCTTCTGCAGCTTCAAAATATGCTCGTTCATCAAAACCAGTTATAGCAGCGATGATTGAACTTGGGATTCGCATTACCTTGAGGTTGTATGCACGAACTGTGTCGTTGTATCGAGTTCGCTCTACACTGATACGGTTTTCTGTTCCTTCGATCTGAGACATGAGTGTCTGAACTGTTTCTGAAGATTTCAATTGAGGATAGTTTTCTGTGATAACAAGAAGTCGTCCGAGTGCGCTTTCTACCTGGTTTGCTGCGGCAGCTCGGTCTGCAGGAGTTGTCGCTCCAGAATATCGTGTTCGTGCATCGGCAATAGCTGTAAAGACTTCTTTTTCCTGTGCCATGATTCCTTTTACAGATTCTACAAGGTTGGGAATAAGGTCAAAACGTCGCTGATATTGAGTTTCTACCTGCTTCCACTGTGTATCAGCATTTACATTCAATGTTACGAGACTATTGTAGGTTGAGAAACCATACGCAAGTACAATGACAACGATAATTCCGATAATGATAAGTGTTTTCTTCATTATGTTTTTGAAATTAATTATTTCTTAGGAGAAACCTTTGCTTCGTCTTCACCCTTTGGACCTACGACAAAGTTGAATGTCTTAACCATGTCTCGGAACTGAGTATCTGCAGTGTCGACAATTGTCTTGTTCTTTGTCCCCACTCTCTGAGCGTCTGTACCAGTGATTCCCTTGCTTGCTGGACTTGCTGTAACAGAAGCAAATGAGAAGAAGTAGCAGATAGAGTTCTTTTGGAGAGAATACATTCGGTTAAAGTAATTGATTCCCTGAACTGTGTTTGCAATAGAAATCATGTTTACTGTTGCGCCTGCAATAGTCAAAGTTCCTCGTTCCTTTACTGTTGTTACTGGAGGGAACGTACACTTTCCTGAGAAAACCTCGATGGTTGAAGTAAGCTCTGTGACAGTAGAGTCAGTAGATGTTCCCTTCAAAGATGGGAGGATGTTCCAAGTAACGTTTGAAGCTGTCTCTGATCGTATCCATGGAGTAGGATATTTTACTGAGAATCCGAGCTCGTCATTCTTGTATTCTGAAATTTTCTCTGAAACCTTTACGCTTCCAGAAGCAGGAGTAAAGACTACATCAGTCGTAGTTCCCTTTCCTGAACCAGGAGTAGAAGGCATGATATCGCCTCCAAATTTCCATACTACACCGCCAATAATTGCAAGCACAATAACAAGAATGATTATTTTTTTCATGATGGGAAACATTATAGCATACTTCTATCAATTCCGCACTGAAATGTGTCGTGTCTACACTCGTGTAGCTCGAGCCCTCACAACCAAGCCGATCACAACAACTGCGACGATTCCGAGAATAATCCAGAGCCAAAGACGTGACGAACTTTCGGGAAGCGCGTCAGCGAGAGCCGCTGTCTGTGTTGAGGTGGCAATCTCCTCTGTAGTGGTAGCAATTTCAATAGTAGAGGTAGCTTCAAGGACAACGACGGGGACCGGTTCAGCTACTACAACTTTTTTTGGAACTGGCTGGACCACTGGTGTTGGTGCAACATATGCTACAGAATTCACTGTTGCCCCTGTACCTGTCATAGGTGTTTGGGTTTTTGCGAGAAAAGCACTTGATGAATTGCCGATGGTGATAGTTCCAGACCCTGCTTTCTTTACAAAAAATGTAACAGTGCCGAAAGAAGTCTTTGAAGTAATACCGCTCGGATATCCCGCCGTTTTGATAAGCACACCAGATGTGTTGTCAGTCCTGTCATACTCTGACTGAGTGAGAGCTACCCACTGAGGAGAAAAGTTCCATCCCCGCACTTCGAGAAGATCCGCAGGGAATTTCAATTCTACTTTTTCTGCAAAGTTTTCCGTACCCTGTGGATCGACTGATACGAGCACAGTGAACTGACTCTGCGGAGAAGACGATATCGAAGCTGGAGACAAAGATGCTGTAGTTGCTGCATGGGCAAAAACGGGAAGAATACAGATTGAGAGAACAAGAAGAAGTCGTAATGTTTTTGACATAAGTATAAGTATTAATTAATTGGCCTCTAGTCTGTCCACTCTGCCATAAGGATCACAAAGTCGAGGATGTTTACAGCGTTGTCGCTGTTGAGATCTGCACTGTTGCCAGCACCCATCTGTCCCCACTGTGCCATAAGGATCACGAAGTCGAGGATATCTACATCTCCGTCTTTGTTGATATCAGCAGAATCTGAATCAGAAGATGAGCTTCCTGCACCCCCACCACCTCCGCCCCCGCCGCCTCCACCAGTAGAGACTACAGAAGGAGGATTGATGGCGTAGAGATATGAAGCGACTCCTGAATGCACGCTTCCTGGATAACATGAGATAGCCTGAAGAGCGAGAGATGAGGAAACTGATACAGCCCCTGAGTAGATAGTACCTACCGTACAGCTTGGTACAGATCCGTCAGTGGTGTAGCGAATACTCGTCGCGCCTGCGGCGGTGAGAGTTACGTTTTGCGCAGACGTATAGACACCTGCGGTAGGATTTGCGATCGGAGGAGCAACCACCACTCCCTCAACTCCGTTACCCACTGTGGCATTGAGTCCTGTGTTAAGAATTCCTGTTATTTCAGAGGCCTCTACTCGGAAAGCTGTCGAAACAGCGACGAGGACGAGGAGTGCAAGGAAAATTTTTATGGTTTTAATTATAGTCATGGCGGGATATTAATTTATCTGATAAGTATCTGATGTCGCTGGAGCTGACTTGAGGAGAGAAGGAGCTGCTGAAACTACAAACGAGATCTCAAATGTCTGGGAAACCGATGAGGCAGGATTGTAGTTTGTATTTCCTGCCTGGTCTGCAGTCACTGTACAATCCCCTATTGTAAGAATCGTTACGAGTCCATTTGAATCAACCGTACAGACACCTGGAGTGCTTCCTGTAAAGGTTACTGCGAGTCCAGAAGTTGAAGTTGCTGAAAGCATGAGAGTATTTCCTGACAACGGTCCCGCAGGAACATCAGGGAACGTAATGGTCTGTGATGCCTGTGTGATTACTCCATTATTGTTTACTGCGAAAGTAATCGCGTAGTTATTCCCACTATTTCCATCAGACACACTTCCTGTCGCTGTGAGTGTTTTTCCAGTTCCTACATCTGCAGTGTCAAAAGATTGTGTAAAGTTTGCAACGTCGCCAGGCGCGAGTCCTGGAGTAATAGCAGGAGTCTCATCTGAACTTGTAGTTCCATCGTAAGCCTTTGTGTCTGCTTGAGCTGTCACAGTAATATCCTTGACCCGGATCTCACCTGTAGTATCCATAGTGCTGTCTGTCGTGTAGTTTGCTCCATCAGGACCTCCGAGAACAATGTTGGTAATATGGACCACCTTTCCTGTTCCCACATGTTTATCTTCAAATGATGCGTCTTTAAAAACAGTTATGATATCTCCACCAACTCCTCCGTTAGCTATGAGACCCACTGTTGCTGTCGCTGTTCCATCATATTCTTTCATAATTGTGCCCTGCACAGAGAGGGTTACTTCTTTCTGATCAATCACAAGGTTTGCGGTACTGCTTCCTGTGTAATTTACATCATCGATAGTTGCGACCACTGCGTATGTACCAGCATCAATAGGAAGTGTAGTGCTACCGTTATAGGTAACATCTGTTGTAAGTCCTGATGGGACAGTCACCACAGTCGCAGACTTTGCTGTGCCGTCATACTCATATGAGAGATCGGTCAAAGTAACAGTTGCTTCAGCGTGTGTGATGGTGAGTGTTGAAGGAACAAATGTAAGTGTGTAGTTTGAAGGCGCTGAGAGTGTTCCCTGAGTGATAGCGTATACTCCCACATCGCTTCCAGCATCTCGTGTGAGGCTTCCAGAAAGAGTGTCTGTTCCGTGAAGTGAACCTGCAGTAATCGTGTAGGTCAATGCAGGATCAGCTGCTCCGAAGACCTTTGTCTTTGCATCTGCTGTGACAGTGATAGGTCGTGGAATCACGTTTACTGTGCGAGTAACCTGTACTGCATTGTTACCATTTGAATCAATTACATTGTAATGAACTATGTATGATCCGATGGTGTTTATATCTACATTACTTGTTGTAGTAGCGACGAGTCCGCTGTCATAATTGTCAGTAACAGTTGCGCCGGCTTCTACGTAAGCATCAAAGACTGGGATGTTCTGAGGGTTATCTCCGAGCAATGTAATAACGGGTGCGGTCGTATCGATAATAGTTACCAACTGTGTCGATGTGGCTGTATTTCCAGATGCATCTGTAGCTGTCCACATAACTGTCGTAGTTCCGAGGGCAAAGCCTGCTACGGGAGCATCATTTGTAACTACAGGCGAAGGATCGCCGACATCAGAAACAGCAGGAGTTCCGAGAGCGACGATAGTAGAGGTGCCTGTAGCTTGGGCAACAATATCTGCTGGAGCTTCTATAGTAGGTGCACCTGTATCCTCTACAATAACTGTTCGTACGGCAGAAGTAGCTGCGTTACCTGCGCTGTCAGAAACATTGTATTCAAGAGTATAGGTACCGACGACGTTTGTGTTTACAAATCCGCTCAAAGAAGGAATAAGGACTCCGTCGACATTGTCATATGCTGTTGCACCAGCATCTGTATAGACAGTACCTACCTCAATAGTTGTAGTTGCGCTGCCGATGAGGGTAATAACAGGGGCCGTCGTATCAGCTTCTGACTTTATACCGTAGCTTGTAGAGTAGGATCCTCCAGGAGTTCCCACAGGAATACGAGCTTCTACAGCAACTTGGATCTGACGACCATCCATGAGGACATCGAGGTCAATTCCAGGAATAAGCACGACTTCACCGCTGTATGTATTCGCAGCAACGATAGTTATTGGAGATGTACTGGTGGCATTTGAGGACTGTTCCGAAGAAATACGAATATTTGAAGCTGCAGGAATAGTGTTTGCACCATTTACCCAGTCAGCAAATTTCATTTTAAGAATAGTTTCGTTTGTAGGAACTGTAATATTAAAAATCCATTTCCAGCCATTTTCAAAAGTATTGTCAGCCTCTGCAAATGTCTGCACTGCACTGATCTGAGTTACGCCGAGAGTGGCGGCGAGAGCTGAAGCGCTGCTTCCCAAAAAGAGACTGAGTACAAGAACGACGGCAAGTATATTTTTCATCATGGATTTAAAAGTAGTAGGGATAAAATTGGTTAATAAATACAGTATTAACTGTACTCCTGTACCATCCCTATAACAAGGAGCGCTTTCTGCCACTTATCCACAGGGCGATTAGGCTCTCAAAACGAACCCATAAAGCATTCTTGCAAACTTCTTTCAATATGCTATAGTATCGGGCAATGAAGACTATCGCCTCCATACTTCCGTACATTCAGATTGTACTTGCCGTTATTCTAGTAACAGCAATACTCCTTCAGAGAACCGGTGCTCAAATCGGAGGTGCTTTTGGCGGTAGCGACAACTTTAGCTCTGCATATCATACCCGCAGGGGAATCGAAAGAACACTCTTCATCGCAACGATTGTTATAGCGATACTATTTGCTATTTCAGCTCTTATTTCACTTATTTACTAGCCACTAGTTAGTTAACCGTTGGTACAACTCACGTGAACGACTCACTGACACCTCACACAAAAGGAGAATTACGAATTAAGCGAGGGCAAAAAATTCTCGATATGATTGCCCATTTTTCTGCTACCGAACGAGTGGTTTTCGGCTTTTTGACCATTGTTGTCATCATAAGTGCCCTTGTTATGGCCTGGAAAGTAAACAATATGTTTCTTGTTCCTATCCCTGCCTACGGAGGTTCATTTACCGAGGGTATCGTGGGACTTCCCCGCTCTATCAATCCAGTTTTGGCCTTTACTGATGTGGACCGAGACCTTTCGACCCTTATTTACTCAGGGTTGATGAAATATCAGGACGGAAAACTCGTCGGAGACCTCGCAGAGAATGCGAACGTATCAGCTGATGGGCTCGTTTACACTTTTACACTCAAAAACAACATACGTTTCCACGATGGAACCCTTCTCACTACGGATGACATCGAATTTACGGTACAGAAGATTCAAGACGGCTTGCTCAAAAGTCCCCGCCGAGCTGACTGGGCAAATGTAACCATCAAAAAAGTCAGTGAGACTGAAATCCAATTTATCTTGAAACAGCCATACTCTCCTTTTCTTGCAAACACAACAATCGGCATCCTTCCAAAGCATATATGGAAGAACGTAGACGCAGATCAATTTATTTTTAGCACCTACAACATAGAACCTATCGGTTCTGGGCCATATCGTATTTCAGATGTCTCTCGTAACAGTGGAGGTATTCCTGAAAGCTACACGCTGGTCCCTTTCAGCAGATACTATGACAAGGAAGCCTATATCCAGAAGATTTCAATACGTTTCTTCCCCAACGAAGCTGACGCGCTCGATGCATACCGTGCTGGAGCAATAGAAAGCATTGGAGGTATTTCTCCTCTTGAAGCTGCCGCTATCGCATCAACTTCAGATGAAGTGACCGTGGTGAGCACCCCACTCCCTCGAATCTTCGGTATTTTCTTTAACCAAAACAATGCGCCAGTCCTCGCACACAAGGAAGTGCGTCAGGCACTTGATATGGCTGTAGATAAGGAGCGATTGATCCAAGACGTCCTCTATGGATACGGAGTAGCTATCGATAGCCCTTTGCCAGAATCAATCCACGCATCATCGACCCCAACGATTGACTATGAGGCACGAAAAGAAGCAGCAAAGGTATTGCTTTCAAAAAACGGCTGGACGATCAATTCCGAGGGAATCTATGAGAAGAAAACAAAAAATGGAACAGAAGTTCTCGAATTCGACATCACCACAACTGATGCACTCGACCTCAAAGCCGCAGCGGAGATCATCCGGGCAGAATGGGAAGATCTCGGTGCTCGCGTGAACATCAAAGTATTTGAATATGGTGACCTCTCACAAAATGTCATCAAGCCTCGAAAATACGACGCCCTCCTCTTTGGAGAGTTTATCGGAAAAGATCTCGATCTCTATGCCTTCTGGCACTCGTCTCAACGCAACAGTCCAGGTCTCAATGTCTCAATGTATGTAAATAGCAAGGCAGACAAGATACTCGAAGATGTACGAACTGTCTACAATGCAGAAGACAGAAAGGAAAAATATGCGGCATTTGAAAAAATAGTACAAGACGATATCCCCGCAGTCTTCCTCTATTCCCCAGAATACATCTATATTGTTCCAAAGAAACTCCAAGGACTTGCATGGGGATCCATCACCAACCCATCAGATAGATGGTACGGAGCGGAAGAATGGTATATAGCCACAGACCATGTATGGAAAGTATTCGCACAGAGCACGCCTGAATCAATCCCCCAATCAAATCAATAACACATTATATTTAACACATTATTATGAACACCACCGAACACACACCGACAACAGGAGCTACAGGAGCGCCAACACCCGCACCAGCGCCGGCACATGCACCGCATGCTCCAGGAGCACCGCGACCACACTTCACCCGACGACCGCAAGGCTCTGGAGGACGAAAAACCTCTATGCGTCCTCGCAATAGCCGACCCGCACGAGCACCTGACGCAACTCAAGTCCACAAAAAAGTGGAGGATACAGTTCCTGCACTTGCTCCAGGAAATATCCGCATCATTCCCCTCGGAGGAGTTGAAGAAATCGGAAAGAACATGACCATGGTTGAATATGGTAATGACATTATTGTTATTGATATTGGATTTCAGTTTAAAGATGAGAACACCCCAGGTATCGACTATATTTTGCCCAACACAAAGTATCTCGAAGAGAGAAAGGACAGGGTTCGTGCTGTGATCGTTACTCACGGCCACCTTGACCATATCGGAGGTATTTCCTATGTCATGCCACGTATCGGCAATCCACCACTCTACACTCGTATGCTCACCTCAGTCATGATCAAGAAGCGTCAGGAAGAGTTTCCTCAGTTCCCCGCTCTCGATATCAAAACCGTTGAGAAAGATGAGACCATCACGATCGGTGCATTGAAGATCAAATTTTTTGCCGTAACTCACACGATCCCCGATGCCATGGGAGTAGTTATCCAGACCCCACTTGGTTCTATCGTCCACACAGGAGACCTCAAGCTCGACCACGACAACGGAGTTCCTACAGAAGAAGAAACCGCTGAATACGATCGCGTATTCAAGAATGAAAAAGTTCTCCTTCTCATGGCTGACTCTACAAACGTAGAGAACCCAGGGTTTTCAATGCCTGAGAAAGTTGTACACAAAAATATCGAAGAGATCATCAAGAATGCAAAAGGCCGTCTGATCATTGCCACCTTTGCCTCACTTCTTGAACGAATGCTCAAGATTATTGAGTTCTCGGAAAAGTACGGCAAGAAAGTCGTTGTTGAAGGTCGCAGCATGAAGCAGAACATCGAGATCTGTAAGCATTTGGGTCTTTTGAAAGAAAAGAAAGATACGATCATTCCTGTTGAATCAATCGACAACTATCCGCCAGACAAAGTAGTTATTCTTGCTACCGGTGCGCAAGGAGACGAGTTTGCAGCTATGATGCGTATGGCAAACAAGACTCACAAGTATATAAAGATCACCAAGCGAGACACGATTCTCCTTTCTTCATCCGTCGTCCCAGGAAACGAACGCGCGGTGCAGAAGCTCAAGGACAACCTTTCTCGACAGGGTGCGTATATCATCCACTACCGTATCGCTGATGTTCACTCTTCAGGACACGCAAACAAAGATGAAACAATCTGGATCCATCGAAAGATCAAGCCTAAGTTTTTTATGCCTGTTCACGGATATCACTACATGCTTCGCGTGCACGGTGAGATCGCAAAAGAGGCAAATGGACTTACTGAAGATCAGATCATCATCGCTGACAACGGATCTATCGTAGAAATCCAGGACGAAGCAGCAAAGATCGTAAAGCTCAAGGAAAAAGCTCCATCAGGAATCGTCATGGTTGATGGATTCTCTGTGGGAGATATTCAAGACGTGGTTATCCGCGACCGACAGATGCTTGCTCAAGACGGTATCTTTATCGTCTTTGGAATCATCAATGCCCAGACAGGAAAGCTCAAGAAATCTCCGGATATCATCTCTCGAGGATTCGTGTATCTCCGTGAATCACAGGAACTTCTCCACCAGGCACGCATGATTATCAAGAACACGATTGAGCATTCTACAAAAGGAATGAACCCAATCAACATTGAGTACATCAAATCAACGGTTTCAGATGATGTCAGCAAGTTCTTGCTCCAGAAAACCGCAAAGCGTCCTATCGTTATCCCCGTACTCTTAACGATCTAGTGAGAGGAATGCTATACTTCTAGAAATGAAGCATAGTAGCATCGGTCGCAAAACTGGAGGTCTCTACACGATCAGTATCATCGGCTTCTTTGCTACATTACACGTAGCACTTCCCTCCTACTTCAACTCGAGTTTCCTCTCCACACTGACAGAAGCAAAAAATGTCAGCCTTATTTACGGACTTGTAGCCCTCGTGAGCATCGTGGGGCTTTTGTCGATGAATACCGTACTGCGCAAGTGGGGCAACTACACCACCTCCCTCTCTCTCATCATCATCCAGATGGCTGTATTTGCGGGGATTATTTTTGCTGACTCGGTGTACATCGTAGCTCCCCTTTTTGTGTTGGGACTTTCGATCACAGCACTGATCGGATTTACTCTTGATATATTTCTTGAAAAGAATACTGACGTAAACCATACGGGAGGCATACGAGGGACGTACATGACAACACTGAACGCGGCGTGGATACTCTCACCCATCCTCGGAGGGGCACTCATCGTCGGTACATCATATGCAAATGTCTACCTTGCAGGTCTTGCCTTTCTTTTCCCACTCGCCTATTTGATTCACAAAAATTTCTCTACATTTGTCGATCGTCCTTATCCAGATATTTCTGTGCGGGGAACATTCCAGGCCGTGATCAGAAATGCGGACATGATAAAGATCTTTGTTACAAACATCGTATTGCAGACTTTCTACGCATGGATGACGGTTTACACCCCACTCTATATGGCAAAGCTTGGCTTTAGCTGGTATGAGATCAGTATTATCTTTACCATCATGCTCATTCCTTTTGTCCTTCTCGAGTATCCTCTTGGGAAACTTGCAGATCGAAAGTGGGGCGAAAAAGAGATGCTTGCTATCGGCTTTATCATCATGGGAGCCACGACCTGTGCTATCGCTTTCTTTGATTACAAGAGCTTTGTCTGGTGGGTCATCCTTCTCTTCATTACTCGTATCGGAGCTGCTACGGCAGAGATGATGATCGAGACATATTTCTTTAAAAAAGTTCCGCCCGGAGACTCTGAGATGTTGGGCATGTTCCGTGTCACCCGCCCCATCTCCTTTTTCATTGCCCCACTCATCACCCTTGTTGGTCTCATCTACGTTGCTGAAGCTCACCTTTTCATCATTCTCGGTGTGCTGTGTTTGGTCACCCTCTTCCCAATCTTGCGTTTGCGTGATACGAACTAGAAAATAATTGAGTAGAAAAAATACTCTGATATAATGTCAGTTCATTCAACATGAATTGTTAATAATTTAATTGGCAAAAAGACAAAATATGGCAAAGATCAAATCAGTACAGGCTCGAGAGATTCTTGATTCACGAGGAAATCCTACAGTCGAAGTAGATATCACACTAAAGGATGGCTCTTTCGGTCGCGCAGCGGTTCCATCAGGAGCTTCTACGGGAAGCCACGAGGCAGTAGAGCTTCGTGACGGTGGCAAGCGATACATGGGCAAGGGAGTGGAAAAGGCGGTAAAGAATGTGAACACCCTTCTTGCAAAGGCTCTTGTAGGTAAAGAATTTGACCAGCGAGGGATCGATGGAGCCATGATCAAGCTTGATGGAACAAAGAACAAAGGCAAGCTCGGAGCAAATGCCATTCTCGGTATCTCTATGGCATTCTCAAAGGCAGACGCAGTGAGCAAGAAAATGTCTTTGGCAAAGTATTTTGAGAAAATTTCAAAGACAAAAAATACTGTTCAGCTTCCCGTCCCTATGATGAATATTTTGAATGGAGGAAAGCACGCAGAGAAATCAACTGACTTCCAGGAGTTTATGATCATGCCAGTTGGTGCAAAATCTTTCAAAGAAGCATTGCGATATGGTACAGAAGTTTTTCACACTCTCAAAAAAATTCTTCACGATCGAGGACTTCCTACGACGGTCGGAGATGAAGGAGGTTTTGCTCCTTCCCTTTCCTCAAACGAAGAGGCGGTAAAAATCATTCTTGAAGCAATTGAAAAGGCAGGATTTACTCCCGGAAAAGACATTGCTCTTGCCCTCGATGTCGCTGCCACAGAGCTTTATAAGGATGGAAAATATCATCTTGCATGCGAGAACCGAACGCTTTCAAGCGAAGAGATGGTGGCCTTCTATGCTGACTGGTGTGCAAAGTATCCTATCGTCTCAATCGAAGATGGACTTGCAGAAGATGACTGGGCAGGATACAAGCTTCTTACCGACAAGCTCGGAAAGAAGGTGCAGATTGTCGGAGATGATCTCTTTGTGACAAATATTGAACGTCTTGCACGAGGTATTGAACAGGGTGTCGGAAACTCTATCTTGATCAAATTGAACCAGATCGGAACAGTTTCAGAAACTATCGATGCTGTGAATATGGCAAAGAAAGCTGGGTACACCTCTATCATCTCTCATCGCTCAGGAGAAACAGAAGATACAACTATCGCAGACTTTGTAGTGGGTACAGGAACAGGCCAGATCAAAACTGGATCACTTTCACGCACAGACCGCGTAGCAAAATATAACCAGCTTTTGAGACTCGAAGGAGTTCTCGGAAAGAAGGCGGTTTTCAGAGGAAAAAAAGTTTTCAAGACTGAGTAACAGATATACTGAAACAAAGAAAGACCCCTCAAATTGAGGGGTCTTTCTTTTGAGAGTTTAGCCTACGAGAGGCTAGTTCTGAGGCTCTTGTGGAGCTGGATTAGGCTGAGCTGGTTTCTGTGGGTTGTTATTGTTTTGCTTTGACATACTTTTATAACTACAGGTTGATTAGCTCCTGCCCGTTCATTATACTGCTGCCGCAAGGCAGTTCCGGCTTTACTCATAGATTTGACAGGGGGTCAAAACGTTGGGTGATCCGACAAGGAACCACCGTACTCGTTTGGTATGGTCTAATGTGGTCCCATATTAGGAAATACTTTGAATTTTCTGGCTAGACAGTATAGAATGTATCCCTATGTCTCTCAAAAAAACTGTAATGTTGATCGTGCTCGATGGCTGGGGCTATCGCAAAGACCCTCTTCACAACGCCATAGCTTCGGCAAAAACTCCTTTCTTTGACCATCTCTGGAAAACATACCCTCACACCCTTCTTGCGGCATCTGGATACGCAGTAGGACTACCTGAAGGACAGATGGGTAACAGCGAAGTCGGCCACACCACCATCGGCGCTGGAAAAGTACTGGATACAGACCTCGTCCGTATCGACAAGGCAATTGCCTGTGGAGATTTTGCAAAAAATCCTGCTTTTATAGAACTCTTTGAGCACATAAAAAAGTATGATTCCACTCTTCATGTACAAGGTCTCGTAAGTGATGGTGGTGTACATAGTCATCAAAACCATCTCTTTGCCTTTTTGAAGGAAGCGAAGAAACAAGGTATGAAAAAAGTTGCCATCCATGTCTTCACCGATGGTCGCGACACCGCACCCCAAAGTGCAAGTGTCTTTATGAAGGAACTTGAGCAGTTGATCGAAGAACTTGGACCCGAATTTTTCATTGCCACGATTTCGGGACGATACTACGCCATGGATCGAGATAAAAACTGGGACCGACTCGCAAAAGTTGAACAAGCAATGTTTGAATGCAAGGGTAATGTCTGTGAAGTAAAACCCTCCCTCTTTTTGGAAGAACATTATAAGCTGGAAAAGAATGACGAGCTTCTCGAGCCGACAGTATGTGCGACACCAAACGGCATGGGATGTGCAATTGAGAAAAATGACGGCGTATTCTTCTTCAATTTCCGCGCTGATCGAGCTCGCATGTTCACCGAGAAGCTTCTTGAACGACAGAAGACAGAGAATATTCACCTTGTAACGCTCACGGAATATTCAAGTGGATACAGCTGCCCCGTCGCCTTTTCTCCAAGCAAGATTGAGACCACTCTTGGTGCAGAGATTTCAAAGGCAGGACGGACTCAGAGTCGTATTGCAGAAACGGAAAAATTTCCACACGCTACATACTTCTTAAACGGAGGGTATGAAAAGCCATACGAAGGAGAGACAGATATCGTACTCCCTAGCCGAAAGGATATAAAAACTCATGACGAGGCGCCTGAGATGCGCGCAGAAGCTATCGCTGATGCTGCGATCGGAGAAATCGAGCGAGGAATTGATTTTATCTTTATCAACTTTGCAAATCCTGACATGGTGGGACATACAGCAAATGTACCGGCAATCATCACTGCAGTAGAGACTGTGGATACGCAACTTAAACGAGTGATCGATGCTCTCGAAAAAGTCGGTGGAGTCGCATTTATCACAGCAGACCACGGAAATGCTGAAGTAAATATTGACCCAGACACCGGCATCAAGCATACAGCCCACACGATCAATCCTGTCCCTGCAATCCTTACCGACCACACACGAACTCTCAAAGAAGGAGGACTCTCAGATATTGCCCCTACCATACTCACACTCCTCAATATCCCTGTTTCTAAGGGAATGACCGGTATCTCACTTTCGTAGAAGATTTGTATAGATCATGCCGAGATAGCGGACAAGAAGGATCGTGAGAGTACTCCAAAAAACTCCAAGCGCAATTCCTGCCACAACATCAGAGAACCAGTGGACACCGAGATATACTCGACTAAATGCAATGAGAAGTGCAAGCGCACTCACACCTACTATATAGAGTTCCCGCCACACGAGAGATCGTATCTTTCGAGCAAAGAAATAGATGGCAAGTACTGCAGCGATAGCGATCACTGTCGAGTGCGCACTTGGGAAGCTATAGCCGGTTTCGACAATAAAAGACTCTAGAGGACGAGCTCTCATGAAAAGCGATTTGATAAGACCGTTTATCACCACTCCGCCACCAAAAGAAAGAAGTGTGATTGCTCCGTATCTCCATTGTTTCCGCACAAAAAAGAAAATGGTTCCGAGAAGTCCTATAATAGCAAAGGCTTCGGGGCTGAATACGTTTGTAAGGATATGCATGACTCCCGTACAACATGCAGTAGTGTAGGATGAGAAAAAAGTATTCATCCACAGATCGAGCCCTATCATAAATCCATCGTTGCTCAAGGCGTCTTGAAGTGTTTTTGAGAAAATATAGAGACCAAGGAGATTGGCGATGAGGGCAATGAGCTCATAACGGGCAAAGAGATGGAATCGCTTGTTGATAAAGTAATATCCCCAGAGAATAAGGATAGTAAGGATGATCGCGATCACGATATATTTTCCTAGTGACGCAGCAATAATGTGATAGCTTGCTCCAAAAATATATCCGGCGGCAATAGAGAGCGTCGCCCACAGACAGACCCCTATCGCATCAAATATCCAAAACTTTTTAATATGCACTCCACTTGCCCCCACTGCAAATGGTGCGAGAGGTCGGGTGATAGGATTGAACCTGCCAAAAATAATGGCTTTGCCGGTATGCTTTTGTACGATCTGTTTTGCCTTTTCAATATGAGACTCTTTGATAAAAAAATATTTTCCGTAGCGGGAAAGAAATGCGAAGCCATACTTTTTACCCAGCATGTATCCGATCACGTCTCCGAGCATTGCTCCGAAAACAACAATAAACGTCACCGCGTAGAGATCGAGTATCCCTATGCGAGAAAGGAAGCCTGACAGCACTACGATAGTGTGTCCTGGAACAAGCGGACCAATAATAGGCACTCCTTCGAGAATAGATACGAGAAGAAGAACAACATATCCCCCATGTTCTAGGATGATCTCGATGTGATGTATGATAGGTTCGAAGAGATGAGACATAAAAGCCTGTGGGGACATAATACCACGAGATAAAATCTTTATGAATTTTTTGTAGCAAAAAATGGCGGAAAAGCTGGTAATTTAAGTTGTTTTATATATAATGCAGTCATGAAAATCCTTATCGTAGAAGACGACGAAGGAATACGGAGTTTCCTCAAAAAAAGCCTCGAAACCGAGTTTCATTCAACTGACACGGCTTCGACAGGAAGCGACGGGTCTTTTCTAGCCCGGACAAGCTCGTACGATGTTATTATCCTCGATCATTCCCTGCCAGTAAAAAATGGGTTGAATGTATGTCAGGAAATACGAAATGCAGGCGTGGAAACCCCAATACTTTTCCTCACCGTACATCGCGATATACAAAGAAAAGTATCTGCCTTGAACAAAGGAGCTGACGACTATATGACGAAGCCATTTTCATTTGAAGAACTCCATGCGCGAATACAAGCCCTCGCCCGCAGACCCCCTAAGCTCGAGAGTACTCTCCTGCGTGTAGGTGACCTTGTACTCGATACCAAGAAGCAAAGCGCTCTGCGAACATCCATTCCCATTTACTTTACTCGCAAAGAATACAATCTTCTTGAGTACTTGATGAAAAATAAAGGAGTTGTTGTCTCTCGGGCAATGCTTATGGAACACGTCTGGAATGCCGACAGTGATCCCTTTTCAAACACCATAG
>JAZKJN010000002.1:53350-85330 GCA_040384285.1 Patescibacteria group bacterium
ATTATTGATGCACAATGAAAAAATTCACAAAGATTTCATATATATTTTATACGGATTTTATCTCATCTTGATAGATTTGAGATATTATGCCGGTCGACATAATACTTTATCCACCCTATGAAAAAAATATCCTATGCTTTCATAATTCTCCTTGTAGCAGGTAGCGCACTCTATTGCGGGTACCAATGGGGTGCTTTTACCTATGTTCTTATTTTTCTTTTTATCATTATTCTTTCACTCTTTATTCACTACGAGATACGGAAAACTGCCCACAGCGAAGCCTCAGTTGAAAAAGAACTGCGAGCAGAGCGGGATCATCTGGAACATGAAGTGAGGGAAAAGACCGATGCACTCAAGCAATCCGAACAGAACAGAATGTATGAATTGGGAAAGGTGGCAGAATTTGGCAGACTTTCTCAGGGACTTTTCCATGATCTCATGTCCCCTTTGAGCGGACTTGCTCTGCGTATGGAGAAAATACAGGAACTTAGTCCAGAGGAGATCAGAGGTTCTCACGACTCTCTTCTCAAAATTGCCGAGACTTCAAAAAAAATGGGCGACACGCTGGAGCGCTTGCGAGAAAATATGAGAGAAGCAATGCCTCTGCGAACATGCGATATCAAAACTGAAATCCTCGAAGTCATTGAAATCCTTACTTTCAAAGCTCGCGAGTGGGATGTGGAAATCGTCGTCAATGAAAAAGAGTCGTACTCATGGCATGGCGACCCCATAAAGCTCCATCAAGTTTTTTCAAATATTATCTCCAATGCACTTGATGCATGTGAGGACGTGGTTGAACGCGAGAAAAAGATTACTATTTTAATCAAGAAAAAAGATTCGAAAACGGTGATTACGATCCAGGATACCGGCATCGGCATCGCACCTGAGGTGCTTTCAAAAATATATACTCCTTATTTCACAACAAAAACACCCGAGAGAGGCTCGGGGGTTGGGCTTTCTATTGTGCAAAAGATTCTTCGCGAGATCGGAGGAGAAATAGATATCCGAAGCACACCGGATGTCGGTACTGTCTGTACGATTACTCTATAAGCTTCTTGGTTGTCTTCTTTCCTTGCACATCTCGGGCCGCTCTTCGATAGAGGCAGTAGTCGCAAGACTCAGGAGGTTTCGGAACAGTATCTGACATGAGACAGGCTTTCATTTCCAAAAGTGTCGGCTCGATCCAGGAATCATCTCCTGTATACGGGATCACATCGATATCAAACTCAAGCTTCCCATCAAATGCTTTTCTGTCGGTCTTCCCATTGCAATATACAAAGTATCCTGTCTTAGAAACTTTGAAACCATTTTGACGCAGGAGCCACTGATAGACCTCCATCTGACGCTTGTAGCTAATTTGCCACTCCTTATCGAGCGTCACCTTTTCCTCTTTACTTGTCGACTTGTAGTCCACGACGATCAATTCCCCTTCTTCATTGACCCAGATATCATCCACCGCTCCCGTGATAAGAAAATCACTTGCTGGATGGTGTGCCTGCACACCCACAAAGTTTTCCCTCCATGTATCCATCTCAGGATGGTCAAACGGAATCACATTTTTGAGACCATATGCGGTCATAAGAGGGTGAGCGGTCTTACCCTTACGATGAACGTTGAACTCTTTTTTAAGGAGAGTATCGACAGCAGAGTTGAGGGCGAAAGGAAATCCGGGTGGACGTGCTACACCGAGCTTCCGGTCGAGATAGAAGCAAAGAGGACAGCTTTGAAACAATTCAATCTTTGAACGAGAAATCCTGAAACCCTTTGAATTCTTTCCGGTGAAAACATTTTTGGTTCGTAGTGGATTATAGTACTCCGACATCTACTTTTAATATTTTAATATCGCTTGTTGGCCGATCTCCAGCTCCTGTAGGAGTGTTGGCAATTGCATCAACAACGTCCATCCCTGAAACTACATGACCAAAAATCGTGTAATTATTTGGAAGTGGGTAATCTGCGTGCATAATGAAGAACTGACTTCCGTTTGTATCGGGTCCTGAATTTGCCATAGCCACTGTTCCTCGGACATATCCTTTCTTGTACGACTCAGTAGCAGAATTGAGCTCATCCGCAAAAGCATATCCTGGCCCTCCACGCCCTGTTCCTGTAGGATCTCCGCCCTGGATCATAAAGCCTTTGATCACTCGGTGGAAGATGACGTCTTTATAGAAGTCTTTCTGTGCGAGTGTTACGAAGTTCTTTACTGTGTTTGGAGCATCTGCATCATATGTTTCAAATACGATTGTGCCTTTGTTAGTTTCAAGTGTGATTCTATGCATGTTGTTTTTTTGAGGTGTTGATGTTGCTACTGATACGACTGGCTCAGTCGAAGTACCTGTAACAGGTAATGTTGACGTTGCGTACGTATCAATACGAACTTCCGGTTCAGAAGTCTTTGTCCCTCTTGAATTAATGAATAAAAGAACGCCAATAATAACGACAATTCCTATAAACCAATACAATGCTTCTTTCATACTATATTTTTCTTTAGTTATATCTAGAGATTATATAGCTCCTGCACAGCTTTGACCACTTTCTCTTTTGCTTCTTTCATGGTCATAGTGAGACGCACCCCAGCGGCAGCCACGTGTCCCCCGCCACCAAGCATTACGGCAAGCTTTGAGACATCATACTTCTTAGGATCACGAGTACGGAAACTTATTTTTATCATTCCCGGCTCACGTTCCATGAGAGTAGCTGCAATATCTATGCCTACAACTGACCGAATCTTTTGAGAAAGAGATCCTGTATATATCTCGTCATCAGGAACTCCTATCTTTTTAATCGTGTCATAAGACATAGAGATCATACCGAGAGAACCATTGCAAAATGTTTCTAGAGAAGAGATGGCGACTCCCTCGAAAATAAGCTTTTCTTTTGTATGACTATTCTCCATCGTAAAGATGGTATCAGTAAAATCAGGAGCAAGAGAGGTCAATTCACTTGCGATTTTTAGTGTTTCTGGAGTTGTAGAGCGAAATCGAAAGCCTCCTGTATCTGTATAAATTCCCATAAAAAGATTGAGGGCAATATCGTGGTTCAATGCAATACCCATCTCTTTGAGAAGATCGAAAACAAGCTGACCCGTGGCAGGATATGATGAATCAACGAGATTTAATTTTCCATAACTCGGATTTGAAGCATGGTGATCGATAACAATAGTTGTAAGCGAGTCAGCAAAAACTATAGACACCTTTCGTGTGATCATTTCTGGCGATCCACTATCAAGAATCAAAAAAAGATCAAAATCAGCCTGATTGATTTCATCGAAAGATTTTTGAGTAATAGTCTCTACTCCGGGAAACACAAAAGCTTTGGGAATGTCACTATCTCCCTTGATCAAAGTAACCTTTTTACCGAGCGACTCGAGCGCAAGCTTCATACCAAGAGTTGAACCGACGCTATCAGGGTCGGGAGATGGATGGCAGTGCATCAAAATACTCTGCGCCTTTAGAATTTCAGCCTTGAGAATGGGTGCAAAATCTTTTACAGCCTGCGTCATGAAAATTATTTAAACCTCACAGGAACAGCTATCGCATCATCATATTGAGCAAGACCTGAAGGATTGTCCTTTCGGAAAATGAGGATACCTCTGCTGCCCGAGACTGGCTGGTTAAACTGGAGAGTACCAAGGAATGGTACAAATTCCTCTGTCATCCATTCTCCCTGAGCCGTCACATGACCTTCTGCGATTATCTCTCCACTATCGTCTTTGAGAGATACAGGAAAACTTCCTTCAAAATACCACATGCCTCGTGCTCGTCCAGATATAGAAAGAGGAGAGGCAACTTGAGAGTCTTTCACAGGGAAACTGACCACGATCATGTCAGGATTTTCTGGCAATATTTGCGGTAGCTTCTGGGGATAAAAATACCAAATACCAAGAGAAATAAGGGCAAGAATGATAATTATGACGAGGGTGATTGTGAGTGGCTTTTTCATATAATCTTAGTATACCACTTATTTCTTTTCTTCTAAATCAAGGCATACGGAATTGAGACAGTACCTTTTTCCTGTAACTGTGGGACCATCATCAAAGACATGCCCTAAGTGGGATTTGCACTTTGAACAAACGATCTCGATGCGATGCATGCCGTGCTCATTGTCTTCTATTTGCTCCACAGATCCAGGCAATGCCTGGTCAAAACTCGGCCACCCCGTACCAGAGTCAAACTTTGCATCAGAAGAAAAGAGTGGCTGTTCACATCGAGCGCAGACGTACATTCCATCTTTTGACTCGTGGACGTACTTACCAGAAAAAGGAGCCTCCGTTCCCTTTCCGAGCATTACTTTTTCCTGTTCTGGGGTTAGTTTCTTCATTATTGTTCGTTAGCTTTTAAGAGATCGGCAAATTCCTTTTGAACTTTTTCAAGTTTTGGGTTGATGATCACTTGGCAATATGGTGCCTCTTTGTTTCGTGCATAATAATCTTCATGATAACTTTCTGCTTTGTAAAAAGCATCGAGGGGAGTGATTTCTGTAACGATGGGTTTTCCTTCGCTGTTTGAGGCGTTGATATCTGCAATACATTTCTCTGCATCTATCTTTTGTCCTGGTGTCGTGTAGAAAATCACCGAGCGATACTGAGTGCCCACATCATTGCCCTGCCGGTTAAGAGTGGTTGGATCATGAGAGCCAAAAAATACCGTAAGGAGATCAAAATATTTTACAACAGCGGGATCGTACTCTATATGAATCACTTCTGCATGCCCTGTGTTTCCGTTTGAAACCTGTTCATAGGTAGGATTTTTCACCGTACCTCCTGCGTATCCAGGTGAAACAGAGCTCACTCCGCGCAACATTTGGAAAACAGCCTCTGTACACCAGAAACATCCTCCTCCAAAGACTGCAATCTCAGTACTCATACTATTTTATTTTCTCTTATGGATCGTTATCCTGTTTTTATCAGGATCTTCGATAACCGCCATGTGGCATGTAGGGAAATCTTGAGGTTCCATCATAAAAGTGACATTTTTTGCTTTGAGCTTTTTTACCGCTTCTTCAAAATTATCAACTTCAAGTGCGATAACAGCACCATCTTGAGATGGTTTCCAGTCAGGAGAACAGCCGATTGCGAGAGTTCCGGAACCGATGTTATATTCGATCCATTTTGAATCCGGATCCTTATCAAACTCGCCGTTGGGGATAAGTCCCAAAACACCCTCGTAAAACTTACGTGATCGAGGCATATCTGTCACTGCGTAGATACTAAATGCTATTTCTTTAATCATAATCTCTATAGTACAATATAAGCATTGTACTTACCAACTCTATGATGACGTTTATCTATGAATGAAATTACCTATTACAAAGAGGAACGACCTTGGGGATCATTTGAGCAATTTGCAAAAAATGAACCTGTCACGGTAAAGATCATCACTGTAAAAGCAGGAGAGGCTTTTAGTCTCCAGACGCATGAAAAGCGTGAGGAATTCTGGCGAGCACTATCGGGAGAAGGAAAAATCACATTCGGAGAAACGATAGAAGATATCCAAGTAGGAAAAGACTATCACATAAAAACCGGCATGAAGCATCGGATCGAAGCGGGAGCAAGCGATGTAGTGATACTTGAAGTTGCCCGAGGAGTTTTTGATGAAGACGACATTATTCGACTTGATGATAAATATGGAAGGTAATTTCATCATTCCAACTATCATATTTTTTCTCTTCGTTGCAGTCATTCTCTGTATCTATATTGCGTACCGACATGAAAAAGAGATCAAAAAGCTCAAACCTCTTCTTTCCCGTCACCACAAAAATCCACTTCTCTCACCCATTGCCCATCATGAATGGGAGCGTGAGGGAAGTTTTAATCCTGCAGCGATCATCGATGACGAGGGACGTGTTCATATTCTTTATAGAGCAATCGGGTCTGACGGAATGTCCCGCATAGGGTATAGCTCGAGCGAAGACGGATTTCATTTCGATACTCGAGTACCCTTCCCTGTTTTTACAATGGAAAATCCTCGTAAGAAAATTTCTGATTCAGAAAAGAGGCGTGACCCCGTGTTGTATCCATCTGGAGGAAGCTGGGGAGGGTGCGAAGATCCACGTATGGTACGCCTCGATGGTCGCATCTATGTGACATTCAATGCTTTTGATGGATGGGATTTTATCCGCATCGCAGCAATGTCGATCGATGAAAAAGATTTCTTTGAACAAAAATGGAAATGGTCTCGTCCTCTTCTCATCTCTCCAGAAAACCAGATCAATAAAAACTGGGTTCTCTTCCCTGAAAAAATTGATGGAAAATTTGCTATTCTTCATTCGATTTCAGATGCAGACAAAGAAGTGCATATTGATTATGTAGATGCTCTCGAAGAGCTTGGTCATGGAAAAAAAGCAATTAAAAGCAAGTTCGGACAAAAGGTACCGCGCGAGACCTGGGATACCTGGGTACGAGGTGCCGGTCCTCCGCCTCTGAAAACTGATCTCGGATGGCTTGTCCTCTATCACGCAATCGACAAAAAAGAACCTGATAGGTACAAGATCGGCGCAATGCTTCTTGACCTCAACAATCCTCGGAAAATGATCTCACGATGCAAAGAGCCTCTCCTCATGCCTGACATGTGGTACGAAAATGATTGGAAGCCGGGAGTAGTCTACGCCTGCGGTGCGGTAGTAAAAGACGAGAAACTATTTGTGTACTACGGAGGAGGTGACAAGCATGTCTGTGTCGCAAGCGCGCCCTTGAGTGAAGTTTTACAAGCATTATCATAAAACCACATGTTTATATTAAAAAGAGACGAACACAATCCCATCCTCTCTCCCCGCAATGAATACGAGTGGGAAGCTTACGGCGCCTTTAACTGGTCACCCATCGAGAAAAGCAAAAAGCCCTCTGCCCTTTATCGAGCACAGTCTAAGACAGTAATGTATGACGGCATCCATCGATCTCAGTCGACTATCGGACTCGCGGAGGCAGGTGACGGAAAACACTATGACACTCGAAGCCAGTTTATCGTGCCACAGCATGAGTGGGAAAAATACGGATGCGAAGATGCTCGCGTCACCAAGCTTGGTAAAAACTACTACATCTTTTATACCGCCCTTTCAAACTACCCTTTCAGTAAAGACGGGATCAAGGTAGCTGTCGCAAAGACTGACGAAAAATTTAAAATAATTGAAAAGCATCTCGTCACTCCTTTCAACGCAAAAGCTATGGGACTTTTCCCTGAAAAAATCAATGGGAAATTTGCAGCGCTCCTCACCATAAAGACAGACGAGCCGCCAGCTGAGATCTGTTATGTTGAATTTGAAAAAGAATCCGACATGTGGTCACCGGACTTCTGGAATGAATGGAGGAAAGAAGCGGACGCGCACCGACTCGAGATACGTCGCTCTGACAATGATCAGGTGGAGCTCGGTGCGCCACCGATACACACGCCGAAAGGATGGCTTGTGATTTATTCTCACATCCAGGGATATTTTCATGGACAGAGAACTTTTGGTATCGAAGCCTTGCTTCTCGATCTCAAAAATCCAAAGAAAATAATCGCACGAACAAAAGGGGCTTTTATGATCCCCGAAGAATACTACGAAGAGGTAGGACACGTTGAGCGCGTCATCTTCCCTTCAGGTGCAGCGGTGAAGAACAACAAACTTGAAATCTATTATGGATCGACAGACACTTACAGTTGTAAAGCCGAGGTCAATCTCAAAAAGTTTTTGCAGGCGCTCATCGGAGGCAAGGAAATGGTCATCCGTGCACCGCAAAATCCTATCATTTCTCCCCGCCCTGGCATGAACTTTGAGACTCGAGGTACACTGAATCCTGCGGCAGTAGACATCGGAGGAAAAGTGCACATTTTTTATCGCGCAGTAGCAGACAACAACACATCCACTATCGGCTATGCTACGAGCAAGGACGGTATCACCATAGATCATCGCGCAAATGAACCGGTATACACACCTCGTGTAGATTTTGAAAAACCAGGAGGATGCGAAGATCCTCGAACCACCATCATCGGTGACCGAGTCCACATGCTTTACACCGCCTATGACGGAAGCGTGCCGCGCGTAGCAGGCACATCGATCAAGGCACAAGATATCATGGATCAAAAGTGGAAATGGACTGAGCCGAAGCTCATTACTCTTTCTTCCATCACCAACAAAGATGCCTGTATTCTTCCGAAGAAAATAAATGGTAAATACATGGTCATCCACCGTATGGACGACATGATTTGTGCTGACTTTGTAGAGTCACTCGATTTTGAAAATGAACCGGTAAAATCTTGCATACCGATATTACGAGGACGTCCTGGTATGTGGGATGGAGCAAAAGTAGGTCTCGCTTCCCCACCCCTTGAGACAAAAAAGGGCTGGCTCTTCTTTTATCACGGAGTATCAACCACCACCCACTATCGTGTTGGTGTTGCCCTTCTTGATCTAAAAGATCCAACAAAAGTCATCTCCCGCGGAGTCTGGCCGATCTTTGAACCAAAAGAAGAATATGAAAAGAAAGGTATCGTACCCGGAGTCGTCTTCCCGTGCGGAGTTGTGGAGCGCGCAGGGACCATCTTCCTCTACTACGGAGGCGCTGATCTCGTCACAGGTGTCGCCACGCTCAAGGTAAAAGACGTACTTGATTCTCTCTCACTGTAATCCATCATCTCAAATATGAATCCCTCCACATCAGCTTTTTCCCACGCCATGATCATAAACCACGCCGAACTCGTGGTCTTTGATCTTGATGGGACACTGGCACCAAGCAAGAGTCCGCTTGAGCGAAAAATGGCTGAACTCTTGGGAAAGCTCCTCACAAAAAAGAAAGTAGCTGTTATCTCTGGAGGAACGTATGAGCAGATGAAAAAGCAATTGCTTGCCCACCTTCCCGCTTTCGGCGAGATCGATCTTACGAAACTTTTTCTTTTTCCCACATCCGGAACATCTATGTATACCTTTGAAAAAAGCGTCGACGGACCTACGGGACAATGGATAGAGTCATACGCAAACAGACTCACCGCCCCAGAAAAAGAAACTATTATGACAGGACTCTACGCAGCGCTTCATGAAGCTGGCTACACCGAGCCTACAGAAAAGCACGGAAAGGTAATAGAAGACCGCGGAACACAGATCACCTTTTCAGCCCTTGGACAGGAAGCTCCTCTCGAGCTCAAATCAGCATGGGATCCCGATCACTCAAAGAGAAAACGTATTGTTGACCTTTTAAATCCTCGCATTCCTGGCTTTGAAGCGCGCATGGGAGGAAGCACCTCAGTCGACATCACTCGTGCAGGAAGAAGCAAGGCTTATGGTATCAAGGAAATGTCTCGCAGACTGAAAATTCCCATAGAACAAATGGTCTTTGTGGGAGATGAGCTCGTCGCAGGAGGCAACGATGAAAGCGTAAAAGTGACTGGCATTGCCACAATCGCAGTCAAAGATCCTGCAGATACCGCAAAGATCCTTGATCTTGTTTAATCTTTTCTAAATACTTAGTCGACGAAAGTGAGAGCCTTTCCTTTTTTGTTTGCACGTCCTGTTCGGCCAATACGGTGAACATAGTCGTCATATGTTGCAGGAAGGTCAAAGTTGATCACATGAGAGACATCTGGAATATCGAGACCTCGTGCGGCAACGTCAGTAGCAACAAGAATCTGTGAGAGGTTTGTCTTGAAATTACCCAAAGCTCGCTGTCGCTGGCCATGGTTTTTGTCTCCGTGGATTGATTCTGCCTTGAATCCTTTTTCGATGAGAGCTCGTGAAAGCTTTTCTACACCGTGCTTTGTACGTCCAAAGATAATTACCTTGTTGAAATCTTCTCGGAGAAGGAGTTCACGCAAAACATCGATCTTGTTCATTCCTCGTGAGACGCGGACAATATCCTGTTCAATATTTTTAGAAGTATCTCGTGTTTTTACAGAAATACGTACTGGTTCATGGAGAAATTCTCCGATAAGTCGCTCAATCTCAGGAGAAAGTGTCGCAGAGAAAAAGAGTGTGTGTCGAGGCTTTGGCATACCTGCCATGAGGAATCGCATATCGTTTACAAATCCCATATCAAGCATTCGATCAGCTTCGTCGAGAACGATTGTCTGGAACTGATTGAGCATGATTGCCTTTCGTTCGATGAGGTCTTTGAGACGTCCTGGAGTTCCGATGATGAATTCGTTGTTATATCGTAGCTCAGAAAGCTGTTTACCAATGTAGGCACCTCCTACGCAACAAACAGAAAAGATTTTCATACCTTTTGTGAAGCCAGTGAGCTCGTTTTGGATCTGGATTGCAAGTTCTCGTGTAGGAACGACGATGAGTACTTTATGTTTTCGATTCTTCAAAACTTTGTCGATGAGAGGGATGAGGAATGCTGCTGTCTTTCCTGTTCCTGTGTTTGCAATACCGACGATATCCTGACCTTTCAAGATATGTGGAATAGACCGATCCTGGATAGGAGTTGGGAGTGTGTATCCTTTTGCAATAATTCCTCGCTTGAGATTTTCTTCGATGACAAAGTCAGCAAAAGCATGGTCCGGCACAAAGTGCTCGACTTCTTCAGTGATTGTTGCTTTGTTGATAAACCGGGAATGAGAGATATTTTCTCCTACGGGGCCTCTGTTGCGACTTCGTGATGGTCCTCCATGGAATGAAGGTCGTGAACCAAATCGAGATGGGGGCCGTTGTCCAGGTCTCTGGGGAGAGCCTGATGGTCCTCCTCTAAAACTTTTTTTATACATATTTAGATTAAAGCACTATGATATATCGAAATCATTATTTTGTCAATCCTTTGCTGGGACCCATGATATACTTATCTGCGGATATGCTAAACTTTTTATTTTGGTCGACTATCGGCTTCCTCACGGGAGTTATCTTGGCGTCGTTCTTTGAATGGACGCTTCATCGTTTCTTTATGCACAGGCCTTCGCTCGGGTGGAGATACCCTTTCGAAAAGCATGCGCTTATTCACCATCACATCTTCAGGGCGGATCACAGCTATCACTTGAAGGAAGAAAAGGACAAGAGAACCATCCCTATGGCTTGGTGGAATGGTCCGGTAATCGTAGCGACCAGCTTGATTCCCTTCTTTGTCTTTTCGATCTTCTCGCACAAATGGGGAGTTCTCTGTGGTGCAAGTTTCGCCTTCACTGGCTACTTCACAGCCTATGAATACATGCACTGGTGTATGCACCTGCCAAAGAAACGCCACATCGAACGGTCGGGGATTTTTTTCCGGCTCAACGGTCACCACCTGCTCCATCACCGGTACATGCACAGAAACTTCAATGTAGTGCTTCCCCTTGCAGATCTTCTGCTTGGGACATTGCTCCTGCGTTCGAAAATCTCTTTTCCGCAGGCGCGTGGAGAATCGGTGCCAGATGTTCAGCCACGCACTCCGCGAGAGCTCGCCAAGGCTGTATAGTTTCTTTTTTCCATCAGTTGGGTCTCCCGGGGCCCGACTTTTTTATTTCATGGTATAAATATAGGGAAATGAAGTCTCAAGAAAACAAAGTCTATGACGTAGCCGTGATCGGCGGAGGACCTGCGGGTATGATATCTGCTGGACGCGCAGCTGAAAAAGGTGCTTCGGTAATCCTTCTTGAGAAAAATCCCAGTCTCGGAGTAAAGCTCCTCATTACTGGTGGAGGACGTTCAAACATCACCAACCACGAGCTCGATGTGCGCACCCTCCTTTCTAAATATAAAGAGAATGACAAATTTCTTTTTAGTGCCTTTTCTCAATTCTCAGTGCAGGAAGCCCTCGACTTTTTCCATACTCGTACTATGGATACCAAAACAGAAGCAGAAAAACGTGTCTTTCCAAAGAGCAACAAAGCCCAATCGGTCTGGGATGTACTTGTGGACTACATGAAAAAAAGCGGTGTGACGGTACAGACAAACAGTGCTGTGCGGGATGTTGAAGTTGTCGAAGGAAAGATAACTGCAGTGATTTTAAAAAACAATACAAAGATTTTTGCAAAGAAATTTATCCTCGCCACCGGAGGAACCTCTCGACCAGAGACGGGCTCTACCGGAGATGGCTTTGCATGGCTCTCAAAACTCGGACACACAGTGGTGATACCGAGTGTTGCCCTTGTACCCATTGCCCTTAAAGATCCGTGGATAAAAAAGCTTTCTGGAGTGACTTTGCGAGATATCAAACTCACAACGTTTCAAAACGATGTGAAGCAAGAAGCTCACAAGGGTAAGCTACTCTTTACCCACTTTGGCATCAGTGGCCCGACAATACTCAATATGAGCCGAGATATAGATGAGCTTTTGAAATATGGTGAAGTGGAAATTCGTCTTGATCTCCTCCCTGCGCTCGATCACGGAATGATGAACAAAAAACTTCAGGAGCTTTTTAAATACGATGATAAAAAGAAGATCAAAAATTCTCTTGATGCAATCATCCCTTCTGCACTTGTTGATCATATACTCGAGCTTGCAAAAGTGAATCCTGATACAAAGAACAATAGTGTGACTCGTGAAGAGAGATTGAGACTGATTGATGTGATCAAAGGGATACCGATGCAGGTAGACAAGCTTCTCGGATCTGACAAGGCCGTTGTCTCTTCAGGTGGAGTCGATCTCAAAGAAGTTGATTTTAAAACCATGCAATCACGTATCGTGCCCAACCTCTATCTCGTGGGAGATGTTTTGAATATTGATCGACCTTCAGGAGGATATAGTTTGCAACTCTGCTGGACGACAGGGTGGGTGGCGGGGAGTTCTATATAAAAAAGCCCGACAGAAATGATCTGAAGGGTCTTTTGAGAAACTTCGTAGCGACGAACAGCTAAACGAAAAGTTGAGAAAAGTCGCCGTGAGCCATCGTGTAATTGAAGCCTGGAGAAAATTCCTGAAGTCTTCCCATTCCTCCCTTGTTGTAAGCCGGAGATGAAGTAAAAGGGATGAAACAAACAACAGAGTAGCGACCAGTTTTCGCAGTATCTTCAGTAGCCACCACTCGGTGACAGAGAGCCTTTAATTCCCCACATGTGCGATACTGAAGTTGCATGTTGGGAATGATAACCGTCTGACCTTCAGAAACTGGCATTTCCTTCCACATACCACTTCCCGTGATCTCCAAAAATTGCAGCCCGGGAGCACTCTCATAAAGATGGAGGGTGAATCCACTCTTATCAGCATGCGCCGTAGCAATTTCCTCTCCAACAGAACGATCTCCGAAATAATGAAGATAGCGAAGGATCCAATGTTCACGTCCCCGGAGTACCTCATCAGCGAGGCGAGGTAGCTTGAAATTTCTTTCAAGCTTCTCAGCGAAATCCATGATTAAAGGAGTGATGAATTTGACGAGATTATGAGCATCGTCGATGAATATTCGAGCATTCGGATCACTTACAGATCGTCCTGCCTCTTCGAGACGAGAGAGGGCTGCGAGAGTAACATGGAAGTTTTCCTTGAGATCCCTACGAGAACCCTTTTCTTCCTTCAATTCATAACCCGCACCGTCAAGAATCGCACCCTCTTCATAGATAAAGCTCTTTTTAACTTCGACAGGAAGACCACAGAAGATTTTCCATGAAGTAACCGCCTTCTTGACCGCCACACGGGCAGAAGAAGGATATTGGACGTTCACGAGACCTGTTTGCTTGAGAGACTCTGTTTGATTCATATATTTTTTGTTGATGGTTTACCGACATTCTTTCTAGATACTAAGAGATAATAGCCATAAATACAAGCTATTCGAAATCCAAATACATCGCTGCATGATCAGACACTTCTTCTGTCATAATTTTAAATTCATTCAACTCTATTTCTTTACTTATAAAAGCATAGTCAGCAAATCGTTCTTCTTTTTTATACATGGACGTACGTGTCGATGTTACCGCAAACTCTTTGATCAAATTCCTATTGCCCAGGTCTTCAATCTTCTTTATACTCTGCGTATCAGGTCGAAGATTAAAATCTCCAACAAGCACATGTGGAGTTTTTAGATTTTTTATAAAGTTCACGATCTTATCTGATTGCAACAACCTGTCTTCGGTATCCGTCTTACCATTACCATTCCACAAGCCATGGAAGTTGACGACGGTAAACGGGCCCTTCTTTGTTTCGAAAGTAATCCACTGAATATTTCTTGCGTGAGTACCGAGGTGTCCCGATGGCTCATATCCTTTTTCCTGAAAAACGAATAATTCTCCCTCATCGACTATTTTCAAAGTATTTTTTGCTAAAATAGCGAGCCCGTACCACTCATGATAATGGGGTCGAAAATATGCGGAGTGAGTATGCAAAATCTTTCCAATGTCTCCGAGGAGGTCATACATTATGTTTTCAAACTTTACCCCACCAGTTTCTTTTCCTTCCATATGTTCCCCACCGCTCCAGACTTCCTGAAGACAAAAAATGTCTACATCTTTATAGGCTTCAAAAAACTTAAGGAAATTTTCTTTTCCCCCGCGACCTCCCCAAGTGTTCAAAGATATTAGTCTCATAACGGTATAGAATATTTTTCGGGATTTTTAACAGCGTCAAATAGTTCTTCCTCCTTTCCTTGCATAAGCATCTCTTCGATATATCGAGGGCGGTGGAAAAGCTCTTTCTTCCGTGTCATCTCAAGTAATTTTTCGAGTGGAAATTTAACAACCTCGTTTCTTTCGCCCGCATCAAGATTCTTTTCTTTTTGCCCCTCAAAACCTGAGGCAATAAATGTGTATCCAAACCATTCAATCGAAGCAGTAGGTTCAATGTGGACAAGGTGATAGTTTTTAAATATGAGACCTGTTTCCTCTTCGAGCTCTCGTCGTGCAGCGATTTCTAAGTCCTCATCATCTTCTACCATTCCCGCAGGCAAGGTATGTGCGGGAGCCGGCCAATGAGGTTGTTGTTCTTTTACGAGAACCATTTCATTGTCCATAATTGCCATGACAATAACTGAATCCTGTCTTTTTGCAATCTCGTAGGTGGCCGTAGATCCATCAAATTGCTTTTGACTCCATTGATATATATCGAAACGCACACCACCAAAGACTTTTTTACCCTTTTCTGAGTGAAGAATAGTCTTTGGAGGAAGGGGTCGTTTTTTCATGGAAGTAAGTATACACCTTTTATTTAGACGACATCAAACACCTCTTAAAATGCCCTTCCTCCACCGGCATCACAGAGAGTCTCTGACCTGTCTGCGCCACAAGCATCTTTTTGAGTTCTTTGTCTTTCTTGATCATTTCGAGTGAAATGGGTTTCTCGAGTTTTTGTACAAACGCCACATCTACACATTCCCACAACGGTCCCTTACCTTCAAATTGATACATGATTGATTTTGGATCATAGTGTTCGTCGTTTGGGTCAAGCGAGGTTTCATCTTCATGAGCAAGAGCGACAACTTTTGCAACGCCGTAAATGCCAGAAGGTTCAGAGCTCGAGTGATAGAAAAGGGCGAGATCCCCCACTTTCATTTCCTTCATATAGTTTCGTGCCTGGAAATTGCGGATGCCTGTCCAGGCAGTTCTTTTATCTTTTTTAAAATCGTCGATAGAATAGCAGTCACCTTCTGATTTGATAAGCCAATATTTCATCTCGTTAGTATACTGCGAGCTCAATTAATTGCAAAAACACCCAACCGATAAAGGCTGGGTGTTTTGAAAATTCTTTGAGTTAAAGATTACTGAGCTGGTGTTGGCTCTGGGTTTCCAGCACTTCCTCCGACATTGATCTCGAGAGATCCTCCTGAAGTGTCCTGTGTTGTATCTGCTGGAGCTTTTCTATCCATTACAAACCACACGACAAATCCTACGATAATCACGAGAAGGATGACGAGAATCACATTTGTTGTTGAGCTTTCTTTTTCCATATTAATTAATTATCCTAGTAATACCTTTATTATACCAGTATACTTGTTGGATGAATACTAGATATGCACTTATTATTGGGGTCTGCTTTCTTGCTATCGGTACCTATTTTTTCCTTCATTCAAACCAAGACATCATAAATTATCCACCTAAAAACAATACTGTTGTTGCTTTTGGTGATAGTCTCGTAAAAGGAGTGGGGGCAACAGAGGGTAATGACTTTATTACCCTGCTTTCAGACAAGATCAATACTCCCATCCTAAATCTCGGAGTTTCTGGAGAGACTTCTCTGCAAGGGCTCTCACGCGTGGACTCTGTGATTGCTGAAAACCCTGGAACGGTGATCTTACTTTTCGGAGGCAATGACTATCTCCGTAAAGTTCCTCAAGCTGAAACCTTTGTAAACCTCCGTGAAATAATTATGAAACTACAAAGTTCAGGTGCCATGATTGTTCTCCTCGGTGTACGTGGCGGACTTTTAAATGATCGTTTTGATACTGATTTTGAAAGATTGGCAAAGGAAATGAAAACACTTTATGTGCCCGATGTTTTAGATGGACTCATTACTCATCAGGAATTTATGTCGGATACAATACATCCTAACGATGCAGGCTACGCCCGTATTGCAGAGAAAGTATACGAAGTGATGGAGGATTATCGTTAGAGAATCTCCTATTTACTTCTCCAGATCAAGCACATCATCAATACGAATCTGCGAAACAAACTCTGGCACGTGAGAGACGAGAATCATTGCTCCCTTATAGTCATTTAAAGCCTTTGCAATCACAGGAAGATGGCGGAAGTTGATATGGTTTGTCGGCTCATCAAGTATCAAAAGTCCTGGCTGTTCAAGTACAAGTCGGGCAAACGCTACAAGACCTTTTTGTCCCTCTGAGAGGCTACCGATCTTTGTATTGATCACATCACTGGTAATGAGGAATCCTGCAGCTACTGCGCGCATCTCTTGCTCGGTATTTGTACGGTGCATGCGCTTAGTAACTTCCATAAGCGAGTCGTAGACAGTATCTTCAAAGTTAAGAGTAGAAAAATCCTGGCGGTAGTATCCTACGCGGACGTCGTCTGCGATAAGAGATCCCTCACCACGCTCGGCAATAGTTTGCAGAAGTGTCGACTTTCCCATTCCGTTTGGTCCCCGCAAAAGGAGGTGGGTATTTTTCTTCAAAGAAATCTTTGCTTTGCGAGTAGTAGCTTTATGGTTCTTTATCACCTTGTATGAAGTAATCCCCAAAAGTTCTCCGAGAATGTCTGGCTGTGAGGGAATGTCGAAAGGACGAATAGTCTTGTCTTCCCTTCGCACATCTACCTTTTCTTCCTCGAGTTCATCTGCTTTGTCTCGCATACGGCGAGCGACGAGTCGCATCTGTCCTCCCTTGTTTGCAAAGAAGTTTGCCTTGTCTTTATTCTCTTGAATTTCCTTTGCAAGTTGTGCATTTTTCATATTTTCCTTTTCAATACGTGCCGTGATCTGTTCTCGCACATCAAAATAGTTTCCGAAATATTGCTCAATCTTTCGTGTAAAGACATCAAGATACAAAACTCCATCAGTAAATGAGTTCAGGAAGTCAGCATCGTGGGAAATAACGATCACTGTTTTTTTATAATTCCTCAAAAAGTTGGTGAGATGTTCAATACCTTCTTTGTCGAGATTGTTTGTTGGCTCATCGAGAAGCAATAGATCGGGATTTTGAATCAATGCAGAGGCAAGAAGAAGTCGAGCCTGCTGTCCTCCAGAAAAAGATTTTACAATACGATCGTGAGGCGCTTTAAAATTGACCGCTTCAAAAACTTCTTCGATGCGCACATCGATATCATAGATTTTTTCAGTAAAACATTTCTCAAAAAATTCCTTTATCGTGAGTTCGAGATCTGGTCGAGGTATCACCTGGCGTGAGACCGCAATAGAAACTCCGCGAGAAGTATTGATCACACCTGACTCAGGTTTACTTGTACCAGTGATGAGGCCAAAAAGCGTGCTTTTTCCAGCACCATTTTGCCCCATAAGGGTCACTTTCATGCCCCTACGCACAGAGAAAGAGACCTCATCGAGAATGGGCTTGTTGTGGCCATATTCAAATGAAACCTCATCAAATGAGAGGACGATATCGTTTTTAGACATGAGTAACCACTCTACTTCTTTGCCTTCTGCTTTGCAAGACGAGCGTGTTTGATAGCCAAACGCTTCTTTGTCTTTCGAGAACGACTTGTCTTTCGATTTGTACTTGCACTTTGTCTTTTTGCCATAATGGATAGTATACACCAAAAAACTCCCCGTGGGGAGTTTTTTGAGAAAACTATTTTCGTCGCTTTGTTGTCTTCTTTGCAGCTTTTCGCTTTACTGTCTTTCGCTTCTTTGAAGCTACTTTTTTCTTTTTCATGGGAGTATAAAAGATTTCTCACTTAACTCATAAAAGTTTATATTATTTCTTTCGACAAAAAATAATACATTGACTCTCTTAATTATGATGCATGCAGAAAATAATTCAATAGCATAAACATAAATATGTGCATAACTTTTTCTGCAGAAACTTTTAAGAAAGAATAAATTTAATTAATTTGTAGAGTCCGAACATAATGATGAGAATGAAAATAATTGAATACGGAATAATATTTTTTATGTGAGAGAACCGATCAGGAATAATTGAATCTACATCTACGACACGGTCACTGTATCGAACAGATCCTCTTTTTTCGATCTCAAGAGGAATAGAGGAGAGCTCGTCTTCTGTGCCCGGCACCGTAGTGGTTCCCAAAGAAGATGCGGTATTTTCTGAAACAATCTCCTCTTGATCTTCTGACAAGAAGAGTGAGAATATTTCCTGGAAAAATGCGGTGAGTGGACGACTACCGCTTGAAGTTCCGCCTTCTTCTACTTCCTCCTGTTCGGCTTCCTCGGTGCCTCCTGTTCGGCTTCCTATCGGTCGCCAGTCAGTTTTTACACAGGTCGCAGCGAGCCCGCAATCAAACTTCATCCATCCTCCATACGCACCGGAAACCCATGCCCATCCGACAAATTCCCCATCGGAATCTATGGTTACCCCTACGTCGGTACCCCCGCCAACATCAGTAGGATTAAAATTGATCCAGCTTCCTGTATTTGCAAAAGCATATCCAGAAAGAACGCCTGTTGTGGCATCGAGAGAAACTCCTGCACCCACTGGGTTGAGTCTTACCCAGCCGATCTCATCTCCCCAAATATATCCCGTAAGTCCGGAATCAGTGATCGCCACAGCAGTTGCTCCAGTCGGCTTCCAATTAACCCTTCCATAGCTTGAGCATGCAGCGTCTTTGCAGATGCGTGCGGAATAGTCAGATGCATCGATGGTGCCGTTTGTTTCAGAAGCTTCTGCCGAATATGCAAAAACAAAGGTTATAGCGATGATTAAGAATGTAAGAAGATTTTTTTTCATAAAGATTATTTTCCTTGACTGTAGAGTTGAAGGACTTCGGCTGCTGACAAGGCACGGTTATAGATACGGATGTCGTCGATGTAACCTTTATATTGAGACCCTATTATCGGCAAGGTTACACCTCTCGCAAAAGAGTTGGTTGGATTACTAGCAGATGCTATTTCGACCCCATTACGATAAATTTTCATTGCAACCCCATTCTTAGCGGTAAAAGAATACTGGGCCCATACGCCATACCAACTCGAATTGAATGACGTACTCAATCTACCTCCGCCATTGAAATCTCCGAAATCCCAATATACATCACCTGAGTACGGGAAGTGGATGAGAAAACGATTGCCAGGTCCCGATGAAAAATCAAGAAAGTTATTGTTAACCCCAGAAAAAATAGGTTTCGCCCAAAATGTAACCGATGCTTCTGTTGATGGATCAGCGAAACCTGTAAACTGCTTTACTGCGATAGTATCATCCACTCCATCAAAATTTACTCCTTGACCCATCTTACCTGCCTGGAAAAAAGTTGAGGTGGAAATGTTTGAGAAATTTCCATAATTTCCATTTCCTGAAACATCATTCAGTCTACCATTTGTCATATCTTTGCCATCAAAAGTCCATCGCCCCACAAGCCCTGCATCAATCCCTGTCGCCCCTGAAGTTTGTGGCAGTATGGTGCTTCCCTGTTTTGTTGCAGAGCTTTGGTTATACAATTGTTTAATTTCTACCGCAGACAATGCTCGGTTGTAAATACGGGCATCGTCGATGAGACCAGGAAAATAGACTCCGTGGGACTCTCTGAAACCAATATATGATTGTCCGTGACTCGCATTACTTCCTCCCAAACCTGCCTGCGCAACCTGGACCCCATTTACATACAATCTCTTTGTCGCAGTATCTGTCGTTCCACAGATATGATTCCATACTCCCAACTCAACAGGGGTGCTGCCTCCGATAAATTGATTGTTGTAGAGAAAATGTGGCAGACGATCACCACCACCAAACCGGATCTCTGTTGTATCGGCTCCAGCCTTGGAAGATAGTATTATCGGGTATGAACCAGCGGAATTGAGTTTGATCCAAGCACACTGAGTGATCTCTAATACACTTGAAAAATTGGTGCCGAGGTTGACGTAGTCATCCGTCGCATCAAAACTTCCTGCCTGTCCAATCTTTCCTGCTTTGAAAAAAGTTGATGTAGAAATATTCTGGAATCTACCAGTATTTCCATTACCCGACTTATCTAACATCACACCATTTAACATATCTTTCCCATCAAACGTCCAGTGGCCTACTAGACCGGTACTGAGTCCAACTGGTCCAGCTGTTTGTGGTGAAATAGATGTTGACTGCTTTGTAGAAGCCCCTTGGTTGTAGAGCATTTTAATTTCTCGGGCCGACAAATCACGATTGTAAATGCGGACATCATCGATGAAACCTTTAAGATGGCGATTAGAGTACCTTCCGATACGCGTTTCAAATCCATCAGTCCGTATTGACCCCGTGGCAAGTACACTGTACTGCGAAACCCCGCCTGTATATATTTTCAGAGAGGCACCGTCATAGGTAGCTGTTATGTAGTTCCATCCGAGTGAAAGAGGTGCGTGGGAAGCGTCATCAGTATGAAAGATACCATCCGGAGTGTTTATAAAAACAGCTACTTTATTCGAATTTGTCGTATATAACAAATACCTATTTCCATCAGCCTGTCCTTCGATAATACCTTTGTAGTCACCTGGTAATACTGAAAGATAGACCCAGACAGAGAGTGTCATGGAAGTTGTAAGCTCAAGACTTGATCCTGATTCTGGAATGATTACATAATCATCCACCCCATCAAAATTTCCCGCCTGACCAATTTTTCCTGGCTGATAAAAAGTAGAGGTAGCGATACTACTGAAGTATCCATGATTTCCATTTCCAGAAATATCGTTCAGTCTTCCGTTTGTAATATCCTTCCCATCGAAAGTCCAATGCCCCACAAGTCCTCGTGTGAGACTGGGAAATGTACTTGAAAAAAACCCTGCTTCAACAATTGAAACTGAAGCAGATAGAGAAAGTATGACAGCAAAAATACATGTTAAAAATATTTTTCTCATGGTTCAGGGGTTGGCTCTGGTGAAGGTTCGGGTTCCGGCTCCTCTGTGACTTCAGGCTCTGAAGCTGGTTCTTCTACGACCTCAGGTGTTTCAGGTTCTTCTATTACCTCCGGCTCAATGACTTCCTCTTCCTCCTCTACCGGCGGAGTTGTAGTTGCTGTATCATCCGTAGGCTCATCTTCCTCTTCGACGGGAGGAGTGGTTGTCGCAACTTCTTCATCTTCAGTGTTTTCCTCTTCGGTATCATGTTCTCCGACAGCAGCCTGGAGCTCGTCTCCCGTGAGACATATCTCTGTTCCATCAGACTTTGCAACGCAAATCTTCTCAGTATGTATTTCTTTTGCAAAGAATTTCTCAATCATATTTCCCTTGTCAGCAAACCAGTTTTTAAGAGATGAGAAGAAGCTTGGAGATGAGGATGCAGTTCCCGAAAGACCGCTTGCAAGCATCAAACCTTCGACTTTTACATCGAGCTCTTGCATAGCCTTCACGAGAACTGGAGCGAATTCATCATATTTTACAGAGCGGACTTTTCCATCAGGTTCGTAGACAGCAAGGTCAGGATTTACAAGTGCCACTTCCTCTGCAATGAATCCAAGGTGCGTGGTCTGATCGTTTGGAGACATGTCTGCGTTGTAGATGAAAGACACAGCTCGAAGAGCATTTACCTGGTCAAGTGCACTCACAGAAAGTGAGGCGATATCATGCTTGAATCTTTCCGAAGATACTCCGGCACACGCAGTGGCGCTATAAGTAATTTCATATGCTCCCGTGTGACAGACATAGTTTCCCGCACCACTATTTGAAATTCCAGCAAAGGCAACGGTACCAGTGGCAGAAAGTGTTGCCCAAGGAGATGAAGTTCCGATTCCCACCTTTCCAGCATTTGTAACTGCAAAAGCAGTTGTGTTAAGACCTGCTACAGTTGTTGATGCAATCTGGAAGCTGTAGAGGGTGCTCGATGCAAAAAGTGCATCGTTCTGTATTGCAAAGAGCGCAGTATTTGTGGTCGTACCAATACCCACGCCCGCCCTATTGAGCCAGCCAGCACCATTTGAAATACCTCCGATACTCAACATTGGTATGCCGTTTAGGTTTGCAGTGTAACTTTGATTTGTACCTGAAGGAGCATTTGAATCAACAAGAAGATCGGTCCAGGTAACCTGTCCTGCATTTGTATCGAAAGTAAAGTTTCCTGTTTGTAGTGAGGCAATCGACGTGATACCTGAAGCCCAGTCATAGACGATTCCTCCATTGCCTACATTAAGCCCCCCTGCAAAGGTAGAAGTTGCAGAAGTTGAAGTTCCAGAGAAGTATTCACCGGCGATATGTCCAGCAACTGAGAGTTTTGCGTAGGGGGATGACGTTCCGATGCCAAGATTACCTGAGGCAGAGAGCCTCATCTTTTCGGTGGGTGCAGTTCCCAAATATTGTGTCCAGAAAGCTATGTCAGAACCATAGGTACCTGCGGAAGCTACACCGTATGCCTTGATATTTACAGTTGAGATCGGATCACTGTAGGAACCGTCAAAGCCGATCCCGGATGGGAAGCTCCCATTGAGTGAGTCTGTTCGTATCATGAGTGAACCGCCTGTGGTACCTGGACTTCCGATGGTTACGAGACCTTTGACTGTATTTGTTCCCCATGCCGCTAGATTAGTTGCACCGAGAACCTGGAAAACAGATTCGGGAGAAGCTGTACCTATGCCCACATTGCCGCTTGTTGTCACAGTGAAAGCATTGGATCCAACAGCAAGTCCCCCTGCGAACGTAGAAGTTGCGGTGGTTGAGGTTGCTACAAAATTTTGCCCCACCACTGTTCCTGCGACTGAGAGTTTTGCGTAGGGGGAAGTAGTACCGATACCAAAGTTGCCGGTATTTTCAAATCTTCCCCACTCACCTCCTGAATGATTTGAGAACATGATACCGTCCTGGCCTTTAATATTTATTTTGTTTCCATTCCGTTCGATACATGTGAACGAGTCGGAAAGACAGACATTATTTGTACCCGTGAAATAGAAGTGATCATTTGAGTAAAATTCAACTCGCCCCAGTCCTGAGTAATCGCGAATGAGAAGATACGCATTGCCATCGGTAAATTCTGCAGTCCCGTCTACTGTAAGCTTTGCGGTAGGAGCAGCTGTTCCGATCCCTACGTTTCCGTTTTGTAATACATTCAAACCAGTAGTTCCTCCCGCAAGAAGTCCACCTACAAATGTTGATGTTGCGGTTGTAGATGTGGCGGTAAAGTTGCGAGCAACTGCTTCACCAACAACAGAAAGTGCAGCATACGGACTTGATGTTCCAATACCAACTTTACCTGTACTGTAGTAGATATCAGATCCAGCAGTGGTCCACTGAGAAGAACCTCCTCCTCCTACACAAGTATTGTTGATGGAAAAACATCCAGCACTAAGATTAATACCTCCCGCAAACGATGAGGTAGCGACTTCGGTAACTGCGATAGAACCACCAAATGTTGACGTGGCTGTTGTTGTAGCCGTATAGTTAGAAGCTACGACTTCACCGACAACTGAGAGTTTTGCGTAGGGGGAGGTGGTGCCGATGCCGATATTTCCACCGCTAATAGCCCGGAGAGCTTCTGCATTTCCGGGATTCAAAGCGATAAATCCCTCCGAGCTGACACCGGCACCATTTGAGTCTCCAGACAACTTTGCATACCTCCCGAGATTACTTCCCTGGCCGATACCGATCGAGAGAGCATAAGGATTGAGATCGATTACAAAATCATGATTTGAATTGTTTGAAGCATATATTCCTCCCAAAGCTTCAAGACCTGCAGCGGGGTTTGAGAGTCCAATACCTACTTTCCCATTTTGCAGTACATTGAGAGCGTTTGATCCAACAGCCAAACCACCCGCAAGTGTGGAGGTTGCAGTGGTAGAAGTTGCACTAAAATATTCTGCCACCACCGGACCAACAACTGAAAGTTTTGCATATGGCGAAGAGGTTCCTATGCCAATTTTGTCTGTAGTAGCATCTGCATAAAATAGATAGTCTTGATTGTCACCGTCTACACGAAAGTCAAAGTCACGATTGTCCGGATTGAACCAGCTGGCGTCGCCAAAATGTCTAAAAGATGCAATAAGTAAATTGCCTCCATAAATACCCGTTCCCACATTTGTAGAATCGTAACCGATTCCATAACTTGCACCTGCCAAAACTCCAAATCCCACGTTGTCTGATACAGCAGTATAGACAGCCGAACCCGTGACAGATAGCGGACTATTACTTAACAATCCTCCTGTTGTGGCGTATGGAACATACCCTGATGCCAAACTGGAAATATATAAGTTAGTTGTCGAAGCATTTGCCGCTGAGATCATTGTCGTCGAAGCATACGAGAAATGCGAAGTCGAGGAAGCATTGAGTCCATTCTGGAACCATGCAATACCTGTAGTTGCTTGGTTTGTTACGGCATAGTTACTGGTTGGGGTGAAAGGATATGCAAAACTTGAACCCGAGCTTCCACCGAGGCAGGTTCCGTTCACCGCAAAACACCCTCCCGTTAGATTGATCCCATTTGCAAACGTTGAGGAAGCAGTGGTCGAAGTTGCATTGAAGTATGGCGCAGATATTTTTGACCACGACTCAATACCTCCGACGAAGGTTGATGTTGCTGTTGATTTGATCCAGATGGGAAGTGTCGAGGTCGGAGTAAGAGAAAGAACACCGAAAGTATTTGCTTGCTGGAGCCAGTCGTATGAGATACCGTTTCCACCTCCCCCAGGGATGGTGATGGTTGTAGTTGCTCCTACATGCGTGGCTGTTACCCCCGCTCCAACAAAGTTAAAATGGGAAACGCTTTGAGAAAGTTGCCCTCCTTCATCACTCGAAGACATAACTGCCGGGAAACAATTGTTGTCTGTGGGTCCGCAGGGTTCGGCATCGAGCCCAGGGTCAAGTGTCTGTCCTACTGTGAAAGGTACTGAGCGAGGTGCGGCAAATGTAAAGAGCGGAAAAAGTAATATAAAAAGGGTAATCGCTCTTAAAAAGCGCTTGTGCATATGGCAATTATTATACTATGGATTTTCCCCCTCATTTTCGATAAGTTTTCCCCAGTTTAGGTATATTTTTCAATACTTTTTAGCAATTTCACCTTCTCTTCCCTGCTCATTGCTTTTATCTCAGCTTCCCTGGCACAGGCCTCTTTGTGAGTGAGCACTTTTTCGCTATAAACAAGGGCAGTAGGTCGGCGGGCACGAGTGTATTTTGCACCACCCACAATCTCTCCGTTATGCTGCCTGAGCCTCTTTTCTAAGTCCCAAGTGATGCCTGTATATAAAGTTTTGTCAGAACACTCGAGAATGTAGATGAAGTAGGGGGAGTGTTTCTGGGACATAGAGAAAGTATACCAAAAAGCCTCGCTGTTACAGCGAGGCTTTTTGTATGAGAGTCAGAACTTTGTCGAAAACGAGCTACTGATTGTTCATAGCGTGTGCCATTGCACTTACGCATTGACCCTGATTCTTGTAACTTGGATTGACGAAGGTCTTCCATCCACCGTTTTTACAGAGATTCTTGAGATCTGCCGGTGCGGGTGGATAGATAGTTGTTGGATCCCCACTGAGAAGTGTATTCTCTGCAGTGACGATTGTACCGTCTTCCAAAGTAACTGTTGCGACTACTCGTGTTGCAGGTGCACTCTGACCATACTGTGCCTGACGAACATTTGTCCAATATCCATCAGTTACATAGTCGAAGGTTCCTGAAACATCAAATGGTGATGAGAACTGGGTACCAGTTATATCAGCATTGAATTTTGAGATAATTGCTGTGTTTGTTTGGAGAAGTGTGGTGCTTGAATAGAGCTGCACTACGACTGACTGAGCATCTTCGAATGTTGCGTTAGCAACTCCGAATCCTGCTGTATATCCCTTGAGGATTCCAAGACCAGTATCATAGTTCACTACACCGAAGTCCTCTGCGGAGAGAACTGGGAGAAGAACTGGAGCTGGCTCGAAATCAGAGACTGTTGATGCGCCGTTCAATACAACAGCGACATTGTCGAGATATCCACTCAACCCAACATCACTTGTTGACGTGTCCCCTACATTCAATGCAAACACTCGAATGTTTGAGCCTGGGCTCGAAAGATCCATGTTTGCAGGAACTGCAGGACATACGAACGGAGACGCATTTATACCTGTACGAGTTGTAACAGGATATGCCTGTGTCGGATCAAACGTTACTGTAGTGAAGTCAGTTGTTGAGCCAACTGTCGGTACTACGCTGTAACGACAATCATAGAACTTGTTGTCGTCTGATACACCGAAGTTTGCATAGACGTTCATGTAGAACTGATTTGCATCTGCGTCATCACCTCCTGTGCCGACCAAAAAGTCGTAGGAGATAGAATCAACATCTGCAATCGGTGCATTGATGAAGTTCTCACCAATGAACTTGTCTGTCGCTGTGGCTCCGATAGGGAGAACATAGAGACTTCCGGTACCAATTGACGCTTCATCATCATTGAACTCGTATGGTGTCGCTGTGGTCACATCACGGTTGAAAAGCCAACCAGGCTGGTTTTCACCAGCTGACGTGTTACCGCTGACAGCCACTGTGGCAGCAAGGGCAGTTCCCTGTGCGACGAGGAGTGCGAGTGCTACGAACGAGGAGATGACGAATGTCCGTAACTTATTTTTAGATATTTTTAACATGTTAAATTATTTTATTAGATTTGATAATACTCATCCACTGAAGTATACCACCTTAACCGGTGTTCTTTGCATGCAGAGATAAGCATCGCTTCGACTGCGACTACTAGTATGACGGTGGTGGTGAGGGAAAGTTACAGATATTTCAATTTCTCTCGATTCCGACCCATTTTTTACTTATTCCGCCCTATCGCCAATTTAATAATCTTCTCGAGTTCTTTTGTATTTATCTCAGAAAGTTTGTTGATGTAGAGGCAACTTCCCCCTTCTTTATATTTGCCTAATTTCAGAAGGAAATCATTCTCCCCTTTATTTTCTTTCAAACCACCATGAGTCATCTGAAAAACTTTGAGACCATAGAGAGCAATGTTTTGCTTACGGGGAGAAAAACCTATCACCATCCATTCTCCCGTTGTGCCGTTTGCATAGGTGTATGTTCTGCGACCAAAACCAACGATCGATGCTCCCCACATTTCCGACTTGGATTTACTTACCTTCTCCATCATTTTAGAAATTTCAACACAATCTTTACGTTTCTGTTCGTCTTTGATCGTATTCAAAAATTTCTCCACGCTCGCCTTTGTAAGTTTTGTTTTTAGTTCGGCCATAGTAGGTATTTTGCTACTAAACCTAGAATCAAGCAAGCCTTACCTTTCGCTTAAATATGGCTCTAGGAAGGTGTATTAGGTGCTATTGACTTTTACCTCATTTTAGTGATATAATATGTTTAAAGAAAGAGAGGATATAGCTATGTTGAAAATGAAAAATTGGATCCGAACCCAGGTCATCCCCCAAGAAGAACAGCCGCCCGTTCACCTGCAACTGATGGCATTGGTGGCCGTCATGTTGGTGGCACTGGCCGTGTTTGTCACCATGAGACACTGACTCGCAACAACCCCGAAAAACTCGCGGCCGTTGCGAGTTTTTCATTTATATTTAGACTTATTGATAATCCAGAACGATGAAACCTTAAAGTTTAAAAATATTGATCCTTCGGGATGCCCGAAGAATAAAGTTATTATTTTTTAAAAAAGACTCAACTTTCTCCAGATTTTTCTTTGGATGCAAATTATGAACAAAATCCTCTACTGATTCAAACTGAAATACTGTTTCATCAGACAATTCTGCAATCTCCTCCCATTTCTTAAAATCTTTAATCGCGGCGTGCGCAGCTTTTTTGGACTCTCGTTCATCCCCGTCACAAGCATCGAACTCTATTTCTGCTTCAAAAAAAGTTCCCTTTTCAGCTGGTTCTAGAAAAACAATATACCCCGCCTTCTTCACAACACGAACTGCTTCATTTAAAGCATCAATCATTTTTTCTACGGGGACATGATGAAGGGACAACGTAAAAATTACGACATCAAATGATTGATCGGGAAAATCCAGTGATTCTGCCTTTCCTACAAGATATTTAATATTTGAAGCAGAATTATTCCTTTGTGCGAATTCAACCAACTCAGGATTAGGTTCAATGGATACTATGTTTTGACTTTTCTTTGCAATCTGAATTGTTCGAGATCCATTCCCTCCGCCAATTTCGAGAATATCTTTCCCCTCGAGTAGAACTATTTCCTCAATAAGATTTAAATACTCGTCTTTTATTCTTTTCATAGAAGTTTACTTGTTACTGAACTTAAAACTAATTTGCTTTAATTGACTTAATTATTTTATATACACCCAGTGCCGCAAAAAATATAATTGCTGCCAATACAGAAACAATGAGAAGATTTGGTCCTTCTGGATCATCTATAAAAAAGAAGGTTGCACGAGAGCAGATAAGGGAGGCTATACCTAGGATGAGTAATGAGATTTTTTTTGATTTGGAGTACATATCTTTGCTGCGGGACTTGGAATCGAACCAAAATTTTCGCTTTCAGAGAGCGACGTCCTACCGTTAGACGATCCCGCAATGTCTCACTAAAATACCTTAAAACGCAATAATATTCAAGTCGGATTGACAAACCTCGAGATCCAAGTACTATTGCCCTCAGACGAAAGGAACTGAATCATGGACCGAAAATATCCAAAAACCCCACTCACCGGCATTCTCAATACACTCTCTCGGAAACAAGAAGAATATCAACGACAACAACTGCGTCTCGCTACCCTCCTCTCAATCCTGCGAGCAAATGTTCCAGGAACGATCACGTACCAGATCCACATCCGCGAAGCAGGAACTGAGAAGCAGTCGATAATGGGGCCTACGAGTACCCTGCTCTCCGAGGCTCGGAAAAAGGGCATCAAGCTCTGGCAAGAACACAACAGGAGTAGGGAAGAACCTCACGTTGAAGCCTTTATGATCGGAGAAGGACTCATAGTACCGCTCCACCCCACTGAGGCCGTAGACATTGCCAGGAGCGAGGACAAGAAGACCTCCTACAAGGAAAGCCAGTTCATGCTCAACAATGAGCTTCTCAGGCCGGTTGTCGAAACTGTTCGGCTAGCCCGTGAAAAACTCCCTGGCTGGTACAACGAGGAAGAGACCCTGCAACCAAAGCACTGAATCTGATTCAGTTGCACACCGCACGCACCAGAAGTCTGGTGTTTTTTTATTTCTATTTCCCCTTCTTCGCAACTCTTATAAACTCTGTAAACAATGGGTGTGGTCGCAATGGTCGTGCAAGGAATTCTGGATGGAACTGTGTCGCCAAAAAGAACGGATGCTTTTCACGAGGAAGCTCAGCGATTTCCATGAGCTTTCCGTCTTTTGATTTGCCTGAAAATACCAGTCCTCCTTTTTCTATTTTTTCTATATACGCAGGGTTCACTTCATAGCGATGACGATGGCGTTCATCTACAGTTGGAGTCTCATACGCAGCTTCTGCAATAGTTCCCTTTGCCAAATGCGCAGTATAGACACCAAGTCGCATGCTTCCACCAAAGTTTTTCTCAAGAAGTTTTTGCTTTTGTTCTGGCATGATATCGATCACAACATGCGGAGCTTTTGGATCAATCTCGGCAGTATGCGCACCCGTGAGTCCCAAAACATTTCGGGAATATTCGATCACCAAAAGCTGCATACCGTAACAAAGACCAAAGTACGGGATCTTTTTCTCACGCGCGTAGCGGATCACGTTAAGCTTCCCTTCGATTCCCGTCTCTCCAAAACCTCCCGGCACGAGTATCCCATCGAACTTTGCCAAAGCTGAGTAGTCGGGCTTTGCCACTTCAAAATCACGGGCATTTACCACATGTATCACCGGCTTCACTTTTTCTGCACAAGCAGAGTACTTTATCGCTTCAAGAACTGAGAGGTAGGCATCAGTGAGTACAAAGTCTCCTGTAGAAAAATATTTTCCGACGATAGCGATGTGGACTTCTTTTTCTGCAGTCTTCACCCCTTTTGCAAACTTTTTCCACTCACTCAAACCAGGCCCCTTTCGTTTTTGAAGCTTCAAAGATTTCAAAAGAATTTGCGCGAGATTATCTCGTTCAAAGTTTATAGGCACATCATAAACACTATCAATATCAGGAGCTGAGACCACATTTTCTTCAGGAATGTTGCAGGCAATACCGATCTTTTGTTTTCGCTTCTGATCAACAGGGACTTCAGAACGAGCAATGATGATATCGGTCGTTACTCCGTAGCTTGCAAGCTGGTGTACAGCGTTCTGGGTAGGTCGTGACTTCATCTCACCAAGTTTTGAGGGAATCGGAAGATATGACACCATAACAAAAACCACATCGTCAGGATGACGGATCTTTAGAACGCGTGCAGCCTCGATGAACATAATATTTTGATAGTCCCCCACAGTTCCTCCGATCTCGATGATAGAAATTTCGCTCTTGTTCAAAGCTGCTGCGTGTTCAAAACGTCGGACAATTTCATCACGGATATGTGGTACGGCTTCAACACACTTTCCTCCAAAGCCAAGATTTCGTTCCTTGTCGATGACGTGTTTATAAACCATTCCTGAAGTGACATAGTCATCATTTAGAAGATCACGATTCAAGAAGCGTTCATAGTTTCCCATATCCTGATCTGTCTCGAGTCCTGAATTTAAAACAAAAACCTCACCGTGTTCAGTGGGGTTCATAGTACCTGCATCAACATTTAAATATGGATCAACTTTTGCAAGATTAACATCAAAGCCTTCCGCCTGGAGAAGAGTCCCCATAGACGAGGTGGCGATTCCCTTACCCACTCCTGACATCACTCCTCCGAGGACAAAAATATACTTGTGGTTTTTTTGTGCCTTCGGAAGTTTCTGTCGTTTCGGAGTTTTCATCGGATTGGTTAGTGGTTATTTTATCAGCTTGTTTTAAATCCGCAAATACCGTTTTACCGCCAGGTAGCTCGAGATTCCTCCGAGCACAATTCCTGAACTCATGATGATAGCAAAGATTTGTCCGAAGTTAGAAAGGAAATATCCTGAGAAAACGTTGATGATAAGTTCAAAATCTTTTGCTCCTTGGACTCCTGCAAACTTTGAGATGACGGCATCGCTATAGAAGGCAAAGATTCCGAGAAGAACGAGAGTGAGTACCGCCGAAGCGACTCCATACATCACTCCAGAAACGAGGAACGGTGCGCGGATATAGGTGTTCGATGCACCCACAAGCTTCATCACGGAGATTTCATCCTTTGCAGTATAAATAATGAGGCGGATCGTGTTGAAGGTGATAATGATAGCAATGATGACAAAAAGCAGAGCGACGACGAGTCCTGCTCTCTCAGCTGCGGGAATGATGCGTCCGAGACGATCGATGATCAATTTGTTTTGATTATAATTGACCTTCTCTACGATATTTGAACCATCTTTTGAAAGAGAATTTTTACTATCCAAAAACTGTGCGATTCCTGCGTATTGAGACGGTTCCTTTGCTTTAATATTTAAAACTGCAGGAAAAGGATTGTCTCCGATCTCTTCGAGTCCTTGGAGGATGAGGTTGTTGTCCTTCCATTTTTCTTTGAAATCAACCAGGGCTTGGTCATGTGAAATATATTGAACCTTTTCCACCTCGGGAAGATTTTCGAGCGTTTTTTTGAGGGCAAGGATATCAGTTTCTTCAGAGTCGAGAG
>JAZKJN010000002.1:85340-127444 GCA_040384285.1 Patescibacteria group bacterium
GACCTTGTTTTTTACCTCCTCAATAAGCGCTCGGCCAAAGGCACTACCGAAGATCAACGCACCGAAAACAGAGAGTGAAAGAGTAAGTACAACCACGGCAGAAAAAGAGAGGAATCCGTTTCTCCAAAAACCGATGAAGCCTGCCTTTGTTATGCGTTTAATTTTTGTAAAAATCATAAGTTAAAGAATATGCTAAAGAATGTACTTGCCATGCTTGTCATCACGAACGATCTTTCCCTTCTCCATGGTGATCACTCGCCCACTGACAGCATCTACTACACCCTTGTTGTGAGTCGTGAGAAGAACTGTTGTACCAAGCTGGTGTACTTTCTGAAGAATCCTGATGATTTCGTAAGTGTTAATCGGGTCAAGATTTCCTGTCGGCTCATCGGCAATGATAATATCAGGCTGAGTGACGATGGCTCGCGCAATAGCCACTCGCTGCTTTTCTCCTCCTGAAAGTTCATGGGGGAAATTCCAGATCTTGTGTCCGAGATCTACAAGTTCGAGCACATGTGGAACATCTGACATAATCTCACTGTCAGTACGTCCTGCAGCCTCCATTGCAAAAGCGATATTTTCATAGGCTGTCTTGTTAGGGATCAATCGGAAGTCCTGAAATACCATACCAATACGGCGACGAAGCTTGTTCATTTGACCCTTTTTCATCTTGTGCACATTTGCAGACTCCAAAAAGACCGCACCGTGAGTCGGTCGGTCTTCAGCAATGAGCATCTTCATAAGGGTTGTCTTTCCAGCACCAGAATGTCCCACAATGGTGACAAATTCATTGGGTTCTATCGTAAATGAAACTCCATCGAGAGCGACGGATTTATCGGCGTATACTTTCGATACTTTATCAAAATATATCATCCTACTATTATAACATAGCCTCCGCTTCGAGGAACTCCTCGAGAGCACCCTCCAACACTTTTTCGACTTGTGAAGTCTCTATATTTGTCCTGTGATCTTTGACCATCTTGTAGGGATGGAGAACATAGGAACGGATCTGGTTCCCCCAGTCAATCGAAGTGGTCTTGCTCACATACATTCCCTTTTCTTTTGCGATTCTCTCATCTTCCATCTGCTTGAAAAGTTTTCCTTTCAAAATATCGAGAGCTTTTTCTTTGTTTTGCGCCTGAGAACGCTCACTTGTCACATGCACCGAAAGACCTGTGGGTCGATGCACCATGCGCACTGCGGTTTCTCGCTTGTTTACATTCTGTCCCCCGGGACCACCTGACTTTGCGATCGAAATATCAAGATCTTTTTCGGGAAGTTCAAAATCTTTGCTGTGAATTTTTTCAAATTTAGGAATCACTTCAACCATTGAAAAGGAAGTGTGGCGAAGTTGTTTTGCATTGAACGGAGAGATGCGAACAAGGCGATGTACTCCGCTTTCGTTTTTGAGTGCTCCGTAGACGCCCTTGCCATGAAGTTCAAGCGTGATGTTTCGATACCCCCCATGATCGTTGTCATGCGCGTGAAGCACATCGATCCCCCATCCTTTGTTCTCAGCAAGCTTGCGATACATGCGATACAGTATTGCAGAAAAATCTTCTGCATCATCGCCACCTGCGCCGGAAAAAATCGTCATGATTGCGTCTCCCTTGTCATACTTCCCCACACCGGCAAGAGATTCTTTGAGTTCTTGTAGTTCTTTAATCTGCAATTGAGCTCGGCCAGAATTGCTCCAAAAATCAGGGGCGCTCATTGCCGCTTCAAGCTCTGCTATTTTTTTAGCAATGTCGTCTTTGGTCATAGAAGTAAGAGTAACAAAAAAAATGCTCCGAGACCACACAGAACGGGTCTCGGAGCACGGGAAATTGTCCTCAAACACCTACGTAAGCGCGAAGAATCGTGCAGCAAGCACGTACGCTATTGCTTTCAGAATTAAGGAGTCCTAACCGAATACCAAAATTTATTAGGATTCGTAACCTCTGAGGCAAGGCAGGGGCGGCACAACTAGAGATATCGGTCACACATTGTTTTTGACATCTCAAAAGTACATCCGAGGGCACACTTAAGTTCTCCTCGGCGGCCGCACGCAAATATTTCAAGAACAATTCTTAATAAATACCATAACACATCTCGGAGCCAAAGGCGAGGATCGAACTCGCGACCCCAGCTTTACGAAAGCTGTGCTCTACCAACTGAGCTACTTTGGCGAAATATCAAAAATGATATTTCCATACTATCACAGGTGGAAATAAAATAAATTACTTTACATTTGCTCGAGTAATCGGCCCAAAGAATCCACTGGCGGGAACAATCCCTTTCGAGAGCTGGAACTTGATGAGAGCAGCCCGAGTTGCATATCCAAAGTATGTGGTTTCGTTGCCGGGAGATCCGACACCTGAAGTGGCTACGGGAAATCCATGAGTATTGAGATAGATCTGAAGTGCTTTGACATCAGGGCCTGTAGAGTCGAGGGTGAGGTTTCTCTGGAAGGTAAAGGTTGAGGGAGTTGGAGGTGGAGTCTGGGTAGCACAAGTACCAAGAGATGAATATGCACCTTGAGAGAGTCTCTGGTTCACAAAGCTTCGTGTTGTAGGTCCAAGGTTTCCATAGCCTGTGGTAACTGGAGTACCTGAGGTTACGATGCCGTATTTAGTTTGAAGTGACTGCACTGCAGTTTGAGTTGTGGATTCATAGATTGGGAGAGGGGTAAAGACCACGAAGCCTTCAAGTGCAAGGAGTTTTTGAAGAAGGAGGACATCGGTTCCACGGGATGCAAGATTCATTGAGAGATTTTGAGTGAAGGCTGGGTAAACCCTTGTGATGCAGGGTGTGAGGGGTGAGAGAGTGAGGGTGGTGGTTGCTACAGGGACTGTGGTTCTGTTGCGGATGTTGCCTCCTCCCGTGATCAAAGGTGTGGGAGTGGGTACGGGGGTCTCGCCTGCAGAACAGGTAGGTGTGGTGAAGGTATCGTCAGAACCATATGAAGTTCCTCCAGAATTTGTAGCGTATGCAACATAGTGGTAGATGGTGTTGCAGGTTAGGGCAGAAAGTGAGAATGAGTATGTACCGGTAGAGAAATTCCCTGATTCAGAAATAATAGACCCATATCCTGTGGTGAGACCGTAAGCAAACCCTCGAACTGTTGGATTTGCATTTCCTGTGGCGGTAATGGTTCCGGCGAGCGTTGCGACAGTTTCGGTTATAGATGTGGCGTCTCCTGTGGTAAGAGTTGGACTACTTACTACAGGATCCCCTCCAATGATAATGAATGCGGCGAATTCTGGGGAGGTGATAGCGGGCTCTACAAGCTGAGGATTCGGATATGGATTGTCGATCCAATCTGCACCATACAAAATCGGAGCTACGGTAAGTCCTGTCATAGGGATACTAATTGTCGACCCGGATACTACCCCGCTCGCCACCGGTCCCGCAAGAAAATCTTGAACAGAATATACCGAGTATGTGTCTCCGGGAGAAAGTACATTTGAAATATCTGCCGTCACCGAACTCGCCTGCGTCCAGTTATAGACCGCGACATGGGCACGCTTTGGTTCGTCATGATTGATGACAACATTTACTGAATCGGGAGGATATGCACTATCTACGGAGGTTGAGTTTGCATCATATCCCTTGGCAAGCTTCCATTGACTGAAGGTGTACGAGGGATTAATTCCATCGTCGTGATCCTCTTCAAATCTTACAAACTGTCCTGGACCGGAAGAGTAATAATTGTTATCCAGACTCCAGATACCAGTAATCGGTTCGATCATTCGATGGATCACCGGATACACGTAGTGATGTGAAGTCATGTGAATTGTATTCCGCTGAATAAAGGAGTAGTTTGGATACCCGGTAAATTTAAGGGGTACGGGCGCAGCAACTATATTATCAGTAAAGATAAAGTCATCGATTCCTGCAACCGTTATAGCACCCGAACCAGTATCATCGTCTCTATTGGCAAAGTAGTTATAAAAATAATTTCCAGAAATCGTCAGATCTGATCCGTTTCCTGACATCAGAAAATCTCTGCCTCCTTTCGCCCGAAGCGTCTGTCCCGAACCAAAAATGATGTTTGATTTTATGACAGAATCCCCCACGAGAAGATTGAGTGCATCAGACACGTTCCAGGCAAGGATATTTCCAATAAATTTATCTCGGGTCGGGTAACATGGATGATCAAGCGCGTTGAGTCCGGTATACCAATAGAGGGTACCGCGTGTCATCGAGCCGCATCCTGCACCGGAAATATCGTGAATAACAAGATTCACCAGCTCCGCATCAAAAGGCACTCTCGTCGCCTCTCTCCAGTGAGCCCATGGACCGTTGGGATACCCGGGATTTCTATGTTGACCCTTGATAGAGTCGAACATTTCAAAATCACGGAAATAATGATACTGCCCAGTAAAATTCCAAGCCTTATCTATTCGTGCCCACTCTCCTGTATAGGACCGGAATTGTACCGGCTTTAAAAGTGTACCGCTCACGCTCAAGTTCCAAGCGGATGTCGTAGCAGAACCGGGACTATATGTCCCCCCTCGTAACCACACTACATCTCCCGGATCAATATCCCCATCGCCACCATCAAAGGCAGTTTGTAAATCCCATGGATCATCGATACTTCCATCTCCTCCTGCAGTACCGTCTGTCGCAACAAAATATTCATTACACCCACTCGTAACAAAGTCCGACTGATCTGCATAGCTTATCCCAGCACTATTTACTGCATAGGCACGGTAGTGATATCGAGTTCCGCATGCAAGAGACGAGAGGGAAGTGGAAAATATTCCCGTAGAAAAAGATCCATTCTCAGTAGTGGTAGCTCCATATGCTGTCACTGAAGTCCCATACTGAAAACCTCTTCTGAAAGCAGGCTCACCCCCTGTGGCAGAAATCTTGCTATTGAGAGTGAGGGTTGTTTCTGTGATCGATGTAGGGGCAAGAATAAGAAGTGTTGCCAAGGAATATGCAGAAGCCGAGGGTGTTACATAGTTTGAAGCAGAACTTGGCGAACTGGTACCAACAGAGTTATGCGCAACAACCGTAAAACTGTATTGGGTATCATTTGTAAGTCCTGAGACAGTAATTGGCGAAGACGCACCGTACGCAGTGATGCCTCCGGGACTGGAGATCACTGCATAATAATCGATAGAAGGTCCCCCGTCATTGATAGGAGGAGTGAAAGATACGGAAGCTTGGGCATTTGCAGATACTGCCGCTACAGAAGTAGGTGCATCGGGTACAGTATTGCAGGCTTGTGTTGAAAAATCCCGAATACTTCCATAACCCGTGCCGCTTGAGTTAGTAGCATATGCCCGGAAGTAATACGTGGTGCCGCAAGTAAGAGAGGAGATATTTCGAGCACTGGAAGAAGTGACGGCTCCTGTGGCAACGAAGCCTCCACCCGTAGTAGTAGCAATGACTGAGGAGAGTGTGGCGGATGTACCGTATGCAAAACCGTGTTGAGTCACGTCGACCCCACCTGTCGCAGTAATGTTTGCATTAAGGGTGGCTGAAGTCTGACCAATAGAATCAACAGTGAGAGATGTCGTTACAGTCGGAGCAGAAAGCGTGTAATTATAAAGCTCGGTAACATCAGAGGAAGTGAGTGCGCGAGAGTAGAGGCGGACCTCGTCGACCCCTCCCGCCCAATCGCGCTCAGTAGCATAATCTACATGCTGTCCCACAGTAAAAGAACCTGTTGATCCATATGTGTTACACCCTTGGTAAATTGCCTGATCCACATCAACACCGTTGAAATAGAAATGCGAAATATTTCCTGATTCGTCGCTGGTGACTACTATATGATTCCAGGTCGCAGATGACGCCGGTGCATCCCATGAATAATTCATTTCGGAATCGGGATATGTGCCCAAACCATATGACCGAAGACGCTGGGGACCCCCACCATCCCACAAGAGAACACATACCCCGAGAATGAAAATTGTCTGATCAGAGGCGTCCCCGTTGACCGCGTCATGCTTGACCCAGAGGGAAACACTGTACGTATTTGAATTTGAAATAGAAGGTATGCCAACTGATTGCCCCAAGGTATTTGCCCCATCGAGGTAGAGTGCCTGGCCAAACTTACCCGTTATCCACGCAGGACCGCCGACTGTCGTCCCCGTATATCCATTACCCGTAAGGTCTTCCGCGGATGTACCCGATCCATCATCAAGATCCCAGTATCCCACCAGTCCAGTCGTAATGTCGGCTCGCGCCACAGACGGAGAATAAAAAATTCCACATAGAGAAAATATCCCTACAAAAACAAAGGTAGACCAAAAAGAAAAATGTTTAAATGTTTTCATCAAAGAGAGGAGGGTGTCTGCTGAAAAGCATCAGCAGACCAAGGCTTCTATTATAGCAAATCTCTTTCCTCTTTTATCCACAGAATTATTTTCGTGAGCCGACGATCGGGATCGAACCGATGACTATCACTATCGCATAGCTTCAACTTGTATGCTTCTTGCAATCGAAGCAAGAAGATCCTTTAGATTTACCTGAGCGATTGTAGGTGTTTCACTTTCGACAAACTTTTTCCATTGATCAAAAACTTCTTTGTTGTCGAGGGCACGTACCTCATTTTCAAGTTTCAACCTATCCTCAAAAGCAACTTCATTTTCTGTCTTGAGTACTTTTTCGATAAAATTGACCATAAATGTAGCGTGAGCTACTTCTGCCTCACGTGAAGCTGTGACAACCTTGAGTTTCGAGTTTGACTTGATCCACATGGTTGCGAAAAATATGTTACCAACAATTAAAACAACCATAACAACTACCCCTATCGTAGTCATTCCCCTTTTGTTTGAATTTTTCATAGATATATTCATAATGTTCATAATACTACACGACTAATTTCTCCCAAACACCCACAACTTAAACCGTCTCCACCAGCTGTCTTTGAACAACTCAATGTTTGTGTGGACCGGCTTGCCTGTAGCAACGGTAAACTCTTCACCGACGTACGGAAGATACCCGGTGTTTTTTACTTCGATCCGGTACGTTCCCTCTGGAACAAGAAAGGCGTATCTACCAGTCTTGTCAGTTGTTTGTGGATTTTCCTGAAGGAAATCCCGCGCAGGCCAGAGTACAAAGGAGTCTGTACCGTCCTTCGTGTAGAGAGTAACTTCTGCCCCATTCATACGAACTTCGTTGTTACCCGCAGACTCGTAAATATATCCTTCTGGATCGATGACGGTGACGATTTCGACTTCTTTCCTGAGTTTACTTGGGTCGATATCTTCAATGATTGTTCTGACTTTGTACTGTCCGGTCGCTACAGGCATTTTGATCTTTGCTTCATATATTCCATCAGAATTTTCATCAGTGTATTCAAACTGTTCTACCACCATACGACGTTCTACCTTTCCCGCAGCCTTGGTGAGGTGTGGGTTTGCAAAGAATGCTGAAGCAGTGAGGGAGTTCATAGGTAACTCGTCTGCAGTCGCAAATGCCTCAGGGTACATTTCTACGAGCCCTGTGACCTTTGCAACCTTACCCTCTGTCTTTATGAAGAGTTTTACATCCTGACCTTCGAGAACCTGCAAGATTTGGCGAACCTCTCCTGACTCGGTGACGGTCAGACTCAATGCGAGGTCGAGTTTCTCATCCACAGTTCGAGTGAAGACAACGTTTGTAGGAATATCAGCAATCATACGTGGAGTCAGATCGGCAATTGGAATCGGAGAACTGTTGCCCGCGATATCAGCTATTCTCGGAAGACTAAAGTTGACTCCCACAAGCTTAATGGCATCCTGTCCCTTAATGATACCCGTCTTATCAAGAACATTTTTAAGTTGTGGAAATTTCTGAAACACTGCTACGAGATTGTTTGGAAGAGGAGCAAAAAGAAGACGATCGAGAAGATCGGGAGAAACTATCGGGAAATTGCCTGCCCATACAATACCGTTTCTCAATGCATCCTCATCTATCGGAGGAAGCACTGTCTCGTCTGTTGGTAGCCCGATGATATCCTTGATGATTGATACGACTGAATCAGCTACTGATGCAGGTTGATATTCGACAGGTACAGGAATTGTTGGAGTTGGTGTTTGAATATTTTGAGCTACAGATCCTGATCTTGTCGAAGAAGACTCCGTTGATTCTTCAGTTTCCTCGTCTTCTGATCCACTCTCGGTAATGGTATCTGCAGATACAGATGAGACTGTATCGATAGTGACATCAGAGCTGTTTTTTGTAGTGATACTGTAGGTACCCGTTGAGCCTGCAGAGGTAGGATTTTTAACATAACCGAGGGTAATGGTTTCTATCTCCCCCGCACCACTTGCTGTTCCTCCACTACGAGTCAAGGTAAGGACGTTGCTTGAGAGTGATACAGCCAAAGTACCATTGAGAGTAGCTGAGACTGCATGTGAAGTTCCTCCAGAGTTAAATGCAAATCCAGAACCAAGAGATGTTGGGAATGTTACGACAATTTTTCCATCAGAAGGAATTGGGTTTGAGGTTGTAAATTGAATGGTCGTCGTTCCGACTTCAGCAACCATCAAGGTGGCCGGTTGTACATTTGCTGAAGAAAGACCTCCTGAAGTTATCGTATCCGCAGAAACAGCGAGGTCTTGATCGATGGTGATCGCTGATGAAGTTTGTGTTTCGATAGTGTACTCTGCGGTTGAGCCCGTGATATCGGGATTTTTAATATTTGAAAGTACAAAACTTTTTACACCAGCCGTTGAAGTTGCACCGTCGTTATTACGGGTGATGGTGATGTAGTTGTTTGTATCAGTAACGCTAACTGTTCCGTCTATCCCCGTAAGGGCTGATGCATCAGTCACTCCTCCTGAGTCTACGATGAATCCATTACCAAGAGAGATTGGGAGGTACACGTAGATACGTCCATCAGGAGCAATTGGATTAGCGGTGGTAAACGTAACCGTTATGTTACCAGTTGCACCTGCTACCAGTGAAGCGGGTTGGACATTTGTTGCAGAGAGAGATCCTGGAGTAATCGTATCAGCAGTCACCGAAGTTTTCTGTTCCAAAGTGACATCAGCTGATGTCTTTGTATATACCTCGTAGGTGCCAGTTGATCCAGGAATGGTTGGATTTTTGATATGAGAAAGAGTGATTGATTTTGCGCCTGCTGTCGATGAGCTTCCTCCTGAACGGACCAAGGTAAGGGTTCCTGAACTTGCTGATACCGCAAATGAGCCGTCGATACCAGATGCAGATGAAACAGCCGTGGTTCCTCCAGAATCAAATACGAAACCAGAGTCGAGTGTTATAGGGAAATTAACAACTATCTTACCGGTAGATGGTAGTGCTGTAGCTGTTGTGAAAGTCACTACCACGTTCCCCTCTGTACCCGCCACAAGTGAAGCCGGCTCGACGTTGACTGACGTAAGTGTCCCTACGATATTATCGGCTGAAACGGCTGTATCTTCATCGATCGTTGTTGAAATACTATCAGTTGTCTTTATCTGATACGTACCGGTAGAACCCCCGACGTTTGGAGTGGTGATTCCTGAAACAACCAAGGTCTTTGCACCCGCCGATGCAGCATTGCCCGTACCTGTACGAGTGATGGTCATGACGTTTGAGTTTGTCGAGATAGAGAATGAGCCATCAATACCAGATGCTGTCGATACAGCTGGACTATTAAAACTAAATCCAGAACCAAGAGATGTCGGGAATGTTACGACAATTTTTCCGTTTGCAGGAAGTGTATTTGCAGTCGTAAACGAGACCGTCACATTGGTTGAAGAACTTGTGGTGAGCGAAGCTGGTTCGACATTCGTTGTGCTGAGACTTGAAGAAGTTATGATGTCTGCTGAAACAGCCGTATCAAGATCGATCGTTGTCTCAGAACTGTTTGTGGTACGGATCTGGTAGGTACCGGTTGAACCAGTGAGATTTGGATTTTTAATGTATGAAAGAGTAATTGATTTTGCACCTACACCAGATGAAGATCCATCGTTTGCCCGAGTAACAGTGACGACGTTGCCTGATACTGAAACAGAAAATGTTCCATCAAATCCACTTGAGGAGGTAACTGCAGTCGATCCACCAGAGTTAAGTGTAAATCCGGAACCAAGAGATGTTGGTAGTGTGATGATAATCTTTCCATTTGCAGGCAGAGCGGTTGCGGTAGTAAATGAGATAACTACGTTTCCAGAAACTCCAGCGACAAGAGATGCCGGTTCAACATTTGTAGAAGTAAGTGCACCACCCCCTGTCGACTCCTCAGCTGCATAGGTGTTATACCCATCCGAAGTAGAGAGGTAGGATGCTGAGAGCCACTCCTCTGCACGTGCGACATTAGAAATTCGAACCTCATCTACAAGACCGTTAAATCCCCCTCCCGCTGATACTAAGCCCGCAGCCTTGGTAGCAGTCCCGATACCCACTTTCTGCGTACCTCCCGTATTGGGGACGTATGAAGTTGTACTTGCTCCACGGAAGAGGTTTGTCTGGACGCGGTGACTATCGTTAGCATTATCAAACCGTTGAGCAGCGTAGTACCAGGTGTTGTTTGAGATGGTTGAAGTTCCAGTTACGGGAGCATTTTGTGAATAGGCAACTCCACCTACGCCATCGACATCAAAGTTTTCGAAATCAACTCCAAGAACGTTACCCGCAGTCACTCCCAGAAAGAAGTGGACATCTGCAGGCACATTTTCAGCATCAGCCATACCCTTTGCGATGATTGGATATATAGATGACTGACCCCCTGTACCTGTAGTGATCGCTGTTCCGTTACCAATTTTTTGTATATAGGTCTCGATAGTATATGACGTCATGTCATAATCGTTTGAATCGGGGATAGTAATATAACTTGTACTGTTTCCCCCACTGAATTGAGCTGCATACCCTATCGTACCCGTCGTGGTTTCGCTACGAGTGACACTTGTAATGACATCACTGTCGTGATCGTATCTCGTGGAATCAAAATATGTTCCACTCGTCTGACCGAAGTGATGTACCGTCACATAGTTACTGTCCCATACCCCCGTGGTTGTCGCTGCTGCAGCTGCTGCAGGGTTGTTGTAGTACATATATATGAAGTCTGTAGCAGAAGAAGCGTCGATTTGAGGAACCTCAACCCAGATATTCGAGGTACTTGCAGTTACCCAGTTCTCTATTTCATAATCAAGCTCTGTTGTGTTGTTTGCATCGACAAAACGAATATCGTCACCATTTGCTTTAAAGCTTCCGTATGTTACTCGACTTGTATTGAGAGCGACTCGTACAGGAAAATTGACGAGGTTTGCTGGCTGCGCTGTATTATTAAATGTGATCTTGATTCTATTTGCCCAACTGTTGTTCCACCAACTTGATGCACTTGAAGTGATCGTATCGGCTGTGACAGATGTATCTTGATCGATTGTTGCACTCGATGCGTTTGTTGTCTTTATCTGATACACACCCGTTGAACCGCTCGATGTCGGATTCTGAACACGAGAAAGGGTGATCGATTCGGTCTCTCCCGCTGTGGTCGTGGCGCCACCACTTCTGGTTACAGTAACAACGTTTGATACTATCGAAACAGCGAGTGATCCTCCCATGGTGTGCGAAGAAGCTACAGTCGTACCGCCAGAGTTAAAGGTAAATCCAGAACCAAGAGATGTCGGAAATGTTACAACAATTTTTCCGTCTGAGGGAATGGCGTGTGCTGAAGTAAAGGTGATGGTGGTGCTCCCCACTGTTGAATGGAGAGAATTTTGAGGTTCAACATTGGTTGATGTGAGAGATCCTGCCACTATCGTCGTAGCACCTACCGCTACGTTTTCATCGACGACAGCATCAGCCGCTGTATATGTTCGTACACTGTATGTGCCTGTCGATCCAGCAACGAGAGGATTTTGAATATAGGACAGGGTGAGTGACTTTGCACCGGCAGTAGAACTCGTTCCACCCACACGAGTGATGGTCACGATGTTCCCTGATATTGAAACAGAAAATGTTCCATCGAGTCCACTACTTGAGGTCACACTCGTACTACCACCTGAATTAAAGTTAAAACCGTACCCAAGAGATGTTGGGAATGTTACGACAATCTTTCCATCTGCGGGAATGGTATTTTCACTGGTAAACGCAACCACAACATTACCAGAGGCGCTGACTGTTGTATCAGCCGGAGTGATAGTGGTTGATGTAAGTGCACCAATACCGAGGACATTCTGTATTGCACCGAAAGTTGCCACCGTGTCACGCATGGAACGATTTTGAAAGGCCAGCCACTCTGTAGAGCGAGCTACGTTGGAAATACGGACCTCGTCGATGATTCCGTTGAAACCTCCATTGAGAACAGCTGCTGTAGTAACGGCTGTACCGATACCAACTTTTTGAGTACCGCTCTGGTTAGGGGTAAGGCCGTTTTGTCCAGCAACTGGAAGATTTACAGACTGCTCGAGACCACCGTTCAAAAATAGTTTATGAGTTCCCCCTCCACCAGCATTCACCTGACTTGAGATGTAGTACATCGTCGAACCAGCAGTCGAGATAGTGCTTGTACCTGTAACGGGCGCGTTGTTTGTCACAACAGTTGAGTCTTCAAAGTCTGCAGCAATGAAGGGACCAGTAGAATTTAACCCGAGAAAGAAATGAATGTCTTGAGGTGCAGTATCACCTTCTCCGAGTCCTTTTGTAACTATGGGGTAAATAGACCCCTGACCTCCGGAATTTGTGGCTGTTCCGGCCCCCATAGGCTTCATAAGAGCTTCGATGGTGTTGGTTGCGATATTGAATGTATCCGAATCGGGTATAGTAATATAACTTGGTTCGAGTGGTGAGTGCCTGAGAATCTGAACTGTTACTTAGGTATCCAGAAACTGAATCTGTGTAAGCGCCGGTTGTCGATGCAAAGTGATACACCAACACATAGCCGTTACTCCAAACACCGGCTGCATCCTCGATACTAATTGCGGAATCATTTCCATAGTAGAGGTAGATGTAATCAGTCGAAGATGCTGCATCTATCTGTGGAACTTTTACCCAGATAGTCGAGGTTCCGCTTGTATTCCAATATTCCACCTCATGATCGAGAAGGGTGACATTGTCTGCATCAACAAAACGCATATCTGCTCCGGTCGATAACATGTTTCCATAGTTAACTCGTGTTCCATCGAGAGCAACCATGAATGGAGCGTTGGTGAGATTTTCTCCACCTGCGGAATTGTTGAGGGTGATCTTGATACGATATTCCCATGCTTGATTCCACCAACTTACAGAAGGTCCGGCAGAGATGGCATCTGCTGTCACTGTCGTACTTTCATCAATGGTGACGGTAGAACTATTTGTAGTTTTGAGTCCGTACACTCCAGTAGATCCCGATGAAGGTGGGTTTGAGACGTTCGAGAGAGTGAAGCTTATGGCGCCAGCAGCAAAACTTGTTCCACCACTACGTGTAAGTGTCGCCACATTTCCAGAAATAGATACGGACAATGTTCCATCGATACCGGTTATATTCCCTACCGCAGTTGATCCTCCGGTGTTAAATGTAAATCCCCCCGCCAGAGAGGTTGGTAGGGTTACAACAATTTTTCCATTTGCAGGCAATGGGTTTGTGGTTGTAAGAGAGACGGTAAGGACGGTTGTTGTCGCAGATTCAAGTGAGGTTGGTTCGACGTTAGTTGAAGTGAGTGAACCTGCAGTAATTGTGTCGGCATCGACAGCATCGTCTTCTTCAATGGTCTCATTTATACTATTTGTTGTTTCTATCTGGTACGTACCGGTAGATCCAGTCAGATCTGGATTTTTAATATGTGAAAGAGTGATTGATTTTGCACCAGCACTCGAGCTCGAACCACCGCTTCGAGTGATCGTGGCGACATTTCCTAAGACAGACACTGCGAGACTGCCATCAAAACCACTTGAACTCGTGATTGCAGTTGCTCCCCCCGAATCAAAAACAAATCCTGAGCCCAAAGAGGTTGGGAGTGTTACAACTATTTTTCCATCGGATGGTATAGCGCTTGTTGTGGTAAATGAAATCGTTGTATTACCAACAGCACCAGCCGCAAGTGAGGCGGGCTGGACGTTTGTTGCTGAGATTCCAGCGGTGATATAGGCGGTATCAACGGTACTTCCATCACTCGCCTTTATTTGTTTGAGGGTGAGTTGATTTGGAGTGACATCAACTTGCAAAAGTCCATAAGTTGCGACTGTGGCTGTATTACTTGTACGCGAGAAAGCGAGCCATGTTGGAGTGGTGTTACCGCTATGGAAATCGCGTCCGCCGACACCGCTTACAATCTGCGGAAGACCGGCACCTTTTGCATAATCATTGTCATCACTGTCTGCAAAAAGCGCCGTCGAACCACTCTGACCGGTCAGGGGATAGGTACGCTCGTAAGTGTGCGCGTGACCAGCAAGTATCAAGTCTGCTCCAGCATCTTTGAGCTGTGAGACCATCTGTTGATAGTAGTTGCTTGTTGGTCCTGTTGAAGTGAATGAAATGGATATGAGTGGAAAGTGAACAAAGACAACCTTCCATTTTGCAGAGGAAGCTTCGAGATCTGCCACTGCCCATGTGAGTTGTTTCGCCAATCGAGTCGAGCTGGTGTAACTGTTGGTATCGATGGTCACGAAGTGCACATCGCCGTGATCAAAAGAGTAATTTTTTTCAGCAGTTTCATCAAGTGGAGCGGCAACAGGACTCGTCACTCCCAAGACAGGGCGCGGTGAATCGTAGTTATCAAGCGCAGGTTGACCGCTCGCCGACACAATGTCGTGATTTCCCCACCCGAAATAGTCGATGTGATTTTTGAGATAGTTTGCGGCACTGGCATTTTTAGTGCGATCGAGACGGAGGTCCCATTCAGTATGTGTACCATCACTATAGACATTGTCTCCGAGGAGAACTGAAAATTCTGGATCGATAGTATTTATCCTGTCCTGAACACTAATAAAGTTAGTGGGAGGATTACCAGATGCAGAGTCACCATACGCGACAAATGTGTAGGATGATTGATCACCGGCTCTCAAGCGAGTGTGGTAAGTTGCAGAATATGTAGCAAGTGTGCTCGCATCACGAATATGCAGAACTCGATAGTCGTAGTCCGTATCATACATAAGATTCGTAAGTGTCAGGTAGTGGTTGATGCGGTTTTCGATGCCTGTAGTGATCGTTGAAATCGCTCCGGCATCTACCCACGAACTTGAAGTTGCAGGTTTATACTCGACAGTAAAACTGTCGGTTGATGCCCCTGCACCTGGCACAGTCTGCCACATGATCTGCACCTGATCTTTGCCACCATCATATCCGGTAAGGGGTGCGTTACCGAGCTGGACGTATGGTTCATGCTTAAGAGGGTTACCGTATTCTGCTGCAGAGACGTGTGTTCGAGGAAAAATGCACGTCGCAAGGGCGCATGCTACAATAAAAATACTTGGTATTTTATTCCATGTACGCATTAAAAGGTTCGTAATGATTTACCCATAAATTCTACCACGAAAAATTTGTATGAAGAAATATTTTTTCCCCGCACTTTCCTTTATTATCGTTGCGATTGTAATCTTTCTTGTGATACAAACTTTCCGAGGTTCTGACACAAAAAAATCATACTCCTCAACATCATCCTCGACACAAAGTTTCCTCCGTGCGTGGGGGAAAAATGATGACGGTCAGAGAGCGGCGGGACATAGTGATGGATGGGCAGTATCGGGAGATATTATCGAGATCAGTGCGGGAAAAAGCCACACACTTGCCTTACTTATGAACGGAAGTGTATTGAGTTGGGGAAGCAACAGTGATGGTCAGCTCGGAAGAGCTACTTCGAAACAATTTGATATTGAGCCTGCCCTCGTACCAGATCTCACCGACGTTGTTCATATTTCAGCCAAAGGAAATTATTCTCTCGCACTCAAAAAAGACGGTACGGTGTGGAGTTGGGGTGACAACTTTACAGGGGCTCTCGGAAGTGGAGATCACCTCAGCCATACAGCTCCCGCACAAGTTGTTGGTTTGAGCGAGGTGATATCAATCTCAGCGGGAAATAAATTTGCACTTGCAATAAAAGAGGATGCTACAGTCTGGGGATGGGGAGGTTTGTGTAATGAAGAGAACCGAAGCAAGGCACTCGACCTTCTCAACAAGGTCGGTTCTAAACTCACACAAATCGAAGGTGGATATTACGATGTAAACAGTACTGGAGAAGGTACCTATGATCGCGGTGAAGATTGTCTCAATGAAAATACCATTGGTATCAAGAGCACTACCCCCTACCAACTCTCCCCCGACCTTACGGGTGCAACAGAAATTTCAGTCGGATATGGACACGCCCTTATCCTCAAGAAGGATGGTTCGGTCTGGTCATTTGGCTGCAACCTCTATGGACAACTCGGAGCAAAACATTTTGACAATGAAAAGAAAAATTCTGAGCCCCGCAAGATCACTTCCCTACCGAAGATCGTTTCTATTTCTGCAGGCTTTAGACATTCACTTGCACTTACTACAAAAGGAGAAATTTACACCTGGGGAATCAACGCAAGTCAGGACGAGAAAGGTAACACCTTCAACGCTCATACACCGGTACGCCTTGTATTCCCAGGGAAATTTTCTGTCATCCGTGATGGACACGACTACTCCCTCGCAATTGATGAGAATGGAAAACTTTTAGCCTGGGGCATGGATAATTTTAATTTTCTGGAATCAGGAGAACCGAAATTTCATTCCACTCCAACAACCCTAACACCAGGACCTATCTATAGGGATATGGTTGCAACTGGAGTGGCACATATCCTCGCCATAACTAAGGAATAATGAAGGGGTCATTTCTCACCGCAAATATTGTCTTGCTTTCAGTCATTAGTCTTTTCACTGATGTGGCGAGCGAGATGCTCTACCCCATCATTCCCCTCTATCTCTCGTCTCTTGGATATAGTCCAGCGGTACTGGGTACCATTGAAGGTGCAGCTGAGACCGCTTCAGGACTTATCAAAGTTTATTTTGGTGTACTCTCGGATAAATTACGGAAGCGCACACCTTTTATAAAAATTGGGTATGGTCTTTCTGCTCTATCGAAACCTCTCATCGGTATCATCGCAAGCCCCTTTACCCTCTTTGGTGCACGGTTTGCAGATCGAATCGGTAAAGGTATTCGTACCGCTCCTCGTGATGCCATGATCATTTCTGAATCATCTCCAGAAAACCGAGGAAAGGCTTTTGGATTTCATCGTGGAATGGATTCATTTGGGGCAACACTTGGTCCGATTGTGAGTTTGGTGATGTTGTATTTCATACCAGAAAATTATCGTCTCATATTTATCGTCGCCGTCATTCCAGGAATCGTTTCATTTACCCTTGCCCATTTCCTCAAGGAGCGAGTCGGGAAAGAAATACCCGACAGGATACTCAACGAAGATATACCTACTCCTGCACAGGTAAGCGGTCTCAGACATTTCCGCACTTTCTGGAAAATAAGTGATCCTCTCTACAAAAAACTTGTTCTTGGTTTTTTCCTGATGGCCATTCTCAATAGTTCAAATATGTTTCTCATCTTGCGTGCACGTGAGCAAGGAATATCTGATGCCTTCATACTCATCGCCTATATTTTATACAATCTGATATTTGCATCATTCTCCTACCCTATCGGCAAGTGGCTCGACAAGTATGGCTCTCGCACATTTTATATCGCAGGGATAATGATATTCTCCCTCGTATATGCATTGTTTGGACAGGACTTTGGCAGTGCACTCGCACTCATCGGATTGTTCCTTTTGTACGGACTCTTCTCAGCTGTCGATGAAAATATCAGCAAGACATGGCTTTCACTCTCTATTCCGTCGCAGTATCGTGCAACCGGTATTGGACTTCATTTATCTGTGAACGCTCTCGGATTCTTTATCGGATCAGTATCATTTGGATTTCTCTGGACTTTTGCGGGTGCTCCGATCGCATTCGGCGTAATATCTCTCCTCGCTCTACCTGTTGCCCTCTACTTCTATCTCCTGAAAAAACAAACTTCAGTGAACATATAAATATCGTGAGCCGACGATCGGGATCGAACCGATGACCTCCCCATTACCAATGGGGTGCTCTACCAACCGAGCTACGTCGGCACTGCTTTCTCTGGCGTGGCCAACCGGAATCGAACCGGCAACCTCTCCCGTGACAGGGGAGTGCTCTAACCAATTGAGCTATGGCCACATGTAGATGTAAATGTACCAAAAATTCCCAAAAACGCAACAAACTGAGATCAAGAATGGTGTCGGCGCCTGGACTCGAACCAGGGACCTTCGCTTTATGAGTGCGATGCTCTAGCCACCTGAGCTACGCCGACAGTCGTTTGAATATAACAAAAAAGTGCCCAGACGTACAGTCTCTAGGCACTTTTTTGTGATTCCTTGTTGCGGAGGCCGGAATCGAACCGGCAATCTTCAGGTTATGAGCCTGACGAGCTACCGTTGCTCTACCCCGCTAGATTTAGAATACTACCATAGTGGCCGGAAAAATCAAGCTTGTTTTTAAATGTAATAAAACTCCTCAAAAACATCCCTATACTGATAGATGACGTGCCGAGTCTCATCTTGTGTCAGAGGATAGCTTGCTCCATCATGGGCAATTTTATTACGAACTCCGTGAGCCTCCTGAGCTTTTTTGAGCGTCTTAAAATCCCCTGCTGCAACACGCTTAAATTGTTCCCCCATCGTCTCACCTCGATATCCCATCTTGGTTAAAAGCTCACCGAGCATGATGTCTGCTTCGATGATAGCGCTTCGCCAATCCCCTTCATTTGGAGATTCTATTTGTGAAAGAATTTTGTCCCAACGATGTGCCATTGCGATATCTCCTTTTGCTGGTTCTTCATACGCCATTTCAGTATGCGGATACAGTATCTCATCCTCAGCTCTACGAATCCTCTTGAGACGCTCAACAGCGATGATGATACCGATAATAAAAACAAGCGAAAGAGGAATAGAAAGACCGATCGCAAGACCGATGATGAATTTAAGAAACGATGAGAAGTAATGAAAATTATCAGCAAAAAACTGCGACCCGTGCGTTAAATAGCCCGGTACGTCGAGCGTAGGGACACTTACAATTCCTGGATCGTCTTGCATGTTATTAAAAATCTTTTATTCTCCCAAAAAATCCCTCCCTGCTTCAAACAAAACTTTTTCATCTCCGTGCCGAGCAGTTATCTGAAGTCCGAGTGGTAATTTTTTACCATCCTTTTCAGCAAAGCCACTCGGTATTGATATCGCCGGCATTCCCGTGAGGTTTGCAGTTACCGTAAATATATCTTCAAGATACATTGCCACAGGATCAGAAAGTTTTTCACCGATCTTAAAGGCAGGCGCAGGAGTTGTCGGTGTAAGTATTATATCAACTTTTTTGAAAGCATGGGTGAAGTCATCAGTAAGTTTTCGGCGCATACTGTTTGCACGGTTGTAGTATGCGTCGTAGTAGCCTGATGAAAGCACGTAGGTTCCGAGGAGTATTCTTCGTCGCACTTCTTTTCCAAAGCCTGCACCCTTTGTAACAAAATAGTCATCTACACCATCCTTCCCTTCTTTGTGCAGGCCAAATCGCACACCATCGAAACGCGCGAGGTTTGAAGAAACTTCAGCAGGCATGATCACATAGTATGCAGGCAATGAATATGCAATGTTTGGAAGCTCAATATCGACAATCTCATATCCAAGTGCCTTAAATTTCTCGAGGGACTCTTCGAAGTTCTTTGTGACGCTTGCATCGATACCTCCCTGTTCAAAAAGTTTTCTTGAAATACCAATCACTGGTTTTTTCTTTCCAATTCTCTCTGCTCCATATGTCTCATCTGAAATAGTTGTTCCATCTTGAGGATCTTTTCCTGCAATGGCATTATAAAGAATCTCTGTATCAGAAATATTTTTTCCAAAGGGACCGATCTGATCAAGCGATGATCCCATTGCCATTGCTCCATACCGAGACACCCTACCGTAGGTAGGTTTGAGTCCCACAAGTCCGCAGAAGCTTGCAGGCTGTCGGATCGATCCGCCTGTATCAGTTCCCAAAGAAACGAGTGCCATGTCTCCTGCCACAGATGCAGCCGATCCCCCAGAAGATCCTCCAGGGACTCGAGAAACATCATGTGGATTTTTAGTAATTCCATACGCAGACTTTTCTGTCGATCCTCCCATAGCAAACTCGTCCATGTTTGTACGACCGATAAAAACCGAATTTTCTCGTTTTAGTTTTTGGATGACTGTTGCATCATAGGTTGCGTGATAGTTCTCGAGTATTTTTGATGCAGCACTTGCGATGCGTCCCTTTATTAAAATATTATCTTTGATCGCAATCGGAATTCCCGTAAGAAGAGTTGCTGTACCATCTTTGAAACGAGCATCTGCTGCCTCTGCCTGTGCAATCGCATCAGAAAAAACTTCAAGATACGCATGAATCTCACCATCTTTCTTTTTGATTTCATCGAGATATGCCTGCGCCAACTGAACAGCAGAATATTTTCCACTCTTCATATCATCATGCGCCTTTGTGATTGTAAGGGTCGAAAGGTCGATCATATTAATCTTCAGAAATTATTTTCTTCACTGCAAAAAAGTCTCCTTCTCGCTGAGGAGCTTCTTTTAAGATTGCTTCACGATCTTCAATGGGGAGAACTCGTGCCTCATCTGCACGAAAAATATTGTGCACGGCTCCGGGGGTGGGAGTATATTCCATATCTATTGTCGCCTTCTTGATCTCGTCGACATAGGAAAGGATGGCGTCGATATCTTTGGTCAATTCCTGCTTCTCAGAATCCTCAAGTTTTATCCGCGCAAGAGTGGCGAGATGCCCTATATCAGTTGTCGTAATCATGCACGGATTGTAGCATAAAAGGCTCTAGCTCACCATTTTAAGGAATTCTGTTTCGTCGATCACCCTCACTCCCAGCTCCTCTGCCTTTTCGAGTTTCGAACCTGCTTCAGAGCCTGCTACGAGATATGAGGTCTTCTTTGAAACCGAGCTTCCCACTTCCCCGCCGAGCTTTCGAACCGTCTCCTGAGCAAGTACTCGATCCATATTCATACTTCCGGTAAATACAAACGAAAGTCCGGCAAGTTTTTGTGAGGTTCCACTCGATGCAGTTTCTTTTTCTATCTCCATAACTTTCAAAAGATTTTTAACAAGCTTTTTGTTGTCACTTTCTCGAAACCAATCAAACACAGATCGTGCAACAATGGGACCTACTCCATAGATCGCTTCGACTTCTTCATATTTCGCTTCAGCAATCTTCTCAATGACTCCAAAATGTTTTGCGAGGTCATACGCAGTTTCTTCTCCCACCTGAGGAATGGAAAGTGAGGCGAGAAGACGTGGCAAAGTTACCATACGCGCTTTTTCGATAGAAGCAAGAAGATTGTCGACTGACTTTTCTGCAAATCGTGGCAAGGCAAGGAGATCTCCGCGTTTCAAAGTAAAAAGATCATCAAAGGTTGCGATGAGATTGTGCTCGAGCAAAAGATCAATAATTTTGGGTCCACATCCGTCGATATCAAAACATTTCTTAGAAACAAAATGGTAGAACTTTCGCTTCAATTGATCGAAGGAATTTGTAGAGACGCATTTCCATGCAGCTTGTCCTGGCACTCGCTCGATACGTCCATCGCCTCCACAGGCAGGAACAAAGGTTGGAAATACATATGGTTTTGAATTTTTTGGTCGCAATTCCTGTACAACAGATACAATATCCGGGATCACATCTCCTGCCTTTTGCAAAATTACCGTATCGCCAATACGAATATCCAAACGAGCAATTTCATCTTCATTGTGAAGTGTCGCACGAGAAACGGTAGAGCCTGCAACAGTTACTGGGGTGAGGTGTGCAACAGGAGTCACTACCCCAGTACGCCCCACTTGCAGTGCGATATCTTCCACAACAGTTGTTACCTGCGCAGCTGGAAATTTATACGCCACACCCCAACGTGGAGACTTGCCCGTGTATCCCAAAGCCTCCTGAAGCTTTACTGAATTGATCTTGATCACCAAACCATCGAGCTCGTACGGCAAGTTATTTTTCTTACTTGTCCATTCTTTATAAAATTTCTCAATATCTTCTACAGAATCAAAAACTTTTGCATACTCATTTGTTTTGAAACCAAGTTCCTTGAGTAATTGGATCTCGCCAAACTGAGTCGTGGGAACTTTTTCACTTACCCGATCGATATCATAGAGAAATGAGTCGAGCTCACGTGAAGCAGTGATCTTTGGATCAAGCTGGCGGAGAGATCCGGCAGCGAGGTTTCGAGTGTTTGCATAGATCGGCTCACCGAGTTTTTCTCGCTCTTTATTGATCTTCACGAGAGTCTTTTTTGCCATCCAGATTTCTCCAACAGCAATAATGTCGACAGGTTTTTCGAGTACGAGTGGGATGCTTTTAATTGTCTTCACTCCATGACTCACGTCCTCCCCCACACTTCCATTTCCTCGCGTGGCTGCACGGACAAATTTTCCATTCTTATACGTGATGATGACTTTGAGTCCATCGATCTTCAGTTCAACACAGTATTCAAGTTTTTCTCTTTCAAGTCCTGACTTTTTGAGTAGATTTTTAATCTTTTCTTCCCACTTTCGCAGTTCGGCAAGGTCAAAGACATCATCAAAAGACCATTGTTCTTTTTCATGCTTCACTTTTGTAAATTCCTTCAGAGGCTCGCCCCCCACGCGCTGGGTAGGGCTGTCGGGGGTCACAAGTGCAGGATGAGACTTTTCCAAAGCCTCGAGTTCGCGCAACAAAGAATCATACGCCTCGTCAGAGATTTCTGGGGTATCGAGGACATGATAAAGGTGGCGGTGCTTGTTCAAAAGCGCCTTGAGCGTCTGTATGCGTTCGTGGGGTACCATGAGAATATGGTATCAGAATTAGAAGGTAAAACGAAGGGCTCGTTCTACTTTTCGTGGACTTCCTATACTGCAGGTATTAGGATTTACACCATTTTCATCGTCCCAGCCGAGGTTGTAGCCTCTTGATGTGATACGTGTCTCGAGCACATCGCGCGAATGAGTATCGCTGTATTCATAATATTTTTCAACCATCACGATACCACATGAAGCACTGTCACCGAACTTTACATCAAAAACTGCTATTGCAGGGGCTTCAGATGTGGCAGCTATAGGATACGGGTCATCGTAGACCACATCAATAGCTGGTCCTGTCCCACAGGTTATCTGGCCTGGTGTAGACGTTGCGAGTGCGTTTGTCTCCCGATCGGTGTGGTTCCAATACATTGCACATTCAAGTCCACTGTCGGCAGCATAGAAAGCTGAGGTTGATTCACGAGCCGATGAAGCAAGGAGAAATTCTTTCTTACTAACATTTAAAATGGAGATACCGATAGCAAGAACAATCGAAGAGACGAGAACAGCAAAAAGAAGTGTGTAGCCCTTCTGTGTATGTAGATGTGAAAATTTGTATATCATCTGTTTACGTTAAACATTTGGTTTTCGAGCCTCACCTCATTTGAGACTGTTCCGTTATTCCATGATACCTCTGAGATGGCCCGGTACTCTCTATCATTTGCTTCGTTGGAGATAAGAAAAAATCTTCTACTGAATTGAGATGCGGGTCCTGCAGTCTCATCGGTCGTGTATCCATCGGGACCACGATAGAGTATCTCGCTCACAGGTCCGCTCGAGTTCTCGATTTCACCCGCGAGTGTGTCGACGACGCAAGGATCATCTATGCATTGATCAAAACCCGTGAGCCAGCCGGTTTCGACACCATACTTAGTATTGTAGTCACGTCTATTTTTTACATATTCCATCGCATCCTGAGCAAGGAAAGAGGCTGTCACTTGATCTCGCGCATAGACAGAAGCCATGAGGCCTTTTTGAGCGATAGTAAGAGGGCCAGCAATAGAAATCATAAGGATGGCGACAGCAATGAGCGTCTCTATCATGGTGAATCCTCTATGTTGTATAAGATTTCTTTTCATACGTAAGTATTTTCTCTTTAATTTCTCTCGGAGATCGAAGTCTGGATCTCAAACTCCGTCCTCTCTCGTTCTCGTACTCCTGCATATCCCTTGAGCCAGAAGAAAGCTTTCTGGGGAGTATAATCAGCTATATCAACTTTAAGGCGAGAGTCGGTAATGCGTATATCGGGAGACAAGAGCTCCTGAAAATCGGCGTCAACCAATGGCCCTTGTTCGCAGCTAGTCTGCACGGCTTTTTTGATGGTATAAGCATCGTCGGTGATAGGTGTATACCAGTAGGCATGGATGAGGGTACATTCTCCATCCCCCACTTCTCTATCCATTTTTTCTGAAGATTTGAAGGCGATCAGCCAATCATCTTCCTGAGGTATTTCACACTCTTCTTCAGAAAAACTCTGAAGATCAACGCTTGGACTCACAACATTTATCATACAATTATAATCCTCCCCCACGCGCATCTCTCGTGACATAGACTCGAGAGCAAAGTTGAGGTTGTTGATAGCGGTCTTCAAAGTCTGAGATTTTTTGTTTGCATCAGTAATCTTGAGCAAAGCCCCCACAGCCACGAGTGCCACGATAGTAAAGATCGCGAGAGAGACAATCATCTCGACGAGAGTGAAACCTTTTTGTGTATTTTTAAAATGTACTGTGCCTAAAAATTTCATATTAGTTTTGGATAGCTATCTGGCCTGTCGAGCGTACCACGATCTTCTTCATACTACCGTCGGTGGCGCGGAGATTGATTTCTGCATATTGAAATACCTCTTCATCGTCTTCGTTCATCTTAATAATAGCATTGGGATTGGGTCGTTTGAAAGTGATATCGAGAGTTTCAGGCTGGGTCCCCCCACTTCCAGAACAGTCATCCGCAGAACTTCCTACACACAGTCCTGATATAACACTTCCTCTTTTTATGGTGTACGTTGTTATCTCGTTGATATCATCGTAGACTCCATCTTTCTCCGGATCTGAAAAAAAGACATAGGCACCTGGAATAGTGGTGTCAAAATGCACCCCATATGCTGCATCAAAATTTTCTGTGCTTCCCGGAACACTGCGCACATTGAGTCCAAAAGATTGTGCATTGCGTATAGACAGAGCAATGTCATAGGCAAGATTTGTGAGGAGCACGCTCTGATTGAACGTTCCGTATTTGGCCAAAAGAAATGAGGTCATCAAAGCAAAGATCCCCACTGAAATCATGAGCTCTACGAGAGTAAATCCTTTGCGGCGTGTATGAAAAAGTTTTTTCATCTGTTCAATGTAAGAAAAGGTTCTAGATCAATTATACGGATTTGTAGAAGAAGCACCAGGTACATCCCGAGGATAAGATAGGGACCAAAGGGTATTTCATATCGTGGCTTAATCTTTCCAAAATGAATGAGGAGCCAGATAACGCTCACCCCTGCCCCTATCCAAAAGGCTAGAACGAGTGCAGAGATTCCAGGGATGAGGCCGAGTGTCCAGCCAATACCTACGATAAGTTTTGCATCACCCAATCCCATCCAAGTACCTTTTGAAAAAAGCCACATGAGAGCAAACGGTAGAGCAAGCACGGGTCCAGCAAGAAACTGTGACAGTGTCGGAATAACAAAAGAAAGTTCTGGGCCGACAAACATATGAATGAAAGCAAAAGTTGCAAAGGTATAGACGAGCGGATCAGGAATAATTTTGTGTTTTACATCATAGATTGTGATCACAAGAAGAATGCAGGTAATGAGAAGATAGAAGAACGTGTGGACACTCGCTGCGACTGAAACTGGTGGAAAAACAAAAAATATTGCCACGAAAATAATCCCGGAAAGGATTTCAATGACCGGATACTGCCACGAGATCTTACTCTTACAGTTCTTACACGAACCTTTTTGGAAGAGAAATGAGAGTACTGGCACAAGCTCATGCCACGAGAGATTCTTTCCGCAGGAAAAACATTTTGATCTTCCGTTCACCGTCATACCTGTGTTGTAACGGAGCGCTACAACATTTAAAAAGCTTCCGATGAGCGTCCCTAAGATAAATGAGAAGATGAGATAAAAACTAGACATCAAATCTTGTTTTTAATTTGGCTTTACACAATAGTTGAAGGCGACATCATCGCACTGAACTTCGGCTGCGCCCATAGTTGCTGTACCGTCTATATCATCTTCGAGTGCAGAGGAATTATCTTCGAGATCGACCGAGAGAATGTAGTCCGTACCGTTTGAAACATACTTATAGAACGTTGCATCGCCACCTACCGGCGGATGAGGAATGACTGAGATGTATGTTCCGAAATTAATACCGTCTGGACACGAAACATGTTCTAGATCTGTTGTAAGTTGATTCACGGTAATTCCATTAACAACAGGATATCCGTTACATCGATCAAAAAAGAGTGCGAGCGAGAGCTGGAGCTGAGCCATGTCTGATACACGCTTTGCATCTCGTGCGCGAGATTTTGACTGAGTAAAGTTAGCAGTGATAATGCCGGTAAGAATCGCGATGATAGCGATGACGATCATAAGTTCAATAAGACTAAAACCTTTTTTGTTGCGTGTAGATGTAATATTCATGGGTATAGTATAACAGAGCCCTCCCTTCCGCGCGATTGCAGATTATCCACTTTTACAAACAAAAACACCCCGCAGAGTGCGGAGTGTTTTTTTGAGAAACTAACTGAGGAAATTCTGCTAAAGACTAGTAGCAAGTATTGCTAACTGTCAAAGGAGAAGCTGAGAGAATCTGTCGAGCGTTACCTGAGCTTGATATGCACCATGCAGCTGCAGTATCAGACTTCAAAGGAACTGCGATTGCCCACCCGACAACTGGTGATCCGAAAGATCCGCATGTAACTAGTACAGAATCACCTCCCGCTGCTGACTGAGCTGCTGTAAGAGCTGCTTGTATATTAGCGTCTGCAAACAATCCGGTATCGCAAGCTGTTGCAACAACTATGTTTGATGTAGTTGCACTTGCAGCACCGGCAGCTCCGTAGTTGTTGTTTGCGTCATAGTAAATCTCAGCCTGTGGTCGAATACCATTCAAGTTTGCCTTGATAGAAGCATCAGCTCCCTTGCTTCGTGCTGTGTTAAGTGATGCCAATACAACTGATGAGAGAATACCGATGATAGCGATAACAACGAGCAATTCAATCAATGTAAAACCTCTTTGTGAAAATTTCTTCATACGAATAAATTAACTTATAAATTCTTAATAATTAACCTTATACCTGAAATTATAGCAAAATCCCAAGTAAATAGCTCAAATCTGCAATGTGGATAAGTAATTTGCTATTGAGCCGAAGCGATGTTGTAAATAGGAATCAATACAGACGCGAGAAGCACCGCTACACCAAGACCGAGAAACACGATCATGAGAGGCTCAATAAGGTCGACGAGAGCATCCACAGCTGTCGTCACCTCTCGGGCATAGAAACGAGCAAGTGTTTTCAGGATATTTCCAAGTTCTCCCGTCTCCTCTCCCACCTTGATCATCTGGATCATGATACCTGGTATCTGATCGTTACCTGACAAAGCCTCCGACACAGCCTTACCAGACTTTACATCCTCTACCGCTCCCGCGAGAAGACGCTTGTAAATAGTGTTGTCGATAACAGAAGAGGTGAGCTCGAGTGCCCGCATCATAGGAATACCAGCGACGAGCATGGTGTTCATGTTGTCAGCAAGACGTGAAAGGTAGAGCTTTTTAAACAAAGTACTGATATACGGTACGCCAAGCTTTACTTCGTCATAGACCTGGCGTCCACCAGGAGTCTTGATATATTTAAAAACAAAGAATCCTCCAACGATCACTACTGCGAGGAATATGAAACCGTAATTTACAAAGAAGTTACTGATTCCGAGGATGATTTTAGTGTAGAAAGGAATATCCTGTCCAGAATCAACGAGAATCGCGCTGATTTTAGGAATAACTATCGTAAACATGAGGATCATAACGGTGATAAAGGTAAAGACCACGAAGGCCGGGTAGATGAGGGCTCCCTTTGCCTTCCCCACAAGCTCATAGGTACGATCGAGATAATCTGCAAGATAGTTGAACGTCTCATTGAGCTTTCCAGACTCTTCTCCTGCCTTTACCATACTTACATAAAATTCTGAGAAAACTTTTGGATGTTTTCCGAGTGCGCCAGAAATAGAGCTTCCTGCCTGGAGATCATCGGCAATAGTGGTAAGTTTTGAACCAAGCACTCTGTTTTCCGTTTCTGCAGAAAGGAGTCGGAAGATGCGGAGGGCGGAAACCTGAGCCTCAAAAAGAGTCGCGAGCTGACGAGAAAGGATCACGACATCTTTGTTTGAGACACGCTCAAACCAAGAAATATTCATATTGAGTCCCCCCTTCTTTCCGTCAGCCTCCACAATAGAGGTGATCACAAGTCCGCGGCGCTGGAGAGACGAGATTGCAATATCGACGTTCACCGCATCGATTGATCCGTCTTTTTTTCCTCCCTCTTGATCTACTGCGTTGTAATTAAAAAGCATGCGTTATAAATATTATACACTAAATCATTCGCTCTAAGTTCTTTGGATTAAGTGAATTCAGATATGCACTTTCAACACTAATCTCCCCGCTTCGCACGAGCTCTGCGAGTGAACGGTTCATATCGATCATCCCCTCTGCAGAACTTGTCTCGATCACGGTGTTGATCTCGTGGATACGCTTTTCACGGATAAGGTTTGCAACAGCATTGTTGTTGATCAAAAGTTCATACGCAGGAATAAGTCCTCCGGAGATACGTGGAATCAAACGCTGAGAAAAAATACCTGTGAGCGATCCTGCAAGCTGCACTCGGATCTGATCCTGCTGTGTCGAGGGGAATGAGTCGATGATACGGTTGATAGTCTGAGCTGCGTTGTTGGTATGGAGTGTGGAGAATACAAGGTGACCTGTCTCAGCAGCAGTCACGGCTGTTGCCATGGTGGTGATATCGCGCATTTCACCCACGAGACAGACATCGATGTCCTGTCGGAACATGGAAATAAGGGAGCTGTTGAAGTCAGGTGTGTCGATACGTACTTCTCGCTGATCGATAATTGATTTCTTTGATTCAAAAAGGTATTCGACAGGATCTTCGATGGTCAAAATATGTTCATTGCGAGTCTGATTGATCATTTCGATCAAAGATGCAAGAGTTGTTGTCTTTCCTTGACCAATCGGTCCCACTACGAGGAAGAATCCTTGTTGTTTGCGAGTAAATGACTCAAGAATGGGCGGAAGATTGAGCTCCTGGAGCGTACGGATGCTTTTCGGAATGAGTCGCAAAGCAATGGAGAGCTGTGTCTGGCGATAGTACGCGTTTCCTCGGAAACGAGCATTGGTCATACTGTATGAAAAGTCCACTTCCCTGTCAGCTTCGAGAAGCGTTTTGTTTTCGTCATTCAAAAATTCCTCGACATACCCCTTCATGTCGGCGGCGGTAAGTTCTGGTCTTTTGACCAATGGGGTAAGAATACCTGAGACGCGGATCATCGGGTGACGACCCTCAGCAAGATGGAGGTCGGATGCTCCTTCTTTGAGTACTGTATCTACTAAATCTTCAATGTGCTTTTTGTATTCCATATGTTTTTATGATTTCTTTGCTGCGGTGTAGATCTTTTGAACCTCAGTGAGAACGTCTGACGGAATCGTGGTTGCCTTGATGATATATCCGTCTACGTTGAGTTTTTTTGCCTTCATCACATCGTCAGGAAGTCCTTGATTGGTGAGCATGATCACGACAGACTTTTTGATGAGATTTTCCTTGCGCAGAGTTCCTAGGAGCTCGATGCCGTCCATCCCCGGCATCACCACATCAAGGAGCAATATGTCCGGCTCAAGTCCTGCGCGCACGATTTTCAGCGCATCTTCGGGGCCCTGGGCCGTATGCACATCAAAATTGTTCTTTGAAAACTTCAAGGCATACATATCAAGAAGGAATTTATCATCATCAACAAAAAGAATAGTGAGAGGTTTCATGTATGTAGGTTAGGGATAGGCTTATTATACTAGAGCTTATTGACTTCCTCAAAGGGTATAACTTTTTTGAACGCCTTGAGCATGGCGTCTTCCTTCATGGTCAACATTCCTTTCTGACGCAAAATCTTGCTGATTTCAAGCTCCGTAGGGCTCGTCAATATGGCAGACTCAATCTCCTTGTCCATAGTAAAGACTTCGAACACAGCAATACGTCCTCTCGTTCCTCGTGGACAATCTGGAGTAGGGGTGATGCCATAGACAGTATCTGAAAAAGGAATATCTTTTTTGTATCTCTCGGGAAGGTCTGCAAACTGCTTATCGATCATCATTTTTATACTTCCATCCACAGGTATCGGCTTTCCTCCACCTTCAGGAAACTTTCCTACCAGTCGCTGAGCAATAGAAAGGATGAGTGTAGGGGCAATGAGGTACGGATCCACTCCCATGTCGATGAGACGAGGGATCACTCCGGCGGCGTTGTTGGTGTGGAGTGTGGAGAACACCAAGTGACCAGTCAAAGCAGCTTGCACAGCAAGCTGCGCAGTTTCCTTGTCTCGAATCTCTCCCACCATGATGATGTCAGGGTCCTGACGAAGCGTGGTGCGTAGTCCAGATGCAAAAGTGTAGCCGATCTCAGGGCGTACCTGTGACTGACTCACCCCTTCCATGTTGTATTCGATCGGATCTTCGAGAGACAGCACGTTAAATCCGAGGCGATCAACTTCGTTGAGCATAGAATACAGAGTTGTAGATTTTCCGGAACCCGTAGGACCGGTGATAAGAATGAGTCCGTACGGCTTTTTGATTGCAGCTCGTATTGCAATAAGGTTTTGTTCGGTAAGTCCCATATCCTCAATCTTTTTTACACCCTTCTCCTGATCGAGAATACGCATCACCACCTTCTCTCCGTAGTATGCGGGGAATGTAGAGACTCGAAAATCAATCTTTCGCCCATCGATACGCGCGGAGAAACGTCCGTCCTGAGGCTTTCGTCGCTCATCAAGTCGCATATTTGAAAGCACTTTGATACGCGCAACAACAGCGCTGTGTACCTGGAGTGGAAGCACGAGACTTGGGTTAAGAACTCCGTCCACACGGAAACGGACTTGAATATGTTCTCGCATTGGCTCGATGTGTACGTCGGAAGCATTTCCTTCAGTTGCATATCGGACAATAGTGGCAACGATTTTGACCACCGGGGCATCTTCTATAATGATTGCGTCAGATTTTGGATCAGCTTTTCCATCTTTCTTTACATCAATAGTGCTGTCAGCATCAACAGACAAAACTGTCTCGAGCTCTGAGAGAGCCTTTGACACTTCCCCAGTAATTCCTTTGTATGACTCGATAACTTTTGTAAAATCTTCGGCGGAAATGAGAAATATTTTGTAAGGAATATTCTTTTTTGCAGCAATAAAGTTCAGTGCATCGCGAGCTTCGATATTGTCCGGGTCTACGATTCCCACTTCAAGCGCCCCTTCTTTTATTCCCAATGGAACAAATTTGTAGTGAAGTGCAGATTCTTCAGGAATATAGTCGAGTACCTCAAACGGTACTGAAGCCTCTCCAATAGCTCGTATCGGAATATTTAAAAATTCTCCATGAGCAGCGAGAATATCTTCAGGCTTGAGTCCTCGCTCGATTAATATCTGGTCAATAGGTTCGCCACCCGCAGTTCTCTTTTGGAGCTCCGGAATATCATCTTTTTGTATAAGATTTTTTGAAAGTAGTATGTCAAGAACGCTCATAAAAATATGTGTTACCTACCGATCGGAGCAAACGGATTGGGACGTCCGACATTTTGCTCAGGAATAGTGATGGTGTAGTCAACGAGAGATCTGTAGACCACACTGTTGAAAATACTTGTATCAATTTTCAAAGAATTGATCTGATTCAAGAGAGAAAGGACTCGTGTGCCTACCGCCGTAACCTCGGCACTTTCTGGCCCCCCAGATGCACTCAAAGAACTAGCCGTATCAGCTGGAGACCCTTTGAAATAAAAGAATGCTCCTGCACCAATAAGAAGGATGGCGATAAAGATGAAGGTGTTCTTTTTTGAATATGTTTTTTGCTGTTGCATATAGTTATTGTTTGAGCCAATAGGTCTTCAACTCTACGCCATAATCATAATTCCCGCTTTCATCGGTATCAAGAGTGATCTTTGTAATATCCATGATGCGGAGGCTCGCCTCAAGGTCTCTCAAGAAAGTGATAAAAGTCTCGTAATTTGTGGTCACATTGAAAGAAAGGCTCACGGTATCGTAGGTGCTTGGAACATTTATCTTTCCTGTATTCTTCGAAGCAACTGTGTTTGAAGAACTGTTTGAAGGAGATGCGTTTGTCTTTATATTCTTCAGAGGCAGACCATGTCGTGCTGCAACGCCGTTTACATCGATAATAAGGCGCACGTTATCCACATTGTCAGGAAGAAGCTTGTTCAAACGCTCACGATCCTCAGGAGCAATTTCATTGTATGACTTGAGTACTGCATCGCGAACCTTGATGAGCTTTTCCGAGTTATCAAGTGCCTGCTGGTAGCCAGCATTGACCACCTGCACCTCCTTGAACTCCTCAATTTTTCCTTGAGTAAAGGTAAAGTAGATGCCGGCTGAGAGTGCTATGAGGATAATTGGTGTGAGATTTCTATTCATACTATTTTATTGACCAGTACTAATACTACCCTCGCTCTCGAGAACTCCCTGGAGGATCTTTTCGTAGGAAATATCAGTCGGATCAATGCTCGTTGTAAAAGTAAAGCCTACATTTCCCTTATCATCGAGGTTGAGGTCGGAGAGAACGGGATTTTTGAGGATTTTATTGCTTCCATATCTCTGCGACTGACCAAAAACATCTGACTGGAATGCGATAGCGCTGAAGCTATTACCCTTTCCTTTCATTGAAATCTTGAGTCCTTCTCCGTCCTTTGCCGCTCCAGAGAAATCAAAGCTCTCAAACTGCACTCCCTCGATAGTAAGCCGGCTGATGATCCCGAAAACTTCTGAGACTGCAAGATGGTTTTTCAAAAGCTGCTTTCCAAGGTCGATCTTTGTGTTTGCCTTTTTGAGCTCTTCGATGAGGTTTGTATTAAAACGTTTTTCACTTTCTACAAGTCGCTCCTTGTAGCTTTCCTGTGCTTGGAGAAGCACTCCCTTCCAGATCACAGAGAAGACTGCTCCAGCAATAGATGCGATAAAAATAAGTGTCGCAAGAAACATAAATACACTTGTCCCTCCGCTCTTGCGGATTTTTTGATCTGCCACGATCGGCTTCTTAGGAATGAACGATGTTTGGAATTTTGTTTCCATTTAGTACTAAGTATACGAGACTATTCAACTTCAGACAATCGACGTAATGCACACCCTATGGCAACCGCAAATTCTGGACCCGCTTCGGCAAACTGATCAGCAAGAAATACCGGAGTCTCAAGGCGTCCAAAAGGATTTGCCGCAACAATTTCTGTCTGAAAGCTTACACGCGCAAGATCAATGAAGCCCTTGAGAAGCACGCCTCCTCCGGTGAGAATTACTTTGCTTACATTTTTCATGTACTTCTTTTGATAATTCAAAAGCGTTGCATTTGATTCATAAAACACAAAGTCGAGATTGATGGTGATGATCTCTGTAAGCTCTTTATGCTCGGGTCCGCCCTTCAGTCCATACTGCCGCTTCATAGTCTCTGCATCATTAACACTCAAGCTCAAAGATTTTGATATTGCAAGGGTGATATCCTGTCCCCCTTTGTTGATAATATGTGATGCACGCAAAATCCCTCGCTCTATAATATAAAGTTTAGTTGATCTCGCTCCCATATCTACGATCATCACTGCCTGTATCCCAGATTCTACGACTGCACGAATAGAACTGAAAAGTTCAATCTCATAAAAGCCCGGCTGGATCATGGCACCCGCCGTAACAGCTTGATAGTTGTTGAGATATTCGTTGTGAATCGCTACGACGAGCACGTCCTGACCTTTTTTCTCTTCTGGCTTTTTTGCATCATCGTCAGTTGCAAACTCTTCTTCACGAGGAACCACGGAGTAGTCGAGCATGACTTCGTTCATAGGCACGGGAATATATTTGCGCGCTTCCAGAGCGATCACCTCCGGCATCTGCTTTTCAGGCACGTCAGGAATACTGATAAAAGAGATGAGGCTTGAGGAAAGAGGCAATGCAACTCCGGCACTGTTTGTCGTGGTCTTTGCTTCACGCAAAATATCGCGCAAAGCTTCTATTGTTTTTTCATTTGAAAGGTTTGTGGCGCGTCCGACTTCGGTACCTGCATACGGGCCAAGAGCGAGTTCACCATAGGTCTCGAGCACAGCTTTACCTCGCTTCTTTTTTATCTGTACGACCTTGATAGCAGAAGAACCGATATCAATACCCAAAACGCTTTGGGGTTTTTTGCCAAACATAGAGGTGAGACCCTTCATTAAATCCATGTAAATAGTATATCATAGAGAAAACCAATGGCATGCGAGAACTTTTTCACTATATTCTTGATTTCATATTTCCACCTTCGCGCGAAGAACTTGCTCTTCGGGCACTTTCGCCACGGGAATTCTCTCTAAAATCTCCGAGAGCTCCCCAGGCCGAATTCCCTTTTATATCCTCATGCCTGTCATACAAAGACCCCTTGGTACGAGAATTGGTCTGGCAAATCAAATACAAGAAAAATCAGCATGCGCTCGAGCTTGCGGGTTATGCTTTATATACGGAATTGCAAAAAATCCCGAGTTCAATTGTTCTCATCCCTATTCCCATCTCAAAAAAACGTCGGAAAGAACGCGGATACAACCAATGCGAACTTTTGATTGAAGAAATTTTAAAGCTGGATACGGAAAAAAGAATATCGAAAGATTTTTTAATTCTTACCCGTCCCAAACATCAGGAACGGCAGACCGATAAAAACCGCGAGGAACGCATTCACAATGCACAACACATTTTTTCAGCAGTGAAACAAGACGGAACACAGAAAACCCTTGTCATCATCGACGATGTCACTACCACAGGCAGCACTTTGCGCGAAGCTCGGGAGGTATTGCTCCAGGCTGGATATACAGATGTGCGAGGCTTAACAATTGCGCATTAGAAAAAGGAATAAAAAAAACCGGCGTCCTTGTGAGGGGCCGGTGGTGAGAATTTCATTTATTCAATTACTCTGATGACTTTGCTCAATCGAATCAACGCGGAAGTAGGGACCCTTGATGGGGTGACGGCAAAGACGAAGAGTGTCAGGGACCCAACGCTTTCCGTCCTTCCTCAACACAGGAATTTCAGAGAGGAATTCGGTGGCAGAGATCTTTAGAACGTGAGCAATGGTATCGATCTCTTTATCGTCATGCCACGCCTTACGAACCGCGAGGAGTCGAGCAACGACTTGCCGACTCGGCTCCAATCGAAGACTGAGAACAATTTTCCCGGGAGAATAAACGTCCTTGGTCAAATCGCCATTCTGTCTCAAGTTGAGGTTGAGTGTTGTCGAACGGAATGTCAGCTCGTGCGCCATTTCCATAGCCCGAGCAAGGGCAAGATAGGATACGTGTTGAGGCTTTCCTCTAAACAAAGTTGTCTGAGGATTTTTTGACCAGCCCACTTCGACACGACCCAGCATGGCAAAGCCTTGCTCAGTTTCGACATGAGGAAGATCAGGGACAGCCACACTGACAGGCTTGTCCGGCTCCGGCACAAAAAACGGATGAGTGATGCTTGCACCTTGTTCGCGACGAGCAATCAAACGCTGTTTCAAGCTGACAGGGAGGGGCTCGACAACTACCGCATCGGAAACAGGAGTCTTCATCAGATCTACTGCCTTTCGATGTATTTTTTTCACCGCAACGGGAGTTGTAATCTGTTTTGAGGTAGAAGCCACATTTTGAAGTGAAGATTTCAAACCAGGAATAACAGGAGTTATGGCGCCTTGAGGGATGGGCAAGCAATCTCTCGAATGATCATGCCTTCGGGGGTTAGCTGCCTGAACCCTAAAGAAGTCATCTTGCTTCCGTTGCTCACTTCTGTTTTTACACGCGCGCCAGACCATGAGTCCGAGGAGAAGAGCAATGGTAACCGAAGCTATCCACAACCCTTCTTTAGGAATATCTTTCAGCTCATCCATGAGCCAAAGAGCAAGTAGGAATTCATTTTTCATTTTCTACACTTTCGTTTTGGTTTTTTGACTAACGTTTTTGTTTAAAAGGGCGCAGGATTCGAACCTGAGAGAAACGCGAAAAGTTGCGTAGCTCTAAAAAGAAGCTACCATATTTTGAGTAAAAAGTCAATAGGTCTCTTCCCTACCCTAAGATACAATTACCGAACATGAATGCCGAGACAATTAAAATCGAACCCTCTTGGAAAAAAGTTCTTGGTGAAGAGTTTGAAAAACCGTACTTCAAAGAGCTCGCAGAATTTGTCCGTACCGAATATAAAAGTGGGGCCGTCTACCCATTGCCTAAATATATTTTCAAGGCTTTTGAAGCCTGCCCTTTTGAAAAAGTCCGCGTAGTCATCCTCGGACAAGATCCGTATCACGGAGTAGGTCAAGCAAACGGACTTTCTTTTGCCGTGAATTCTGGAGTAGTCCTTCCCCCATCGCTTAAAAATATGTTCAAAGAAATCGAAGCGGAGTTTGGAATTGAATCATATAAAACAAGGCCTCGCGACGGAGATCTCACTCGGTGGGCAAACCAAGGCGTACTTCTTTTAAACGCGACGCTGACCGTACGCGCGAGCACACCTGGTTCACACCAAAAGAAAGGTTGGGAATTTTTTACTGACGCCGTGATCAAAAAACTTTCGGACGAACGCGAAGGTTTGGTCTTTATGCTTTGGGGCAATTATGCAAAAAACAAAGGAGTAATCATCGATCGGACAAAGCATCTTGTTTTGGAATCTCCTCATCCCTCACCCTTCTCTGCTCTCTCAGGTTTTTTTGGCAACGGACATTTTAAAAAGACAAATGAGTATCTAAAGGAGCACGGGCAAAAGGAAATTGATTGGAAATAAAAAAACTCCACGGATTTCCCGGGAGTGACACTGTAAAAAATTGCTTACGTAGCCTTGGCGTAGTGAACAGGTCGACGAGTGGCGTTGAGCTTGTCGATGATTTCCTGCGTCTTGTCGAGAGCTTGTCGCGCAAAGGTGAGGGTCTCTTCAAAGAAAATTTCCTCATTGGGTCCTTTTGTGTAGGTAGCGCCTTTCAGAAAACCAGAGCTAAACAGACTGCGCTTCCCCTTGCCCAGAACTTTACTCGACCTTGGTTTGTGACGAGCCTTGTTGTAGCGCTCTCGAGACTTCTCAACTTTCTCGTATGAAGCAATACGGCGTTCATCCTCGATTTCAAAAGAGCCGAATTTCTTCATGTCGACCATCGACTCAAAAAGGCAGTGGTCTTTGTCGAAGACGAGGTACCATAGCTCGCTATTTACGTCCTGTTGAACGTCTTTCAAACGATATAGACTGCCGGAAGATTGGAGGTCAGCAAAAACTTTTGACGCCCTTACCCCAAAAGCATCTCGGAACGCATTTCGAAGGAGACGACTGGGAGTAATGGGAGAATTGAAAGCTGTAGCCTCGAGCGTGGGACACAGCTCCCCATCCCTCAAGCCAAACATCCCATGATCTACTTCAAAATCCCAACCCTTTCTCATAGAAATGAGGCAGGCCTCTTCTCTTTTCTGATGATCAAGATGTCGTGCCCCGACAAACATTTTCACCGTCAACGAACTTTGATCGATAAACATAATTTTCCTTTCTTTTTCTTTCGAAACTATACTCTCAAACACCATAAAAGCAAGGACGTGTCGCCTTTCACTAGTTTTCAAAATAATGATAAAGTATTTTATATGAAAAAATATACAATCATGTTTTGGATCTCGACAGGTATTATCTTTATTTTTGAAGGAGTTATGCCAGCCCTTACTTCACAGTCAGAAATGGCTATCCAAGGTATCACCGGTCTCGGCTACCCTCTCTACTTTGTAACATATCTCACTGTATGGAAAGTCATCGGATCTCTTGCCCTCATCATTCCGAAAGTTCCCGCTCGAATAAAGGAATGGGCATACGCAGGTTTTGGAATCAACTTCATCTCTGCATTTGTGAGCATGGCGATCGTCATGGGTTGGACAGCAGGACTTCTCGTCCCAACTCTCGCAATAGTGATCCTTGTTGTCTCATATGTCTCGTATCACAAGATAAAGAATCCTATCGTGGTAGCTTAAGGGAAATAAAAAAAGTAAAAAACCGAGTGGATTTCTCCACTCGGTTTTTTTGAATACGATTTTAGGAAATTTACCAAGCTCCAAGTATCGCCCCCATCGCAAGCATTGTGATGAGACTGCTTCCTGCCTCAAACAGCCAGAGATTTCGAGATCGTCCCATCCAGATAACATCGATTGATGTAGATGTTACGAGAAATCCTGCCCATACGATAGCTGCGACAATGAGTCCATTGCAGAGAGCAGAGTTAGTCAAAAGTCCTGAGGTCGATGCAAAAAGAATAACGATTGCAAGAGCGATCGCTGTAACAATATTTACCACAAAGTTCCAGAACATCTGTCCATACATATCAGAGAGCTTTTCGTTTCCTGTAGGGATAATATTTGCAAGCTTCATCCAGAGCTTCCCTGCCACAGGTCCGTGCATGAGGAAACCGATAACAAAGGCTGCCACTGCTGCCACGATAACTGCCCAAAAGTTTATTGCTAACATATATTTTATATTATCTGTTAAAGCCTATATGGTAATAGTAGCAAAATATTAGAATTCAGTCTCTTTTCACTTTCCTTGCAATTTCATAAGGTTCGGATATCATCGTAATGGCCCGGTAAAAACCCTCAACAAAGGCAGGCACGATATGGAACCACTCTGTCACATCGAGGATCTCGAAATTGTCATGATTCAAGGAAAAGACTCTGGCAAGTTCTTCATTGGTTTTTTTCGAGTGAGCCCAGAGATGCGTCTTATCCTCTCCGACGAAGTCGAAGATGAAGGACTTCGAAATGCGCTTCGGTCAGTCCAGAATCTGCTCGAACATGCCCAGAAAAGCTTTCCGCGGAAGATCACGCCTGATCTCATCTACGAAATCATAGGTGAACTACAGAGACATCAGCGAGTGCGCGTGAGCGACATCGTACTCTCTCCATCTGCAACATAGTCGTTGCGGTTTTTTTATTTTCATAATTCACATTCCTTCCCCAACTCAAGAGCAATAAATTCTATGCCTGCCTTTTCAAAATAAAGTTTCGGGAGACGCTCGGTGATTCCATATGTTCGTATGAGATTTCCATCATGTACAGGAAAGGCCACTCTAGGTTTTACATCGAGCACATAGTCGAGAGGTTCTGATATTTTGCACCATGGTGCCGTAACAGGAAAAGCGAGAATATCGACGGGCATCTCTGGTTTATAAAAAGCATCGCCTGGGTAGAAAAGTTTCTTATCAAAAAAGTATCCCGTGTTTTCCACTTGCTCATAGTCTCTATAAATAGGAGCGTGCTTCATTCCCTCTCCAGAAATTTCTATTCCCTTTACCTGCACAGATTCTCCATGAGAAACTTTTGTATAGGTGATTGATTCCTTTTCAAGAATCTTTCCTACCGACTCATTACAAATAATTTTTGCCCCGGGATTATTTTGTAGAACAGTTTTTAAAGACTCGATATGAAGGTGGTCTGTGTGCTCATGACTGATCACGATGCAGTCAATATTTTTAACCTCATTTTGAGCAGTCGTATAATTGCCCGGATCAGTGAGAAAGCGAGTTCCATTGATTTCGATGAGGAGGCAACAGTGGCCAAGTTTGGTGATTTTCATAATGTTATTTTAACATCAGATTGACACTTCTTAAAATAAGTAATAGGTTAAGCCTAGTAAATGCAGGCTCTGCTCTCACACAAATCAACAATCCACCAAAGGAAATATGGCTAGCACAACTCATTCGCTCAGCAACTTCAAATCGTCAAGGGTTATCCGACATCCAAACATAGAGAACGAAAAATTGTTTCTTGTCACACATCCCACAGAAGGTATCGGTATTTTTTCGGACTGGGAAAAGAAACTTATTGTCCCTTGCAGTAAGGAGTGGTCAACCATTAAAGCCATCGTACCGAAAGTTTGTAACGGGACGAATTACTGGTTACTCGGCGGAGCGGAAAAAACCACTTTGTTCTCTTCCTCAACGCGTAATTTCATCACATCTTGGACATCCGACGAACGTCTGATAAGTCTTCTGTCATCAAATCGACTCCTCATTGGAAGGAAGGTGGAATCGAACGGGATGCCGGGATCTAGCGACTACGAGAGCGTCTCAGTCAGATTACTCTCCTCCGGCAGAGAAGTCCTCTGCAAAATGGGTGATCAGCAACATTTTAAAAAAGTAATCACCCGAAAAAACGAACAGGAATTCATTGTGGTATTTGAAACAAATTCTTCTTGCAACTACCACCAGGTCAACGGGTTCTTTGTGAGCACAGTGACAGAAGATGTTGAACACATCCTCCTGAGCGGACATTGAGTCAAGGTCACAGTTTCAGGCGACTCCGCGGGGTCGTCTTTTTTATTTCCGACTATCTCGTCTCCCAATTAAACTCATTATACCTCTCCCCAGCTTTATACGCCTCGATCACTGCTTTCACGTGAGGCACCATATTTTGTGGCAAGTTTTCAAGTGGAAAAAATCTAAAACGCCTTCTCATCTCCCTCATTCATAACAATAAATTCGATCCCGTGCTGAGGCAGCACTTGTTCAGGATTCTTATGAGCACCGCCGATACGCTCTCTCTGAAGCATTCCGTCGTGCACAGGAAATGCTTTTTTAGGCTTGATTGAAAGAGCATAGCGGATAGCGTCTGGAATCTTGCACCAGCCGCCGGCAACAGGAAGCGCCAATACGTCTACAGGTTTTTCCGGATTGCAATACGAATCTCCTGGATAAAAAAGTTTATTGTCTATAAAATATCCTGTGTTCTGCACTTGACCCATCTCTTCAAAAATCTCTTCGTGTTTTCCATCAAAAGCCTCGATTGCAAGACCTTTTATATCGATATTATTTCTGCCTTGCACGAGAGAGTACGGGATATTTACTTCATTCAGTTTTTTGCCCACCCCTGAATTTGTAACTATCTGAGCCTCGGGATTATTCTTTAAAACCTCCTGGAGAGATCCGACATGAAGATGATCCATGTGTTCATGAGTGATGAGAATAATATCAATACCCGTCAAAGAATTCTGTGTAACCGAAAAAGCTCCGGGGTCTGTAAGGACTTTCAGGTTTTTTGTTTCTATCAATAAGCAGCAATGTCCAAGTTTGGTGATTTTCATAATGTTATTTTAACATTTTTTCGTCTTTCACAGAGTAGTAATCCCTAACCTTTTTAATCCCCACAACAAGACTGATGGCAAAAACAATAAAAATAGTTACGAAGCTTTCGCGATCGGACGAGGTCTGAATATCAAATAGAAGAGGAACGATGAGAGCAAGAGCTCCCACAAACAATGTCGCCCAAAATCTCACTCTCAAAGAAGAAATGTAGACTTTCATAGGGTTGCCTCCCTCCACCACTTGAGCCACCTCATAGCTTGATCTGAAAGCTGGAAACCATGTTGCCAAAACACGATCTTTTACATGATACTCATCAGAGTGCAATGTTTTTATGATTTTATTTCTATATACTTTTGCAAAATAAATATTCACCATACCAGCAAGACTCCATCCGATAAAAATAAGGAGTATCGTGGTCAAGAAAACACCGTACCCACTGGCCCCTGAAATTATTGCAATAATTATCACGAGACTCGCCCCAGGAAAAAAACTTCCGATAAAATAGAGACCCTCAATAAAAACAGAGATGAAGGCTGCTAGGTAAATGTAAGTATCTTCAATTTCTGAAAGAAATTTCACCAGCTCCCCCATGCCGGGAATTTGAGAATTAGAAAAAAGAAGTACCGCATAGATTGCGAGTGCGATTGCAGAAACTATCCAGATTATTCCCGCATACAACTGACTCTTTTTAATTTTTGTTTCTTCCATAATATGTGCGGAGAGAGCGAGATTCGAACTCGCGGAACCGATTAAGGTTCGGCGGTTTAGTAAACCGCTGGTTTAAACCGCTCACCCATCTCTCCAAATTACTCTTCAAACATCGTGGCGGAACCGGAGGGATTCGAACCCTCGAGACCCGTTAAGGCCTGCCTCTTTAGCAAAGAGGTATGTTAGACCACTCCACCACGGTTCCAAAAGTAAGCCCTGACATTCTGGCATAAAAACAGGAAGGTATCAATAGAAAGACACCTCGGTATCTGGTAGACTGAATTCATTAGAAA
>JAZKJN010000002.1:127454-130629 GCA_040384285.1 Patescibacteria group bacterium
GGCAATACAACCCCATATGATGCCAGGACATCCTGATTATTCATGCAAAAATTTATCCCCGTTATTGTCATCGTTATCATCGTCGCTATCGTAGGCTTCCTCTATGCGACTCGCCCAGCCTCAGCCCCAAGCCAAAACACAGAGGATGTCGCAGGTGGAGGTGCTACCTCTACCGGTGCGGTATACAAGATCAATTCATCACAGTCTCTGGTTGAATTCCGCATCGGAGAAATTTTGAGAGACAAGCCATTTACCGCAGTAGGAACAACCACCAACATTGCTGGAAATCTCACTGTCTTTGGAAACATCGTAACTGTAGGAAACATTGCAATCAACGCACGAACATTTAAAACAGACAGCGAGAAGCGAGATGGGGCAATTGCCCGCTTCATCATCAAGTCAGAAGATCCGGCAAATGAATTCATCATTTTTGAACCACTCAGCATTGGAACGTCGACAATCGTCGGAGATCTGACCTTTGCGGGGGTAAAGAAGCCTGTCACATTCACTGTTCTCACATTTGAAGCAGGGACATCTACCCTCATGGGAACAGCTACCACAAAACTCAAACGGAGCGACTTCGGACTCACAATTCCCAACGTTCCTTTCGTAGCAAGTGTTGATGAAGAATTTATCGTCAATGTAAAAGTGGTTGCAGACCTTGTGCAATAAATTGCGCAGTCGATGACCGAGGCGAAGTTTCAGAAAACTATCCGGGACTATTACCGAAAAAACAGACGCTCTATGCCGTGGCGACCGCGCACGGGAGAGCGTCTTTCGCCATATCATGTAGTGGTCTCAGAGATCATGCTCCAGCAAACACAGGTCTCGCGAGTAGAAAAGAAGTTTCCTCCATTTATAAAAAAGTTTCCAAACTTTAAAGCACTCCGAGATGCTCATCTCAAAGATGTACTCAAGGAATGGAAGGGGCTGGGATACAATCGCCGTGCATTAAATCTCTACCGCCTCGCAGGAGATATAGAAAGCAGACTTCCTAAGACATACAGAGAACTTTTAGAACTTCCTGGGATCGGCGCAAACACAGCAGGCTCCATCCTTGCCTTTGCCCACAATATCCCCCACCCCTTTATCGAAACAAATATCCGGGCTGTATATATCCATTTCTTTTTCAAAGACAAGAAAAAAGTTCATGACAAAGAACTCATGCCTCTCATTGAAAAAACTCTCGACAAGAAAAATCCCCGTGAATGGTATTACGCCCTCATGGACTATGGAACACATCTCAAAAAGAAGGGCGAAAACCCGTCTCGAAAAAGTACGCATCATATAAAGCAATCAAAATTCAAAGGATCAAACAGAGAGCTTCGTGCGCAGATATTACAGATGATTGTGGAGTCCCCTTCGACCATGGAAAAAGTACAGAAGAGACTTACCGATGCCTCTGAACATAACATCGAAAAGAACCTACTTGACCTTGTCTATGAAGGATTTTTGGAGAAAAGAAACACAATATATTCGGTGAGGAAATAAAGGAGGATTTAGTTTACAATATGCCCATGCATCCCTCCACCCTCATCACCGACATTTCCCGCCTCATACCTCCGCAAAAAATTGCTCTCAAAAAGCTGGGGATTTCTTCTGTGATCGATCTCCTCTACCACTTCCCTGCACGCTATGGAAATACGTCTGAAACGCAAAATATTTCCTCGCTTCAGAAAGGTGATGTTGCCGTAGTGTTTGGAAAGATTACAAAACTCAAAACCAGCAAAGGATTTAAATCTCGCATCGCTATGGCAGATGGATATGTGGAAGACGAAAGCGGAAAGATTCACTGTGTCTGGTTCAACCAGCCCTACATTGCAAAGATGACTCCAGACGAAGCTCTCGTACGCATCGAAGGAAAAGTTTCGCAGAGAAAAAGCAAAGATCCGGCGATCCCTGGAGAGCTCTACTTCTCAAACCCAAAACTCGAAGTCGTAAATACCGTTCCGCTCGGTGTTGGAGAATCCCTCTTTGGACAAGAAAGTGCAGTGCATACACTCTACCCGGTATACCCAGAATCTCGTGGCATCACTTCAAACTGGATGTATCATAAAATTATTGAGATTTTTAAAAGTGGGATTCTCGACACAATGACAGATCCCATCCCTGATGAGATTCTCAAAAAATACAATCTCCCAAGTCTCAAAACCGCATTGATCTGGATACATACGCCGATCAAGGAAGAAGACGCTCAGTCAGCTCGCAAGCGTTTTGCCTTCGAAGAAGTTTTTTTAATTCAACTTGAAAAACAGATCGCACGAAAAGAGTATGGGAAAAATCCTGCATTCATCATTGACCCCGAAGAAAAAAATCTCGAAGGGTTTGTAAAGCGATTCCCTTTTGAAGCAACTCCTGCACAGAGAAAAGCGGTAGGAACTATTGTTTCTGATTTTAAAAAGGGGCATGCCATGTCACGGCTCCTCGAGGGTGATGTGGGATCTGGAAAAACTGCAGTTGCCGCAGCGACTGCATATACTGTGGTGACCACGGTTCCTAAAGGACGAAAATTTGGTAACCTCCAAGTCGCCTACATGTGCCCTACCGAAATCCTTGCTTCACAGCATTTTGAATCTTTCATCCAATATTTTTCGTATCTTGGAATACAGGTAGGCCTCATCACCGGAAGTGGTTGCAGAAAATTTCCCTCAAAACTCAATCCGAAAGGTTGGACAGATATTTCTCGCACACAGCTTTTGAAATGGGTGGAGAATGGAGAAATCCCCATCCTCATCGGTACACATGCGCTCATCCAAAAGTCAGTGAAGTTCCAAAACCTCGCATACGTGATCATTGACGAACAGCATCGCTTTGGACTGAAGCAACGTGCTTCTCTCGTCCACAAAGATGCAGATGGACTTGCTCGTGCTCCCCATCTTCTTTCCATGACTGCAACTCCCATCCCCCGCACACTTGCTCTCACCATCTACGGAGACCTCGATCTCACTCTTCTTGATCAAATGCCACATGGACGTAAACCCATCATCACAGAAATTGTTTTGCCAAACGGACGCGAGCAAGTATATGAGAAGATCCGAGAAGAGCTGCGCGCAGGTCGCCAAGCATATGTCATCTGTCCGCGCATCAACGAACCTGATCCTGAAAAAGAAATGGCGGTGCTTGCAAAGTCAGTCAAAGAAGAGGCTGTGCGTCTCAAGAAATCAATCTTTCCTGA
>JAZKJN010000002.1:130639-185695 GCA_040384285.1 Patescibacteria group bacterium
CATTCTTCACAGCAAAATGAAGCCCGCTGAGAAAGACCGGGTGATGCTGGATTTTAAATCTGGGAAGATTCATATTCTCTGCGCCACATCTGTAGTGGAAGTAGGTGTAAATGTTCCAAACGCCACGGTCATCATACTTGAAGGGGCAGAGCGTTTCGGTCTTGCTCAACTTCACCAGTTACGCGGACGAGTGATCCGGTCAAATCATCAAGCGTATTGCTTTGTCTTTACCGAAACACAATCAGACAAAACAGTGGAGCGACTCACTGCTTTGAAAACCGCAAAAAATGGATTCGAACTTGCAGAATACGATCTCAAATTCCGAGGAGCCGGAGAACTTTCTGGAGGTAAGCAATGGGGTGTATCAGATATTGCAATGGAAGCGCTTAAGAATATAAAAATGGTGGAAGCTGCACGGACTGAGGCGCAGAAACTGGTTGCCACGGACTCATCTCTTGCCGACTATCCTCTCCTACGCACCGAGCTCAAGAAAAGAAAAAGTGATCTGAAACATTTTGAATAACAAAAAAGGGGCGTTAGCCCTGTGTGTTTGATTTTCCTCCGGATTGGATCCATCTCGTGAGAGGTCCTGTGGCAAGTTTGAGAACTCTCTTGCGACGAGAAGTGATCTGTTTGGTGACAGGTCCTGGTGGAGGAGCCTTCCCGGCTTTCTGACGCTCAAGAGCACGCCGACGCTGCTCTTCGAATCTACGCTGTTCAAGACCATCTCGCAGACCCGCATAGGGTCCATTGCTTTTCCAAGTTGCCATAATTTTCCTTTCGTGTGCTGTTCATTCTCACTCTACCACTTTTTAGGATTTTGAAAAGATGTCTATGATCCAACCCAAAAACCGTGAGAAGAAGTTTTTTTGAGGACTGGGAGGGACAGATTCAGAGACAAGTTCCGGTGTAGCTGTGGCAGGAGCTTTGGGTAGTATATTTTCTGTCACTGGCAGTTGAGAGAAAGTCGGAGGTGTCTGACTTGGGATAGGTTTTGGTGGGACAGTAGGAAGAATCGTAGTAGGGATATTTTGTGGTACCGGAGCGGGAGCTACAACAGGAGGCGCCACGATCACCTTATTCTTAGGAATACTTCCACTCCGAGTTCCTCCCGAAAAAGATGCAGCGATAGGACATGCACTTGTAACAAAAGTATCATCTGTAGGATATGTCGAAGTTCCTGCAGAGTTTACTGCGTAAGGAGCAAAGTGATATGTGGTAGCGCAGGTGAGCGAGGAAAGACTCGAGGTAAAGGAACCTGTAGAGAAAGATCCTGATTCTGTCGTCGTTGCTCCGTAGGCGTCAGTCAATCCATATACAAAGCCTCGAACAGAAGCATCCTCCCCTCCTGTGTCATCGAGGGAGCCGTTGAGAGTGGCGGAAGTTTCTCCGAGAGATGTGGCAGAAGATGATGTGACAGTTGGAGGGTTGGGAGATGTGGTGAAGGTTGCATCTGAACCATAGCTTGTACCCGCAGAGTTTGTAGAGTATGCACGGAAGTGGTACTCGGTGGCAGAAGAAAGACCTGATGTTGTAGATGAGAAACTTCCTACCCCAAATGTTCCGGACTCTGTAGTGGTTGCACCATATGCAGTCGTGAGTCCATACTGAAAACCTCTCACTGTCGTAGAAGCATATCCATCATCTGTCATGGACCCATTGAGGAGTGCAGATGTAGTTGTTAGCGATGTGGCAGAAGATGTGGTGATGGTTGGAGCGACGATGGCGGAGAACATGGCAAATTTTTGGTATTTTGTTAAGCCATTTATAGAGGTGAAAGTTCCATAAATATACATTTTCAAACTGTCGAGAATAATCTTGCTGACTCCACCGGAAACAATCGTAGGTGTGGAATATGTAGTAGAAGCATTTGCAGTACTCACAACACCTAGACGAGCTATAGAGGATTGACCTCCAAGGGCACTAAATATTCCACCCAAATAGAGGGTGGAGTCGTCAGTAGAAAGTGCAACAGTATCTACTCGAGCATTGGCATTTGGGTTGTAGGAGGGAGTTGCGCTTGCAGTTACTGTATCTACGGCGGCAACGCTGTTGTACGTAACACCTCCGATACTCGTAAAACTTCCTCCAGCATAGAGCTTTGTATTATCTTGTGACAGGACAATGTCACCCACAGTTCCGTTTGCAACTGGATTAAATGTAGTACTTGCAACTCCGTCAGAAGTACGGATAGCTGCGAGACGGGTATAACTTACACCACCAACAGTGAGGAAGGATCCACCGATATAGAGGGTACTTTCATCTGAAGAAAGTTTCATTGAGTTCACAGAATGTCCAAGCGTGGTGCCGAGGTTGGGATTGAAAGATAAAGTGGCACTTGCTGTCGTGGTATCTATGGCGGCGAGGCGGTTGTAAGTCACTCCTCCGACACCGGTAAATGAGCCTCCAGTATATAAAAGAGTTTCGGCCGAGTTTAGTACGAGAGCTGAAACGGCACCGCCAGAAGTAATGGTCACGCTAGGATTAAACGAAGAAATTGCAGCTCCGTTAGATGTGTTGATCGCCGCAAGACGATTGTAGATAACCCCACCAACAGTAGTGAAGTTTCCCCCAGCGTAGAGCCTTGATCCGTCCCGTGAAAGTGCGAGGGCACCTACCGCATTGTTCATGTTTGGATTAAAGGAAGAGATGACAGATCCGTCAATACTCGAAATAGCGGCGAGATTATTTCTGGGCGTACTTCCCATTGCTCGAAACAAACCTCCGGCATACAGGGTTTCACCACTCGAAGAAAGAGCAACGGCACTTACCGTACTGTTCAAATTTGGATTAAAAGCGGGAGTGGCGCTGGCTGTAGTTGTATTGATTGCAGCAATGTTGTTGTAGGTGACACCCCCGACAGTTGTAAATGTACCGCCGACATAAAGAGTTGTCCCATCCGAAGATAACTGAAGGGCACTTACGACCCCACCGACATTTGGATTAAAAGCGGGGGTGGCACTGGCTGTAGCTATACTGATTGCCGCAAGACGATTGTAAGCCACACCACCGATAGTAGTAAACCCTCCGCCCACATACAGTAATGATTCATCGGGAGATAGAGCGAGAGCAGAGGGAATAGAGTTGAGAACCGGGTTGAAGGATGTGCTTGCCACACCATTGAGAGTACTGATAGCTGCGAGACGGGTATAACTTACACCACCAACAGTGGCAAAGTTTCCCCCTGCATAGAGGGTGCGGTTGTCGGCCGAAAGCAAAAGAGAGTTGACAGTGGTATTGAGATTGGGATTGAAAGTGGTGCTTGCGACACCCGTTGCAGTATCGATTGCAGCCAATCTGTTGTAGGTGACACCGCCGACAGTGGTAAAGAATCCCCCAGCATAAATAGTACGGCCATCTGAAGAAAGCTGGAGAGCATTCACCGCTGAACCCATATTGGGGTTAAAGGTGGTGCTCGCCGCACCGTTTGAAGTCGTGAGCGCGGCCAGACGATTGTAGGTCACTCCTCCGATAGTCGTAAAACTTCCACCAACGTAGAGCGTCGAACCGTCAGGAGAAAGTGCGATTGCATTGATAGTCGTATTGATAGGAAAAGCCGGAGAAAAATTGGGATCAATAGATCCGCTCGGTAATACGTGTGCAAGAGACATGTAGGAAACTGAGTCCACCAAGGTAAACAAACCGGCCACATACCATCCGCCCTGTCTATCCGAAACCACTGCATTGATTGACCCCGTCCCTGTTAGATCATCGAACTTTGGATATGTAGAAGATGCAGCCCCATCTGCAACCTTCAATGGAACCCCTGCCCCACTATATGGTCCAATTTCTGTGAAAGTCCCTCCGATATAAATACGAGAAGTACTGGTCGAGACGACCATGCTCGATATCGCGCTGCCTGTTATCACAAAGTTTGCACCGTCAGGCGTAGTCCTATACGCCGCCTCTGTTACGATAGGAGAAAAAACAAATATAAAAGCAAGAATGCTCAGCCAACTTTTGACATGAACTTTTTTCATTACGTTAGACTCAAGTATACCAAAAAATATCCTGATCTGATTCCTTTATGTCGATATCGCCGGTTCAGAGTGATATGTTTCGAGTTTGTAGAAATGCACCTGCGCAGTTCCCATCCATGACTGTGAAGCATAGTTCCCTGCTTTGAAATAGTTTCCGTATGTCCATCCGGCATTGATCTGATAGTCCAGACATGTTTGCATTGGCTGCCCAACACGACCCGCCTTCACAATCATGCGTCCATTTATAATACTGATATCTGCATCAAAGGTGTTGTAGTCAATATCTGTATTTGGACAAAGAACGGAAGCATCCGCGAGACCGAGTGCATCTGTCTTGTAGTGAGCCTTCAACTGTCGAGCTCCGAGCCCTATTGGATACCATACAAGTCGTAGGAGTGGTGGCTTTGAAGGATACGGATGTATCTGAAGTATCGTGATCTGTGCACCGTTGTATGTCGGTCCTGGGGCAATACGGATACGTGAACTGAGTGTAGAAGTCCCTACAAGTGCTGACCAATTTTTATCATTACGGCTTCCATCCATGACTTCTCGAAGTTCTGTACGCAACCATCCACTACCATCATTTGTTGTCGATGCGTTGAGCCAGAAGAGCATCGATCCATCTGTAGTATCTGTGCGGAACCAGGGAGCAACGGCTTCGCCATCTGAAGCAGATATATTTCGGAGGAGGTAGTCTGTGGTGCCAGATTTTGCAGTGGCCTGAAGTTTCCAAGTTGTTAGATTAAAATTCTGCCAAGGTTTTTTGGTTGGATCGAGCCCAGCATTTGCCACCGTCACATTGACCACGAGTGATGTGGTGACATTCCCTGCTGTGTCGCGAGCAATTGCTCGGAGTGCGTGGATGGAGTTTGAAGAAGCGCGAGTGTTCCATGCATATGAGTACGGAGCAATTGTATCTTCAGCACCAAGTACTACGTTGTCGAGAGTAAATTGCACACCCGCGACTCCTACGTTGTCACTGGCATTTGCAGTGATTGTCGTAGTACCAGAGACAGTGCTGTTTGGAGTGGGTGCAGTGAGAGCAACGAGTGGAAAGACGGCATCAGGCACCGAAATAGTCGTCACAGAAAGTGGTGTCGATGATGCAGAATAGACTGACTTGTTTGATATTTCTTTTGCTACGTAGCTATATGTCAGTCCGGGAACAAGTCCTGTATCTCGATAAAAATAGCTATCGGTTCCGGTCCCAATTGCTCCAAGAGAAAATGGGATGGTAGCGATCAGTACACCGTCTCGGTAGAGAGCATACGACATCGGAGTCATCTGATAATTATAATCATGTTTCCAGATGAGGTTTACACTGGAAGTCGAAAGTGCTCGTGCTGTCATACTGTAGGGCGTAGGAGGCACTAACTCGAGGGGCTTAGGCTCTGACTTTGGAAGTGTATCAGGTGCAGTTATAGAAACTCGTTTTGAAAGTGAAGATTCATTGCCAGCAAGATCATAGGCTGACACTCTATAGTAGTGCCTTACCGACCGTTCAAAGTTTACATCAGTAAAAGAGTTTTTTGATGTCAAAGAATAAAAAGAAATATCCTTCTCAGACATTCCTCGGTACACTCGATATCCTGTCACACCCACATTATCAGAAGACCTTTCCCAGTCGAGAACTATCGCCCCTCCTTCAATATCTGCATCGAGGTCATCAGGCTTGCTCGGTTTCTTTGTATCAGAAGGAGCAATTAGCAAAACTTTTGAGCTTTGGGCTATCGCCTCGCCAGTGGATACCGACTGAAACACTGTTCGTATCGAAGGAAAAGAAATAATAATAAGAACGGCAATCATGAGGGAGAATGCCCCTAGTTGTGATGATTTCATATCATCATTATCCTCCCATGTCAGCTTTTAATCAACCGGCACCTATGCACACTTACTTCTGTGCGCCTGCTTGGACTCGAACCAAGGACCCTCGAGGTATAAGCTCGATGCTCTAACCAACTGAGCTACAGGCGCATGTGATATAAAAATATCACACCTGATGCTCTATATCCAATTTCTTTTTAAGAGGAATTCCGTGAGTAATGATGATTTTTTCATATTCATCGCGCTCAATTGTCTCTGTTTCTACGAGTCGCAGAGCAATAGCATCCAGGGCTTTCTTGTGTTCTGTGACAATATTTTGTGCCTTTGTATATGCCTCACTCATGATGCGAGCAACTTCGCTGTCTACATCTGCACTTATTTTCTCAGAATACTGTCCGTCCTCAACACCCTTTCCAAACATAGCTCGTCCTCCAGTTCCTTCGAGTGCAAGTACGCCGATCTTTTCTGACATTCCGTACTTTGTGACCATATCACGGGCAAGAGCTGTTGAAACCTGAAGGTCATTTGATGGACCAGTTGTCACATCATTGAACATAATCTTTTCTACCACATATCCTCCGAGAGATACGGCAATATCATCGAGGAATTCTTTTTTTGATTGCATCTTTCGATCTTCGAGAGGAAGGTGCAATGTATAGCCAGCAGCACGGCCTCGAGAAATGATAGAAATCTTGTGCACGGGATCTGCAAATGGAAGGACGGATGCAACAAGAGCATGCCCTGCTTCGTGGTATGCAGTGATTTCTTTTTCTTTCTTTGAGAGAAGGTGGCTTTTTCGTTCAGGTCCGAGCATGACTTTTTCAATTGCTCTGATGAGGTCAAACTGTGCAACCTTTGTTCGCTCTTCACGCGCAGCAAGGATGGCTCCTTCGTTCATGAGAGAGTAGAGATCGGCTCCAGAGAAACCTGGGGTACGCTCAGCGATCACTCGAAGATTCACGTCTTCAGCAAAAGGCTTTTTTGCAGAATGGATCTTCAAAATCTCTTCACGGTCGTTTCTGTCAGGGAGATCGATGGTCACTCGTCGGTCAAAACGTCCTGGGCGGAGAAGTGCGGGGTCGAGTACATCTGGTCTGTTTGTAGCAGCCATGACGATTACTTTTTCATTTGGTTCAAATCCATCCATCTCCACGAGGATCTGGTTTAAAGTTTGTTCTCGCTCATCGTTTCCTCCTCCTACACCTGTACCTCGGACACGCCCGACAGCATCGATCTCATCAACGAAAATAATTGCTGGTGCTGATTGCTTTGCCATCTTGAAAAGATCTCGCACGCGAGAAGCTCCAACTCCCACAAACATTTCTACGAACTCCGATCCAGAGATCGCAAAGAAAGCAACATTTGCCTCCCCTGCCACAGCCCGTGCAAGCAAAGTCTTTCCTGTACCGGGCGCACCCATGAGAAGAATTCCTTTTGGGATCACTGCACCGATATCCAAAAACTTTTTGGGATTTTTCAAAAAGTCTACGATCTCTGCGAGTTCCTGCTTTGCCTCTTTTGCTCCAGCCACATCTTTAAATGTTACTTTTTGTTTTGCATCGTCAGGTAGAGTGATGCGCGCTTTCGATTGACCGAAAGAAAATGCTTGCATACCGGCACCCTTCACTTGTCGGGTGAGAAACCAAATAATGAGTGCGAGAAAAATGAGAGGTACAAGGAATGGTGTGAGTTGTGCAAGCCAGAAGATGGTGCCACTCGGACCTTCTACATTGATCTTTACTGCGTTCAATTTTTCAGGAGTGAGTCCGTACGCAGCAAAAGTTTCTGTGATGGCGGCATCATTTTCTTTGTTTGTCTGCTTTGTCGTACCGTCGACATAGTTTGCAATAAGATCATCTCCTTTTATCGTAATCGCGGTAACTGTCCCCTTCTGCACGTCACTTACAAGCTCAGAGAGAGTGATTTCGGTGGCTGGGTTTGTCTGGTCCGCTATGACTGAGTAGATACCAGAGATCAAAAAAAGAATGAGGAGTCCGAGGGACATAGTCTGGAGCAAGCCAAAACGTGAGGGCTTTTTAGGAGCCTTGTTTTGGGGATTCTGGTGGGCGGGGTTTGGAGTGTGGGGATTATTTTGCATAGGTTGATTATACGGAAAAGGAATAAAAAAGCCACCGCCCAGACAAGCTAGGTGGTGGTGAAATTCAAACTTGAGTTAACGAATCCAGAGGTTCCCGTTTTCGAAAACCACAGGTCCGTGAGGACCGAGCACGGAATCGATAGTATCTCTCAGTTTCCTCATGCGTGGGTTACTCGGAGTGAGATCGAAGCGGGCTATCATCTCATCGATGGAAACCGGATTATCGATATGCCGCCCGAGCAGCAAGGAAAGAACGTTGTCAGAGTTGATTTCCATGGCGGTTAGGCAGCTGCAGCAATGTGGTCAGAGACAGAAGCTTTGAAAGGCTCTGCGAAAACATTATCGAGTCCAGCGCTTTTACGAAGTCCGACAATGATCTCGCCTCCCCAGTCAAAATCCGTCTTGGGTTTTTTGTCGAGTGCTTCGCGAGTGAGGAACTTATCCTTCACCTCGACGGTGACATGGTGATGGTGTGTCTTGCACTGGCGAAACACTACGATCCGGCACGGTTTCGTGCCAGAAGGAGTGTGAGGGGTCGTACGCAACTGCAAGATGCGAGTAGTTTTTTCTGTCTTGCACCCACACAAGAGACAGCGGTGACGCCGACCTTGAGCGATGGCAAGGATGGCGCCACTGAGGGCGACGGTTCCTACAAAGCCATGAATAAGTCCGAGACTATAAGCTTCCATAGATTTTGCACTTTCTACTTTGAATTTTTGATTTTGGTTTTATTGAAGCTCACAACAAGCTTTCTAATGTAGAAATTACCATAGGTTCACAAAGAAGTCAAATAGTGCTATAGTAGGCTCTATCTATGAGCGCAACACTGATTGCAAACAAGAAAATAGGGCTTGACTATGAGATCCTCGAGACCTTCGAGGCTGGTATTGAGCTGCTCGGAATCGAAGTCAAAAGTCTCCGCAAAAACCAAGGTTCCCTTCTGGGCTCTCATGTCATCATCCGTGGCGGTGAAGCTTTTATCATTGCCTCTACCATTCCTCCGTATCAAGAAAAAAATACTGACGAGAGCTACGATCCAAAGCGCAATCGAAAAATTCTTCTTTCAAAAGCAGAGATTCAAAAGCTCGCATCACTTGAAACAAAGAATGGTTTGACAATAGTGCCTGTATCGATGTATAATAAAGGTAAGAAGATCAAGGTTGAAATAGCTGTTGTGCGTGGAAAGAAAAAGCATGACAAGCGTGAAGCAATCAAGAAGCATGACACTGACCGTGATCTTCGTCGACAATTTTCAGATCGTTAACAATTTAGTTTTTAATATGGGGATGAAAGGCCTCGACAGTTGAGGTACTTCCCTATGCGCATTGTAGAGCCCTACGGTCTCTTTAATCCCGTGGAAATCGTAACTGCACAATCAGCAATTACAAAAGTTAAGTCTTCTGTATCTCCATATTTTGGAGTGCAGGATCTTGCTTTCTCTTACGCTACGGTGTAAGTGACGCTCCGCACTTGGTGTCAAAATGAGTGTTGGAGTGATATAACCTTTGACTAGAAATTCAAGTCCCTTCCCTGCTTGAGTTTTGAAACTTCGGGAATCGCCTGCATATGTTTTGCAAACTTTAGAGTATGCAGGTTAAAAGAGGGCGACCTCGTGAAAGTCTGATATACAATGTAGAAGCGTAGTGAAACCTTATCTGCACGGCGGTTCAATTCCGCCCATCTCCACCATCTGGAAGTTTGGGCAGAAATGTCAGAGGAGTCGCGCACCGCGACCACGGTTTCAGCCAATGAATTCCAGGGTTTAGTGAAGGAAACGGTTAGAGTTTGAGCGCGCAAAATGCGGTTCGAGCCAACCTTTTTAAGAAATGACTTCATTTCTAACCGGTTGTCTTGCAAAGCCCATGTTTCTGCCTCATTTGCCAGCAAAACCCACTTTTTTAGGGGTTCGAGCCGACTCGTTTTACTCTTCTCCAACATCACGATCTGCTGGTCGAGTTCGACCTTTTTCGGAACAAGTGGGTTTTTCATTTCCTTGAACTCTGCGAGGTCAAGGCCGCCGTCTGCGAAGGCGGTATTGAGTCGGTCCAACTTTGTCTTGAGAGACGCCTGCTCCGCGCGTAGCGCGTCAATGCGCTTCTGCTTTGCCTGAGATTCTTCGCCCTCCCACGTTTCGATTCTTGCAAGGAACCGTTCCTTCCATTTGTTCGGAATGGTGACAAGGCCGACATTCCGCTTCACCTCCAGCCCGAACTTTTCCTCTCGCGTAAAGCTGCGGTCCTCGCACGGCACGTTTTTGTTCTTACGCGTGCAACGATAGTAGTGGAAGCGAAGGCCACTTTTTTTGACGTGCCGTTCACCCGTGATACAGTATCCGCATGACCCGCAGGTTGCGAAATCCAGAAAGGTCAGTTCCCTGTTCCCCTTCGTGTGCCGGGTCTTTCCGACTTTCAAAAGAGCCGCTTGAATTCTGTCGAAGGTTTCTTTGGAGATGAGCGGAACGTGGACGCCTTGGTGTAATTCGCCCGTGTGGGTGAAGACACCGTAGTAGAACGGGTTGCGAAAAATCCTGACGATGGTCCCGAAGGTAAGCGGCTTGCCGCTAAGGTTTCCGACAATCCCGATCTTCTCAAATTCGAGTTGAATGGCTCTGAGCGAAAACGCACCAGTCGCAAACTTCCCAAAGATAGCTTTCATCTTTGGGAAGACCTCTGGATCAGGTTCCACTGTGCGAAGTTTGGGTTCGTTGAAGTATCCCATCGGCGCGAGGCCAGAATATACTCCACGGCGAACTTTCTCTCGGATGCCACGGCGGATGTCTCGGGACAAATCTCGCACGTATTGATTCGCGATGCCGAATTCGAGCGCCATCATGATGACGTTGTCAGAAGGAAGATAAACACGCTCGAAGGTGCGAATTTCCTTAATCTGCGCTCGCTGGAGAAGGCCGATGATTCTTCCGCCGTCGTCAAAGTTGCGAGCGATGCGATGAAGCGCCCAGCATAAAATTCCATCCGCTTCACCCAACTCAATGCGTCGAAGCATGTCGTTGAAGACCGGACGGCCTGGCCCTTTCGCACTTTTGCTTTCCTCCAAGCGATCAACAATGACGAGGCCCTTTTCGAGAGCGATTTGGTTTAGCTCGGCATACTGAGCATCAATGGAAAGAAGCTGGCGATCTTCATCCTCGCTCGACTTGCGGCAATAAATGAAATACTTGAGCATAGACACATTTTACCAGAAGACAAAAGTAATTGCGACCATCAAATGACATTCACGCCCAAAAAAGTTTCTAAACATCTGCTCGCATCGTTGCGAGGCACTTCCCCAAACGAGCGAGTGCTTCACCGGTTGCATAGCGTTGTGCTTGTGCTCAAGGGATTCTCCTGTTCGGACGCGGCGAGACTGTATGGAAATTCAGAGCGTATCGTGGCGTATTGGCTCAAGCGCTTTGAGGAACATGGAATTAATGGCTTGCGTGAAGGTGCTCGAAGTGGGCGTCCAAGCACGCTCACTCCAAAGCAACTTCGCGCAGTTCAGTCCTTCGTTCGGGCAGCGCAGTCGAAGAATGAAGACGCCACTGGACCTTCGCTGGCAGCATTCTTGAAATCGACCTTCAAGGTGTCGCTCACGAAACGTCAATGCAGACGAATTCTGAACCAGATTTCTTTTTAACCGGTTAATCTCCTTCCTGGCTCGAAGTCGAATTGTGAGACGAGATGACAGAAGTGATTTATGTCTCCGCATTTTGCGCGCTCAAACTCTAACCGTTTCCTTCACTAAACCCTGGAATTCATTGGCTGAAACCGTGGTCGCGGTGCGCGACTCCTCTGACATTTCTGCCCAAACTTCCAGATGGTGGAGCATGTTGGAGTTAGCTCGAACCTTTTTCGATGAAAACCCAAGCGCTTGACCCATGCAATGACCAGGACTCGAACGAGCGTGAGGGTATCTCCACACCCCTCCCCGCAGTGGGGACAAGCGTGCATGTCAAAATCTCCTGACTGGTTAATGTTTTCTCTGCGTTTCCATGTGCTTGCACCACCCCCGACATCGGTCGGTTTCCGGCTCGCACGGCGCTGGTATTTTCAGCGCGGTGCCGTGCTCGCCTCCAACCTCCCTCGTCGCTCACGCGACCAACGAGTTCCCCCGACGGACGGTATTGGAGAATGTGAATGGCCTTCCCTCCGTCGTGAGACGGATCAAAGCTTGGTCACAAGCCTTCAAGGTGAACGCCGCCGTGTCGGCGGCTGGGTGGTTTCGGAATGCAAATATATTTTGGTCGTACTGTTGGCGATTTAGTTTGTTTATTTCCCGGCTCTCCCGCTCTGCGCCTCGCCATCCAGCTTTCACCCCATATCCATCACCACGGTGTCTCTGCGACAACTGCATCACTTGCGCAGCGTGTTGAGGTAAAGGGCAACGCTGCGCTGGTGTGTTGGTTGGGCGCTCCGTGTGTATCGGAGCGCCCTTTTGTCGTCTTGAATTCCAACCCTCTGCCTGCTCAACATTCTCTCGGCAACCCGTTGTTGCCGTTCCCTAAGTTGGGGCGCTCGGCGTTGTTTCCGAGCGCCCTTTTCGTTGCCACTCCCCACAGATGTCTGAACCACTGGCGCAACGTCGCGCCCATGGCATTCGGTGGAGCACAATACTTTCGTCGGCGTGAAGACTGCGTGGCGCGGACCACGCCGGCAGACAGCCCGCATCGTCAGTTCACGATCTATTGTGTGAAGTGCGACAGCTACATGGTGCGGGTGATCGCCGGCTACAATGAGGAAAGCGGCAGCGTGCAAATCGTGCTGCGCTGTGGGCAGTGCGGGAATGCGGAGTGCGTGGCGAACGCCTGACGCTCAGAGCGAATCGGGAAGCGGTCGCAAACATTCCGGCCCATTGAAGGCTGGCGTGTTCATGCGGCGATCCACGGGATAGAACTCGAACCCTGTGAGTAATGGCTTTTCCAGAATGCTGCGGAAGCGGTCGCTCTTGGTGTCGAGCCATTCGCCTAGTAAGTCGTCGGGAACGACCACGGGCATTCGGTTATGCACGAAGGTTAGCTCGGACGAAGCCTCGCGCGTCACGATGGCGAAGGTGTCCGTGGCTTCACCGCCCGGCTCGGCGTGCGCGTAGATGCCCGCGAAGTAGATCGGTTTCTCTTTCTGGCGGATGATGCGGTAGGGTTGCTTGCCGCCATTCTCGGTTTTCCATTCGTACCAGCCGCTTGCGGGCACAAGGCACCGTCGTCCGCCGATGGCTCCGCGAAAGAGCGGGCTGGTGGTGATGCCTTCCACGCGGGCGTTGATCGGTTTTACCTTCGGATTCTCTTTGGCCCAATGGGGAATAAAGCCCCATCGGAAACCTTCGCCCACGATTTCCTCACCACGCGGGAAGATGACGCCCGCGCGCTGGCTTGGTGCGAGGTTGAAGTTTTTTTGGAACTGGAAGGCAAAGCGTTCGCCGTGGATCGCCACGCGCATTTCCTCGCCGTTCTGGCTGAAACGTCCGCACATGGGTCAAAGAGGGAGCGCTGGAAAGACCACGCGTTGCATCTCCTGTTGCGCGGCCAGAAAGTCAGCCTCCGCCTTTTGCCAGCGCTGCACGGTAGCGTCATCAACCTCCACCTCGACAGACGCAGAGTGGGTGCTTGCGAGATCGGCCAACTCGCCCACGTACCAGAACTGCGTGTCGTCTTGATTCAGGCGAAGTTTCATGGCGAACAAATAACGCCGCGCGGGGACGGGCGCAACGGGAAGCCGGGGGTGCGATCACAGATGTTTTGCCCGATAGCACATCTGTCAAACCGGGTTGAATTAGCGCGGTGCATTCCACATGCGCGCGATAAGGAGCGGCGTAGGTTTCCCCGTCGCCGTGGGTTCGGTCCATTTCCCACCTGCGACAAACCCAGGCGGGGCCAGATGCGTTGCTGGCCTCGCCACTTTTATTTTGGCAGCAGTCCGATTTCAGGCCAGAGCGGTTCAAGATCCTTTTCGTCCAGCGCGGTGAGCTTCCAATGCTTCTCCGTGCCGTTGCGCTCCGCAACTTCAAGCGCGGTGTCCAGCCAACTGCGCGCCTCGGCCATCTTTCCAATCTGGCAGTTGTAGCAGGCGAGAGTGAACGGCAGCAGCGGTTCGTCCGGGAAGTCGTTGATTGCGTCGAGCAAGAGCGCCAGCGCGCTTTCGATGCCACCGGTCGGCATCCTGCGCGCGGAATACGAGCGCCATGCGAACACCTCGGCGTCATCAGGCAGAAGCCGCGTCAGTCCCTCCGCCACGCTAAACGCCATCTCATGCTTGTTGGCTTGGTTGAAGATCCGCCAGCGCAGTTTCAGCACGTCGGGCCGGGCGCGCTCTCGCGAAGACAACTGCTCCAATTCCTCGTAGGCGCTCAGGAAATCGCCGAGTTCAATCCAGCCCTCGGCGGCGCGGATGTGCTGCTCAGTGCGGGCGTCCGTGTTCAATGCGGCGGACGCTAGCAAGGCAACGGCGGGCTTGCCAGTCGCGCGTGAACGTGAAGGATTGGCGCGTGAAAATCCCCGGCTGCCTGCTGGCCCTGCTGCTGTCTGTCGTCTGCGCTGTTGGCGCGACGGTGCAGGACTACGCGGACAAGATCGCGCCGCTCATTGATCCGGCCAAACTGGCGGAACTTCGGGAGCGTGGAGCAAATCAGCGCGTCCAGAAAATCACCTACTACCTTTACTCCGCCAAAAAGGATCGGCTGGATGCCACCGCCGTTGCCAGAGCGGCAGTCAAGGACGTGCGGATGAAGAAAGCCGCTGGCGATCTGACGGTGTTAGCCATGATGCGCAACGTGAGGATTGCGGAGCAGTTGGGCTGCACTGATGCCGCCGGGTTGTCTGAAATGCGCAAAGGCAATGCGGCCACGGTACGCTTTGGTCCTTACGCGGGCGATCAACTCTCGGTGGACCACATCATTCCGTTTTCAGTCGTGCCGGAACTCGACAAGGTGATCGCGAATTTGGAGTTGATGCCCTCGCGGATGAACTCGAAGAAAAGCGCGAGCGTTGGGCAGCGGCAGCGAGACCTTGCGACGAAGCTGAACAAGGCCGGGCTGCTCAGTGACGTGGGCTTGAGGGCAGTGGCAAGTCGCTAGGGGCGCTGCATGTTTAGGCGCAACGCCAAACTCGAACAAACCAGTCACAGCTTTTTCAACCGGTAAAAACGGGCGCTTTCCGAAGCGTTGTTCGTGACGAACCATTGCCCCTCACTAAGAACGGGCGGATTGGTCACATCACCCCAAGCGGCATTCGAAGTCAAAACAAGCGTCGATTGCAGGCAGAACGCGGAGGCATACGCGGGCCAGATGAGAACGACATCGCCTCCGTTCCACCTCGTCTGCAACGAGACAGGGAAGCCCACCAAGGCAGCAGAATTATAACCGCCGGCGGCCACCGCCGTCACTCCCGTCAAACCGGCGGGCGCTGCGGTCTGACCGTAGCCGTTAAATCCCCAGGCCACCACGGTACCGTCACCCTTCAAGGCCAGCATGTGCCCTCCTTCATCGCTATCTCCTCCTCCGGCTATGGCTTTGACTCCGCTTTGCGCGGCCAGCGGCACGACTCTTTCGCCATGACTGCTGGGACCCCAGACCAAAACCAGACCGTTCGATTTCAAAACCGCGCTGTGCAAATACCCTGCGGCCATGGCCATGTTCGTGAATCGAGCCGAGTAAGGAACCTCCAGCGGCTCGTCGGGATCGTCGCGATTGTCCCCCCACTCGGACACCAAACCGTTGGCTTGCATGATTAAACTGTGATCGCCACCGGCGGCGATGGCTGTGACTCCGGTCGAACCGGTCGGCCCTGTAACCTGATCATAGAAGTCATATCCCCACCCCACGACCGTGCCGTCGTTTTTCAAAGCGAGACTGTGATCAAGCCCGGCCGCGATAGCCACCACCCCGCCTTGAGCTGCCACCGGGACATCAGTCTGGCCGTCCCCATTATATCCCCAAGCCACCACCGAACCGTTGGTTTTCAGGGCCAAGGTATGAAAACCTCCCGCGGCAATCGCCGCGACCCCGCTCTGTGCCGCGACTGGGACCGTCGCCTGACCGGTGTCATTCCGGCCCCACGCCACCACGGAGCCATTAGTCTTCAAAGCCACCACATGCCCGCCTTCGTAATCTCCTCCCACGGAAATCGCGATCACGCCGCCCCGCGCCGCCATGGGAACATTCGTTTGGCCGTCAATGCTCCATCCCCACACGATCACCGTGCCCGGATCGACCGCGAAGGCAGCCATCGCCCCTGTGCATGCTCCGAGGAACGTCATCAATGGGAACCAATATCTTAGCATCGGGGGTTTATCGTCGGATATCTGTGACTACCTAAGAAGGTGAACCATGCTGACGCGTAACGACCCAAGCTCAGCGACTAACGCCGAGAGGCAAGGTGGGGCGCACGAGACGTGTCCAAATTGCCGCCCCGCTCTTCTGTTCGGAGCGGGGCGGCTGTTCGAGCTAGCACATGTTTGGCCATCGCCTTGGTTGTTACTTACCGTCCGGCTGAAATGGTGGTGGATCTCCAGCGCAGGCTGGTTTGTCATCCAGCGTAATTGCTGTCCGATACGTGGCTAAACGACACGCGGCGGATGGGTGAGAACAAATCCCAGCGGTCGCTTTGGGTTTCGGCAGGTCGAACAGATTTCCAGCCATCAATCCGTAAGCGAATAGGTTGTAAAGCTGGTCGCCTCCCTTCCGAATTTGCTCGATTGCAAATGGCCCCCACCAAACACGGCGCTGCGCGACCATCGCTCCCCAGTAGTCCGCTTGCCCCTCACAGGACGCCCACGAATTTTCACCTGGATATTGCGGCGGGCCACCGAAGTGGTGCCCAATCTCATGAGCAAGCACAAGACCGGCGCCCTCGACCTGAACGTATCGGTGACGCAACAGACCTCCCTTGAGAGCGACATGACGTGTGCTGCCCTCACGCCACGCGTAGGCGTTTACGGTGTCGTCATTCCAGTCAACATGATAGATAACATCGGAATAGCTCCTCTTGTAGTTTGAGACCAAATACTCAGCAACTTCGTAGGGCACCGAGTTGTCAAGTGGCTCCAGCAACTCTGCTTTCGGGGTCTCATACTCTGGAGGGAGGAAATTGATCGCTCCCGCTGGTACTTTGACTGGCTGATACGGCTCAAAGAACTCGTCAGCCGCTATGGTAATTTTGGACTTCAGAAGACTGAGACCAAACGCGGCCTGACCCATCAGTGCGTCCTTGTGCATCACTCGATACTGTCCCGAACCCACCTGTGGACGGCTCAATCCGGTGTCGAGTCGCTTGGCGAATGTCTGAAGGTAATAATCCGCCGACACAACTCCTTTGGTGTTGATGAAGTGACCGTCGGCATTGACCTGCTGCATGTCCCATTTCCCGACCGCGATGTGGTGAAATGCCCCCTTGTAGTATCCGGCCACAACCGCCTGAATTGAAACGGGCTTCAGACTTGCATCAACCAATTTGTCAGACGGTGAAAGGCGGTCAGCGCGAACCAAGCCCTTGGCCGGCGTCATGAAAAGATGGTCAGGCGTGACGAGCAGATCCGTATCGTTTTCAAGCTTCACATAGATGGCGTAATAAATCGGCTTTGGGCTGTAGTGCGTTCCTTGGCTGTACACCACTGATGATTTTTGCCATGTTCCGTCCTTTTGTAGAGCCAGAACGGTTTCGCCAACTTTGATGCCGTGAATCTCCTTGGACGCGTTGGCATCGACCGCGACAAGTGTTCTTCCTTCAAGGCAGCTGCACTTGCAGTAGCACATCGAACCGTCGGGAAGCTCGAAATAAACCAGTCCGCCAACTGAGTGGCAGACGGCGTCAATCTTCTTCCGCTTCTGGTTGCATAAGTCCTCTGAGCAAGGGCCAGCTTGAGAGTAGGCGTCTTGGGCAAGCAGCGCGGTTGCGAGGACGGCGAGCATGTAGGCTTTCATTTTCTCCTTTTTTGTTTTGTTGTTTTGTTGGTTTGTGCGTTCTTACGGAAATCCATTTCTTGTTTGTCGTTGTGCGCGTCGGGATGTCCAACGTCCGAAGTTGGTGGCCCGCTCACCAACTACATGGTAATTCCGCAGCTAAGGTTGCGGATTTTCTTTCACCCCAAGTGACGCCAGTTCTGGCGCCGGTTCTGCAAGGGCTTTTCCCGGCAGCAAAAAGGCGCGACGGTGAGGTCGCGCCCTGTCCGCAAAAGAATATCGCCGGGCTTCGCACCCGGCGGCTGTGACTTGGCTTCCTGCCATGGAGTCGGTTGCCGCGCTAAAAAACGCTATTTTGAGGCATGATTCCCCCCGTTTGGACTAATCGATTGCGTCGACAATTCGACTCAGGCGAGGATGAATTTCACCATTACGCTCCTAGTCAGTTTCGATGTTGCAGATGAGGTTGTGAATTGTTGCTTCACCCGATTGACCGTCGAAAGCGCTCCCGAGAACCAATTCGAGTTGCAAACGACTCGCACCTTTTGAAGCAGTTCCGTTTTTAGGCGGAATAAATTTGATTGTCGCCGTGGTGGAGTCCGAGGGTTTTATCTCAGTTGCTTTTACAAAAAAACCATGTTGCCCGTGATCAGTCTCAACTCCTCTGACCAAGCTGTAATCGCTCCGAAACTCCGCTCCGTTGGCGTCAGTGATCGTTCCTCTCAAACCACTTTGAGAATCCAATCTCACTGCGACCCAAATACTTTTCTTCTGATTTTGATTCGCGAAGTTCAAGGCGAGCGAAAAATCGGTTTCGTTTACGATCCGCAGTGATTTCACCTCCACACGCAAGTCTCCAAACGTCTTTGCGAATTTGACTTTTTGCGCGCCTACGTCGGCGTCCTTCACTTCGCTTGCCGGTTTCGCCAAAAGTTGCTGCGCGGGCAAATCAGCTTTGAATTTGATTCGTGCTGCACCGGCTATCACCGCCGTATCCGTCGCAATGATTTTGGCGGTAATTTCTACGGACTGGTCCATGGAAACAATAGTTCCCAGAATGAGTGCATCAACGCCTGCGAATTGCCCAAGCTTTTTGGCGTTTTCCGGTGCCACGAGTCCGGTCGCGGTGAGTTTGTGCTCTGCCAGAATACTTTTGAGGTTAGCTCGGTCGAGAACGGAGTAGTTGGTCTGTTGAAGCACGAGGTTCACGGTGATTTGCTCGGCCAAGTATCTGCCAAGCTCGCTTGAGTTGCCCTGCAAATCAGTGAAGTCGAGCACCGTCACCTTCTTCTTTCCCTGCTGGCTTACTTGGGATGCAAGCTTCGTCGTCAATTCGGCAAGTCCACTCTCCATGTTTGCCACCTGCGCCGATACGTTGGGGCAGACGAGCAGACACAAAATCAAGATCAAGGTGGTCCATTTTGTATTCATGGGCGCGATTAGGGAGTGATGGGTTCAGTCAAGGTGAAGAGCATGTTGGTTTCAGCTGCGATGGCTGCAATGAGTCGTTCTTCGGCCATGGCACGAGCTTGTGGTTCCTTAAATCCGGCTCCGCTGGCGCTGAACGTCCAGCTGTGGCTTACGGTCGAGCCGGTGATGGCCAGAGCTACGATTTCAAGCTGCGCACTCGCGGTCATCACATTTTGTAAATCTGGATTGGTTGAAACTTGAACGCTGTGCCGAGCAAGAAGAACTTGGTCCAGCACGCCCGCAAGCTCCAGCCGGTCGAGGACGTTTTGCGAGCCGCTGAAGGCGTGCTCAAACATTCCATCCGAGACAAATTCCAAGGTGAACACCCCGGTCAACACACTCACTTTCTTGGGGCGAAGGTGATTTGAAATCGCAGTCGCGAGCGCACCATTGAGAATCTTGGCGTCAGTCGCAACGACAACACCAATCGTTGTACCTGATTTCGGCGGAAGGTTTGGTCTCACGTATCGCGTCAAGAAAGCCCTGCGCGTCGCTGCGGGGTCTTCGAGCACGGGCTTCACGCTGGGCTTGCTTCCAAGAAGTTGTTCCCACTCCTTGCGTCGTGATTCCGATTCAGCCCTGGGTCGGGATTCTTGCTCGTTCACGACAACGCGTCGGGGCGCTCTTTCTTCAGACGTCACCTGTTGCTGCCGAAACGCGGTCACGCCGGATTTAATGATTAACGCAACGACAAGGAGGCTGCCGACGAACATGAGTGATTTCCATTTTTCAACGGGCTTCATGGGGCCAATGTGCGTGTGTGCTGAGAAAATTTGCCAATGTGCGATTTTCAGGCAAGCACAAATCGTTATGCACAGGACAGCGCGCGCAGGAGTGCGCTATAATTGATTTGCCTCATTTTTTCCGGACAAGCCTCTATTACCATGCCGGCTCGTAACACGTTTGCCGGCATTCCATTTTGAATATGTTTTTCAAGGTGCATGTTCTTTCTGGCGGGGTTTCTCGTGGAGTAGGGGCTTGTCTGGATGGAATTTGAAAACGACTACATTACTTTCGGTAATCGACACCAATGGGGGGCAGAAGTCCCCTGGGGGCTAGATGCGCACTCGCGCCGCCAGCATACCTACATCGTCGGCCAGACCGGCACCGGCAAATCAACTTTGCTTCGCAATCTCATTCTTCAGGACATTGAGCAAGGTCACGGGGTCGGCCTCATCGACCCGCACGGAGACCTGGCTCAAGACATACTCGACCACATTCCGCCGTGGCGAACGGACGACGTGGTGTATCTCGATCCCACGTCAGATGCTCCGGTGGGGATAAACTTGTTTCGTGCGACCGGACAGGATTGGCATCTCGTGGCGGCCGGTATCGTTTCCGCTTTCAAAAAGATCTGGGGTGATTCCTGGGGGCCGCGTCTCGAATACATCTTGTTCGCCACGCTTGCGGCACTCATCCAGTGTGAAAACACGAGCCTCTTGGGAGTTTCCCGAATGCTTTACGACGCCCGCTATCGCTCGTGGGTCGTTCGACAGATTAAAGACCCGATGGTGCTGTCGTTCTGGGTGAATGAATTTGAAAGCTACGAGCGACGCTTCATGCAGGAGGTCGTGTCTCCGGTTCAGAACAAAGTGGGACAGCTTCTTCTGTCGCCGCCCTTGCGTCATGTGTTGGGACAGGTGGGAACGAAAATCGACTTTCGTTTCATGATGGATCGCCGTCGTATCTTCATCGCAAATCTTCGGAAGGGCCAGTTGGGCGAGACGCACAGCAGCCTTCTTGGTTCTCTTTTGGTTACGGCCTTTGAAATCGCCGCCCTTTCTCGTTCGGATTTGCCCCCAGAGAAGCGGCAAGATTTCCACCTCTACGTTGATGAGTTCCAAAACTGCGCAACCGAATCTTTCGGAAGCATTCTTTCTGAGGCCCGCAAGTATCGACTCTGCCTAACTTTGGCGCATCAATACACCGGGCAGCTAAGCGAGGAAACCAGCAAAGCGGTTTTCGGTAACGTGGGAACCTTGATTTCATTTCGTGTCGGCGAAGCGGACGCCTCGATGCTTGAACGGCAGTTCGGCGGTGGGTATGCTCGCGCACAATTCACGGGGCTGGAAAACTTTGAAGTATGCGCTCGATTGCTCAACCGAGAGCCGTTCCTAGGCAGGTCTTTGCCGCCGGTTTTGTCCACGCGAAACCGACGCAAGATCATCCAAAAGCGTTCGCGTCAGAAGTACGGAACGCGGCGCACTCTGGTGGAAGAGAAAATCGAAAAGTGGCTCCGCAAACGTCATTGAGATTCGCATGACCATTCCACCATTAAATGCTCGGCTGTTTTTCAGCGTCCGCACCCTCATCAATTGCGCCATCATCGGCGCAATCTTCATTCCACTAACCGTGCTCTTTCATGGAGTTATTGGTGGCTGGATTGCGACCTTGCTGCTCATCGGCGCCCTCTACTTCCTTTTCTTTAATGTGTTGCAGAAGTTGCCAGTCACAATTGACTGTCCGCACTGCCGCGAGAACCTCGTTACGAACACACCCTGGGTGTGCGGGGAGTGTGGCAAAACAAACCGGGATGTTGACGCCTTTCCTTTTGTCCACCGGTGCTCGCACTGCTCTGCCGAACCAAAGGCTTACCGGTGCCATCATTGCACCGAACTCATTTTTCTCGGAAGCGACCATCGGAAACAGAATTTTGCATACTCGCTCGACAATCGGCCTCCTGACCAAACACCGCCGGCTGAGGACGACAGCGTGAAGCAGCGCAAGGCGCGAGAAGCGCTCATCCACGAGATCAAAATGGCTGAACTGGCCTTCCAGCTTGAAGAAAACAAGCAACGCGCTGAATTCGGAAAGAAGAAAACTCCAGTCGAAGAAATCGAAATGAGCTTCTCAAAGTTTTACGCGCGTGCCATGGGCTCTCAGGAATTCGCACAGCGCAAACGCGCGGAGGCCGACGAAACTTACAAAGATCAGCCTGACTTCCGGAAGCGTGCTCACGAGACGATTGATAACTGGCTTCGAGAGCGGGCCTGATTTCCGCAGTGCTCACTTAGTAATTATCTGACATCGGCTATTTCTCGGGCGCGTTCGCGGTGCGAGCAGTTTTCCGCAAGACAACTTTCTGTTAAAATGAAGCCGGAACAGTTCGTTCCTTAACTTCAACTTCAACCCACAGGAGATCAGCAATGGAAACTCAGCTTCGACCTGTCACAAGGTCATTGGCAAAATTTTGCCCCGGAGAGATCGTGGCTACGCCCAACGCCCTCGCGCAAATTCCTCACGACGAAATTCTGCATTCGCTCGGTCACCATGTTCAAGGTGACTGGGGCCAATTGGATACGGAAGATTTGCAGTCAAACGAGCGTGCTTTGAAACAAGGAGGTCGCTTGTTCTCGCAATACTTCTCGGTTCAAAGAATCAAATTCTGGATCATTACCGAAGCGGACCGCTCGGTCACGACAGTGCTACTCCCGGAGGACTACTGATGAGCATTTGGATCGACTTCAAAGAACTGCGCTCAAAGCTCAGTTTCGAGCAAGTGCTTCAGCACTACAAAGTGGAGCTCAAAACCAAGGGTTCACAGCATCATGGGTTCTGCCCACTCCCGAATCACGAGGGGAAGAAAAACTCACCGTCATTCTCGGCGAGCTTGGAAAAGAAAATCTTCCAATGCTTTGGCTGCGGAGCAAAGGGCAACATACTCGACTTCGCCGTCCTCATGGAAGGTGGCAAGCCTGGCGACGGTGACAAATTGAGAAACGTGGCGGTGGCGCTTCGACAACGGTTTGGACTGGAGAAAAATACTAAGTCCTCACCATCAAAAGAAGCCATGACTGCCCTGCCTGCTAAAAAGGCGGGCACCGTTCTTGTGAATGCCAAACTTGATTTCGAGTTAAAGACGCTCGACTTCGATCATCCGTACTTACGAAGTCGTGGCTTTACCGATGAAACCATTCATCACTTTGGCCTTGGCTATTGCTCGAAGGGGTTTCTTCAAGGACGCGTTGCTGTGCCCTTGCACGACCAACTCGGACGATTGGTAGGCTATGCAGGACGAATCGTCGATGATTCAATCATCGACGAAGATAACCCTCGCTACAAGTTTCCCGGACAGCGAGAGCACAAGGGGATTACTTACGAGTTTCGGAAATCGGAATTTCTGTACGGCGGCTACCGCATCAAAGAGCCTGTCGATGACCTCGTGGTTGTCGAAGGATTCCCTTCGGTATGGTGGTTTCATCAACTCACGATTCCAAACTGCGTGGGGCTCATGGGGTGGAGTTGTAGCGAAGCCCAGGCGAAACTCATCATTGGGCACACGAAACCAAACGGCCGCGTCTGGCTGCTGTCCGATGGTGATGACGCTGGAATTCGTTGTGCCGAAAGCTTTTCTCGACTGGTGGCTCGGGATCGATTTATTCGATGGATAAAGCTTCACCAAGGCAAGCAGCCGACAGATTACCAAGAGGCGCAATTGCGGAATTGTTTGAACCAGTAGAACACAGTACCTTACATCGCGGCGCGTGGGCGTCGCGATTTTAATTATCACGAAATCTAATCTTACAATAATCCTCGCAGATTCATGAAAGATCGGCGCCTAGTTGGATTAACAAATCACCCCCGGCCTCTGGATAAGGTAGCTGTGGTGGGTACACGGTCACTTCACGTTATCGGAACATTTACGGGGAAAAATAAAAAAAGAAATCATAAAAATAGCCAGAACACATTGAATCCAATGCATTAAACTCGGCATAACGAAGGCTAGATAGAATGAGCTGCTTAGAACTGCGCCGGTGCCACACATTGCGAGGGCTAACCGTTTTCGGGTACTCGTTCTTTTGGATAGCAAAGGCTCTATCGCGCACAACACGGAGCCAAAGGGGGGTAGCAAATAGAGAAGCATCGGCGCGGCTGGATCCTTCCAAAATAAGAATAATACGGCGAGTAATAGCCACCCTGCGCTTTCGACGAGCATATAATATTTAGTTTTTTCTATCATGGAGAACACCGTGTAGGGTTGCAACGTCCATGCGCTGTTGAGCATCTGCCCATGGCTGTACCTAAATCTTCCGCAATACTCCAAAACTCTTTAATACCACACATTGTTATTGCCGCTAAAGCTGCCCATTTGCAAGCAACCGGATTTCTTGTCGTTCTACATACTTTTATCGCCACAAAGACTTCCGCAGCGCAGAATCTTGTGTCTGGCTTGCAGGGGTTGTGTATACAGCCGAACTCTTCGAGAACGCATGAGTCAAAATGCATTTCGGTTTGCCGTTGACTACCAGCTGGACATGGCGCGGGGGGGCCTGATTCCGGCCATTCATCGTCTGCAAATAGTCCATAAGGGTCGATGCTGTGTACGGGCCTATTCTTTACAAAACCGTAAAGATTTAACCCACCCTTCTCCTCTATTGGATCTCTATTTATCCACCGCTGCAAACTCGGCTCATAGTAGCGATAGAAGTAGTGCGCCAACCCACTCGGTTCGTGGACTTCTTTGCTGGAAAATCGGTAAGTGTTGGCTTCAGCGAGGGGACCGTTCATGGCGATGAGTCGCCCGAAAGGCTCATAGAGATAACGTCCAGCTACTTGTTGGTTCGTGCCCACTAGCGATGTCACGTTTCCAACCATGTCGGCATGATAGAAAACGGTCGAAAGTGATGAAGTAATTGTCGAATGTTCACTACGAGCCAACATCCCTCCGATGCCGCCAGCGCCCTGCCAGCTGCCACTGAGGTCCGGCCCGCGCGTGTAGGTGACAGTGCGCTGCGGAAAACTCGTCGGCACAGCTCCCTCGAAATGCCGTTCTTGCACAACCAAGTTGACATCGTACAGGTAACGCACTTCAAGTGTCTGGTGCCACATCCCCGTCCAGGCATATTCCTTCCGCACTCGTCGACGCTTTTTACCGTCGTAGACAAACTCGCTCTTGGTCTGGTTGGTCACTACCACTTGGGTCAACTGGTTCTCATCGTCGTAGGTGAAATGCTTGCGCCCGCCGCGGACCATGTTGCCATTCAAATCGTAGTCGTAGCCGGGGGCATCATCAAGGAAAAGTGTGATGCTATGGGTGTCAACCCTTCCCAGCGCGTCCTGAGCAGTAGCGCTGAAGGCATTTATAGAGCCCCCGGACCAGTTCTCGCGGCGGGCAAAGGAATGGTCGGCATACAAGTCCGCTAAGTTTCCATTGACGCTCACACTGGTTGGCGTGCCCAAAATCATGCCTGCCACCGTCAGGTCACCACCAGTGCCGTTTTCCGTGACTTGATTCAAGCTGTTGTTGTCGAACGTTTGCTCCATGGCACCATTAGTCTTAATGTGCAAACTACCTGCTGTATCGTATCGGTAACCGAACTGTTCGTGCAAGCGATCTGTGCCTCCACTTTCTTTTGCTGTCGCGCGCGTCAATTGTCCAGCGGGGTCGTAGAGGTAGCTTATCCGGTCACCCGACTGACGCAACAAATTGGTGCGCTGTCCGCTCAAGCTAAAAAGATACTCTTGCGAATCCAGCATCGTGCCGCCACTTTGGCGATAAGCGGACATCAGGGTGCGCCCGACGGCATCAAACCGGTTAGAAATGCTCATCCCACCCGGGAGAGCCAGGTTCGTGAACAGATGGCCTGCCCGCCAATGGTTGTAGGTGTAAATGCCTTCTGAAGCGGTCAGCAATTTCGGGCGCTTGCCGGGGTCATAACCGTACGACTGCTGCCAGGAAGGGACCATGAGGGCGCCAGCCACCGTCATGCTGCTGCGCAACTGGTTTGTGTAGCCGTAACTGACGGCGTCATTGCTCCAGGGCCCGTCTTCTCCGGCCAGTAATCCAACGCTGGTATAGTTGAAGGCGGTGGTTCCAAGGGCGTCCACCATGTTGGTCAGCCGGTCAACGGCGTCGTAGGCGAAGTGCAGGTCGGTGCTAAGGTTGTAATCCACGACAGTGAGGTTGCCTACGGCGTCGTAGCCGTAATAAGTGTTTTGCTTGGCAGGCGTCCAGCGATTGGTCAAACGCCCGTCCGCGTCATAGCGATAAACAAAAATCACGTTGTTGGCCGCGTCAATTTTGTTGGTCACCCGCCCATATTCGTCGTAGCCCCACTGGGTCACGGAAGCCCGAGCGTCGGTGAGGCTGACCAGGTCGCTCGCAGCGTTGTACGCAAAATGCACAATTTCGTTGTTGGCGTTGGTTTCCCGCAGCTTTCTTCCCGCCACGTCGTAAGCGTATCCAGTGACATGATCCAATTGGTTGGTGTGCAGAAGCCGACCTGTAGGTTGGTGGTAAAAGCGTTCCACGCCACCGTCCGCGTGCGTGCGGCGGACCATACGGTCCAAGGCGTCATAGCTCATCGCAATTACGACGCCATTAGCGTCAACCGAGTTCGTCACGCGATCCTGGTGGTCGTAATGAGTGGCATAGAGTCTCCCGATGCCATTGGAAGTTGTAGTGAGCATGCCTTGGACGTTGTACCAGTTCGTCACGCTTGTACCGGCACTGTCGATGACGTTGGTCAGTCGTCCGGCGCGGTCGTATCGGTTAGTGGTCCAACTCAAGTCCGGAAACTCCGTGGCCACCCGTCGCCCGGCCTTGTCGTAATAAAAATAGGTGGTGTTGTTGAGCGCATCTGTCGTGGAATCCAGAGCACCGCAGGCGCAGTAGTTATAAAGCGTGACATGACCCCGAGCGTTGGTCACAGAAGTTTGCTGCTGCACCGAGTCGTAGCCAAACGAAGTCCAATCGCCCATGCGGTCACGCGTGGCGGCGAGGTTCAGGCGGCTATAAGCATTGGAGACGTAGGTGCCATCGGGATAAAGCTTCGCCGTGAGGCGCTGTAGGCCGTCGTAGAAATTTGTCGTCGTCAGGTTCCGTTCGTCGGTATGGGTGAAAACTAAACCCTTGGAGTAAGTGAAGGAATTAGTGCGGCTGATCTCGAGATCAATCATCTTGGCGAGCCTCCCGTCTCCATCGTAAATATTGGTGATGGTCAGTCCTGTGGGCAAGATGATGCGGATGACGCGCAAATCGGAGTTGTAGAGATAGGCGGTCACATCGCCCACCGCGTTCGTTATAAACAACGGCTGATGATTCGCATTGTAAGCGTACGCGGCCTCCCGAATTCCCGAAGCATTGGTTTTGAGCAGTAGATCGATTTCATTGGCAGCATAGACGTATCTATTAGTTCGAAAATACACGCCCGTTTCTGAAGATCCGGTCGTTACCTCCAGCAGGGGCTTTTGCATCCGGTTGTATTGGTAAAACGTGTAGTTGGTTCTGCCGTCCGGCAGTATTTTTGCGACGACCGTAGGCATCTGGTTGGTGCCTTCGTCATTGAAATAGCTCTTGCCATGATACCCGTACCAAGTCCGCTGCCCTGCTGTGGCACCGTCCGGGCTGGGCTCCTGTTCCATGTTAAGCATGTTCCCCGTGGAATAATGTGTGCCTGAAGGCATGCCTGACAAATTGGTGGAAAAAATTGACGCCGCCCCGGTGACTGGATTGATGGAAACTAAATGCAGATAATTCCGACGGCGAGCCTGCAGGTAGTCCGTCGCCGTAAAGCTGCCTGGGTTCGTCGTGGACAGATTGCCATATTGCCGTGGTCCCCAATAAAACGAGTTGCGATACCACATATGAATATTTCCCATTTCAAACCCAGTGGTGTTTCCAGGATAATCGCTTTCGCTGTAAGGCAAGTTGGGAGTCGTAGACTGGCTGGTGTCCCGATAAGCAAAGAGATGTCTTGCCAGATTGGGCAGCGTGATTAGCACGGAGCGACCCACTCCCGCCATGCCGCTCTCCCCGGTCAAATCTCCACCGGCTTTGCCCGTGAATTTGAAGTGATTTGTGCCATAAGGCGTGATCATGCGAACAATTTCGGGCGTTGTAATTCGGCTGGTGTCGTAGATGAAGCCAGAGGCGAGTCCGACCATGTCCGTGATGTTGGTCAACAGTCCGCTCGTGTCATATTCAAACGTCACGGTGTTCCCGTAGGAATTGGTGATTTTTGTAATCTGCAATGGGAAGCTACCATTTTCGTAAAAGAGGTGATTGGTCCGCCCGTCGGCATCCACCGCCCAGCGCATAATGACGACGCTGTTGGTCAGAGCGTATTCGTAACGGTTTGTGTAGCCGGGCAGCACGATGTGTTCCGTCAAAAATGCCCGAACCCGCCCACCGCTCAGGCTGAAAAGATACTTGTAGATGCGCTCGTCCCCGCTGCCTTCAGTAAGCTTGAATCCTTCCAGCGTGGAGCCGTTCCACAGGCGCTCCAATTTCGTCGCATGGCGCGGTTCACGTGCCGTGCCGCCGCTGCCTGACGCTGCCTTGTACTTCCATCCACCGCCTCCGTTGCCCACAAAACGCGTTGCATTGTAAGAAGAGTAATCAGTAATTCCAGCATCCGGGTTGATTTCAAGAAACTCCACCCAGCCCCCGCTCCAGTAAGGGCCGAAGCCTGGATACTGATCGTCGTAAGTTCGTGAATCCCTCTGGCGGTAGGATAACTTGAGTTTGAATTCCTCGCCGCGCGCCGGTCGGTAGAAAAAGGGCGTGTCATAAAGGGCCAGTGAGGTGTCGGGTTCAGTGACGTCCCACACTGGCATGCCTCTTCCCACCTTCGACGAGTAGCACCAGCCTCCGCAACCGGGCGGGCTTCCTCCTCCCCCGCCTCCTCCGGCCCCGCTGCCTCCGGGAGGACAAGGACACGTTTCACAGGGGGGAGGAGGAGGGCCAAAATCGTAATTGGGGAAGCCTCGTCCAAACACAGTGGCGGCCTCACTGCTTTCCAGCAGGCTCCAATCATCCGGCACATTTTTTTGAGGGACGAGGAAATATCCGCTGGCTTCCTCATTTATTATTTCAGCGCTGATCCACTTGCTTTCCCCAAAGGTGGGATCGATCACTAGGCAATAGGCGTCCCGACGCTCGAGGATCGCCGCATAGTGGTTCTGACGCCAATGCACCACGCTGGGGACGATGATGGTTTGTCCCTTCGTCCGACGCACGGCCCGCAACGCCATGCCGTTGGTCCGGGCAATTTGTTCCAGCATGGAAAGAGAAAAACCGCTTCGGGGGGAGGGAATTTTCAGCAAGTTCCTCATTTCGTGTTGGTTGGTTGCGACCAACAGGTGACCGACATGAAACAGTGAATAGGTGCCGCAACGAAACGAAACACCCGCTTCTTCGCGCATGGATTCGGCCGCCTGTTGGACCTCCGCCAAGCTCCTCTGCCAATCAAAGCGGCGCAATCTGCGTCCCCCCACTTGACCCATGATTTCCTGCAGCTCGTTTTCCCTTCCTAAACTGGCCAGAAGCCGGGGCCAGTACGCCAGAACAAAATCCCCCAATTCTTTTGATCCGCGATCCGAGTGGTCGGCGACGGATTTCCATGCCGCCTCCCAATGTTCTAATGCCTTGCTGTAACGGCCCGATTCCTTGAAATGATGAGCCAGATTGGCCCGTACGGAGGGGGTCCAAGGCGAGGCCGGATGCCGCTTCAAAAACTCAAGGAATGGTTGATGGAAGTCTGACCGATCCATTTTGACCGCCTCGTCCATCGCTCCAAGGAGCGCGGCGGTTTCCGCAGACGAAGGATTGGTCGAACCTACCCACCGTAGCCGGTCTTCAAACAGGTTGGAGGTCGTGATGCGCTCCTCGCTTGCGCCAACGGCGCGAAGTTCAGGCGAAAGGAAGTGGAGCCAGCACAGGCAGAACCACAGGGCGGCAGGTGTTTTCATACGCGTTGGTTTTAAGAAGTTCAGGGAATGACTGAATTGCTTTTTGGCCTAGTGATGTAAATACGAAGTCCTTGATCGTTGGCATCCCGCCAATCGGTTTCGCCGGAATCCACGCCGCCATTGCCGTTCCAGTCCTCCCAGTAGTCAGGAACGCCATCCCCGTCGTAATCGAGCGGAGTGCCATTGGCATCGGTGGCCACATAGTGAAAACCCATGTCCACCACGCTGTTGGTTTCCTTCACGTTGTTGGTCGTCATCGTAAAGTGATAAAGACCGGCGTTCGTGGCGTTACGGCTGCCGGCATTAAGCACGGCGAGATTGGTCGCCACGTAGTATTTGCCCAAAGCACCCCGCTGGTAGGTGAGGTTGGTTAACAGCACATCGCTGCCCAAGGTGCCCGAGAGAACAGAATTGCTGTGATAGGCGTTGTGCGAGACCAAATTGCCGGAACTGGTCAACTGCGCCATCCGGTCAAAGAGGTTGTCCTGAATAGTCCAGTTGGTCGTGCCTCCAGTCACCGAGAGGTAGGATTCGACCATGGTGTTGTTGCGCACGTGGACGCGCGCGCCGGAACCCGAAGGCGCCGCCCAGATGCCACTGCGGTCGAAGATGTTGTTGGTCAGGGTGATGACTTGATTGGCGCTATCCCCCAGACCCATGCCCGCATAGTACAGGTCGCAGTGAGTCCATTCGAGGGTTTTCCACGAACCATAGCCATAGAACATGTAGCCGTCGTCGACCATGATGGCCAACTGGGTGAACCGGAAACGGGCCTGCGAATCTCCCTGCGTGGGATCGCCGGGTGCGTTGTCATAAAAGAGAGCGTAGCCGGCTCCAGCGTTTCCCCTCCAGGACTCTTGGACATTGTGCGCCCTCACGATGGCATTCATGGCCGTTGCAGAGCCCGAGGAAACGAATCCGCCGGAACTTAAAATAAAGCCAGCGGCAAAAAAATCTGAGTCGAGCACCGTGTAATCCACGCCTACGGCGACGCCGTTGGTCAGCGTGAGTACGGCGTTCGAACGAATGACGCAATGGCTCACGATGTAGTCGAGGGGTGCGTAATGGTAGCCGAGATCCGGAAGTCCTTGGTCGCGGTATAGAGGCGTCCAAGTGGCGTCGGTCGTGATGGCATTGGTGAAGAAAATCGGTGCATAGGTTGTAGAGCGCGTTATTTCCGTTCGCAGCGCGGACACGATGTTGGTGGTGCCGGCATCCCGCAGAGCGCTAGAGTCGGCGAGGTAGTAGTGCCCACCCACACTCACCTGGAAATCCGACAGACTGGCCGGCACATTGCCACTCCCGCCCGGAATGGCTGGGGTTCCGTTGGTTCCCAAGTAGCTTCCGAGAACATTGTTCGTAGAACCGCTTACGTTGACCAGAATGCTGTTGGTCAACGTCAAACGACCGGGTGAGCCGGAAAGCTGGGCTAATGAACTCACCCCATGAGCTGTGACATGCTGGGCATTAATGACGGTGTTGTCGCCCACGAACAGGTTCACCACGTTGGTGGCAAGGATGTTGTGGACAAAATTAGTGCCACCGTTGCTGCGCCGGATGGCGTTAGAGCAGTTCATGAACTGCAGGTTATAAAAGCGCTCGGTGCTGCCCTCCCAGTCAATGGCGGTCTGCGCGAAGTTGAAACGCAAGTCATGCAACTCGCCTGTGACCGTGGTTGAGGCCCGCAGGGCAGTCCGAGCGTAGTAAGAACCAACGGGCCCCGTGAAATCCGGGAAGAACTGGCCTGCATCATCTATGGCCGTGAAGATCGCCGGACGATAGGGCGTCGTATCGCAAACCACGGCGCCGTTGAGGGAAATGTACGGGTTGGAGGCAGTGGCATAGTAATAAACCACAGCCCCGCCCTTGATCGTGGTGGTGCCATACATTTGAACCGGCCCCGTGATGGTGTAGCTAGCTCCCGGCTCGAAGGTGTAATTGGTTTTCCCGGAAGTGAGTGTCATGTTGTAGTCGATGACCACGCCTGGCTGTTTCTGAAGTTGCGCCGTCTGCCGCGTCGGAATTGGTCTGGCTTGGGCGCGCTGACTCGGGGCCTTCGGAAATGAGCGCCCAACCACTTTCCGTCCCGGCGCAGTGGGCAAGGCCGCTCTTTGAAAACCGTTGCTCGGCCTTGCTTGGGCTCGCCTCCCAGCAGGCAAAGTCTGAAGAGCCGGTTGCAACGCCGGAATTTCCACGGCCTCGATGAGCACCGAACGGCCGTTCAACACCTCCCAGCTTTTCCCGACCGCAATGTCAAACGAACCGTCCAAAGCAAAGGCCCGTCCTTCGCCGATTTTCATGGCCCCAAAGTGCAGTGTTTGGTCCGCGAAATCCGGGAGCGCCATCACTTGGCGCAACGCAGGATTCTCCTCTGCGCGAAGCAGTTTGGTGGTTACGCTTCCTTCCGGAGCGTTCACATATTCCGTCAGCACCTCCAGCCGGGTGGTTTCAGGGTTCAGTCCGAATCCGGCCGGTGAAGGGAGTTGCTCCCGCAGAATGATGTCCTGTTCAAAGCCATCGCGACGATAAGTGTAGCGAACATCGGCCTGAAGATCAGTAAACGCATCTGCGTAAAGAATTTGATTGGGAGGCAGGATTTGCCCCGTGGAATCCTTGACGGCTGCGATGAGCACGCTTTCGCCCGTGCCTGCGTCGGTGTAGGCCAACCCCAACACATGACTGGTGAATTGTTGGCCGTTCTCATCCAACAGTTGGATCGCTCCGTAGGTGTTCAAGTTGGCGGCGAAAGTGACCTTGTGGGGACCGTAGGAGGCGGCGGCACCTCCAGGAGCCGCTTCAATCACTTCCCGCGTTTCGATCCACGCTTCCCCGCTGCGATAATGCAGGCCGGTGGCCAGTTCCACTTTCCGTGCCTGCGCCCCTGCCTGTCCTCCGCCCACGACCGTGGTCCGGTGATGTGGACCCCGTTCAAGAACGGGTTCTGCTGCCCTTACGCCAAATACTCCGAGCATCGTAAACAGAAACCATGCGTGCTGTATTTTCATAAAAAACTCCGGGAATTTTGACTGGGACGAGACGAGCTCTCAGACGATGGACTCCGAAACATCGAAATCAGTCGCTCATTTGTAAATGCGTTGAGGCTCACATAAACAGTACGCAGCGAGTTGGCGGATCTTTCAAAAAAAGTGTTAAAAAGTTTTTTGGGATCGAAAAGACCATTCCGGTTTGCAGAGGAACCGTTGGCCACTTTCCTGACGATGGAACCCTTAATCCAAGGGAGTCAACGCGCCAGCTTTTCCAGACGAGTAACCTCGCGTTTGAGTGAAATTAACACGCGAAATTTCACAAGATAGACTTGCGGGCGGCTCATCTTCAGGCTTCGGGCAACCCGCGCCACCGGCCATGCCTTCAAGGTCACGAGATCGAAAACCTGATAGTGTTTTAATGGTAGATCGTGACGAAGCTTTTGCAGGGCCGCAGTCATCAGGGCTTCGCGCCATTCGTGCTCCCATTGGTCAGCGGGGGCGGTAGTCAACTCTGCGGGTGTGAATTCCTCAAAGGCCACCTCTTCGACGGGCAAAGCAGCCGGACGTCTACGACGGAATTGGGCGAGGATGCGCCATCGCGCCAAGCGGTAGAGCCAGCCCTTGAACGAACCGTTTTCCTTGCGGTAATCGAAGGTCTTGATGCGCTCCGCTAGTTCGATCATCGTTTCCTGCACCGCCTCCTTGGACTCATCCTCCGTCAGGCCAGCTTTGATAGCCTGGCCGTAAATGAGATTTCCGTAGATGTCCTGGAAGGTCTGCCAACTGGCCGCATCCTCGGGATTTTTCACCCGCCGGAGCAGGGTGGTTCGGGTGGCGTTGTCCCGGCTTTTTCGCACGAAAGTTATCTCATCGATCCTCCCGATTTTGGCAACAAAATTTCGTTTTTTAATAGATACAAATACTTAGAAGCATGGGGTTTATTTGGTTTTTTCAATTCCCTAGAGCACTCGATACGCGAAGCGGGCGAGCTCCTGCGAGATTCAGCGCCTGACTCCATGTTTCTGCGACTGGAACGGTACGGAGTGGAAAAGTCAGGGCGTGGAGCGGTTCGCGCCGTGGCTTTGAAGCAGAGTGGAGTGGAACGAGTAGAAATGTGGAGTGAGGCAAGATTCTCCGCGCCGGCAGTCTGCCAGCATTGCGAAGGCCCAGACGCGCAGGAACGAGCATCGTAGCTGAAGCAGATGCGGGCAGTCTGACGGCGCAACTCGTTGCTCTAATCGCGTGAGTGTCGGGAGTTTTACCTTTCCGATTTGAACAACCGCCACTTTTTGAGACGCGAGGCAACTAGGTTCTCGCGTTCCATTTGCCTCGCATATACCCACTGCTTTGTTCGCCTTTCAGAATCGAAGTTCGTTCCGCTGGTGATTTTTTTGTAGTCCTCTGGATACATCCAAATATCGCCGAGCGGGTTCTCAGTCACTTCGTCAATGGTTGAGAGGCAAATTGGCCAAGAGACAGGTGGCGTAAGTTGAAGCAGACGTTCCGCGAGATTGTTGCGCCTCTCCGCTGTTCTGAAGACGATAAGCACACGGAACGGATATTCCCTAAACTGAGAACGTGCGGCACCGTGCAAGTTTGCGAACCCACCAGATTTGTAGAAATCGACGTAGCAGGTAATTTTGGCCACGAGCATTTCCTGTGTTTCCGTCGATCGGTCCACTTCTAAATAGAAACTGTGCTGAGAGAGACCATTGCCCGATTCCTTTTCGTTCACGCAAATGAATCCGTCGGGTTTGACCGGTACTTCAAGGCCACGGCCAGAACGCAAGGCTTTGAACTGGTAGAGCAGGGGCCAGGTGCTGAACTGTTCGATGGAAAATTTCTTGGACTTTGCGAGCGCGGAATGGAACGCCGCCTTCACGTCCATCACTTGAAGCTCATGACGTTCCGTCAGCTCGCTCACGCGTGATCTCTTGTCCAGATTGACGGGGCCAAGCGACTGGTATTTGTTGATTTCTCCTCGCTTGGCCAAAACATCCAACCCTTTGCGCGAGAGAAAGAGGAGGGCCGGCTGGGTTACGTGTCTTCCCCGCTTGCTGATTAGACCTGCCGCCTTGAGCTTCGCGAGTCTCTTTTTCGTCGCCTCTCTTTTTCCGTCGAAATACAGAACGGCTACGTGCGCAGCGGTCATGAGGCGCGATTCAAAAAGACCGCGTAAGATTTCGATGTCCCGATCCTGAAGAAGCACGCCTTCGATTTGTTGCGAAGCCATGAGATGAGTATATCAAATTTCCTGCGGACATTTCAGCGGTCACGAAATGGTTTTCAAGCTGAATTGAGCGCCGGTGGGGTGCAACTTCCCTATCGATGTTTCTCGATGAAGCTCACGTAATCTTCTGCGTGGAACTGCTTCATTGATTCCCAAACAGCGCGAGGGATTGGCCGTCCGAAGAAGCTCTGGATGTCGAGTCCGATCTTGCTGGGCAACTTGTAATTACCCTCCCTGGCTGCTCGATAGTTGGCAGCGAAATGGAGAATGATGAAGTTGACGCTTCTGCGCTCGTCATCAGTGACCGGATGGCTCGCGAGGTCAGCTTGATGGTCAAATATCCGCTTCAGTTCCGGCTGAGAATGAATCCACGTCCATAGCTCTCGGTGCTGCTTGGTGAACTCCAGGAGATTGCCGATCCGGCGTGTCCTCGCGTCTATTAACAACGCGAAGCCAGCGAAAAACAACCCGACTACGGTGACGGTGTTCTGGAGGGAAAAACCATTGTCCTGAAGCCAAGTCAGGAAATCCATGCTGGGCAGTATAGCCCGAAAGCAGCGGAAAACGCAAACCCGTCAGCTTCGATCTGGAATGTCTGCCTTAGCCCCGATGAGCAAATTCCTCGGAATGCGGATGATTCGTTCATCCGGTCCGCACCCAGCGGTGGGCGGCAAACTGGCGGCGAACTGAGTGATGTCCACGCCGATTACCGCAAAATCTCCGTCGCCCAGCTCGAAAATGTCAGGGCAGCCTTCAAGCGATTCGGTTTTTGCGCCGTTGGCATGTGGGTCGAGGCCAAGTCTCCGCACAAACTTCGGGGCCATTTCGTTAGTTTGTTGCTTGCTCATTTCGCGAGCGGATTGCCTAAGCGCACATCGCCTGCAACCGCGCCAGATACTTGACCATAGCAAAGTATCTGGTCAAGCGAAGACTTTGCCATGCTCAGTTCGTGGCTAAATGTGGGCATCACGAAGCGGTTGTAGCGGAGGTGATCCGGCTTCTCAAGCATGAGCGAGAGCGTCGGAAAATGTCGAACTATGCCGTATCGCAGATCTCCGGCGTTTCTGAGTCGATGTTAAGTTTGGTTGAACGTGGGCTTCGTAATCCTAGCCTTGAATTGTTGCTTTGTATCGCAGCTGCATTGGGGGTTAAGTTGTCGCAAATAATCAAAAAAGCGGAGGTTACGTTAAAGTTACAGTTGCGAAATCAAGTGCGAGATGACGGCTAACCAAAACTGTTTGGTAAGCCAGCCCTGTGGGTTTAAAAAATTAAGTGCTTGAAAAATGATTCGTGTTGCTCCCCCAATATATTTCAATATTTCAACAAACTCCCTACACCCTTGCGCTCAACCTCCAAAAAAAGAATCGATAGCAGCAAAACATCTTTCAATCTTGAATCGATTAACTCGAAGATCAGAAACAAGCAGGCGAAGGATTTTGTTTTACCTTTGAGTGAATTCACAGGTGAAAAACTTTTTTCAGAAGGACGGCTTCTGGGTCTTCTTGGATCTGTTCGAGAAGAAAAAGTCGGACTAACAATTAAACTACAAGCGGAACTCCCTTCATTTCAAAAGTGTCCACAACATAAATATTGGGATTTCTTTCTAAATTCAATTCAGGGGGTTGTTCTGTCCGACGTCGGGGTGCAGTTTTTAGACCCCAAAAAACAGGATCGGCAGCCCGAGATAGCGAAGGAACAAGCATCACGAATTTTTACAAATCGGGGTCTCGTTTACTCCGGCAAACAAGTTGCAGTCCCAGTATGGGATAGTTTTCATTCTCCACCCCCCGCGCCTTTTTTGATAGCTGGGGACATCCATTCGTTCTATGGCGCTTTGAGTGGATTCATTTTTGAACACTTAGGCTTACGAACTGCAAGAGAATTTTCTATCCACAAAATATGCGAGTTCGCGCGCGAAGCATATCAGAACTCCCAGCTTCATGGTTCAGTGACGCTCGACAATGAACCAATATCAGCGCTTAGGTTTATCTCATTAAAACGACAGAATGTGCCACACGGAAATTCTAGTTTGTTACAGTTAAGTTCTCTATCTGATGAAGCGGAATATTCTCAATACATTGCGCTACTGGGTGAAAAGTGGCGAAAAACTGTTCCAAAGTATTTGGTTCATTTAACGGTTGCCGACTCAGGCGTAGGAATTGCAGCAAAAATGGCACGCGCGGAAGGGGTGGAAAACATTTACGCAGGTAGCTATGCGGAGGAATCCGCAATTTTGCTTAAAGCATTTACTAAGCACGGCACTTCACGTCCAAAATCGGAGGCTGGCGTTGGCATGGGTCTTTTCAAAATTCTGCAAGCAACGAAAGAACTGGATGGTTTCTTATCGGTAAGATGCGGACGACTTTGGATGCAACGGCATTTCTTGTCACCATCTCTTTATAGGTTTTCCACAGACGTATTTCCGATGGATGCTAATGAATATTCGCTTATCGTTGGCACGTCAGTACATCTAGTATTTCCTTGGTGGTAGGTAAGAGTGTGGCTAATTCACTTCTAAATATAGTCGTCGCGGATTTATCATCGCAATCGATGACGTATGCTTGCGAGATTAACGTCACCAATACAGCAGGTAAAATACCTAACAACATTCTTTACTTGCTCGTTCCTCGACGAAAACCGTTGGAGCAGCTTGATAACCTAATCAATGAGTTGCCCTCTGCGCTCAGAAGGTCCGTGGATGTTGTTGTTTTGCGCGCTCATCCAGTAGAGGCTAGGCGTTTGCTCAAGGAGGAGCAACTTCTGCAGTTGCTTCAGCATCGTTTTGAAGGACGTCCGATTTGGATTGTTTATTTGGATGGAAAACGCATAGGATTAAAAACGTTGACTTCATCCGCCCCGCTTCCCACAGGCGAGAGCAGGACTAGCCTTCTCAAGGCCTTGAGAGAGGCCGAGATAAGTGGGTTGTTACAGTTGCCCGGTGTAGTTCTTGAGAAGACTAGTGATTACCATTACGAGGGGCCGAGCGGAATTCATTACGAAAGCTTTCTTCGAATCGGTAATAGTCTTTTGTCCGTGCAGGCTCTGGATGCGATTGCGTTCTGGTTAATTCAGCACGTTAAGAATCACGACGTTATCTGTTTTGATTCGCCGACCATGCTTTCCGCTGGCTACTACCTGAACAACTACTTGCAGGAGTTTAAAGGCAGACGCGCACAGAAGCTTTTGCAAGTCGTTTGTCTCCAGTCCTACAAGGATACAAAGGAAGCGATTATTAGTACTGTTAGCGACTGTGTTCCTGATATTACAAGCGCTAAAGTCTTATTTGTTTGCTCAGTTAACAGCAGGGGGGTCCTGACAGAAAGAATGGTCAGCACGCTCAAGTCTGTGAAAGCGGCAGCAATTACTTCAATTGCGCTTTTTGAGGCGCCGATAAGAAATTCCCTTACAAAAGATATTTTTTGCCGAATAGATGATTCGTTTGCGGGTATGGTTCCTTGCAAACTTTGCGCAGAAGGCAACCCCACCATCGGCATTGATCCGAAGACCTTTCAACTCGATATTTCCGCCAATATCCGTAAAGTGTTTCTTCGGAGACAAGATGCGACGGACCCTTTTGCGTTCTTAAGCGCATATGGAGGCAGCCACAGCGTTACAATCCATAAGAATCAAATTGACCAGTCTCGGCATCACATGATCCATGTCGATGTGGGTGCTTTGCTCAAAACCAGCAGGTTTAACGAGAAACTTAAGGAAACTGTGCTTTCTTTTGGACAAAAGCCGGATTTGGTTTTATGCACCTCTCACGATGCAGCTTCGAATTTAGCAAGAGCTGTAGCTGATATCCTGGGGGGAGTTAAGCTACTTCAATGTGATGAAAGTCAGCTGTTGGAACTTGATTGGCAGCAAAAGGAAGCGCTGAATGCAGCTAGGAATGTTTTGCTGGTGGACGATGTTACAATCACTGGCAATCGCCTTCGAGGTTACAAGCAGTTTCTGGCACGAGGAAAATTTGTGAGAGCCGGCACTGTGTTGAAGTGTCTGATCGGCGTCGCGCGTACGGCAAGCAGTAAGACTTTGAAGATGATCGCCGACATGTTTCATTCGCCAGATAACTTTAAATGTGTCGAGAAACTTTTGCTTCCAGATTGGGGCAAAAAAATGTGTCCGTGGTGCAAGGAGTCAGAGCTTATCACCCGCCATCGGGCATTTTTACAGGGGAGCGAACCAATGCAACTGAGAGCTGGGAGACTTGCTAACGTGCGTGAGGGAATGAGGGATAGCTTATTTCTTCATTGGGACGCCGAGACCCCTGATGCATGGCGACTTGGGCCCGAATCGGTATTTGGTGACGATAAATTTGAATCCCTTTCCCAAGCGGAAGTCTTCTTGGGAGTTGCTGGAACACTCCAAGTTTTACGGGACAAAGGTGATCTGCACGAGAACTTCAATGTTCCTACTTGCCGAGTGCTAGACCCTGAGGCATTTCTTGTTGGACGGTACTATGCCCCGATTATTTGCGCGTCGATCTTCCGGGCCTCGAACATGCACGATCTGCGTTCCGCTGCGGTAGATAAATCTTTGGAAGCGCAACTCGGCTCCAACCTTGCCTCGCTTGCGGAATTACCTTTGCGTGGCGAAATGCTTTTTGGCATGGCACAGGGCAAGCTCCCTAAAGCTAGCTGTGTCAACCAGGATTACCTATCGTCAAGCGAAGAGGGCATAAGTGCTTTTTTTAGAAGAATATTAGATATGTGATGTACTTTAGTTTGATAGTATATTATAATAACCCAAGATGGATAATCAACCTGATTTATGGAATAGCCATTGCATTGGGCGCATTCCCCGGTTCTCCTTAGGAAGGCTAGAGTTTTCTGAAATGTTTTCCGCGGCCTGTGCAGCGCAATGTGTTGTTCAAGCGCTGTGCAGGCATTGTTGCGGGGATTGGCTCGACAGCGAAATGTTAGCAAACGGGAATGCCCTTCGGTATCGCGCGTCAATCATTAGTGAGCATCAAGACGCGCGCTCCGTGCTGTTCTACATTGTGACGAATGCCGATAGAACCGTAACAAAAGTTATGCTGCCCTCTGAATACTGACGCTATTGCATGGCGTTTTTTTTGTGCGGGTTGCAACGGCTGCGTGTGGTGTGTGTCGTCTAGGCGTGATAAAAAAAGGCCGTTTAACGGCCTGTTCAGTTTTGCGCTAGTGTCGTCGAGGTGTTATGTATCCATGCGCGATTGCCTTCGAGATAACGTCGCTTCGAGTTCGATCAGGATGTAGTCTCTTCCAGTTAATTTTGCCGCCACCCCCGTGCTCCCAGAGCCTGCAAACGGGTCTAGGACTATCCCCCTTTCTGGGGAGAATGTCTGGATCAGTAGCCTAATTACCCCTACAGGCTTTTGAGTCGGGTGCAACACATTGTTGGTACACTGCCATCGTAAGACGTCCGAAATTGGATTCGCTGGCGCGGCTGGCTTTCCCTTTGCCAGCAAAAACGCTACTTCGTGAAAGCTGCGAGTGTAGCCTGAGCGAGACGGATAATCTTTCACGCATATGATGTGGCTTACTGGTCTAAATCCCACCCGCTTCCATGTCCCCATGAACTGATCAACCTGGGGCCAGCCGTAGAAGCTCACGCAAAAGGAATTGGGTTTCAGGACTCGATAGATTTCAGCAAATGAGGGATGGAGCCAGTTATTGCTTCTGTCGCTCTCGACAGTGCGCCCGTCGCGTGGTCGGTAGTTCACGAGATACGGCGGGTCGGTCACGCAAAGGTCAATGCTTTCCGAGGGTAGGGCGGGTAACACACGAAGACAGTCCCCGTGAGTCACTTTGTTCAAAAATGGTGCGAGCGGATTCAACTTGGATACTCCTTTCTTGGGGTTGTGGGTTTGAAGAACGAAGAAGCCCGCTCCTGATTGTAGCACGCGGGAAAACACGGCCTGGTTGTGGAAAACTAAAAAAGACTCGCTCGAACGAATCGAGTGAGTCTTGTCTTACTGCTTAACCAAACGGCAACTCTTGCTGGCCAAGAGCAACTTGGATGGCTGCCACTTCGGCAGGCTGAGGCGGCTCTCCTTGCACGACCGCTGCACGCGGACCTGGAAGAGACATTGCAGACGCGGGATGCATCGGCACGAGACTGAGCCATGGCAGAATCCAGTGGATGTTTGACCACGCGGCCCAGCATTCCATGGATATGGTGTTGCCGTGAATGACCCGCGTTGGAATACCCCAGAGCGTCGTGTTAATGAACGTCATGTGGCAAGCTGTGCGGTTGATGTCGATGGCGGTTACCCGCAGGCGACGACGGACTTCTGGAGGACAGGCTTCAGCCAGGGACAGAATCATCGCGCCGGCTCCACAAGCCGGCTCACAAACTGTGATCGGGCCTTCGGGCGGGAGCGACTCCATTTCCCCTGCGGTCATCCTCGCCATCAGGTCGCAAATAGGTTTGGGAGTGTGAAATTCCCCGTTCCATTGCTGTCCCTTTTGCGAGAGTGCGAACTCCATGTAGTATCCCCCGATGATGTCCTCGAAGGGATGTGCTTCCATTTCAAGGACGAGGGCAGCGAAAGCTTCCGCAAATAAATCCAGATCAGTCCGTTCCCAGCGTTTAACTTCTTCGAGGTATTCCTCTTCACGAGTCTGCGCCGCTAGGGCACATGCCGTGAAGCAGAGAAAAGCATCGAAGACACGACGAGTGTCGTGACGGTGGGAGAGACGGCCGAGGATTTTGCGGAAGTCGCGGTCTGGCGACTTCGCTTTCATGAGGTTAGAGGCGGTAGTCCTCGAAGGTGGCCGCAAGGCCGTCTTCGTCGTCACCCATAAGTTCCTCAAGCGCCTGCTTAGTGGCGAGGCGGTCGAGATTGGGTCGAGCTTCCTTGGGGCAACATGGGCAGCGGATGACGTTTATCACCGATTGCCCGAATTCCCATCCGGCCGATTTGAATGCGGCGCGGTAACGGTCGTTCAGCTTTTGAACGCGAGGCAGTCGTTGCCAAGCTTCCGCTTCTTCTTGGGTTAAACCGGTTTCAAATACGGCATCGTGCCAGAGATGATGAATATCCCAGGGTTCCTGACAGGTGGTGCAATGAACGTCCACAGTTCCTTTCTTGGGGGTTGAGGTTGAAGGACGAAAGTCCGTCTTCGATTTTAACACGAAGCCGCACTTCCCCACGCTGTGGAAAAGAGACTACTGACTGCCTGGTAAGGAAATCTGGACTGCTAACGAATGCGTCGCTTCACCGACGGGGGTGCTGCAATAAACTCGTCGAGATGCTTGGTGGAAAAACTTGCCGCTGTTTCGGCAAGTTGCTTCTGCGCCTTGGCGCGAGGCATGGCAAACGGAAGCTTCTCGTAGCAGCGTTCAAGAAACTTCTGCGTGCGTTCCTTAGACGCAGGAGTTTTTTCAACGGTCGGTGTGTAAATGGATACAGGGGCATTCATCCCGACGAGTCGCGCCACTCCCTGCCGCTGCTTCTGGTCAAAAAGGACGGCCATCGCACGAAACAATTGTTCGTCGAGCGAGCGAAACTGCACATGAGACAATTCTTTCCCAAACACTGGAATGAGCGTCGGAACCAGGCTGCGCGACTCGCTCACGCTCTCAGACCATGAGTCGCTTTCACTCTCAGATTCAGACTGAAATACACTCTGCGATTCACTCGTGCTGAGTGTTTCAACTCCGTCGAAAAATCCTGCCGTGCCGCCGATGCCGGCACCACCTGCTAGGCCCCGCTGAGAACCGCGGCTTTGGCCAGATGACCGGCTTTCGGAAATCACTTCCTTTAGCTCCTCGCGGTAGGACATCACCTTGGTCGAATACAGTTCGTGTTTGATCTGCTCCGGGTCCATCACGCCCATGAAAAGCCACTGCGCCATCATTCGCAGGTTTTCTTCGTAGGAAAGTCGGAAAGCTACTTTGCTCGAAGCATTTTCCATCACGGAGGTAAATACCCGCCGTCCGTTTTCATTTTCATCAATCAACTGGAGCGGAAATTGATTTGCCATCGTGAGGTGGAGGCCAAAGCCGCGCGCCTGATCGAGGTTTTTGGAAATTGTCGGGGTGATAAATTCCTGGAACTCGTCGAGGTAGACGTAGAAGGGTTTTACATTGTCCCGCTTCCCGCGTTCCTTCGCGGCAATCCAAAGGTCGCTGAACATAAGGGTGGCAAAAAGTTTCGCATTATCCGGCGACACTTTGGCGCCCTCAGTCGCCAGATTTACCAAAATGATTGAGCCCTCCTCCAATGCGTTCCCCAAATCCATCGATACGGTGGGTTGGCCAAGCATTGAACGGATGAGTTCGTTGCCGATGAAGGGCCGCAGCCGGTTCACCGTGCTTCCGATTTGCGTCTCAAAATCCTTGGCACTGAGAGTGTCCGCAAATTCCCAATCTTGGCGCGAAGGCTTGTTTCGCAAGTCATGCGTCAGTGCGTAACGGGCTTGTTTGCCTACGCGGTCGATCAAATGTTCAGCGTCGATGAGAGTGAGTTTCTTTTCGTAAAGTGCTCTAAGCACATTTCCAACCCACCGTGCAAACAGGGGCGTCTGGCTAGTTCCGGTCTGACCCCAAACATACGCCATCGCATCCGTGAGATTGTCGACCAAAACCGCAGGGTCTGCCTGGCTGCGTTGCCGAAGCAAGTTGTACGAGACAACCCAGTCATCTCTTCGCAAATCAATTGGGACAATGGGAACTTTGAGCGCATCTTCGTTCCATGCCATCCACTCCATGAGGTTGTCGTAAAGGTTGCCATGCGGGTCGAAGAGAATCAGTCCGCAACGGGTTTTGTGCCATTGCTTGATGTCCTGACGAATTAGGTGTTCAAGAAATTTGCTTTTGCCAGTTCCCGTGCCTCCACAGACGTAGAGGTGTTTGTCGCGCTCGATGCGGGAAAAGGAAAGCGAAGCGTTTCTGCCGGGAAGCAGACCCAGATCGAGATCGTTGCCAGGTTGCGATGGCATAGTTCGTTTTTATTCACCTATCCGGCAGGCATTATGGACTTCAGAATTAAAATTTAACGGTAGAGCGCGGGATGTGAAACTCTGAAGCGGCTAAACTTGACTTTTAGGAGAGTTCCAAGAAAGAATTGCTGACTCAAACAAAAAACACCAAGGGTGGTGTGTTAACTACTATGGATCATGATGAAAACCGCCAAAACTACTTCAATCAGCCCAATTGCCATCAGTATGTCCAGAAGCAGATCCGATGGACGTCGAATTGGCGCTGGCAGAAACAGCTTTCTTAAAGACATAAAATTCCTTTCGTTGCGTACTTTGTTGCCGAGGACGTTCGAAGTTAGCCAAAACTTGACCAACTCGAATATCCCAAGCATCAGAAGCGAAAGGAAGCTCTACCCTCCTAATTGAATCAATTTTTCGAGCAGAATGCAAGCACTCTTTTTGCACAATGCAAGCCACGACAAATACGCAAATTGCTCCCAAAAACAGATCCGAAGAGGCTGTTGATCCGCTAGAACTGGCAGCGGTTGTGCTGTCAGCATTTCGGCTTGTGATTGCAGGGGTGACGGTAGCGCTATTGATAAACCATTCAAATTGGTTCGTCTTCACGGCACTACTTTTTTACGTCTGTATTGCTGGGCTAAATTGGGCCGCTCTGCGACGGTTTTTGTTAGTGGGGATTGGTCAACGGTTTTTTGTAATCACAGACGTATTGATGATTTCCCTAGTCCTTCTTCTTTATGACAAAACGTCTACTGATTTAGCATTTTTTTACGCTGTACCTCTTGTAGCCGCGGTGGGGCTGCTGTCATTTAAAGATAACTACCTCCTTTGCGGGTTTACCGTCGCCTGTTACCTAGCCGTTGCAGGGATTAACGTATATAAATACGGCCATATAACCTGGGGACCCATACTGACGGCGTTTACTCGAAGTATACTATTTGGAATAGTGTGGATACCAGTGTCCTACATCGTAGAACGAGATCGGCTCGTCCGTGGACGAAGGGCCGCATTTTTGGCTCTTTTTGCCGAAATGTCCCAAAAAGCATCGGAATTGGAGGTTTTAAAAACACTAGTGCAACATTCCCATCAATTGGGTTTTGAGCGGATGCGGATTTGGCTTCTCCCAACTTCACCAGAGCAGGGTGTTCTATTTCGAAGCTTTCTTTGCACAAATAATCACGACTGCGCAGCCGAGTTTAATGCTGGAAATGAAAGAGTTTTTGAGAACGACGCTACAGGTTACTTGTGTTTGGAAAAAAATCAGGTGCTTCGGTGCCGCTATTACCCGAGATGGTTTGACCGTATGCGTTTCCCGGGCGAATGGGTCAACGTTTTACCAGAGCTTGATCCCGCCCGGGCTAAATTGGGTAAATCCGAATCAACCGAATGGCTCGAAATGCCTCTTCGTAGAGGGAGCGTGAGCTTAGGTAAAGTCTCTCTCGATAACGCTATTACAAACCGAGGAACGTTGACGAGTGATGTCGCAAACTTTACCCAACTAGCGGAGTTTCTAGCAGTCGTGTTTCAGCGCCTTCAATCACATGAGGAGGCTCAACGGAAGGACGCTCAACACGAACGTGTGCTTGACACGCTTCCCATAGCTGTATTTTTTAAAGATGTAGACGGCCGCTTCCAATTCGTCAATCGAACCTGCGAACGGTACATTGGACGCGCCAAAGACTACATTAACGGGAAGACAGACTTGGAATTATTCCCTTCTGACCTAGCAAAAAAGTATTGGGATAATGACCGAAATGTAATCACTGAACAGAGTATATTTACTGATCGAGATGAAACATTTCAAATGCCTAACGGAAGTAGGGTGTCGATAAGTGTGGTTAAAGTGCCTCTCTTTACTAGCGTTGCAGGGCGTTCAATTGTAAATGGTGTTTTAGGGTACTTTACCCCATCTAATGATGCTCGAGTGGTTGAAGCTGAGAGTGCAGAACGCCAATTCAAAATGTTCAGGTGGTTTACGCACGATTCCAACGAATTGATTAAATCCATACGCTCTACTTTGCCGCTAATCCCCTTTGAAATGCGTTCAAAGCCAATAAATACTCAGCGAGTAAACAATTATATTGATGAGATCGCTCGCAATGTTGAACTGACGCTTTGTGGTTATCATGCTTACGGGTATTGGGGTGCGAAAAAGCGCTACAGTTGGGAAACTTCGCAACAACCCATGCTGATATCTGAACTTGTGGGACGTATTGTGGAAGTATGCCTGACAAACAACGATCGCGTTGTCTTGGTTGCTCAAGTGGAGCCTCAAAACCTATCTGTTTGCGTAGATGACTTTAAGTTCACATTCATGGTTATGCAACTTGTCACCAACGCGATTAAAGCAGTTGACAAGCGAAGTAGTACTGGTGAGCGCAAAGTGGTTGTTTCGATTTACACTCAGGGCGATGTCTTGGTAACCTTGGTCAAGGACAACGGTTGCGGATGCCCTCCAGAAGAACAGAAAAAAGTCGGGGAAGAAGAATTTTCAACTTGGAATGGAAGCGGTTTAGGCCTCCAAATAGTTCGTGCTTTCGCAAATATGACAGGCGGCTCTTTCTCGAAGAAATTTCCCCCCGAGGGGGGGGCGGAATTCTGTGTAAAAATAAGAATTGTATGAGCATTTGTACTAGAGTGGTAGTTTGTCAGGACGCAAGAACCCGACAATTAAAGCGCGTAGCTACAGAGAATGAATTAAATGCCTTTCCTTTTGACGCAGTACTCAGAGAGCGTCTTAGGGAGCAATGTAACCGCGATCTTGCGTTGATGTTGCTCCTGCGTGAGAAAGATCGTGAGGTGTGGTTGTTTGACGGTTATGAGGACGACCTTGTCACACCCATAAAAACTCCCGCTCTAGGCGCGGACAAACTAAATGCACTCATTACTCAGAACGCAGCAAATGGTTTGGTGTTTGACCTGGCATATTTTGGAGATTTTGAATACGGGATGGAGATGCTGCGTGCCCTTCAGAAGATGGGTACTCTTCACTCTCTGACCAAACTTGTGGTTGTATCCTGGTTTTTGCACGAGCAGATGCATGATTTTCCTCGCAGACTTTCTGACGAATTCAATGTGCAGCCTGAACGGCTTGTTTATGCGCTGCGGGCTCCGATTGACCACATCGAGTCGCTACTTTAGTGGGTTTTCGACTCTGCCGGAAGATTTCCCATAGGTTCCCCTTGGGGAGGAATCCGGCAGGGGGTCGGAGACGCCCCTCGGTCAGCCATCGCACGCACGAAAAAGCCCCGCCTTCATGCCGGGCAGTTCCGAGACTGAATACACGAGTCCATTGCGCAACTTGAATTATTTTCTCTTAGGACTGCACAGCACTGTGTAGGTCAGAAACAACTCGCCTCGCAGCACTTTCAACTTTTTCAGCTTAAGCCTGATCGCACCTCTGATCGATTTCACGCCCTCCCCATCACAAAATGTTGGAGCGTGGCTTCCGCACAGCACCAGAGGACAGATGGTCAAACGCACTTCGTCAACGACACCCGCTTGCAGAAGTGCCGCATTTGTTTTCCCTCCGCCTTCGCACAGGAGTCGTTTGATTTTCAGTTCACGGCGCAACCATCGAAATGCGCTCGGGAAACTCAGTTTCTTTCTTCCAAAAGCTTTTACGGTTGCTAAGCCCTTCAATCGGGTGGAGCACTTTCTGAATGCCTTTTCCGTTGTGAGAACTATCACTGGTGATGCGCACTTGTGAAAAATTTCAGCGTGCGGATCGATATTGCCATCCTCACACCCCAAGACCCGCAAGGGCTCTGACGAAAGCCCGCGCTTTAGGCGTTGCTTGCGCCTCGCATTTGAACCGGGGCCGAGATCGAGTGAGAAAGCTTTAACCGTGTTTGCGCCACAAAGAACGGCATCGGCAGTCGCACGAAGTTGCAGAACGAATTGTTGGTCGCGAGCACTGCTGAACTGGATCACCGTGCGATTCTCCAAAGCCAACTTTCCATCTGCCGACACGGCACCATTCATAAATACAAACGGCAGAACATGTTGGCGAGACATTGAGTGACGTCACTGTAGCCTCCGATAGAGCAACGACAATTCAATTTGCCCTTCGATTACCTCTCCTGGGTTGGAACACCCTTCCGTTGGCGAGTTATGGCAAAAACAGGGTGAAAAACCTGTGAAGAAGTGTGAACAAAATAATCTTGCCCCCGCAAGCTGTAGTGCGAACATCGTCACACCTCAACTAGATGTTGTGGGTCAACGGCCTCTGTGAAGCTGTTGAATTCTGCACGGCGACGAGGCAAGCCCGCCGCCGTGCAGGTTAAACGGGTCAGCGTGAGCCAACCGCGTCTGGACAACAAAGGTTAGGCTCACGCTCGACCCTTCAACAATAAAAAGTTGCTCACATTCGGTATGGCTTGCCGGTGAGCAAGTGGAGAACAGTCCATGAACAACTCATTGTTCATTCATCGGGCCAAGCCTAATCCGCTTGGCAAAGACACGGCTCAACACATTCCTAAGCCAGAACAGTTGCTGGGCGAATGGGTTGATCTGGTCAACAACAGTAACGCGGGCATAAACCTTGGAAATTACTCCTTGGCTAACCTGCAATTCGATTCGCGGTGCGCCCCAGTCGGGCCGCCGCAAATCTACTGGTCAGGAGACGCGGCAATAACACTGGGACCGGGGCAAATAGTCCGTATCCATACAGGACGGGCCGCCGATTGGTGGGTGGCTCATCAAGAGGACAAAACTGGAGTTCATTACCACTCCTGTGCCGAGCGCGGCTCATTCGTACTCAATAACCGCTGTGGCGACACAGTGAGTATCTGGACGAAGGACCGGCTGGGGAATTGGCAGAACGTCGATATTGCTTCGTACGATCCCAATCCGCCCGAAGGTGCCATACTTGAACGGTCGGGTAGCAAGTTGGTTGTAGGTGTTCGTTCTAGGCTCTACGCCTAGTCCACGGTTCCTCTTCGAACAGGAGAGCCACTTCGGTGGCTCTCCCTTTTTGTCTTGGTAATTGGGAAAGCCTTTGTCGGACTCCGCTTGCGCTGAAATGGCTCGGTTCAATCGCTCGTTAATGACGAAGCATGTCAGTTTTAGGGAAACATGCAGTATTGCCATAGAAACTAAAGTTTGTAGTGTCGGTCATGCAAAAGGCCGCGCGATTCATCGTGATAGCTGCGCTTTGTTTGGTCGCGACCGTCAACCAGCTCTATGCTGACTCCATCGCGATTTCCTCAAGCAGTAGCGCAAATAGCGCCATCAATTTTGGCTCTCCCCCTTCGGAGTCCAACAACGATGTTCTGATTGCTGTCGTAAGCGGAATGTTCGGCCTTGCAGGAGTAGTCCTCACCGCCTTTATCGCTCAAAATCGTAAATCGCGTACCGGCGCTCGCTCGCGCAATGCAAAAGCGCGTGGAAAATCTGACTGAATCATGGAGAATTAATGCCAACGATGCACTTGATTCGCCCTTGACGGCCTTGCGGTTTAGGTCAAAAAAGTCTCCAAAATGATCTCCATCAAACTTAAGAAAGTTTCACTGATAGCTTTCTCGCTGATGAGTGGAGTATTGTCAGCACAATCTGAGGTAACTCTCGCAACTCTCCGGGCAGAGATTCAGGGAACTTTGCGTGCCTACTCCGATCCAGCGTCGGAGTTAAAAACCACCCTCACACTTCTTACCAACGACGTCTTGATTATCGAAACAACGAAAATTGAGGCCCGGAATCAGGTGACGGAATATCGGCTGCTCGATTTAGGCTCCGGCAGACGTGTAGCTATGACGCTTGGAGGCAAGCGTGCAGTGGAACTACACATCGAAGCAGTTGATCGCAACGTAATGACAACAGGGTATTCAGTTCAAAGAGGGAAAACTAATCAACTGACAAGAACGCAATTGCAAGAGCTCCAGTTTAATTTCAAACCTGCTCAAGCTCTGTACGCCAGCCAATGCGCGGAGCTCTGGAAGGAGCTCTTCGAGAAAGTTGGCTTGGAGGTAAGATTTTTTGATGAAATCCCGGCAGAACCGCCCGTGGATCGAATCCCGCGCTCTTCTCCACCGGTCCGGTCGCCGAGGTCAAATCCGCCCTCAAGCGAAGAAGAGGCGTCGGTATTTGTCACCGTGGAAAAAGAGCAAATAACAGGCGCCACGTTTGTAGGATTCAACCATTTCATAAGAAACAAGCACAAGAGCAAAGCAATTCAAGTACGAGTGCTTGGATCGACCACAGGGAGCGGTTATGTAGATCCCAGTCCCAAAGTTGTGGTCGTTCAACCACAGGATAGAGTGTCCTTGGGCACGACTGATGCGTTTGTTACTTACAAAATTCTCCACTCGGAGTTTAGAAATTGAATCGACTCACTATGCTAACAATTCTGAAAAAGACTCACGTGCTACTCCTGCTCGGCATTTTTGCAGTAAGCATGGGCTGCCATACGGTAAGAGATACAAAAACCAACTCCTTAAACGCCAAAAACGCTCAAGGCAATCCTTGTGCGATTTGTAAATGTACAGGCTTTGCTCCGGATCCCAATGATGAGTTGATCTGTATCGCTCCGCAGGCAAGGCCCGGCGGCGGCAGATGTCAGCATTCGTACATAAACCATCCAGCTAAGAAGGGATAAAGCCGGTCAGAGAATCTCCCCCTGGGGGAGGAATCCGGCAGGGGGCAGGGGGTCGGGGACGCCCCTCGGTCAGCCAACGCACACACGAAAAAGCCCCGCTTCGCAGCGGGGCGATTTCGCAGACTGAAGCTATCAGTCCTTCGGAGGCAAATTGAGTTCTTTGCGCAATTCATCGAGACTGGCTCGGAGATGATTAATCGACGCATCTCGAAGGCCGAGCGCGGTTTGAATGTCTCCGCGAATGTGATGAAACGCCTCGGTAAGCTCCTCAATTTGGATTTCGCAATAATCCAATCTGTCTTCCAGTGGCGTCATTGACATGTGTTTTTGAAGTAGCTGGTAATGCAGGCTCACGACTACCAAGCCTGTGAGGGAGAAGGCGGGGACAATCCCATCAGGGATGTCTATTCCTCCGCGCCTGGGAGTTTGAGTTCCCTTCGGAAATCCTCAAAGTCCTCGCCTAACGTGAACACTTCGTCGGTAAGCCTGGAAATCTCATGGTCTCGATAGTTGCACGTGGCCTTTACGAGGTCACGAAGGCGCGCCACGTCTTGGATTAGTGCGTCGACGTCGCCGATGCAGCGATTAACTTTTTTCTCCAATTGCTCATGGGGAGTGAGGTTCATGGGTGCGTGTGATGATTGATAATGGCAGGCTCGCGACTACTGAGCCTGTGAGGGAAAACCGCGTCGGCGGCTCTGTCCCTGGCGCTTCACCGTTACGCCTTTCTGGCCGGCGGTGATGCCGTTCCTGTAGCTTTCGAGGACTTTCTCGGAAACCCATCGGACGATAGCGAACTCGTCTTCGCTCCCGTTGAGCTTCTTCAAAAGCTCTGCTTCAAACTCCTGAATGTATGTCATGTGTTTGTGCGTTTGGCTGATAAGAATCGACCTTTGTGCGTGGCGTCTGAGCGCCTCCGCACTCTGAACGCACCGGCCGAAGTCACAGGTTGGGCGAGCGCGGTGGAACGAATCCGACCGGGCTGGGCTGGAGCGACCTTGACCGGACGGTACAATGGGAAGAGGGCGGGCGCGAATGGACCCGAGGGGCGTGGGGCTAAATGGTTCCGTAATTTCGGAGCCGTTCTCTCTTTTCGTGGAAACGCTACACCCTTTGCGGTGGGGCCACGGAGTCGAAATTTGCGCGGACGAGATCAACCACTCCTTGCATACAAATGTTCCAGTGCTTGGCTAACGCTTGATAAACCACATCTACGTCTGTCGGTTTGCATGGTGATCCTCCAGTCTTTGCGAATGGGCCGTCAGATTCTACCAAGACCCGGTCGGGGGGCGTGCATTCCAAAATTCGTTTTCCCTTAGCAGTGCATAGCATCGCTGGATTGATTGAAACAAAATGACCATCGGAAATTACTTCAAGAAGAACTTTCTCAGTTCCTGTGAACCAATGGAATACGGACTTTCTGATTTTGTGGCGTCGAAGCGCCTCCATAACCGCACTCTCAGCCCCTCGGCTGTGCAACGTGATAAATCGTGGACGATCATTGAGGGCGCAAAGAACCTCCTCGAAAACACGCACTTGAATGGGCTTCGATGCCAGTCCTTGCCGCGAGAAATCGAGGCCGATTTCCCCAATGAAGTGAGAGTAAGGCGCCATCTGCTTAAATGCGCCCAGTTCGCGGATGCCTTCAGCCGCGAAGAGTGGATGCATCCCCAAAGCCGGAGATACAAGTTTGTGCCCGCAGAGCCTGTCGGCAGCGACTGCGAAGTGCGAAGGAAGATTCGTGACAGCAACGACTCGTATCGCGCTCCTCTCACACTCCCGGATCACTTCTTCGGGCGAAGGAAACTGGTCAATGTGACAGTGTGTGTCGATCAGCATGCTCTAACTTCGTTCTTCAAATACGCCGAGCCGCTTGCTTTTAACCAAGTGAGCACTTCGGCACGCATTCGTTTAACCAAATCCACGTACAACGTAAGCTGGTCTAGTGGCAGTGAACCATTTCCGAGAAGGCCGGCAGCAATCTCTCGATCGGGTGGGTTTCGTCGTACGAACGTCAGGAGAGCTAAAACATCCAAGGGAGTGCTACTGAGGGAAGTGATTGCCTCAATCCGCTTGCCATACGCCTCATCGTCCCGACCGCTGCTGTGCAGTGAAGCCCGACGAAAAAGGCAAGGGATGCAAACGCCGCAAGATCGGGCCTTTCGATCACTCCATGCCTCGCGGTGGTTTGCTTTTGCGCACGAACGAGATAACGCATAGGTGTCGTTCAGGAAAGTTTGATCCTGGCACTCGTCAACCATTTCGCCTTTTGTTTTCAGCTCGTATGGATTTTGGACGGGATTCAAAATATTCACCCGTTCTAAGATACGATTAAGGTCCGCAATAAAATGGGGGTGAACCGTTCGGGTGCTACAGGAGCCACGGCGCGCAGGGGTAAGGGGAAAATTTAAGGCGATAGGACCGTTCTCGGGAATTAAAATAGGTATTCGTTCTCCGAGAAGTTCCCCAAAGTAACAACCAAGCGCGACGAAGAGTAGTGAACGGCTGCGAAAATTAGTGTCCGCGCTACCCGATGAAAGTCCAACCTGAGTTTGAGCCAATTCAAATCGCCCGTTAAATTTCAAGCGCACGGCGTCTTCTAAAGCTCGCTGATCCACGCCTGGACCTGAGACGTGCCTGTCATAGTGCCCAACTAAAAGTAATTTTTCGCTGGGATTTTCGGTGAGCCAGTCCACTGCTCCGATGAAGGAATCCAACCCTCCTGAGAAGAGGCAAACAGCTTCACCAGTGGCACGCTTAAACTTAACGCTGCGCTGTCTGGGCTTCTTTTGAACTAAACGCTTCTCACCGTGCCTGAAAGTGATTTCCCAACGATCGCCAGTTAAGAAGCTGATACAGTCCGATAGGTCATTAACGACATTGGTCCAAGTGCCCACATGCTCGACAGGAATTTCGATGGCTAGGTGTCGGGTCCACTTATCTTCCGCTCCATCCCTTGGCACCGCTTTGTCCGCAGCGTAGACGCACGAGGCAATGCACAGAAAATCCTGAGCTAGGTCCGGCACGGTCCGCGATACTTTAAGAAGCGCGGTCGCATCTACATCGAGAACAACGTTTTCGGTTTGTCCGTCGAAATGGAGAGCAAGCTTGGCGGTCTCTTTCCTGAAATCAGCCTCCGGCGCGATCGTTATGGTGATGTCTTTTCTCATAGCTGCTCTCCGAAGATCTCAATCGTGTCCGCGACGATACCGTCCACAATCGCTGCCCCGCTAACGCCATTCCAATCCACAGATGAAAGTTTATGCGACGCTTGCAGTCCGCCGATTTTTGCATTGATGAAATCTCGAATCTGGCCAGCCATGCTATTAGCTTTTTCAAAGCCGTGGGTGGCTAGGACGCCCTGATAACCGACGGTCTTGAAAACCTCGAAAATGTAATGCCCGAAAAAGTCATGAAGCGCGCCTTCAATATTTTGGGCGATGTTTGTTACCGACTCGATCAAACCATTGATTCCTTGCACGCCCTCTGACCATTTGAGAACCATTTCCATGAGGGCACCACGCAGCGCGGTTTGCTCAATCAGGCTCGCAGGACCGCCAAGCAGATCAGCTAGTGCCAGCGCGATTTCATCCGGGGTCTTGCCGGTCAAATCGGTCAATCCACGCTCGGCAAGCGCCTCACGAAATCCTTTAGTTCCAACATCTGCGAGAAAGCCGCCGACTCCGCGTGCAACAGTACGCGCAGATCCAGCAATCCGGCGGGTTCCGCCGCCACCTCCTCCCCCGCCGACACCGGATCCACTTCCGCCTGAGGTAGCGGTTGAATTTCTTCCCTGAGGAGAAAGGGGCGTTCCGAAACCTAGTTGTGAAGCCCTCGCCATCTGCGCGACAAAGCCACTGACAACCGACGCGGCTTTCTGGGGCGTGACATGCCCTGCGCCTCCTGCTCGGGTAGCTTCATTTTTTGCGGGACTCCAGTTTGGCGAGCCCGAGTAATTAGTTGACGTGCCCATAGGTCATCTTTGTTTCTGTTTGAGCGCTTTGCCGAAGAGCGTTTTGTTGTCTTCAGCAAAATCGTTCGTGATCGCCCGACATGCTTCTCCCAGTGCGTTCGGCTTCGTCGCTAGCGATTGAATCTCTATAGCCAGTGCTGGTGGTAGTTCAGCTCTTGGAATTCTGGCAACAAGCGCTCGAAAGCTCTCAGCAGCGCTCCCGTCAATAGTTGCTATCTCGGTCAGCGCACGAAACGGTTTAATTTGATTTGGTTTTTGTTGCGCGTGCGAAATGAGCAATTGAGCCAAACTCGCGCGCTCCAATGGCTGAAGCCTCGAAATTTCTTTTCGCGCAGCGACGTCGCCCATGTCACTCAGTAACTTCTTGAAAATTTCACGCACGATGGTTG
>JAZKJN010000002.1:185705-206715 GCA_040384285.1 Patescibacteria group bacterium
CGATGGTTGGAACCATTGTTGTGCCGCTCATCGTAGAACCTAGGCGATCTCGTGTTACCCACATGTAATCGCGTAAATCAACACTAGCCAAAAAGGGCTCCATTGTTAGCCACCGGAACATTGGCTGCCACTCCGCAAGCCTTTCCGTTGGCGTTGATTCAAGTGTGCCTGACTTAACGCCGGGCTTCGGCTCCAATTCAGCGAGAATTCCAACTAACCCCGTTTGGCCATCCATGCTACCGAACAACTTGTCAAACAGCCTTGGAGCCGCGTATTCCAGAAGCATCAGCTTCACCAGAATCTCATCTTTCACCTCGTCGAGCTTGGCAACATCCGCTAGCTTCCGACGTAGAAAGAACGCATTAAGGAAGCGTTTTACCTGCCTGGGATTTCCCTGAAGCACATCCGTAATTTGAGAGGCTATGCCCGCACCGATGCGGAGGGCTTCGGATAATTTGGGTGACAAAGCACCCTTCAACACGTCCAATGCATTCGCCTGCGCGAATGAGCAATAGCGGTCTTTAGCTCGTTGATTTCGTGATTCCTCGCATACCCGACTGAAGTGTGCGGGCTCCAGATGGCGTTTGCAAAACAGCAGCGTCAGATAGGTTTCAATCTCAGAGGGAGAAAGGCGCGGAAGACGATAGGGAATTTGGATGAGCTTCTCCAAATAGTCATCAACCAATCGTTCGCTCGGATCGGCCTGTCCATCGTTCGGTGACTTTAGGGTATCTCGATAGCGCCACGCCACTGCTTGTCGGATAATCCTTCGATCCGCTCCGATTACGAAGGCCGTATTGGGCACATTGAGGAATAGTTTAATGGCTTCGAGATTCTCGATAATTCGCTCCGGTGAGCATCGGTCCAGATCATCGATCAAAACGACCAGCGTCTTAACGTCGCTTTCAGCGAGCATCATTGCGAAGTCATCACGAAATTGGCGAATATCAGAGAGCGCTTCATCCGAGCTCGTCTCGTTTCGATTTGCAAGGCCCTCCTTGAGGGCATCGGGTGCTGAACCCTTTGCTCCTGCCATTGCGCCAGTGGCCAGGGCGGGAACCATTGCCGCTACTTCGACTCCGCCCGTAGCTGCAGCAACCCCGCCTACCACGGCACCCGTGAAAAGCATTCGCGCCGCGCGCATGTAATCCACGCGTTTGAGCAACTTACTTGCTCGCTCTTTCAGCTTTGGGCCAAACCGCTTGTGGTCGCGAAGCGCCGTCAGTATCGAACTTAAAAGCGCCGCCTTGGCGTCATCGTAACCCTCAAAAAGCCAGCCATTGAAATACAAGACAGCCACACCGTTGTAGGTATTTACACTATCGCTCTCGTCGGTCGCTTGCTTTTCAAAGTCGGCCCTCAGCATTTGCATGATGCTGGATTTGCCCCCACCCCAATCGCCATAGATTCCGATGGTCGCCGGCAAAACGGATGGGTCCATGATAAGTTCGCGTATCAGGTCGGCATGAACACGAAAACCAAAAAGGTCATCGGTTGTTTCGTTGTCGGACCACATATTTCCTTAAAGGGTTAAAATTTAATTTGTGTTAAAATCGTATGTACACGAATGAGAGAAAGAAATCGCCTTTCGTGAATTTAGAGCGTGAAATTGCATTCATTTTAATGGCGAGAGAACTTGTAACTGGGCCTTCATCACTTCCCAGCGTTCTGACACTTGAGCATTCAGTTTCTCAAAAACAGCTGAGTCCAGCGGTACTGACGCTTCATCCTTTGCACATTCGTAGTCAGTGAAAGATGCAACAATGATGGCAACATTGTTCGGCTTCTTAGCATCTCCTTGCTGAAGAAAGAACTGGCGAATGCACTCATGCACGCGCACGGTTTTCTGACGAAACCGTTCCATCCGAATCCACGCCAGGATGAGGTCAGCAGAAAAAATGGTTTGGGCAGTAAGTAAAAGCCAACTCGTAGAGGTCCACCGGAGACTTAACAAGAGGATCAAGATTACAGCGTAAGCTCCGACTTTTGCTCGTTCAGTCACAAGCATCCGAGAAAGCACCTCTTTGGAGAAAAGTGTGTTTTCCAAAGTTGTAGCTGCGAGGCGCAAGAAAGATGGAGGAACAGAGTTATTGAAATAATCTTGGCGGGGTGCATCTCCGATTGTTGCACCCAAAGAATTCGAGAGCTGGGTGGCTCTTAGAAGCCTATTCCCTTCTGTCTGGTAATTCATCGTTACAACACTGCAAGTAACCGCGGCAAACGCTGCTACGATTAGGAGTGGATGAAGCCACGACTCAACTTCTTCTCTGGGGAACACAAGAAGCACAGAGGAGATGGCGGTTACGGCGAGGAACAGCTTCGAACCAACTCGTTCTGCCGTTGCTGCGATCTGGAAGTTTCGGGAAATGCTCATACAAATGCAAAATAGTGTGCTTCTACCCATCACGTCGGAAACTTGCCATTAAAAACAATATCCCACTGTCGCCGGGCCTCGGTAGTGCTGAAAACGTCGGATGCGACCGCTGAGTTAGCATGGTCGCGCGAATTTTTCACCGAAGCGAAAGCATCCGACCGCTGATTCGATGTTTTAACTGCCGGAATGTTCCCGCCAATGCTGTAGGGATCACGAATAGCTCGGCATTCTCTGTTGGTGAGACTACGAAGGACGTCACGAATACATTCTGCGTACGGTTTTACGCCTTTGCATACCTCCTCGTGGGCGAGAATCATTTCAATGTGAAAGGACGAAAGTGGAACACGGGGTCGCCGGCATTCCCGCCAGAATTTCATCATTTGGGCCACATAGCGGAGCTTGCCCCCACTTTGAGTGTTGGCCTGTGCGATATAGGCATCGTAGAGGCTAGGACAGGTCGGCATCCACCACCCCTCGCCATCAGGGATCTCAAAAACCGGCCACTTACCTTGATAGAGGGAATGGAATAGGGCCGGGACGACGTCCACTATTTGTCCGTCCGAAAACTCAATAGTAATCGCCGTTACGTCACGCCCAAGCGGCGTGTTAGGGTAGCGGGCCAGGAGGCCTTGACGAATATTCTCAAGTGCCTGAGTCGAGCTAGTGAGAACACCTCCGTGGACAAAGTTGCTTTTCCGAAAAACGGGAAAAAGATCAATATCACTAAAGCCACGAATTGAAGTTTCACGACGAAAACTGCCGGTGACGTGGCAGTCGGAAATAGCGAACACCGTTTCGAGGCGGGTGCGTATGCTCGCGACATGTTGCTTCGCCGATAGGATTTCACTATCGAGCGGTTGAATTTTTTCGATCAGCCTGCTGAATGAAGTTGAAATACTCATGAATTGATTGGCGGAGGCGGAATAGTTTGTGGCCATTCGCGCCGCAAAAGCCGACAAAACATTCGACGGCCAAAAGAGGCGCAACAATAGAATTCCCAGAAGTAGTCTCGATGATTGATGACTCAAAGCCCACCTTGCCATAAAGGCAATTCAAATTCGCCGTGCAAGATGGCTGTCGGCTACATGGCTAGCACTGAATGAAGATTTTGGCTTCGGGCACGACGAAATGTTTTGAACGCCAACGGCTTCGAATTATGCCCTTAAAATTCGATGCCAGATTCAATTCTCGACCGCTAGTTGGCTGACGATAGCGTTTAGACGGCCTTGAATAAGCTGCTTTTTGTGGAGACTTTCCATTACCGTTGCGAAACGAAAAAGTGCCAATGCGTTGCAGATATGGCTCGAAGCGATATTCCGCTACTTTGGCTCCTTCGAGCCAGTAATACACGCGGCCGAAATAGGCAGCATGAACCCACTTTTCCCAGAGTCGTGGGCTGTAGCGAACGCCGTCGAGATAAGGTGTCCACTGCGGTAGCCAAAGAACGAAAATTCCTTTTCGAGCGTATTCCTCCGTCCGGCGGATAATCGTCTCAATCGAGAGCACACTGATTTGAACTTCGATGGCTACGGGAACGCTGTTAATTCGAGCAAAAACATCGGCACGGTTTGTTCCGAAGGAGCGCTCCAAAGCAACGTCCGTTACTCCCGGCGCGCGCAGGAGAGCATGGTAAATTTCCATTTTGCAGTTCCGATGCGATTCGCTCTCCCCTGTCGCGTAAGGGCACTCGGAGCGCGAATGGTGCGCGAAATAGTTCACGCGGACGCTGCCTGTTCTCAGGACTACTTCAGCATCACATTCCAAGCAGAGAAAAGGAGCATTCGATCTGGATTCCGAATTTGCGAGGACTACTTGTCCATTGGATTTGCGCTTTGCTGAAAGCATTTGCAGGTTATGAGTAATTTTACCACATGAGTAGAACGGTAAGAAGATTCCCGAGTTGTCATTTGACAGATGCGCGCTCATGCCTACGATTCTTAATTCATGGATAAATACGATCTAACCCATGATGGTGACTCTTGGAAACTGAAACGGCAGGACGCTGAACGAGCTTCTGAGGTCTATGACGGTAAAACGAAAGAAGAGGCCGTGCGTGAGGCAGCCGATTTTATGAAGGAGCATCCCGGCTCGATGCGCATTCATAAAAAAGATGGAACCTTTGAGGAAGAAAGAACGTACCCGCGTAGCGAAGATCCTCGCCAATCACCGGGCTAAACAATGATTGCGAGATGTTCGTTGATTCAATCCCCGCAGCGAACAAGCAGTATTCCGCGGCCGACATTGCCTAACTTATCTCCGTCTTGGCGCGCTTCTCGTGTGCCCACGGACGTAGGTTCCATTACTTCTTGTGTAGCCACGAACAAAGACCGGTCCGCCTGAATACGTGGAACCTCCGCCAGAAATGCGGCCGCCCTGATTTTGTCCGTATCCCATGCCGTAACCTGAGTCAGGAATAGGTCGTGAAGAGAGGGGCGGGGCTCCCGAGTCGATGCTGTGCTGAAAGGCGCGTTGCTGTGCTGCAATTCGAGCACGTCGCTCGCTTTCAGTTGCGTCTTTCTCGGGATCGAAGTTAAACAGGTCTTGAAGCTCTTTAGAGAGGTCGGCCAGTCTCACGGTGCCGCTTCCAAGCGCATCTCGCCAATCCAAGCTCACCCCTTCGTTAACCTTTACGACTTCTGCATTCGTGATTGTAGTTCCAAAGCCATTTTTGAAGCTGATGCGCGTCGGTCGTGCCTTGCGTGCCAGGCTCAGTTCAGTGCTGCTCCAAGAGGACAAATCTCCGCTCTCGCGTTCCGCTGCTTGGGAAGTGGTGATCTGCTTCAATTCTGCATCCGAGGCGCGGGAAGTATCCAGTTGTGCGGTGGAATAGATGGACATCCACCACCCGCCGTAGGCGTCGGGAGCGGTTGGTGGCGTCACTTCGAACGTGAAATCTTTCCAAACCTTAACGTCTGCTTGCCAGTCGAGTCCCCGGAGCGCCGACTTGTCTGCTGAGTCCAGCAATAGCCCGTGAAGGAAGTTTTCGCAGCGATTCTTGGCCAATTCATCCTTCGCGAGTTTTCCATAGACGCCAGCCTCGATGGCGGACGGCTGCGATAAATCTCCATAGATGTTGATCTCGTAATCGTTGGCACACCGGTAAGACACATACGGCACGTTTTTCATCGGCCCCGCATCGATTACTGTGGCCGGAACTTGCTTAAGATTTGCTGCCCAAGTCTGCTTGTTGAGAGCGAGGAGAATGGTTTTGAAATTGGGCAGCCTGGCTGTGCGCGAAGTGGGGCTCGATTCTACGGGAGCGAACGTGATCGACTGAATGTTAGAACGGGCGCAGAGCAGGGTGTCGGTTTCGAGCAGAATGAGGACATCGTTGCCATTCGTTCGTAACACCGTGCCGGTGGTGGTTCCGCCGTCCGAGAAATCTACGATGTCTGCACGCACGAGCGCGGGCGGAATGAGAAGCAACAAAACCAAAAATGTGGAAAAGAGGAATAGGATGAAACGCATAGATTGGCCTTTTGGGTACCTTGAGGAAAAGACTGGGTTGGGCAAGCTCAATACGTCATTCAATTCTTGAAACTAAATGCGAAAGCCAGTGTTCCAATTCAATAATGAACATGAATAAGACAAAGGAACGCATTAAATTTGCTAGAGAATTAGTGAGGGCGGAATTCCCGGAATCCTCTGACAGTCCCGTGCTCATTGCTGCGGTGATTCAGAGCCTTGCTGTGGATGATTTGGCGAATTCCACCACAGCGGTTCTAAACGAGCTAGGTCAAACAATTGCTCAATCTGCAGCAGTTGCGGCAGGAGGCTGAAGCGTAATTCTGGCTCTTACTCTTCCCCTTCGCAGATGTATCTTCTGGAAAAACCGTTCGGGTAAATCGACTGTGAGAATTCAGCCGCTCATCGATCAGTTGCCAACGAGCGCTAATGTTCTGTTAACGAAAGTCGCTAGTTCAGTATCGTTCAACGGCTCCGTGATGCTCCCGGGCGTTTGTTCGTGGTGATACTTCTTGGAATAATCATTTACGGCGGATAGCTCCTCAAGCATGCCTTTCGCAGCGTGCAGAGAGCTTGTTGTATCTGCGCCGCGAATCTTCCCAATAAAATCGCCCAACCATTCGGTTTCGGAGAAATTTCCTGGATAACGGAGCCTGAACCAGCCCTCCAAAAAAGGGCGAATGCACTTCACCACGTCGCCGAGATCGCCCTTACCTTCGCGGGAAAAAATTAGCATTTTCTCGTAATTCCGCAGATACACCGCTTTTGACTCAGCCTCGATGTCGCATTCGTTGATGGTCACGCTGTCTCCATCGGCCCGAACAATCTGGAGCACTTTGACAGGCACGATTCCGGCATTGTCCCATACCAATTTGAGAAATGCAGCGTCATGCGAAAGCACTATCACCTGCTTCACGATTCCTGCCAGACGCGTGATGAGTTGCTGAGTGCATGTTCTTCGATACCGATCCTGACTCGTGAATGGGTCATCAAATATGACAATCTTGTCGGCTCGCCGCGGATCGTGCTCAATTTGTGCCAAGAAAAAGGCGAGGGCGAGCGTGTTCTTGTCACCTGAGCTTAGCGTGTTGCGAAAGGAGGGCTTGCTCGCGGGGGTTGAGTCGTCTCCCAAATCCACGCAATGGCCATTGATTACGATCTGGTATGTTGAACTTGGCGTCCCACCCACGTAACTGCGTTTCGCATCGCTCAATTTGAAGCCTGCGCCAAATTTTTTAAGCAGGACATTGATTTCCTTCTGGTACTTGTCGAAAACCTTCTCGCTGTGGGTATCTAGCGCAACCTTCGCGGCTGCCTTTTTCTCTTCCAGTTGGTCCTTGGCTAGCAGGGCGGCTTGGTAAGCGACGCACTTCGAATCAACACCCGCCTCGTGCCGCTTCATCGCCGCTTTGAGGGAAACGAGGTCGGACTTCACCTTCGTAGGGTCTGCCGCTGCTGTTGCCGCTTTCTTGGCGTTTATGAGATTATTCACGACAGCCACCATCTCGTTGTAACGGCTGAGGGTCACCTGTGCGGCAGCGTAAGCGGCTTGCCCGGCTACGAATTCTGCGTCCCTTTCTAGTGTTTCGAGCGGAGCGGCCTTTTTCCTCTTTCCAACTCCCTCCGCAGCGGCATGCAACTTTGTGAAGGGTTCCTCGACATCAGCCTCAAAAGAAATCACAGGCTCCACCAAAGTGGCGAACTCTCTCCAAAAGGAAATGAGTTCATTGTTAGCGGAAATTGCTTTTTGCAGTTCCAGAAGATTCCGCCGGCTGAAAGTTGATTCGACCAAAGCATTTTGCTGTTCAATTTCCTGCTTCAACTGGCCATACGTCTTTCCGAAAAATGAGCTGTATGCCTCTATGACCTCACTGCCTTGAAGGCGCTGTTGGCAAAAGGGGCACGTGCCGTCTTTAATCAACGTCATTCCTTCTCCAACCCAACTCTCTCTCGCACCATTTGTATGTTCGGCGAGGTGTTTGCGAACGGTGATTTCCACGTCGCGAGTAACGTCCTCCAAAGTTTTGGCCATGACGCCGAGGAATGTGTCTGGGAGGGTTGGCAACGAAATGCTTTTCAGCACAGGTTTAGCCTTAATTTGCCCGGCATTTTGAGTCGCGCTTAACTCCTTCTCCTTCTCGCCAATTCTTGCTTCGACAGACTCGTTCTTGGGCAGTGCAAGGAATGTTTTGAGTGCAACCCCATCAGGCACTTGCCGCTCTACTTCGGACTTTCTGTCACCTACGTCCCTGTTTGCGTCCTTGATCTTTCTGTCAAAGTCCTCAACGACACGAGCGAGCTTTACGCCTTCCTCGCCGACAATAACACTGTAAAGGTTTTTCTTGTGAGTGTGGTCAACGCAATCCCCAGCAAACACGTTCTCATGAATGAAGACTGTGTCATAGATGCACAGATTTGGATAAGGCTTTGACCAAGCACCGCCAGTAAACCCGATGTTTTCAGTTTCAAAACGGAGCGATACCTCAGGTTTCCCCGTCGCGCCAAGCGTTGTTCGTCCGAGGATTGGCGCTGGGTCCGCGCTCCTCAGTGATCGGAGAATGTCACCGGTGGTTGTCTTTCCGCGCCCGTTGTCTGCCAACACGAGTGTTAAGCGCATCAGTTCGGTGTTGCCGGTTGCCGAGTAGTCTCGAAATCGCCCAATATTTTTGACCGTTAGGACTTTTTTGAGCATGGTGGGAGTATGTTAATCCATTCTCTCGCAACGCAAGATTTCGTCAAGCCCCTTGCCATTAACAATGCGGCAGCGCAAGTAGCCGACAGCAACTTACGCCGCGGGCTCTCGTTGCCAGAGGCGTGATTGAGCAAGCAGCGCGATCGCAATCCCAATCGGAGCGCCAATCACATTACAGAGAAAAGAAAAAAGGAATTCACGATACGGCACGGTTCCCTGAATCGCCTGCCAAAAATCCACAGCCGTCAATGCAATCACTAGGGCGGCCGAACCGCTTCGAAAACTCCCGCGAGAACCGACTGCAGAAATGGTGAAATATGCAGCGATAGCCCCCGGAGCCAGAGCAGTAATCACAAAGGTCAGCCAATTCTTCGCAACTGCGTTTTCGCAGCGCGATAAAGCAATGCATTCAATGATTGGTTGCGTGAAGTACCCTGCCATGGTGACCAAAATTACCAGTCCAAACAGCAAAACTCGCCGACGGCTTTCAAAAACCCCGGCGGTGCGATCGGCGCTGGCGGAAGGGCAGTTTTTCAATCCTGAAACTAGACTGAGCCGAAACATCATCAGGGTGATGAGCACTGACATCCCAATTGTTGACCATCCTGGAAACATTTCCATCGAGTCCTAGCCTGAACCCGCCGGCCGGTATCTTCAAATGTTTTGGCAATCGATTCGCGTTGTCAGGAAAATGGTAACGACACACAGTTCAGGCATTGATGAACAGAGAAGGAATTATTTATTTCCTTGTCGTCCTCGGTGCGATTTTTGTTGGGCTTAAATTTCTTTGCGAAATGTGCGCGCTGTGGTGGGGCAAGGAGGGGGAAAACAAAATCCGCCCTTCGATTTTGAATCTCTGGGTTCGTGCGGCCGACGCGTTGCCCGAGTCGATTGTCCTCAAGCCATTAGGGGTATTGGCACTGTTTTACGACAGATTGATTGGTTCCATTCCCTTTTCCAAACGAGCAGTTTGGCGAACGTCGGTAATCACAGCGTGTCTATTGGTCATCACCACTTCCATTGTGGGTTTGCAGTGCGGCAAACCTTTTGGAATGGGGCAATATCCTTGGGAAACTTACAGATTGGAGCAAAGCTTCCTGGAGTCGGTGGCTAAAAACCCTGAGTTCGACAAGGGCGCGGCAGGCTTAAACATTCGCGAAAACGCCTCAGACCTCTCCAAGGCGAGAGGCTGGCCTTTTGAAGCCGGCTACACGATTTACTTTGTAGTTTTCGTTCTGCTCAACACTGCACTGTTGAATTCGATTTGCTTAGCCGTCAGCCGACTGATTTTGAAGGAGATGCTGGGTGCTAAAACGACTTTTGCCGTCTCACTCATGTTTGCAGTGAACTTGATGGTGGTGGGAGCGTTTTTGGTAATCGATAGTATCGTCCTGTTTTTGGGACTGAATATTGCATTCTGGCCGTTTGTTCCGCTACTGTTTCAACTATCACAACTCTCCGTAGTTCTTGGAGCGGGCGTAGTCATGGGAACAACCTGGGCCGCGTGGTTCTTTACTGATCCTTGGTTTAAGGTGGTAGTGATTCTTTCGCTTATTCCCTCAATTTTCTTGGCATTAACCCTTGGCGGATGTGTTCTCGGCTTTCCTTTTCGGAAGCTCATTAAGGTGCTTGGTACCAAATTTTTTGAGCGCAGCCTCGAATACGAACGTGGAATTTTCACTTACTTCGCTACTTCTGCTTTACTGCTGAGCGCACTCGTTGCCCTTTTAGTCAAAGTTTTTAGTCCGGGCAAATAGCGAACCCGTAATTTGCGGGGACCCAGCAACTCGAACTTGGTTTTTCAGTCACTTTACCGCCGGAACAAGTGTTTTCTCGATAAACTGGCCTAGCCCGGTGTTGACGAAATCTTCCTTTTTCATAGCACGAAACAGAAGCCAGTTCTTGGTCTTGTCCCATTTGCCCGACGGTGCAGAGGCGTTGAAATTCTGATATGGCGTAAGAGCTTTCGAGGTGCCACCGATAACAGAGTCGAGTGCTTGCTGGGTCACGTAGTTTTCAGTCGAGTGATAATCAGTCGGGAAGACTAAAAATCCAAGTTTCTCGCAGTGAGCTACGAAGGGCCGAAACTTGAGGTTGATTGGAGCGTTGAGTGCGGTGCGCTCACTGTCGAAGACAACAGAGATAGTGCCAAAGGGCAGACGCTTCAGTTCACTGATTTCATCGGCAATTTTGCTGACATCAGCATTCAACGTGTCTCGCCCGCCCAAATGCCAAATCAAGAAGTGCTGCTCGATTTTGAAATGTCTGAGAATTTCCCGAAATGCCTTTATGTCCGTTTTGCCTTCGACAAGCAGCAAGTGAGTCGCGCCCACTTCCATCATTTGGCTGAAGCCCAATTCGTGAATGGATTGAGAAAGCGTGGGAGTTCGATGCTGGCCGAAAGGAACAAGTGAAGGCGCACCGTTCTCCCCTCGCGTAAGTGAGTAAAGCGTGTCGGCGGTGCTGCGAGCCAAACCGATGGAATGCGAACTTGCCAGCATTCCAAACGACGCCTTGGCAGCAAGACTACGAACGAAGGCCTCCTGCATTTTTGGGTGAAGTCCAATTTCTGGCTCGTCGATGAGGATAATGCTGGGCTGCTTCATCATTGCGTTGGCGAGGACGACAATGAAATAGCCTATTCCATCACCCAACTCGTCGAGCCGGAAACTTCCATCATCGTTGTCGATGATTAGCGTTGAGTCATCAGCGGCAACCGAGATGTCCAGCCGCTGATACCCGAAAATTTCTCGGAGTTCGTTGATCAGTTCATTGGTCTTGTTGCGGCGCTCTACAATTTTTCCTTTTGCCCAACTTTTGAAGGTTCCAAGAAATTCTGCTCCAATAAAAATATCCCGCGATTGACCTGATGCATGACGCGAGGCTGTCCGCAGCGGCCCAACATACATTGAGTCAACAAATAGCCGTGAAAATTGCGCCGCGATGTCCGTCTTTTTGGTGATTTCCTCTAGTCCATGAATGGACCACGTTACCATATAGCCATTGCCATGCATGGAGTCGGGATCAGAAGGACGAAGCTCGACAACCATTTTTACTTGTCCAAGTCCTAGCTCCATTTTGAACGGCTGGTTCTGAGATTTTTGATTGAAAAGAGAATCTCCCGCTAGTTGGTCAATGTTAATTCGTTGGTCTGCTAAGCCAGGTGTTTGATTACGGATTGCGTGGTCAAAAGATGAAAATACTGGGCGCAGTTCGTAGAACAGCTTTAGCAAGTTGCTTTTCCCGACATTGTTCACCCCCACGACAAATGTAACGTGCGGATTGATCTCAATAGTCAGAGGCGCATGTGCGGGAATACTTCGGTAGTTTTGGACTTTGAGCGTTACCAGTTGTTTCAAGGGTGGAAGATTTTTTTCCATTTCGGGTGCATGTTCCAGATTTTGACCGTCTCGGCAAGCTACCCTGATGCAGTTTTGATTCTTTGCTTTACGAACATCCCGAAGCGTCAACCCGTTTTCCTTAAGCCGTTGCACCAGTTGTACCAGTTGAACCAGTCAAACTCGTTAAACCCGTCCAAAAGGACATCTGTCCTTTAGTCGTTGAACCCGTCCGTCGGGGGAACTCGTTGGTCGCGTGAGCGACGAGGGAGGTTGGAGGCGAGCACGGCACCGCGCTGAAAATACCAGCGCCGTGCGAGCCGGAAACCGACCGATGTCGGGGGTGGTGCAAGCACATGGAAACGCAGAGAAAACATTAACCAGTCAGGAGATTTTGACATGCACGCTTGTCCCCACTGCGGGGAGGGGTGTGGAGATACCCTCACGCTCGTTCGAGTCCTGGTCATTGCATGGGTCAAGCGCTTGGGTTTTCATCGAAAAAGGTTCGAGCTAACTCCAACATGCTCCACCAATAGTGATATAATATAAGCAATGAAATTCAATAAAATTCTTGCCTGGGTAGTTGCTGTGTCAGGAATACTATTATTGCCATCTATAGTTATTTCATATCCTAGTTATCTTTCAGTTCCGTTTAATATTTTACTCGGCATTTTTATTGCGAGCCTGTTGTTATTTGTAGCTATTGAAACAATTACAAAAAAACAATATCTTATACTTTCTTTAATCGTTTTAGTCGGCGTTATTTTCTTGTTCGGTTTGATTTCATCCATATAAGTCTCAACACGTCGTACACTATAAATATCTTTGAGCGCCTAGAGTCGCTTCCCGTGCTTCAAAAACCCGAGGACACACCTAGTTCCAACTTGACTCGCCAAGTCCACAGATTTGACTTTTATAAGTAAATATGGTAATATAGGAAAAGAGTGGGGTGTGATTGGTATGGCTTAAAGTCCGTGAATTATCATTGATTTTAAGTCATATCAAACACACGTTGAACAATTCAACAAAAACCCTTGTACTTATGAACAAATACAGAATCAGTGCCATACTCTCTCTAACGGGGACTGTACTTATCCTTGCGATTACACTCTCCTTCGCAGAAAAAGCGAAGAGTCCCGTGTTCCCTATCCTCGCTTGGGTCATTGGTCTCGCAACATTGGGACTACAGATCTACACCTTCCTACCTATCCTTGAAGGAAGGCCTCGCGACTACATCAAATCCTGAGACTTGGTTTCAAGCAAGCTCGACTTACAAGGTCGGGCTTTCTCTTTTACATACCCCTCTCCGCTATAGATTTTTAATCCCCATGCGTTATGATTAAAGTAATTATTATTTAATACAATCTAAAAACCATGGCTAATGAAGAAATTGAAAATGCACAAGATCGTGTAGAGGACGCAAGCGAAGAAAAAGCTGACGCAGAAGCTGAGCTTGCACGTGCGCAAGCAGATGAGGAACAAAAGGAAGCCGACGAGGCAGATGAGAAAGCTGACGAAGCTGAGGAAAAAGCTGCGGAGTAATTCTGTTGCAAATTCATTTCCTATTTTAAAAAAACAGCACACAGAAATAAATTGTCTTGCCTTTTATTTGGCCCTGCGTATACTTCCCTACAGAACGAAAGGAGGCAATTATGCCAAAACAAAGCAAAGCCAAGAAACTGAACCCGACCAAGACCCTGTATCTCATCCTCTACAACCTTTCCCTCGTGGAACGCGAAAAAGTCATCGCATCCTCGCAAAAAGAAATAGGACTGTGGATGAAAGATCCTGAAGTTATTCGCACATCCAAGATCTTCTCGATCTGGCAAAAAATTCACAGCTCGGACAAAGCCGAGCGCAACTATGGACTGGCAGAACTCATGGTCTATCTCAACGCAATCAAGGACCGCTTTCATTGGCTCGTGAGAGACCACCACTCCTCGGTCATGAAGTGGTGGCACCATGAAAAGAAAATCGTCCCCATCAGGAAGGCGCTCGAAGAAAGGCATGGAATTATGGAGTCGAGTCGACCCGTTTTCGTTTTTCCAGGCATGCGCTTTCAAGACATCATCCTCTACCAAGGTGCCATGGTAATCATGGGTTACCTGTTTGCCCTGCTCCCTCCGCCGACCGAGACCGTGTGATTTACATTTCAAACCCTATCACCTCGCGACCTGCGCGAGGCTTTTTTATAACAAAAAAAGAATGCGGATGCATTCGTGACTAGCTTCGGCGAATACCACCGCCTGGAATGGGATGTTGTTCGGCGAGCTGGTCGAGACCGACCCAGTAGTCTTCGTGTTCCTCTCCCAAAAGACGGGCGTCAGAAGAGGGTCCTTCATTTGGACCCTTGTGGTCACGATTCATTTCGTCGTATGTAGGATGCCGAGGTGAGAGCCTGGTCCCGCTGGCGATCAGATCTCTGATATAGATTTTCATTCTGGGATAAGTATAGCAAAAATCTATTTTATTTCATGGTATTCTTATAGTAACAAAGACTCCATGAGCACAGAACTTTTGGTGAGCAACATAGGACATACAATCTCGATCATTACGACATTGATCTTTGCAATTCTTGTTTTGTCGAGAGGGTACACAAAGACAACGCACGTGATATTTTTTCTCATGGGTATCGCGACGATAGTGTGGGAACTCTCCTACATCATAGGCGGAAATATAATTGATCCGCATCTTTCACGCTTCGCATTTATGTGGAACATCGCTTCACTCTGGGCAATCGTATTCAATACACACCTTGTGCTCTTGGTGACCAAACAATATGAAGTTCAAAAAATACTCCTTCGCATCATTTACGCAACAGTTACAGGCCTCACAATATTTTTCGTTGCATTGCCCGACTTTTTTCTCCTCCCTTCTGAACCGAGAGCATATTTTATAAACTTCTTTGTAGAAGGAAAATATTATTTCGTCGGAGATATATTCTTTTTTGCCACACTACTCTATGCCCTCTGTGTCCTCATTTACTCACACAAGCACGGTGACTTTGAGATGAAAAATCGTCTGAAATATCTCGGGACAGCTATGGCAATTGCATACGGGATAGGAAGTATTCCATTGTTCCTCTTGTATGGTATCGAGATCAATCCTCTCTTCTCAGCATTGATTGGACTCTACATGATTCCGCTTGCATATTCGGTAGTTGAATACAAACTTGTAGATATAAATATCATAGCGAAAAGAGCCTTTTGGTATGGACTCGGGGTGGCGGGCGTGGCCCTTACAATCACCCTCATCAGTAGTGCAAACGAGACTATCATATCTTTGGTACCGAATTTCCCTCCTTGGATCATACCAACTCTTTCGGGAATCATAGCCGTCAGCTGTGCAATCTTTGTTTGGAAAAAGATTCGAGAAGTGGATATTTTGAAAGATGAATTTATGAACATCATCATGCACAAATTCCGTACTCCCCTTACCGGGATCAAGTGGTCTGTCGAAAATCTTAAGTCATCTTCTATAACTCCGGAACAAAAGAAAGAACTTGAAAATATCGAGAGTGAAGGAGTGGCCTTGGTGGGACTTACAGATATTATGGCAAACCTTGCAGATGTTGGTAATGGCGAAAATACTCAAAGTCTTTCAGAAGATTCTCTTGCCCGTATCGTGGATAAAACTCTCGGCTCTCGGAAAAATCGTCTTGATGCAAAAAATATTGAGGTAAAAACTCGTTATGAAGAAAGTCTTCCCTCGATCAATGTCGATGCAGGCAGAATCGAATTTATTGTTGAGACTCTCGTCGACAATGCTCTAGCGTATACACCTCAAGGAGGACTTATCGAGATATCGATACTACGCACAGAAGATTTCCTTACCTGTTCTGTTCATGACAACGGCATAGGTATTTCAAAAGAAGACATGCCTCGTCTTTTCAATAAATTCTTCCGCGGCGCAGGAACTGCGACTCACACTGAAGGTATGGGAATAGGACTTTTCATTTCAAAAGAAATCATCAAACGGCATGGAGGAAAAATCTGGGCTGAGTCAGAAGGACTCAACAAGGGCGCAATGTTTTCTTTTACATTGCCAGTAAAACACTAGGTCCAAATTTTATTTCTTCTCCCCTCCTCCCCCTCCCTTCTTCTCTTCTTTTTTCTTTGGAGCTTTGAAGAGTGGACTGTAGAAGAAAAGACCGAGTGCGACGATGACGATAAATGCGGTGACTTGTGACATAGGTATAGTATACCACTCCTTGACATAGTGCATGAAAGGTAGTATAGATAGCAATGGACGGTTACCTAAATTTATGAAAAGACTCATGTTCCTTGTCGTCGCACTCCTCGGAGTGCTTGCAGTTACCACGCGGGCTCAAAGCCTGTACTTCGAAAGCGTCGACCCTTCATCACCCTGGCTTGCCGGGGAGAGGCGAAGCTTCTACCTGAGCTGGCAGGGCTTTGACCCCGGTGACACATACCGGGCGCACATCAACCTCATCTCTGGTTCTCGGGGAGAGAAGCACGGATTCATCCTTTCGGAAGGAACTTTCGATACGGAAACTGGAGTCAAGATTGTGGAGGTTAGATTCCCTACGCTCGAAGATTCAATCTTCCTTCCCCAATTCCCCAGCATTCCAGTAGACGGAGACTATGTTCTCTTCTGTCAGGAGAGCCGCACAGGCACCTCATGGCAGAGCAGTCTCTCGCTCATCCTCGACGATCTACGGATACGGCCAAAAGAATCGGGACCTGAAATCCAAGCACATAGAGGAGAGGTGGTGAAAAATCTTTCTCTCCTCATAGACGGGCGGTTCTCTTCGGCGGATGTTCGTTTGCTGAAAATCCCCATCGTCTTTCGGAGTTTCTCCGGGGAAGAGATCCGCATCCGCTCTGCTCTCTATGAGGGCGATCGGAGGGTGTCTCCTTGGAAGACAGTGAATGTTGGGAGCAATGAGACACGAAAGGTCTTCCGCATCGGGAATGCACAATTGGCCCAAGGTGCAGAAAAAGAGCTCACACTCCATACCAAGATCGTGAGAGGTACCGGATCCTTCCAAGCTACAACAAAGGAGTACGACGTGCTCTGCACGGCGCGGGGCAAGAAAAAACTCTCGATCTCCATGTTTGGGGGCGAAGGACCTCTCGTAAAGATTGATCCTTAGACCCGAAATTCAGAGCGGCTGTCATTTTCATGACAGCCGATTTTTATTACCTAACCCTATCCTCTCGGCTCGCTTCCCTTCGAGAGACCTTGGATAAATTCTTTTACCTTGCTGCTGTAATTAAAATAATTTGCTTCCTGTGCAGAGAAAGAAATTTCTGCAGTCTTTCCATCTCCATCGATATAGTAGAGTGCATAGACCCAACCCTCCATCGCTCGTTCGATATGGTAGATGCGCATATCACTTGTTTCATTTAAAATGATTTCACTATTTACAAGCGTCCCCTCTCCTTGTGCATGAGCGATGTTGTCCTCAAAGAGATACTCTGCATTCCAGAGTTCGTCGGTATTTTTTGAGGTTATGACAATATCAGAAAAATCTCGGCCAGCACTATTTACCCGAGGAACAAAGACTGTGGTGTCGTCAGAAGTTTTTGGGCTCATCCAGTTTTGTGAAAGCCAATCGGGCAATTCTGTTACAAACGCACCGTATGCAAAATATCCTACAACATTGCTGTATGCAGAGTTGGGGGTGGAAGAAAAAGCATTACTTGGAGTTTTTGTTTCTACCTGAATAACCGTCGGTGCAGGTACAGTTTCAATATAAACAACATGACGCTTCGGTCCGAAACCAAAGTATGCTGTAACGCTGATAATGAGCACGAGGAGGACAATGATAATCTCCTCCGCGAGGGTTTTGTTCATGCATTCATTATACTATGGTATCCTACAGAATATGCAGGAGACACTGTGGAAACTCTATACGTCAAACACCGAAGCTTGGGAGGCGATGCTTTCTGCGTGCAGAGATGCTAAAGAAAGTATCGAGCTTGAACAGTTTATTTTTGTTTCTGACGACTTCAGCAAACAACTCATCGATGTCTGCGCTGAACGCGCTCAGGCAGGAGTCAAAGTGAGATTTATTTGGGATGCTGCAGGAAGCTTTAGCTTTTTCGGCTCGGGCATTGCAGAAAATCTAAAAAAGAGAGGCGTCGAACTTGTTTTCTTTAAAACACTTCTGCCAAGTTTTCTTAAAGTCCACGATTATCGCTCATGGTTCTTTCGCAATCACCGCAGAAATCTCGTCGTCGATGGAATGGTGGGATTTACTGGAAGCATCTGCGTGTCAGAAAAGATGCAATCATGGAGGGACAGCAACGTCCGCCTCGCAGGACCAGTGGTCCACGATATGCAAAGATCTTTTGAGCGTATGTGGGACCGAGCGCAGGGCAAGAAATTGCGAAAGGTAAAGAAGCTTATCCAAAGCGATCCTGAATTTGCCTATGTTACCAACAACCCCCTTCCCCGCGGACGCTTCCTGTATCATCAAGTAACAACAGCTCTTACGAGCGCACAAAAATATATTTGCATCACAACGCCGTACTTTGTTCCCACTCGTCGTCTCGCTCGTGTCCTGAAAGCGGCGGCTGAGCGTGGGGTGGATGTAAAGATCATATTGCCCAAAGAAACAGATCATCCTGTTGTCGATATGTGCAGCAAAACCTTTTTCAACAGCCTGCTTTCTTCCGGAGTCAAAATCTACCTCTATGAAGGCGAAATACTTCACGCAAAAACCCTCATCATTGACGGCACCTGGTCGACCATTGGAACACAGAACCTCGACTCGATCAGTCTGCTCTACAACTTCGAGGCAAACATCATCTCTACTAACAAAGTCTTCGCTGAAGAACTTACTTCCCACTTTATGGAAGACCTCAAACATACACAGGAAGTCACTCTCGCAGAATGGAAGCGCAGATACTGGGTGGAGAAATTTGCAGGCTTCTTCTTGCGTTTTGTCCGGGATTTGCTATAAATAGAGTACTTTGAGCACAGTACGAGTCCGCATAAATCACTTTATTAAAGCCCCGGAACTTCGAGTCATCACTGAAGATGGCGAGAACCTCGGGCTTATTACTCTTGCAGAGGCTCTCAAGCAAGCAGAGCTCCGCCACCTCGATCTTATCGAAATCAGCCCAAATGCCGTCCCACCAGTTGCAAAAATCATGGATTATGGTAAATTTCAATATGCCGAAAAGAAGAAGCAGAAGATCTCCAAAGCACGTGTCCAGACCTCGGATTTAAAGAATGTTCAGGTCAAAATAGGGACAGGAGACCATGATCTCGAACTCAAGGCTAAAAAGGCCTCAGAGTGGCTCAAAGAGGGCAATCGGGTGAAAATTGACCTCTATCTCGTAGGACGATCAAAGTATATGGACCTCAACTTCCTCAAGGAACGCATGGACCGTATCTTCAAATTGATCACCACAGAATACAAGGTATCAGTCCCCCCTACAAAGGGCCTCAAAGGACTCACTGCAATTATCGAAAAGAAGTAACTATTAAGAAATATTTTATGATGAAATCAAACAAATCCTACCTCAAGCGATTGAAGGTAACAAAAAACGGCAAGGTCCTCGCACGAGCAAAGGGTCAGAACCATTTCAATGCCAAAGAGAGCCGACGATCTCAGCTTGGAAAGAAGAAGATGACAGCCTTCCACATGACACACAAGGAAAAGAGTCGCTTCCTCGTTAATGCATAATCAATTTAATTAAACCAACATGGCACGAGTAAAAAAGGGAGTAAATGCTCTCAAAACAAGACGAAATATACTTAAGCAGGTAAAGGGATACCGTTTTCGACGATCAAAGACAGAGCGAAATGCGTATGAAGCTATCTCACACGCAGGAGCATATGCTTTTGCACACCGACGAGACAAGAAAGGAGATTTCCGACGACTTTGGAATGTTCGACTCAACGCAGCACTCCGAACAATGGAGACGCCTATGTCATACTCAAAGTTCATGGGAGCTATCAAGAAGGCAGGCATTGCTATCGATCGAAAGATCCTCTCAACACTCGCTGAAGAGAATCCAAAAGCTTTCGCAGCTATTGTGAAGAAAGTTTCTTAGTCCCCTATTTCAACTCATACCGCTTCAACCTTTCAGGGTAGAGAGCATCAAGTCCGAGATTATCTCGGATTTTTTGTGCTAAAAAGAGCGATGCTTTTGGCTCCCCCATTGCAATAAATACTTTCTTTGCAGTCTTCTGTGCAGTCTCTGCAAACTCCACGAGTCGATCGGAATCTTTGTGAGATGAATATCCCATGATCGAGTCGATCTTTGCTTCTACCTTTACTTCAACTCCGTTGAAAGAAACTTTTTTCGCACCGTCGAGAAGATGCCGGCCGATAGAACCAAGAGTTTGGTACCCAACGAGAAGTACTGTGTTCTCAGGATGCGGGAGATAAAGTTCTTCGTGATGTCTCACTCGCCCACCAACAGACATACCTGAACCAGCAATAATTATTTTAGGTGCATGAGCTGAGTCGATCTCGCGTGATTCACGCTGGCTCACTGTAAAAGAAAGGCGTGGGAAGTTAAAAATATCGTCCCCGCCCTGTATCTCCTTCCGTGCACGTTCATTGAAAAGATGGGTGCTTGCCTTGTAGACATCAGTCACGGATGTGGCGAGTGGAGAATCTACATAGACAGGGACAATGGGAACAACTTTTGATTCAACGAGTTTGTTGATCTCATAGAGGATAACTTGTGTACGCTCAAGTGAAAAAGCAGGAATGATAAGAGTTCCCTTTTTTGCAATAGTATCGAGGATCACTGACTCAAGTTTTTTGCGTCGCTCTTCTTTTGGTTCATGATTGCGGTCACCGTAAACACTTTCCATCACCACATAGTCTGCACCCTCAATACTTTCCGTATCACAGAGAAGGGGTGTTGGACTATTGCCCAAATCTCCCGTAAAGACAATTTTCTTTCCCTCAAAGCGAAACTCTATCATCGATGAGCCGAGGATGTGTCCTGCGTCTTTAAGGTAGACCGAGAAGCCATCGATCGCAGTCTCTGTGTGGTATGGAATAGTTTTCCAGAGAGTAAAAGCCTGCTTCATATCTTGTTCTTCGTAGAGCGGTAAGACGCCTTCGTTGTTTGCTTCTTTTTCCAAAAGTCCCACAGCGTCAGTAAGGATGAGGTGTGCGAGATCCATTGTCTCAGGTGTTGAATAGAT
>JAZKJN010000002.1:206725-218372 GCA_040384285.1 Patescibacteria group bacterium
ATAGATCACTCCGGCAAAGCCGTCTTTGACCAGTTTAGGAATACGTCCCACGTGGTCAAGGTGCGCGTGCGTCACAAAAAGAATATCGATCTCAGCAGGATTGTATTCAAAATCTTTTCTGTTTTCCTGCTGTGCCACGCGTTCGCCCTGGATGAGTCCACAGTCAATGAGAACTTTTTTACCAGCAATTTCTAGCAAGAAATTTGCCCCTGTCACACTCCCCACTCCGCTGTAGCATGTGAGATAGGTACTCATAGTTTATTGAATATTTTTCTCTGCTGCCCGTGCAGACAACCAGCCCAAAAGAAGTGCCACAGCCGCACCGGCACAATCGAGAATCACATCCTTTGTGGTATCGATGATATACATTTTTGTTCCCACAGGCCAGCTCGCGATATCAAAGTACCCCTCAAAAACTTCCCAGAGTATTCCCACAACAAATGTCATGGGTATCACCCACTTTGGCTTCCTGAGGAGCCAGAGAGTCGTAAGGCCCACAGCAAATCCTCCAATAAAATGATTTACTGAATCGAGATGTTTGATGAGAACATACCAGTGATTACTGACTCCGCCGAGATGGATATAGAGAAGGATCGAGAGAGATACGAGAATGAGTATCGGAAGTTTATATCGTGACATGATTGATCAATTATATCTTAAAAATTCAAACAAAAACACCTGCTCTGAGACATGCTCAGGCAGATGTTTTCGGTAGGTTATAAGAGTATCAAGCCTAGTAAATATACTAGGTGGGTGATCTCAGGACAAACGCCAAGGCGCTGTTCAATTTGATCTCCCAAATTAAAAGTTATAGAGTTAATACTCTTATAACCTACTCTAATTGTAGTCTATTCACTCCGACCGTCTATATTGACATCATAGAGAATCTTTTCCTGAATGTGTTTGTAGTCAATAATTTCAGAAGTGCTAAACCAGTGAGGTATTTCCGAGATAGCTTCAGTAACAGAGCCAGATGCATGGACCAAGTTTCTCACAGAACGACTGTCTTTGTCGGTCATTTGGTATGAATCGAGAACAAAATCCCCTCGGATTGTCCCTACATCAGAAGTTAGAGGTTCTGTTCCTCCTGTGAGTTTCCGTACGATTGCAACCGCGTGCGCACCCTCTAAAACCATAGCGATCACTGGGCCACTCGTCATGTATGTCACAAGTCTTCCTAAAAGAATACGTGTGATCTCGAGTGGATCTTTAAGTGGAGGTTCGAGTCCTTTGTCGAGATATCCCTTGATGGTCTTCTCCCCTGTTACTCGTCGCCATTCCGGGTCAAGTGTGTAATGTTTTTCGATAAGCTCAGCAGTTGGCACCATCATCTTCATTGCAACAACTTTCAGCCCCACTCGCTCATATCTTTTAATAATCTCGCCAACAAGACTCCTCTGGACTCCGTCAGGTTTTATGATGACCAGAGTTCTTTCTTCTTTTGGATGTGAGTTTTTCATGTAAGTATTTCGGGTTCTCCCTTAGTAATTAAAATCGTATGTTCAAAATGGGCTGATGGTTTTCCATCCTTTGTGCGATATGTGTATCCGTCACTATCTAGTATAACGTGTCGTGAGCCGAGGTTAAACATGGGCTCGATAGCAATCACCATTCCTGGCTGGAGGACTTCGCCAGTTCCTGCTTCACCATAGTTTGGGATAAAAGGATCTTCATGAACGAAATATCCTACACCATGTCCCGAAAGCTCCTCTACGACTCCATATTTCTGTCCAAGAGCAATGCGCTCTATCGCCTCCCCCACATCTCCTACATGTGCTCCGCCTTTTGCAGCCTTGATTCCCTGCATGAGTGCCTTCTTTGTTGTATCTAAAAGTTTTTCAAGTTCAGGAGAAACTTTTCCTACAGGCACAGTGATGGCAGCGTCAGTGATAAGACCCTTATGAATCAGTCCTAGATCAAGAGTTACGATATCACCTTCTTTCAAAATCTTTTCAGTTTCGTTTGGAATACCATGCACCACTTCATCATTGACCGAGACGCAGAGAACCGCAGGAAAGGGTCGGTGCGCTCCTCGAGGCTGGTAGTCCAAAAAAGCAGAGATGTCTCCACCCTGAGCAATCATCTCTCGTGCGGCAAGGTCGAGTTCTCGAGCAGAAACGCCCGGGCGGACCATTGCCCGCAATGCCTCCAAAATCTGAGCGTGTCTTTTCCCACCCTCGCGCAAGATCTGGATATCTTCTTTTGTTTTGAGGGTGATCATGTTAGTTGATTGCTTTTACGATCTGCTCAAAAACTTTTTCCACAGGCAAGGTTCCATCAATCTTAATAAAAGTATAATCGGGGCTCGTTTCGTAGAACTTCACAGTAGGAGCAACATCTCTTTCATACCAGGCCTGTCGTCGGTCGATTTCATTTTTGTTGTCATCATATCGCTTACGAGCAAGGAGTCTTTGCTCCGACGTTGCGCGATCAATATCAAGATTGATCACATAGGGTTTCTGTAGCTTGTATGCACGAAAAACAGACTCCATCACTCCAGCTTCATGAAATTTGCGAGGACATCCATCAAAGACCAATTGTTCATTGCCGGTAAACTTTGAAATGAGGACGTTTGACCACATGTAGACAGCAATGAACTCTTCAGGCAACTCCCCTTCATCAAGAACTTGCTTTACAAGTTTCTGGGTATAAGAATCTCCTTTCATAAACTCACGCATTTCCGCACCTGTCTGGATGTAGAGCACATCTCGGGCAGAATCTTGCTGCTTCAGATACTCCATGAGCATTTTTGCCTGAGTTCCCTTGCCACAGCCTGAACGGCCGATGAATATAAAAGATTTTTGAGTCATAAAATATAGAGATATGGACTCAGTATAGCCTAATTTTAATACTCTCGCATTGATGCCTGTGCATCGATTTTCTTCAAGAGATCGAGAACTACTGAGACCACGATGAGGAGTGCTGTACCTCCAATAGCGAGTGTTTGGCTTCCAGTAAATGCCTGCATGATAAGTGGAAGGACTGCGATGATACCAAGGAAGAGTGCTCCGACGAGTGTGATGCGTGTGACGATCTTACCAAGAAAGCCCATTGTGGATTCACCGGGACGTACGCCAGGGATAAATGCTCCGCTCTTCTGAAGATTTTCTGAGATCTGCTTTGGATCAAATGTAACAGCAGTATAGAAGTAGGTAAAGATAACTACAAGGAAGAAGTAGAGAATTCCGTATGGCCATGGACTTGCAAGAAATGTTGAGACAGAAGCTGCTGCATCAGCGATAGCTGGGTTTGAAGAATTTGCAAAGAAGTTTGAGATAACCTGTGGAAAAAGGAGGATAGAAAGCGCAAAGATGATTGGAATCACTCCTGCCTGGTTAAGTCGCAATGGGAGGTAGGTAGAAACTCCTCCGTAAACCTTGTTACCTCGCACCTGCTTTGCATAGGTTACAGGAACGGCTCGTTCCGCCTCTGTTACAAAGACTACACCCATGATGACCACGAGTGCGATCGCAACAAAGACAAGGTAGAGAGGAATCTGTGATGGATCAAAGCCGGCAACAAACTGTGAAATCTGAGTCGGAAGCGCTGCTACGATACCAGCAAAGATAATGAGGGAAACTCCGTTTCCAATACCAAACTCTGAGATAAGTTCTCCGATCCACATTACGAGAAGTGATCCGGCAGCGATAACAACGATACTTACGAGAAGATCGAAACTTCCGAGGGCAGGAATAACTCCCTGACTCTGGAATAGTTTAATAAATGCAAAACCCTGGATGAGCGCCAGAGGAACAGCGAGAAGTCGTGAGTACTGAGAAAGCTTCTGTCGTCCTGCTTCCCCCTCTTCCTGCATGATAGCCTTCATCTTTGGGAACATCATGGTCAAAAGCTGCATGATGATAGATGCAGTGATGTAAGGCCCTACTCCGAGCATTACAATAGAAAGGTTTGAGATACCTCCTCCAGAAAAGATGTCGAGGAGTCCGAAAAACTGACTTGATGCGAGGAGTCGCTCAAGACTCAAGATGTCGATCCCTGGCATAGGAATCGCTGCAAGCAATCGGAATACAACAAGAGCGCCCAAGGTGAATCCGATACGCTTTCGCATTGCGGGATCCCTGAGCACTATGCCGATTTTTGCAAAAAATGTTTTCATTATTATTTTATACTTCCTCCTGCCTTTTCGATCTTTGCTTTCGCTTCAACTGAAACGAGAGAATTTTCGAAACTTACTTTTTTTGTGAGCTCCCCTGCACCGAGTATCTTTACCTTAGGGATTCGTCCATCTTTTGTAGAGATAACTTTCTTTTCGAGAAGTGTCTTCGGACTTACTGTCTCTCCCGCCTTGAATGCTGTTTCGATATCAAGAAGGTTTACAATTACTGGCTTTGTTTCGATAGATTTGTGCTGATTCTTTCCTCGTCCTCGAAGCTTTGGAATTCGCTTGATGAAGTCTCGAAGCTCAGGTCGTCGTTTGTTACCGGCTCGGGCTGTTTGTCCCTTTCCTCCTCGGCCAGCAGTCTTACCTCGGTGACCTCCGCGGCCAACGATCATTCGCTTTTTATTTTCTGTTTTCTGAACGAGATTATGAATTTGCATGGTTGGTTCGGTTATGTTTTGAAAGCTTCTTCAAAGCGTGGATAGCTACGCGTGCGTTGTTGACCTTGTTCTTGCTTCCTGAAAGAAGCTTTGCGCAGACATCTTTGATGCCGGCAAGCTCGATCACGTTTCGCACAGAGCTTCCTGCTACTACTCCTCGTCCTCGTGCAGGCATGATCATCACTCGTGCAGCATTGTACTTTGCTTCTACCATGTGAGGGATAGTCATGGCAGGTGAAAGAGTCACCTTGATCATGTTTTTCTTTGCGTTTCGTGTTGCCTTATCGATTGCAAGAGATGTATCCCCTGCTTTTCCGAGCCCTACACCTACTCGTCCTTTTTTGTCTCCTGAGACAACAGCGACAGAGAAGGTAAATCGTCGTCCTCCTGAAGCAACTCGAGTTACGCGTCGAATACCGATGATCTTTGTATCAAATTCTGGCTTCACTCGCTCCTGACCAAATCGCTGTGGTCGTCGGCCTCCTGGTCCGCCTGGTCCTCGTCGGTTATCGTTTCGAGGGAAACGTCCCTGTGCTCCCTGTGGAGCTACTGCAGGTGCTCCTTGAGGCGCTACTGGTGTTACAGGAGCTGGAGTCGGAACTATTGGATTTTCTGTTTTGATTTCTGTTTCCATGGTGTGTATTAGAAGTCTAGGCCTCCTTCTCGAGCTCCGTCTGCTACGGCCTGGATCTTACCTGTGTAAAGGTATCCGCTTCGATCAAAGACTACTTTAGTAATCTTAAGGGTCTTTGCCTTCTTTGCAAGCTCAACTCCGACCTCCTTTGCCTTTTCTCGTGGAGTCTTTGATTTTGCATCTACAGAAGAAAACATTGCAAGAGTGTGTCCCTTTGTATCATCGATAATCTGCGCAGAAATAAACTTTCGAGACTTGAAGACAGAAAGTCGAGGTCGTTCTCCCGTACCGCTCAAAATAGATCGGATTCTCTTGTGTCGTCGAGCGATATTGATTTGTTTTTTGTTTGCTGTCATATAAATTTTTATACAGACTTCTTACCCTGCTTTCGGCGGATAACTTCGTCAGAATATCGAATACCCTTTCCTTTGTATGGTTCAGGCTTCTTCAAAGATCGGATCTTTGCGACAAACTGTCCCACTGTCTCAACATCGATACCAGCGACAGTGATGGTGTTCTTTTCAGAAACAACTTTGAGTCCTGCGGGTATAGCGAGCTGGATAGGATGTGAGAACCCAAGAGCCAGGTGAAGATCGTTTCCTTTTACATCGGCTTTAAATCCAATACCCTCTACGATAAGTTTCTTCTCGTATGCCTTGTGAACTCCAGCCATCATGTTTCGAACGTGAGATCCGTATGTTCCCCAAAGAGCGAGAGTTGCGAGGTCGTGAGTAAGTGGAGTGAGAATGATCTCGTTGTTTGCAATAGCAACACCGATATCAGACTTGAAAGTCTTTTTCAATTCTCCAAGAGGTCCTTTCACAGTAACTACACCAGCTGTAAAAGATACATCTGTTTTTTCTGGGATCGCGATAGGTTTTTTAGCAATTCGTGACATAAAAATATTACCAGATTTTAAAGAGAACCTCTCCTCCGACCTTTGACTTCTTTGCATCAATATCAAGAAGAATTCCTTGAGGTGTTGAGTACACGAAGTTTCCGAAACCACTCTTGAACATACGGATATCCTTTGACTTCTGATAGATACGTCGTGAGGGCTTTGAGATTCGGTCTACACCGTTTACTCGTGGAGCACTTCCAATGTAAACAATACCTACTTCGAGAGTCTTGTCGACCTTCTTTCCCTTCTTTTCGATAGTTGTAAGATATCCTCCCTTTACGAGTACATGGGCAATGTTTTCCTTGAGAGTAGAGTACGGCATAGAAACAACTGCCTTGCGTGCATCGCTCGCGTTTTTGATTCGTGTAATAAAGTCTGCGATAGGGTCTGTTACCATGATGATTTCTTTATGCCGGGAATAACACCTTCGTTAGCAAATTCTCGGAAGCAGATACGGCAGAGATCGAAATCTCGCATGTATCCGTTCTTTCGCCCACATCGGAAACAGCGTCGAACAACCCGTGACTTGAACTTGGGTGTTTTTGCTGATCTTGCTTTGGTTGATGTTTTTGCCATGTGGCGATTTTTGCAATAAAAATTGGGATTGGTTAGCTTCGGGCCGGGGCCTCTGCTTCCAATCGCTATTCGTATCTATTTCCTACCCTTATTTGAACGTGGGGTTATCGTAGCAAATGAGGGAAAAGAAGTCAAATATTCGTTGACTTCCCTGTTTAAAAGAGTAGGGTTATGGCAGACGAAAGGAGGATCCAGTGAGAAAGACGAGAACACACCGTAATCCCCACGGTCTTAGCAAAAAAGAGCTCGAGGTACTGATTCTGGTAGCAAAAGGACTCTGCAATAAAGAGATCGCTTTTGAACTGAAAAAAGACATTAAAACTGTTGAAAAACATCGGACTTCGTGCAACAAAAGAATCAAGAAGTTTTTTGAAATACCGAGCGGTGCGGCATCTTTAACGAGATACGCCCTCAGCGTGGGTTACCTATCTCCCCAGGAATTTATTCCTCGGAAAGCTCTCTCCCCCGTAGGTAAGGGGTTTGAGAAGTTTTATCTTCAAAGAAATCCTGACGGCCTCACGGACAACGAAATCTTGGTCTTGATGAGAATCGTCAAGGGAGAAGAGGAACCGACGATTGCAAGGGGTCTGGGTAAAAGTGTGAAAACTATCCAGGCACAGCGTCAAGACATCCTCGACAAGCTCAGATATAGATTTGGAACGGGCTTCAGTATTGCGACCCTTGTCGCATATGCCCACTCAAGAGGATACATAGTTTGCACCCTCGAGGCACTTCCAGCAGCAACGTAAAACGGCCCCTGTCGGGACCGCTTTTTTTATTTCTTCTTTAGATTGACGAGAACTATCAAAATTGGAATGATTATTCCTAACCATGAAGAGAAAGGTAGGTGTGGAGTCACCATTAAAATTACTCCTAGACCCATTGCGTATATTCCTGTTTTAACTGAGACTGCATAGGAGATTTTATTTCTAAAAATCTTTGATACACCTAGTATTACTATTCCCAGTATCCAACCATAGACAATCCATATTACAAAAATGCTCAGGAGCATAGTAATGAATATCGTCAAGATTCCTATGATATAACTTACGGCAAAAGTAGATCCTGACACGTCTCCAAATAGATTTGGATCTAAAAAAGGATATATCGCTGCCACAACCGCATAAATACTTGCAACAAGTAACGCAATCTTCAGCATGTAGGTCCAGATACTTCGAAGTGATTTGCTATTGAGTTGCTTATAGAAGCTGGGATTGTAGATAGAACTACTGAATTCCTTAATTAAATTTTTCATGGCTTCATTCTATCACCTCAAAATACGGAGGGGTGCTATTAGTGGGGATAAAACACAAAACCCCCGAAGGGGTCGTGTTAAGAGTTATTTCTTCTTTGGATCTTCCTTCTTAAACGGGAATCCAAGATATTCGAGGAATGCGAGTGTCTGTTCTTTATCTTTTGAGGTAACGACGATTGTCATTCCAAATCCGAACACATCCTTTAGGTCTTCGTCTGATGTTTCAGGGAAGATGGTGTGTTCTTTGATACCGAGTGTGTAGTTTCCCATTTCATCTACAGCTGTCTTTGAGATTCCTCGGAAGTCCTTTGTTCGAGGAAGAGCAATGTTTACAAGCTTGTCGATAAAGTCATACATTCGCTTTCCACGGAGTGTGATCTGGAAACCAACAGCGTCTCCCTGTCGTACTTTAAATGAAGCGATAGATTTCTTGCTTGTTCGTGGAGCTGGCTTCTGTCCTGTGATCTTTGCAAGTCGGTCAGCGATAAGTTCAACTTTCTTCTTGTCCTTGATTGATCCTGTACCAGAACTTACGACAATCTTTACAAGCTTTGGTGCCTGCATAGGATTTTTCAATGCAAATTTCTCCTGGAGTCCCTTGAAAGAATCCTTGTTGAGTTCGGCTGTAGTTTTAATAGTGTGTGTTTTCATATCAGTTTATTTCTCGTTTTATTTCTTGAGGGCGAGATTTGAAACATGGATTGGCATGCTCTTCTCTACAACCTGGCCTTTCTGACCCTGCTTTCGTGATCGCTGATTTTTCTTGACCTTGTTGATACCGTCAACGATAACCTTATCGATCTTTGGCATAGCCTTTATAACCTTTCCAGACTTTCCCTTGTCCTTCCCTGCTAGCACTATGACTGTGTCGTTTTTCTTGATATTCATAAAAATTTAGTTATACGATTTCAGGCGCTCGTGAAGCGATAGTCTGAAAACCTTTTTCAGAGAGTTCTCGTGGAATAGGTCCAAAGATACGTCCGGCAATAGGCTCCTTCTTCCCCTTTTCGAGGATAACAACTGCGTTTTCATCAAATCGGATATAAGATCCGTCCTTTCGTCGAAATGCCTTTACTTGGCGCACAACCACTGCCTGAAGAACATCCTTCTTCTTGATAGCCTTTCGAGGTTCTGCCTTCTGCACAGAAAGGATGACAAGGTCGCCGATCTCAGCGTATCGCTTCTTTGAACTTCCAAGCACCTTAAAGATACGGCCGATCTTTGCTCCGCAATTGTCTGTTATTCGTACTATTGAACGTGGTTGTATCATGGCAGTGTTTGTTATTTATGCAGCAAGCTTGAAAGACTTGTGCTTTGAGATAGGTCGGCATGACTCGATCGTCACTTTCTCCCCCACCTTCTTTGTGTTTCCTGGATCGTGAACCTTCAAACGCTTTCGGAGAGTCAAATATTTCTGATATTTTTCATCCTTTACGTATCGCTCGATCAAAACGACGATAGTATCTTTCATTTTGTCAGATACGACAACACCTGAGAGAATCTTTCTCTTTGAAGGTACTGCTACTGTCTTTGGTTGTGTTGTTTTCTTTTCCATATAAATATTATGCTTTCTTTGCTACCTTTGCCTGCATTGTAAGAGCAGTCATGATGCGGGCGATATCCTTTCGGAGTGTTCGGCCAAGCTTTACGTTCTTTGCTCGGCTTCCTGTTGAGCCAAATCGGAACTGTCTCAAAGCTTCTCGCTTTTCTGCGATAAGGGTCTTGAGTTCTCCTGGATTTTTATCTTTAAATTCTTTCATATATTCAATTACATCATGTTTCGGCTTACAACCTTTGTTTTCACAGAGATCTTTGTTCCTGCCTTTCGGAGGGCCTCAAGAGCTACCTTATCATCAACTCCGTCAATTTCAAAGAGGACACGTCCTGCCTTGACCTGAGCTACGAATCCTACTGGATCTCCCTTACCCTTTCCGAGCTTTACTTCGGGAGGCTTCTGAGTAAAAGGTCGATCAGGGAAAACTCGCACCCATACCTTTCCAGACTTTGTAGCATATCGTGCCATCACCTTTCGAGCAGCTTCGAGTTCATTTGAAGTGAGTCGTCCGTATTTCATTGCCTTCAAACCATATGATCCAAAGGAAAGAGCAGTACCGCGTGTTTCCATGCCATTTTCAAGCTTCTTTGCATTCTGTCGGCCAGTGTGCCACTTTCGAAATTTAACTTTTTTAGGGAAAAGCATGGTAGTGATTATTATTTAGTCTTATTGTTGAGATCCTTAGCAAAGATCTGACCCTTGTAGATCCAAACCTTAATACCGATATCACCGTAGGTCATGTGAGCCTTCTCACGTGCATAGTCAATATCAGCTCGAAGTGTCTGAAGTGGAATCTGTCCCTTCTTGAGATCTTCCTGGCGTGCCATTTCAGCACCTCCAAGTCGTCCTGAAAGTTTGATCTTTGCTCCCTTTACTTCCTTGTTTGCAAGAACCTTTTCGAGAGTCTGCTTCAAAACACGTCGGAATGGGAGACGCTTCTCGAGAGCTTCAGCAACCATCATACCCACGATCGCTGCGTTTGATTCAGGATTTCGAACCTCTTCGATATCAAGCTTAAGCTCAGTACCAGCGAGGTCAATATCACGCTTCTTCAAAACCTTAAGGATCTTGTCTCGGAGCTTTGTAACACCGTCTCCACTTCGGCCAATAATCATACCTGGTCGTGAAGTTTTGATGATAACTCGGAGAGCTTTCTGGTTTCGCTCAATCTGAACGTCAGCAAGGTAGAACGTTCGAAGTTCCTTTGTAAGGAAAGCTCGGATAAGAAGGTCAGTCTTTAGAGATGTTCGATAGTTTTTGTCACGTGCAAACCAGCGGCTCTTCCAGTCGCGAATGATTCCTAGTCTGTGTGAATATGGGTGTACTGAATGTGACATAAAATTATTTTTTGGTTTCCTCAGTTTTAGCTTTTACAAATTTCGCTTTCTTTGCCTTCTTTTCTGGTGCAGGAGCAAGGACAAGAAGAACATGACTTGATCGCTTATGGATCGGAGATGAGCTTCCTCGTGCTCGTGGCATAGATCGTTTCATAACAACTCCTGCATCCACTCGGAGTTCTTTGATCACGAGTCCTTCTTTTTCGATCTGGAAATTGTTCTTTGCGTTTGCAACAGCTGAAAGAAGGAGGCTGTAGAGAGGATCTGCTGCCTTCTTGCTCAAGAAGTTCAATGTATTCAAAGCCTGCTCTACTGACTTCCCTCGTACGAGATTAGCCACACTTCGAACTTTTCGTGGTGACTGTCGGTAATTTTTAAGTGATGCAGTAATCATAATTATTTCTTAGCAGCTGGGGCAACAGCTTCCTTTGCAGACTTTGCAGCAGCGACTTCTGCTTCCTTTGCCTTAAGCTCAATTTCCTTCTGCATCTTACCTCCGTGTCGGATGAACTTACGTGTAGGAGAAAATTCACCAAGTCGGTGTCCTACCATTTCTTCGTTGATCAAAACCTCGACATGCTGTCGTCCGTTGTAGACTCCGAAAATAAAACCTACCATTTCAGGAGAAATCTGGCTTCGTCGGTACCACGTCTTTATAACCCCGGTTTCAATCGGTTTCTTTCCAGCGATCTTTTTCAAGAGTCGCTCTTCAACATATGGTCCTTTGTAGAGTGAACGTGACATGGCTTGTTATATTAGCAGAGTTAGGATGTAAGTCAAGAAAATGGCTTAACCTGCGGTCTCTACTGTCTTATTTTTGCCCACTCGA
>JAZKJN010000003.1:0-36727 GCA_040384285.1 Patescibacteria group bacterium
AAAGATCGAATTATTTTCCTTCATGAGGCAACCGACATTTCTTTTTTCAAGCCAGACAGCACTCCAGAAAAGAAGATGATCGTATCGGTGGGAAACTATGCGCGTGATTTTCAGACATTGATCGATGCGAGCACTGGACTTGCTACTGAAGTTGTCCTTGCTACCAAGCTTATTACGCCGCTTCAAAAGAAGATATTGCCTGAGCATGTGCACGCAGAGCATCTTGATTCTGAAGGTGTGCTTCAGGCATACAAAGAAGCGCAGATCGCTGTGGTAAGTCTCAATACCAAGGATACATATTTTGATTCGGTAGGGACACTCGCACTCGGAGAAGCGATGGCAATGGGAAAGGCACTCATTGTAACGTATACAAAAAGTATGGAGTCGTATATCGAAGATGGGGTGAGCGGTATGTTTGTAAAAGGGAAGAGTGTCGAGGAGATGAAGACAGCACTCCAAAAACTTCTCGATGATGAGGGTTTACGCCAAAGGCTTGGTGCTCGTGCACAGGAATTTGCACTCAAAAATCTTGATCCAGAAGTTTTTGCAAAAGGATTGGTTGATTTCCTTAAAACTCGTATACTGTAGTCACTATGCAGAAAAACATAAAGCTACAAATATGGGCTGTGGTCGCAATTGTTCTCATCTGGACACTCGCACACATCCCAGGTCTTATCTACGGTATCAAAAATCTTCCCCTCCATGCTTCTCCTATCGGCGATGAACAGGCGCCTATAAACGGAGCCTTTCATATCTTGCAAGAGAAAAGTTTGCTCGGTCTTAGGAATAAAGCTACGGCATATTATGGACCACTCTTCTCGGTCATCGCCATTCCAGCAGTGCTTTTTGATGCAGGTTTGAAATATGTAAAAGGGGAAGTTCACAATGCTTTGGAGTACAAACAGTCGTTACTTTTTGATTGGGGAATGATTGCTTTCGCTGCTCGCTGTATTTCAGTCATGTTCTCCCTTGTCTTACTTATTGCTCTGTATTATTTCCTTAAACCCCAAGGATCAAAAGGCCTCTCATTCATTACTCTCTCTGCGCTTCTCCTCATTTCTTTTAATTATTATTTCTTTGAATATTCTCATTTCTTCAAACATTGGATATTCATGATTTTTGCCCTGAGTCTCGAGTGGCTCTCTCTCAAATATATTCTCGAAGGACGCGGTAAAAAATGGTGGATCATCCATTGGGGTGCGGTGACGTTCGGTGTCGGTATCAGTTTTTTCAGTGGCATGAGCCTCATCATGTGGTTACCAGTACTTGTTCGTTGGATTCGAACTAAGAATTTCGATTCCCTCAAAAACTTTGCAAGACTTACTTACTCGATCATCATCTCTACGATCCTTATCATCTGGTGGCATCCGAGCACATTTTTGAGATATCTGGGCACCGCAGGGGTTGAAGGAGTTGATTACCATGGTACGGCGGGAGTTCAGAGTATTTTTGATTTCTCGCAAACTTCTCTACCGTATTACAGTACACTCATTCTCCTGAATTTATTACCCCTTCTCCTCGCAATCGCGCTTTTCTTCTGGGCTGGGCATAAAGAAAAAATATACAAAAGAATTGAGGTTTGGATTATCTTACTTCCTGGTATCGTTAATTTTCTTTTCTTCCTCCCCCCTGCGCACCACGAAGGTCGCTATATGCTCCCCACAATACTCTCACTCCTCCTTCTCGGGGCCTTTCTGTGGGTTCATTATCGTTCTGCCCTCCGAACTCAATTATTGCGTGTGAGTGTCTATAGCCTCCTTATGTTCTATCTTATCTTCAACACGGCTCATATCGTGGGATGGATCATTGCCTATGCACAAGGACCGCTTGAACAGAAAATGGTTGCCCACGTTCTTGAAAAATCTCAAGAAGGGAAAACCAACATACTTCTCATCCAACACTACATTGCAGGGTACCCCCATACAAAAGAAGCATATGTTCGATATGCACGTGACTACAACAAGGAGAGGTTCAATCTCTACCAAGAAATTCTTTCAAGTCCATTACCTACAGATATACCGCTTCTCAATGCGACATACATGACGGAAAAAGCATATCGGGAAAACTCTAAGATTATTGAAAAATATGATCAAGCAGTACTTTTGGAAATACCGCGCAAAGAACTCAGGGAGATCAATCAGTTTGACTATATCGACGAAAATATCACAAGAATATGGAGATATCATGATCTCATGTCTACATATACGTATTTGAAGTAACATGCTAGACTTCTAGGCATGAATACGGAAAAGAAGCCTGTATGGCCGAAGATTATCCCTCCTCTCTCACTATCCCAGCAGGAAATCAGTGACGATTTTATGAGGTACTGGCATGAAGTTTTGCCAAAGCGTTATGGTATGCTCGACGGCTTCAATCACAGCTATTCTGTAAGACACGCGCCAAAAAACTTCCTCAAAACTCTCGAAATCGGAGCGGGTCTCGGTACACATCTCAACTATGAACATCTCACTTCTGAACAAGAGAAAAATTACGTCTCTCTCGAACTTCGGGAGAACATGACTGAGAAGATTCGCGAGCGATTTCCAAAAGTTCAGGCAGTCATGGGTGATTGTCAGAAAAATTTAGCATTTTCTGACGGTCACTTCGACCGCATACTTGCTATTCATGTTCTCGAGCACCTTCCTAATCTGCCCGCCACTGTACGAGAGATGTATCGCCTCTGCAACAAAGAGGGTGGAATTTTTTCAGTGGTCATACCGTGTGAAGGTGGGCTGGCGTACAGTCTTGCACGAAAAATCTCTGCCGAAAGGATATTTAAAAAAAGATACAAACAAAAATACGATTGGCTTATCAGCCGAGAGCATATCAATCGTCCCCAGGAAATCATGGAGGAACTGGAGCGACACTTTGAGATCGTGCATCGTTCCTGGTTTCCACTCTATCTGCCCTCCATTAATCTCAACCTTTGTATTGGCCTCACCCTTAAACCTCTAAAGAAATAATCATGAATACTCTTTCTATAAAAAGTAACTCAAAAATATCATTTCATCCCGAACTTTCCATCGTTGTTCCTGTATATAAGGAAGAAAAGAATATTCCCGAATTTCTAAAGCGAGTAGTCCCTATCGTGAAGCCTCTCGTTACAAGTTTTGAAATCATTTTTGCGATGGACCCATCACCTGACAAGACTGAGGAAGTGGTCCTTGAGGCCCGTAGATCACATCCTTACGTAAAACTCCTCAAATTCTCACGAAGGTTTGGACAACCTATGGCAACACTTGCTGGACTTCAGTACTCAACGGGGGATGCTGTCGTCGTAATGGATGTTGATATGCAGGATCCTCCAGAAGTGGTCAAAGACATGATTCTAAAATGGAGGGAAGGTAATGATGTCGTGCTCGCCCAGAGGCGCACTCGCGATGGGGACACCTGGATCAAGAAGATTATTTCCAACGTCGGATATAAGATTATTAACAAAATTGCTGACCCCAAAATCCCACCAAACACAGGAGACTTCCGCCTCATGTCTCGTCGAGTGGTAAACGAGATTGTTAAATTGAAAGAAGTTCACGGCTTTTTGCGAGGACTTGTCGCTGTTGTTGGCTTCAAACAAACTACGGTTATTTTTGACCGCCCCCCTCGTTTTGCTGGAGAGACAAACCACAACCCTTTTTTTGGCACACTTCGCATAGGGTTAAACGGTATAATCTGTTTCTCAAATTATTTTCTAACTCTCAGCACACAAATAGGTTTCGTAATCGCATCGGGAAGTATTTTCTTCGGTCTTGTATACGCAATTATGAAAATCGCGGGATTCCCATTTCCTATAGGTAATCCAACCATCGTAATACTCGTGCTCTTTATGGGCGGTATACAACTTATTACCATTGGTGTGCTCGGTGAATATATCGGCAGAATCTACGAGGAAGTAAAAGAGAGACCAAAATTCATCGTAGATCGAGCAATAGGTTTTTCTTCAGATGATACAACTGCTTAAAAAAATTCATACAGATCTCGATGCTCGCTCACCAAAGCTTGCGCGTATTATTCGCTATTTAATAGCTGGTGGAACTTCGACCTTCACTGATCTTGCCCTACTCTATATTTTTACTGAATTTTTTCACATCTGGTATTTGACCTCTGCGATCCTCGCCTTCATCCTCGCTTTCTTTGTCAGTTTCTTTCTTCAGAAATACTGGACCTTTCAAGATGCCTCAAATGATGGTGTCCACGGACAAATGGCACTTTATCTTTTCATTGCACTTTGCAATCTCGGTCTCAATACATTTCTTATGTACCTCCTTGTTCATTTCCTCGGCTTTCATTACATGGTGGCGCAGTTTGTGGTTGCGGGTCTCATTGCAATCATGAGTTTCTTTATATACAAAAAGTTTGTATTTAAAAACAATGCTCACCTATCTTAGGAATAATAAAAAAGAGATCTACCTCCTCCTTGCTGTTTTTGTAGTCTTCCTCACCCTTCGGTTGCCGGGTGTTCATCTTCCATATCATCAAGATGAATACAAGTCGGCAATTGCGACCGAACAGGGAAGTGAGGCTGCAGGTAATTTCTTTGCTCATCCACCTCTCACTCAATTCATATTTCATGCAGCATATGACTTTTTCGGTGGTGAAAATTTACGATTATTTCCAATAGTTTTTTCGAGTCTTTCATTCTTCCTTCTTTATTATTATCTTAGAAAAAGAGCAGGACAAAAAACAGCGCTTATTGGTGTATCACTCTTCACCCTCTGTATTTACAGTGTCTGGGGTTCGCTCCAGCTTGATACCGATGGAGCAGTTATTCCTTTTTTCTTTCTCCTTGCGTTGTGTGTCTATGAGCACGCAAAAGATTGTTGGTCTACACAGAGACGATATGTTTGGCTCGGAGCTCTCGCTCTCGTCTGTCTCCTCGGTTTTCTTGTGAAGCTCAGTTTCATACTCGTGGTAGGAGCAATCATTGCTGATTTTTTACTCGAGCATCGTCATAAGGTTTCTAAAAAACATGTTTTGTATGGTGGGGTGGGAGTTATTGTCTTCCTCCTCATTTCGGTTTTTTTGATTTTTATTATCAACCATATCTATCCGGCATTTCGTATCGACTCGATGATTAAACACGCGCTCTACTTCGCTCACTTCTCCGGCAGAGATTACGTGCAGGTCATCATACAGGGAAGCAAGGCTCTCTTCTATCTCTCTCCACTCCTTCTTCTACCACCACTTCTTATCTCTAAAGATATTTTTAAAAAGACTCGAATCCAATTCCTCTATATTATTCTTGGGTTAATTTTCTATCTCATCCTCCTCGACTTCTCTCATGGTGCTTTAGATAAATATTTTGGATATCTCATCCTCCCTCTTTGTAGTATCTCTGCCTCTGTTATTTCTGTATATTCCCAGTCATTTTCATTTAAAAAATATCGAGGACCAGTGATTCTTGCAGGAGTCACTGGTCTTATCGTGCTTTTTTTAAATTTCTTTCCTCATGATGTGGTACCCCTCTATCCAAAGACAGACTGGTTCGGAAAAGTTTTTAGCTTGCGTTGGAATTTTCTCAATCCTTTCATGGGTGGTTCGGGACCACTTGGATTTTATGTATCGTTTCTTATGATTGCTTTGGCGTTTATCACCAGTGCTGCAGCTGTGATCGCAGGTTTCATACGAAAGCAATGGAAGGAAGGCATGTTACTCGTACTCATCGCAGTTGGATGTGTCTACAACGTAGTTTTTATAGAAGAATTGCTTTTCGGAAAGATCAACGGAAGTTCAAAAGAGGTTTTAGAAGAGTCTCTTGGATTCATTTCCTCATCAAGTTCAATCAAGAGCGTTATAACCTACAACGATAGCGGGGCATATGAACTGCATCACATGGAGAAATATAAGGCACGTTTCTATGCGGTCCCAGCGTTTGGAGATGCACACAAGCCTCTTTTTGAAGAACATAACGGATATTTCCTTGTTGTCGGTATTCCACTTATCAGCCCACACTTTTTCCATGGACAATTCTTTACTGGATGCGATACTGTATATCAATCAACTTCGGGTAAAATAACTGCATACGTCTATGACTGTAAAAAATAACATACATCCAAAAAATTCATATTACTCACGTTACCTCCATGGTTTTTTAAATTTCCTTGTGCCGCTTGGTAAAAAAACTGCCTATATTTCTGTAACTCCTCATGTCGAGAAGCTCTCCGGAATGTATGACTACGCAGTGATTTCAGATGCGCTTGGTTATGAAAACGACGTAGAGGTTTTTCTAAAAGACATAAGGACTCACATCGAACCTGATGGTCGCATCATCATCACTCAATATAACGCTCTCTGGGAGCCTGTGGCACGTCTTGCTTCACTTCTTGGGCTCAAATCAATGAAGCCACAGAATTGGCTTTCTATGATTGATCTCAAAAACTTCGCACACCTCGCGGGTTTTGAGGTTTTAAAGTCTGGGTCAAAAATGTTGATGCCGGTATACATTCCTCTGGTATCGTGGTTCTGCAATATTATTATTGTTAATATTTTCCCATTTTCAAAACTTGGGGCTTTCCACTATATTGTTGCTCGTCCGATTGTTTCCTCTGCAAAGTCTCTTTCAAATCCTTCCGTTTCGATCATTGTTCCTGCACGTAATGAATCTGGTACTGTAGAAAAAATCATTGCGGAGCTTCCAGAGCTCGGATCTTTTACCGAAATTATCTTTATCGAAGGTCACTCAAAAGACGATACGCTCCAAGCGATACAAAAAGGCGTGGGTGCATACAAGGGAACAAAGAGACTTTCATATGCGGTTCAAGACGGAAAAGGTAAGGGAGATGCCGTGCGAAAGGGCTTCGCTATGGCCACAGGTGACATTCTTATGATTTACGATGCTGATATGACAGTTCCTGCAAGCGAAGTGCATAAGTTTTATGATGCCATCGCGCACAATCGTGGAGATTTTATAAATGGTTCACGACTTGTCTATCCACTCGAAAAGGAATCGATGCGCACGCTCAACTTCTTTGGTAATAAATTCTTTAGTTTTGCCTTTAGTACCATCCTCGGACAAACACTCAAGGACACCCTTTGTGGAACAAAAGTTTTATGGAAAGAGGACTATGAGTTTATACAATCGAATCGAGCCTTCTTCGGAGACTTCGATCCGTTCGGAGACTTCGATCTTCTCTTTGGTGCAGCAAAATTGAACCTGAAGATTATCGATATGCCCATCCACTATCGTGAGCGTATCTACGGAGATACGAATATAAAGCGATGGAGTCACGGATGGCTTCTTCTCAAGATGACTGTCTTTGCAACACGCAAGATAAAGTTCATATGACACAAGGGGAAACCACAATTCTTTATTGGGGTATTTTTGATCCTGAATTCTCTCGCAATGCAGTCTATGTCAAAGGCCTCAAGAGCAATGGGGTAGAGGTGATTGTTTGCACTGACAGATCTCCTGGCTTAAAAAAATATCTCCGCATCATTGCAGGATTTTGGAAGCACAGAAAAGATTTCGATATGGTTTTTGTTGGATATTCTGGGCATCCCATCGTTCCTTTGGCAAAACTTCTCTCTCTCATTCTTTCTCGCAAGCCAGTAGTTTTCGATGCCCTCTGTTCTTTCTATGAGAGCAACATTCTTTCTCGAGATGCTTTCAAAAGTATTCCTTTTAGAAAAAATATCTGCAGATTTGTCGATTTCGTCGCAAATGCAAGCGCAGATTATATTTTAGTTGAGACAGAAGCTCAGCGAGACTACTACGTACATACCCTCGGAGTAACCTCAAGAAAATGTATCGTCGCTCTGACGGGTGTAGATGATACTCATTTTTATTACGATCCAGCCATCGCTAAATCTTCCAAATTCACCGTACTTTTTCGAGGTAAATTTACCCCTGAAGCTGGCATACCCCATATTTTGGAGGCAGCTCAACTTCTTCAAAATGAGGATGTGGCGTTTAAAATTATTGGTTTCGGATGGGGGACTGTTGCTCGAAATATTGAAGAACAGGTCAAGACTTTAAACCTCAAGAATCTTGAATTTATAAATACTTTTTTATCAATGGAGGAATTGCGAGGTGAAATATTAAAATCCCACATAAGTTTGGGTCAATTCGAAAATCATGATAGATTAAATCGTACAATTCCTCATAAAGCTTTTGAGGCTATGGCAATGAAGGTTCCCTACATTACAGCTCGAGCCAAGGGGATAGGGGAGGTGCTTACTGACAATGTTACTTGTATTTTTGTACATAAGGCAAACCCACAAGATTTGGCGGAGAAAATATTGTCTCTTAAAAATGATACTGAAAAGCAGAAATTACTTTCAGATAATGCCTATGCTATCTACATTAAAAAATATACCCCAGAGATTCTAGCCCGGAAACTCCTTGGGCAGATGAGGGAAAATTCTTTGAACACATGAATTATATAAAAGGTACAAAGACACAGACTTTTTTTCTAACAATCATTATTCTCTGTGCCCTGTTTTTCTCAACATATAAACTTTCAGAAAGTCCATCCGTTTGGTATGACGAAGGGGGATATTTTCAGATTTCCAGAAATATATCAGAAGGGTATGGTAATGGTTTGCGTACATCTCCTGAAAACGTAGAACAAGTTTCAAAAGTTATAACCGTGGGGTATCCGATGTTGTATCCCCTCGCTTTCTTTCTAGATGTCTTCGGACCGACCATACTCGCCGCAAGAATCTTTATGGTTATTTTTCTGTTAATTTTGTTACTACTCTCATTTGTCATTATTCGGAGAGTTTTTTCATACAATCAGGCACTCATGGCTCTTGCTTTGATTGCTACGTTTCCACCCCTCTATGGGAATGGTAAAACTGTAATAGGAGAGGTCCCCGGTATCGTATTTCTCATGGCTTCTCTGTGTTTTTTGACATACTTCATAACCAGTTCTAAGTATAGGGGCTTATTGATATTTCTATCGGGAATCACTGCCGGACTCTGTATATCCACAAAACCAACTTTCTTAGTTTTGATTCCCGCGCTGGTATGCGCAGCAGGTTATCTCTATTTCAAGAAACAAATATCTAAAAAATATACTTCCGTATTCTTCCTCTCAACCGTTATACCGATTGGTCTCTGGCTCCTCATGCAGTTTAGGGGAGATTCCTTTTCTGATATTTTGAATTTTTATCTCAATCCGCAACACGTAGCTAGTCTATCTACTACGGTAATAAATAATCTTAAGACAATGTTTCTCGATAGTGGACTTCTGTATTTTTCTGGTTCCTTTATACTCTGGTGTTTCGCCATATTTTATCGTGTGTACAAAAAGAAAGACATACATGTAGTTGAAATTATGAGCTTTATTTTCTCTGCACTTATAATCATGGCTTTCCTCAGAACAGCGGGGTATTACAGGTATCTATTCCAAGCACAGATTGTCTCGCTCATGTTCCTCCCAAATTCATTGATGATCTTCCTGAGGCTCTTTTTTGATAAAATCAAACTCCTCAATCCTAAAAAAGAATTTGTTGTGCCGGGGATGATCATAGCCCTCTCTTTAGTTGGTATATTCCAACTATCATTCCATTCTTGGGTTGCAATATTCTATACAAGCCACAAGACGGAATTCTGGATTAACTATTTTAATGATCATGATATAAGAAATACTTTATTCTATGATGTTCCAGAAGTTGCTCTTTTCGCTCACGGTACAGACTATTACCAGTATCTCAATCTAAGTCCTGGAGCCGGTATTACTGTAGGTAAAGAAAACCTCGCACTTCTCCAGAATGGAGTTTTTGATCAGGTGTTCATGAAGAGCTCAATCCTCGATTCTGCAGAAGGATTTCCGGCTCAAAAATATCATGTAGTTGCGACACACTACAAGTACAGTATTCTAGAGAAAAATAAAAAATGATGAAACTTTCTTCCTTGTTTACACCAAAGACCACCCCTTATTATATTCTCGCTGTGATGATGTTTGTTTCGGGGGTACTGATGTTCTCAGTCTCGCATCAAGAGTCCGCTGTTGTGGACGAGATACCTTACATTTCCTCAGGCTTCAGTTATTTAAATGCTGGTGACTACAGACTCGACCCAGAACACCCACCCCTCCTAAAGATGCTCGGTGGCATACCCCTACTTTTTCTTGATCTCAATTTCCCTTACGACTCTGTGGCCTGGAAGGATAACGTGAATGATCAGTGGACCGTGGGGAGGCAATTTCTCTACGAGCTAGGAAATGATCCAAATCAAATCATATCATTCGCTCGAATTGGTCCAATTTTTCTCACCCTACTCTTTATTTTTTGCATGTACGTATGGAGTGTCCCAATTTTAGGTAGACGATGGGCTCTTCTTCCGGCATTTCTTCTTGCAGTGTCACCTACTATTTTGGCTCATGGGCATTATGTAACCACAGACGTGGGGACTGCCTTCGCTACCGTGCTAGCCATCTATTGTTTTTTCAAAGCAAGCAAGGAGCCATCATTTAGAAATATTATTTTTGCCGGTCTGGCACTTGGTGTTGCTGTATTAACTAAATTTTCCTCACTTATTTTAATTCCATATTTTATATGGATCGAATGTGTATTTCTTTTAAATAGCATTGTGATAAGTCGGAAAAGTTCACATCGATTTGTATTCACTGAAATTCACAATCATTTTTTGGAAAGTATAAAAAAAATCCTTAAGATCTTTTTTATTGCGTTCATACTTATCTATATCCTTTACTCACTTGTGATTATAAATTACAGTCCTGAACGACAAAAAAGTGACACTACTTCACTTTTGTCTATTCCTGCCAAGTGTGTCGAATCTGCTTCGAAATCGTGTATTCTGGCGAAAAAAGTTATAGGAGTTAATATCTGGGCTTCCGACAAAGTACTCTTGCGACCTATGGCGGAATATAGTATGGGAGTTATCATGACCGGGAGAAGGGCGGTTGGTGGCGGTCCAAGTTATTTGTTCGGAGACGTTTCCTTGAATGGTTGGTGGTACTATTTCCCAGTCGTATACGCAATGAAAGAACCTTTGCCTGTATTAATTCTCGTAGTAGCTGCTTTCTTACTTGGTTTGATAAAATTAGTTGGAGTATGTCGAAAAAAAGAAATACCAAATTTCATCAAACATCATCAGTTTGAATTGGGACTGGTCGCATTCGCTGTCGTCTTTATGGTTGCAAGTATGAGAAGTCCTTTAAATATTGGAATTCGATATATTCTCCCAGTCATTCCTTGTATATATATTTTGACTGCGTATTGTTTAAAAAATTGGAAAACTACCTCTCTCTTATCGAGAAAAATTAAGATTACTTTTATTGTGATTATTCTCCTATGGTCGGCGGTCGATACTGCTCGGGCATATCCTTACTACCTCTCATATTTCAATGAATTTATTCAAACAAAAAATGGTTGGTTATATGCAATTGACTCAAATTATGATTGGGGACAAGACGTAAAGAGATTAGCAACTTTCGTAGAGGAAAATGATATAAGTAAAATTGCTGTTGATTGTTTCCCGTGCGGTAGCCCGAAGGCCTATTTAGGTGAGAGATCAGTGGAATGGTCTTCGAGGATGGGAAATCCAAAAGAAAAAGGAATTCAATGGTTAGCTGTATCTATACATACAATTCAACAAGCTAGAGGTAACCTTACTGGTGGTGCAAGTAGAGAACCTGAAGAAGAATATCGTTGGCTCGAAAACATATACGAGCCACATTCTCGTGCAGGTACTTCGTTTTTTGTATATAAATTATTTTAAAAACCGTGGTATCATCCTCTTCAATGAATACTTCAAAACCACTCATTAACCTGTCTGTCGTGCTACCTGCATATAAGGAAAAAGGAAATCTAGAGATTTTAATACCAGAGATAGAAACAGAGTTTTCAGACATCCCTCATGAAGTAATCGTTGTTGACGATCATTCCGAAGATGGTACACGGGAGATGATCAAAGGACTTCAGACGAGATACAAAAACATTGTTCTCATAGAGCGTCCAGGACTTCTTGGTATCGGTTCAGCTTTACGTGACGGGTACAATATGTCGAAGGGGACATATATTCTTTCCTCGGATGCAGATCTCTCTTTTACGATAGAGAGTATGAGAGAACTTTATGGTAAGATCACCGAAAATGCGACACCTCTGTATGACGTTGTCTTGGGGTATAAGGTTCCTAAACCTGACCCTTCCAGAGAAACAAAAATCATTACTCAACACATGAAACTTCCTATAGGAACTCTCTGCAATATTATTGTTCGAATGATGAGTGGTATTAAGGGTGTCAAAGAATACAATACAAATTTTCGCATCATGCGAAGATCTCTGTGGCAAAAATTACATACTAAGGAAAATAGAAATTTTTTCCTCTTTGAGACAATACTTCAGGCCTCGAAAGAGGGCGCAGTAATAACTGGGATTCCCGTCACTTTTTTACCTCGGAAATATGGCTTTTCAAAGTTAAATTTTATCAGTCAGGCCCCAGGATATTTTCTGACTCTACTGAGAGTCGTATGGTTTGGATAAAGACTTGCATTGCAGGACTCACTATTAATATAGTAGAATCAATCACAAGATCAATGTATGGAATATATTAAGAAACTACGTAGGGCAGTAATAAAAGTTAAAAACTCCCTCGTTTCAGGGTTCGGATTTTTTTTAAGAAAAATACACGCCCCTAAAATTCCAGTAAATTCAGAAGGGAAAGTGTATGTTAATTTGGGTTGCGGAAAAAATACATCAAAAGAATTCATAAATATAGATACTCGGACAATGCCAAATGTTCACTATATTGCTGAGGTTCAAAAACTTCCCATGTTAAAAAACAACAGTGTCGATCTTTTGTATGCAAGTCATCTCCTCGAGCATATTCCAAGAAATGAGGTTCCAATGACGCTTGGAGAGTGGTATAGGGTCTTAAAACCTGGAGGAGTTTTGAGATTCGGTGTTCCTGATTTTGACGCGCTGATTAAGGTGTATGGACTTTCTCAAAATGACGTTACTTCCATAGAAAATCAATTACTCGGACAAACTGCACCTTACGACGATCATCACACCATTTGGAATTTTAATTACGCAGAAAAACTACTAAAAGAAGCAAATTTTAGAACGATTAGAACATGGGATTACAAAACGGCTACACACCATGACTTCATTGATAAATCTATGCGCGAAGTTCAGGTGGCTGGAGAAAGTATTTTAATCAGTCTCAATATAGAAGCGGTCAAATAAAAATATAGTTATTCAGATTGGGTTTTCCGAACAAGTATGAGAGAGAGGCATGTTTGGAAGAAGTATGACAAAATTCTTGAAATGACTGCCCCCCAAAGTCCAAAGAAATATATTGAAACTACGACAACAGTAACTCTAAAGAGGGGTCCCAAGATCCCATACACATAAAGACCTCTTTTTGATCCTTGAGCAAAGATTGCAGAGGTGGGGATATTTGCTGCGATGACAAGAAGGGAGATGGAACAGATTTGAGAATACAGAATCGAATCAGAATACTGTGGAAAGAACCATGAAAATAGGAAGGGAGCTGCGATGATGTAGAGCACAATCAATACCGCTGCAATGGCGAGTAGTTGAAGGGTTTTTCGTAGGATGTCGGGTTCTTCACCTGCCGCGTATTTTTCGGAGAATTTTGGGAGGGCTACGGTAGACACGAAGCCAAACATAAATTTCAATCGTTCTGGGATGAGGAGTGCAAAACTGTAGATGGCGAGTGAGGTCGGTCCGAGAAGATGGTAGACGACAATGCTGTCGATGTGGGCTGCAAGTATGCCAAAGGTATTTAAAAAGCTGCCGTGTTTCCCATACGTTATATCTTCTTCACGAAACTCCTCTTTCGGCTGATATTTTTTCAAGGTTTTCCAACAGAAGAAAGAGTTTGTCAGGGCGTGAGCTCCATAGTATGCAGTTATCAGTACAATGAGGTTTGGATAGAAGACTACAGCTCCTCCGACGAAGAGAAAATACACGAGATTTGAGATACCTCCGTAAAGAGCTGAGTCCATGAAAGCTTTCTTCCCTTGAAGGAAAGCTCCATAGGTATTTGCAATGGTCCCAATGGGGGATAGGAGCGTGATGGCAAGAAAACAGATACCGTAGACATAGTTTTCCTGGAAGAAATAATATGCACTGAGCCCAAGAGTTACAAGTACTTGGGGAACGATCCAGCGAAACTGGACTAAGAGAGATCTCTTGAAAGCACCTTCAAACCCCTGTGCCACTGCTCGAGTCACTGCCGTGTTCATTCCATTTAATGAAAAAGCTACTGCAATCCCTGCGAGTGAAATAATATATTTGTATGTACCGAAAAGATCCTTCGACAGATAATACGCAAAAAGAATTGAAAGGAGAAGGGAGATGAGTGATCCAAAAACGTAGTTTAAATTTATCCAAAAGCCTCCTTTTGCCAAGTAGACCATATCGGTTTTCGTGTAGCGTTCAGCACGTCTCAAGAGGGTGTATAACCAGAATTTCACTCTATCCATATTTCGTAATACTAATCTAAAAGGCCTCTTTTTACCAGACAGGTTGAATATGCTATCATTCTCTCACATAACCAATTTTAATCATGAATACCACCAACAGTATCCTTAAATGGAGTATCTTTATCGGTCTGGCAGTGATCCTCTTTATTCCTCTTTACGTTTCAAATCCTCTCTACTTCCCATTCATTACCGGGAAGGGTTTTGCGTTTAGGATTATTGTTGAGATCGTCCTTGCTCTCTGGCTCGTGCTTGTCTTGCGAGAGAGGGGAACTGCAGTTGCTCTTACGGATAAGTCCGTGGCACCAAAGGTAAACGCCCTCACGATTGCCGTCTCTGCTTTCACCGTGATTGCTCTTCTTGCCGATCTTGTTGGCGTCAATCCTCTTCGAAGTATTTGGTCAAACTTTGAACGTATGGAAGGGTGGATGATTATCGGTCATCTCTGGGCATATTTTATCGTCCTCTCAAGTGTTGTGGGTTCTGGAGAAGAAGCAAAGCGCAATTGGACTCGCGTCTTCAACATTACCCTTGTCGCCGGAGGTATCACTGCGCTATACGGACTTTTCCAGTATTTTGGTTGGGCAGCTACGCACCAGGGCGCGACTCGAGTAGACGCGTCACTCGGTAACTCGGCTTACATGGCGGCATATATGCTCATCAATGCATTTCTCGCTGGTTACATGGCGCTTGCTCATCTTGCAAGGAAGTCTCTCTTCTGGACATATTCTGTTCTCGCTCTTTTCTTCTCGTTTATTCTTTTCCAGACAGGAACACGAGGAAGTATTTTGGGGTGGTTTGGTGCCATCCTCCTCTCAGCCCTTATTTACGCAATCTGGGGCAGGGCAGAGAAAGGGCAATCAAACAAGACTCGCCTCATTGCAGGCGGAGTGATTGCTTTATTTATTATCATTGCAACACTTTTCTATTTCAATCGTGATGCAAAGTGGATCATGAGTCACCCGGTACTTTCTCGTATTGCTACCATCTCATGGAGCGAAAGCAAAACTCAAGCTCGAGGATATATCTGGCCTATGGCGGTGAGGGGTGTGTTTGAAAGTCCAAAAACAGCAATTATTGGTATTGGACAAGAAAATTTCAACTATATTTTCAATTCCCATTACAATCCAAAGATGTGGTCACAGGAGCAGTGGTTTGACCGTGCTCACTCAGTCTTTCTCGACTGGCTTGTAGCAGGAGGTCTTTTGGGACTTGTTTCATACCTCTCCCTTTTTGTTATTGCCCTCCTCTATATTAGTAAAAGTACTCTTACAATAGGACAGAAGTCTCTTCTCGTCGGACTTCTTGCGGGATATGCGGTACACAATGTGTTTGTGTTTGATAACCAGACGAGCTACGTGATGTTCTTTACGATACTTGCCTTCATCCACTCTATCTCTCCTAAAAAACCTCGAGTGCTTCTTTCGGGTACAGGAGTTACTCTCTCAGAAGACACGCAGACTATCCGCGACTACGTCTCTATTCCTCTCGTTGTTATTGGGGTTGTTATAATCTTCTATTTCGCAAGTGTACGGCCTCTCCAGGCAAACCTCCGACTTATGACAGCCTTGCGCGCATGTGGAAGCGGTGCACCTTCGTCAGAAGCCTTTGCTCGAGCCTTGAAGCTAAACTCATATACGGCAGCACAAGAGACCCGTGAACAACTCGCGTCATGTGTCTCATCTCTTCCTCGATCAAATCTTCCTATTGAGGAAAAATCTGCTCTTCTCAATCTCGCACAGATAGAAATCGCGCGACAAATTGAGGCAACTCCTCTTGATGCCCGGGCGTACATCCTTGCTGGATCGATGTTCGATACGATCGGAGATTGGGAAAGTGCCGCACCATTGCTTGAAAAGGCTCACGAACTTTCACCTGCAAAACAGACCATTGCCTTTGAACTCATCACAAATTATTTAAACAGAAACAAGGTGGCAGAGGCAGTGGCTCTTGCAAAGACTGCCTTTGAAAGTGCTCCAGAATATGAACTTGCACGAGTTGCGTATGCGGCAACTTTGATCTATGACAACAAGGAAGCCCAGGCCTCAGAGCTTCTAAAAGAAACACCACATCTTATGTATGATCCTCGTATCATCAATGTCTACGTTGTCAAAAAGAATTTCACAAAGGTTATCGAGCTCTACAAAAAGCTTATAGAGAAAGAACCAGGCAATGCTCAAGCATACATGTCGCTTGCGGTAGCGTATCTCGAAACAAAGCAGACGGCCAAAGCACTCGAAGTTTTGAACACAGTAAAGACCAATTTCCCTCAAACAGGTAGCCAGATCGACGCTATTATAAAGGATATAAAGGAAGGAAAAGACCCCTTGAAATAGAAAATAGAGGAGAGTATACTAAGGGGGTGTGAGTACGAGACAGCTTCGGCTGAAGTTGTTCGCACCAAATAGAATGTCTACATGAGATCCTGCCTCGGCAGGATTTTGTGTTTATGGGTGATTATGCCAGTGGAAGAGAAAGTACAAACGTTGAACCCTTGTTGAGGCCCTCAGAAAAGACTTCGATCTTTCCTTTATGTCTTTCTACGATTGACTGCGCAAGAAAGAGTCCTATTCCAAATCCTTCCGTATCCATCTTTTTTGCATCCTGTGATCGAAAGAATTTTCCAAAGACATGTCCGAGATCAGCCGGATCAATGCCGATTCCATTGTCGGTGATTGAGATGACCGCTTTTTTCTTTTCTATTGATATGGATACATCGACACTGCGACCTACGGGGCTATAGTTAATCGCATTTTCAAAAAGGGTATGAAGGACGAATTCCATGCGAGGTTTGTCGATGTTTGCAAAGATCTCGGGCTCAGTGCACTGTATGTTGCAGAAGATGTTTTTTGCATGAAAATCATTCTTGAGAGTTTCGAGTTCTTGATTTACAAAGTTTGGAATATTTACTTTTTCGAACGCATAGAGGAGACTTCCTTTTTTTGCTGAGTCAGTCACCTCGATAAGGGTATTGGTAAGGCCGATGAGCTTTTCATTGGACTGATGGACGTTTCGGAGATCTTCAAGTTTGTAGGAATCAGTTTCTTTTTCCAGTATTCCTTCCATGAGCCATTTGATCTGTGAGAGAGGTGTGCGGAACTTGTGGGCAATGATGGTGACGAACTCGTATTTCATTGTTTCTTCCTCGTGGAGCTTGTCCCAAAACTTTCGAGCGACGATAAAGATAATAGCAAGAGAGGCTAGTGCTGAGAGGATGACTATGATATCCTTTGTTTCCATTCCCATTATTGTACTACGGATGCCGATTTTGCTACAATTACCCTTAGGTTGTGCAAAGTCTTGGCGGACGGCTGTACTCACATTTTAATTTAGACATTATATTTGGAGCTAACACCCGTTCGCCAATATTTTGCAGACACCCCGATGACCATTAAAGAAAATATTTCTCTCAAAGACTTCACGACATTTAAGATCGGCGGAAACGCTCGTTTTTTCTGCAAGGCTTCAAGCGAAGATGAGCTTCTCGAGGCAATTGGCTTTTCAAAAAAACACAAAGTTCCATTTTTCATACTTGGTGGTGGTTCAAATATTCTAGTTCCCGACGCTGGGTTCCCTGGACTTGTGATCAAGATGGAATTGAAAGGTGTCGTGTACGAAGAGGGCGAAAAAACAACAAAGGCAATCGTGCAAGCAGGGGAGAACTGGGATGGGTTTGTGGCGGATACTGTATCCCGAGGACTCTATGGACTTGAAAATCTTTCCTCAATTCCTGGAACTGTGGGTGCTGCGCCTGTGCAAAATATTGGTGCCTATGGAACTGAAGTCAAAAATACCGTCGAGTCTGTCTACGCTCTCGATCTCAAGAAAGATGAATTTGTAACACTTTCAAATGCAGAGTGTCGTTTCGACTATCGTGACAGTCTCTTTAAGAAAGAAAAAGGACGATATGTTATTTTATCTGTCACTTTCGTACTGTCTCGTGAGAAAAGTTTAAATCATTCATACAAAGACCTTACAGAATATTTTGGACGCAAGCATATTTCAAAACCAACGCTTGCACAGGTACGTGACGCTGTCGTGGAAATTCGAAAAGGAAAGTTTCCCGACCTTACTCATGTGGGAACTGCTGGATCATTTTTCAAAAATCCTGTTGTTTCGGTAAAAAAAGCAGAAGAGCTTGTTTCAAAATATCCAGAAATCATTACCTATTCAGTTAACAGCAAATTTACCAAAATACCTTTGGCGTGGATTCTCGATCATGTCTGCGGATTTAAAGGAAAACAAAAGGGAAGTGTCGGAGTCTACAAAAACCAAGCGCTTGTACTTGTAAACCATGGTGGAGCAAAAGCTGTCGATGTTATCGCTCTTGCACAAGAGATGCTTGAAAGTGTCTATGAGAAGACGGGTATTGAGATCGAACCTGAGGTGGAATATGTAGAGGTAGGGGAGTAAAAAGAAAAGGCGATAAAAACACAAAAGCCCCCGAAGGAGCTAAAGTGTTATCGAGTGTTTTTATGTCCACCAATCGATTATTCATCGATGTAATAAGTATAGATCTAAGGTATTTCCGAGTCAATATTTATGGACATGACGGGGGTCGAACCCGTAATTATCGCTTGATAAGGGCAATAATCGGAACCGTCCCATGCCCATCGGAAGAATAATCTTCCGTAAAAATATCTTATCAAGCCGAGATAAAATCCATATAAAAAAGTTATAAATTTTTCATAAAGTTTTTGAAAAGTGGGGATAGGGTGGGGAAGAAATTGTGGATTGTTGACATTTGGCGCTAAAAGCGTAATTTGAAGAAAGGTTTGCACGTTGTAAACCGACTTCTGAAAGGAAGTCAAACGGGTCCTGAAAGGGAACCCAAAAAATGCCTGAAAGGGCAGAAAGGTAGTGTTGGTTATGAAGAATGCAGCAAAAATTAGACGATTGTTGGATATTCGAGAAGAAAAAACTTCTGTGGCAGTCGTTAAGCTGGCTAACTTACTGGATGTGTTGGCTGAGTTTGGCGGAGAACCTCGGGATTTTTTAATCGATATTCTGATGGACCTCCTTCTCCAGAAGAGTCCTCCGATCAAGGCAGATTTGTCCGGATTGCCCGCACAGTATGTTTCGAGGGTTGTCACCAGTCTTGCTTTAAACTTCCCTGAATCTATTGCCGATATTTTTACGGTATTTGAAAGGGAGGTGAAAATTGTAGGTCCCAGAGTTCAGAGGGGATCTGATGAGGCGATTGTCGGAACCCTCTGTACACTTATTGGTCTTGAGAAAGAAGACTACTTCGTCAAGAAGTTTACAGAAGATCAACATTCTCGCGGGGAATTTGAAAAGCAAGTACTTGCTCTCCTTGAGTGCGCCATTCGTCAAGGATGGTTCAATCACGTTAGCATGACTCGAGAATCATGTGGTCAATTGTCGAACGCTGTTGGTTGTTTTGTTCGCAACGGAAAGTCTTTGGCTGAAGGTCCGCTGCGAGTCACCTACCGTGCGAATCATCTCATTGGCCTGACTCAGACCTTCTATCGATTGAATGAGCTAGGCGATCTTCCTGCGGAAAAATTGAACATGCTCGGATGCACTCTTGTTGATGAGGTTTGCCACAAAGTCTTTTTCCATGCTCCGCGCTGGGCGAGACTCAAGATGCTCTATGGGGGATTGCAGACTTACAGCCCTCAACCATCTCCTTAATTTTCATCTCCGCCAGCCTGGCTTCAGGTCTGGCGGTTTTTTTATTCTTCTTTTATCTCCTCAAATATGATATAGTGGCTCGCACGTATGGCATTTTCACTGAAACACATTTTAGGCGATCCAAACAAGAAAGCCCTCAAGAAACACCAGGCTTTGGTGCCAAAGGTTAATGCCCTTGAGGCGGCCATTTCTGCTCTTTCGGATGAGCAATTGAAAGCTAAAACAATTGAATTTAAAGACCGCCTTGCAAAAGGTGAGGCACTCGACGCTCTTGTGCCCGAAGCTTTTGCTGTTGTGCGAGAAGCTTCAAAACGCGTACTTGGACAGCGACATTTTGATGTGCAATTGATCGGAGGATCGATCCTCCATTCTGGAAGTATCGCTGAGATGCGTACCGGAGAAGGAAAGACACTTGTTGCGACACTTCCTGCATATGTAAATGCTCTTTCGGGAGATGGTGTACATGTGGTGACAGTAAACGACTATCTCTCACGTCGAGATGCGACATGGATGGGACAGATCTACTCCTTCCTCGGACTTACTGTCGGAGTGATCAATCACGACTCTTCTTTTATCTACGATCCAGCTCATACAGAAAAAGACAAGGAGCGAGATGAGACTGGATCTTTCCATGTTGTCCATGAATTTTTGCGACCAGTCAGTCGAAAGGAGGCATATGCTGCGGATATTACCTACGGAACAAACAACGAGTTTGGTTTCGACTATCTCCGAGACAATCTCGAATATGAAAAGAACAATCTTCGCCAGCGACCTTTTAATTATGCAATCGTCGACGAGATCGACTCTATTTTGATCGACGAGGCTCGTACGCCTTTGATCATTTCTTCTCCAACTACTGATTCAGAAAATCTGTACGGTATATTTTCCCAGATGGTGCGAGATTTCAACAAAGAAGAAGATTTCACTGTGGATTTGAAACAGAGAAGCATCTTACTTACTCCTCAGGGTATTGCGAAAGCTGAGAAAAAACTTGGTGTAGAAAATATTTATACTGACAAGGGAATCAAATACGTCCACCATCTCGAGACTGCCGTTAAAGCAAAGGCACTCTACAATCTCAATACTGAATACGTGATCAAGGAAGGAGAAGTCGTGATCGTCGATACATTTACCGGCCGACTCCAGCCAGGACGACGATGGTCAGAAGGACTTCATCAGGCGATCGAGGCAAAAGAGGGTGTGGCTGTGCAAAAGGAATCACGAACCTTTGCTTCTATTACTTTCCAAAACTATTTCAGACTTTACAAAAAACTTTCAGGAATGACAGGTACTGCTTCGACTTCAAGCGAAGAGTTCTACAAGGTGTACGGACTCGAGACTATCATCGTCCCTACCAACAAGGGGATTCAGCGAAAGGACAACAACGACCTCATCTTCCAGACAGAGATTGGAAAATTTAAAGCAATCGCTCGTAAGGTAAAGGAGCTCAACAAGCTTGGTCAGCCAGTACTCATCGGTACGGTATCTATCGAGAAAAACGAAGTTCTCTCAGAATTCCTCAAAGCAGAAGGTGTTGTTCATCAGATTTTGAATGCAAAAAACCACGAGCGTGAAGGAGAGATTATTGCACAAGCAGGAAAGAAGGGGGCAGTGACTATCGCTACAAACATGGCAGGACGAGGAGTGGACGTGAAGCTTGGAGGAAACCCGGGTGCTAAAGATCTCTACGAAGAGGTAAAGGGAATCGGTGGACTTTTTGTGCTCGGTACAGAGCGACATGAAGCGCGACGCATCGACAACCAGCTTCGAGGACGATCGGGACGACAGGGAGATCCTGGAGCAACACAGTTTTTTGTTTCTCTTGAAGACTCGCTCATGCGCATCTTTGCTTCTGACACCATCAAAAATCTCATGGGACGCCTTGGTGTTGCAGATGATGAACCAATCGAGAACCGCATCATCACTCGTTCACTCGAAAGTGCACAGACAAAGATCGAAGGATTTAACTTTGATTCTCGAAAGCATGTTTTGGAATATGACGATATTTTGAACCATCAGCGAAAGACTGTGTATGAACGCCGACGAAAGACTCTTCTCGGAACTCTGGATGAAGTGGAGGAAAAGCTCAACGAAGTTGTGCTTGGTAATGAAGAGATACAAAAAGTAATCGATACAAAGACTGCACAAATCGGTCGTGATGCATTTTTGGGTGTGGTACGACAGGTTATGCTCCAGGCCATTGATATGTTTTGGGTTGAGCACCTCGAAGTCATGGACTACACACGATCAAGCGTAAATCTTCGAGCTTACGGTCAGCGTGATCCACTTGTTGAATACAAAAAGGAGGGACTCCGACTCTTTAAAGAGATGCAGGCAGCTATTGATGCACAAATTCTCAATGTTTTGCCACATATTGCTGCAGGGACAATTGCACAGGAGACAGTTGAACTCAAAGAAGTACACGATCAAGCTCAGGCGATAGGGGAAGGGTCAAGCACTGCACCTGCTGAGGTTCCTAAAAAAGATGAGGTAGGAAGGAATGACACATGCCCTTGTGGAAGTGGAAAGAAGTACAAGAAGTGCCATGGCATGTAAAACTGTTGTGTGGTATAAATGAGTTATTAACCACACATGGAAAGTAAGACTCAACACTACTTCTTTCTCGCAATACTTATCGGTGCTATCGCACTGACGGCTTGTATTTTCTTTCCATATCTCACCTCGCTTCTCCTTGCCGTCGTCTTTTCAGTAGCATTCCGACCTCTTCATCGATGGGTTTCAAGAATTTTCTCAAATAAAAACCAGGCAAGCTCATTTTCTTCGTTCATCACCCTTGCTATTGTTCTTGTTCTCGTGATCACTCCGCTTATCTTCCTTGCAAAGCAGATATATACTGAAAGCGAAAACCTTTACTACGGACTCACCGAAGAGGGACAGCGGGCACAGCTTATCACTACACTGAACACTGTCTCTCAAACACTTTCTGACAAAGCTGCGGGAATCTTTCCTGCGTACAATTTCGACAATTTCAATGTCACTCGCTATGTTCAGAACTTTCTCGAATGGTCATTTGCCAATCTCGACACTATCTTCTCGAGCGTTACCAAGCTCATCTTCCAGATATTCATCATGCTCTTTGCATTGTTCTACCTTCTCCGTGATGGTGGAAGGTTCAAGCAGAGCTTGATCAATGTGAGTCCGCTTGCTGATCAGTACGATGAGAAAATCTTCAGCAAACTCAAGCAAGCAATACGTTCTGTGGTCGTAGGGTCTCTTTCTGTGAGTGTAATACAAGGAGTGCTCACTGGCCTTGGTTTCTATATCTTCGGCGTACCGAACCCTGCGCTCTGGGGAAGCTTCGCTGTAGTCGCCGCATTGATACCGGGTATCGGAACATCTTTGGTCTTGGTTCCAGGTATCATCTACCTTTTCTTTGCAAGCACGCATCTTCATGCAATGGGACTTTTGATCTGGGGAATCGTGGCAGTAGGACTTATCGACAACTATCTCGGCCCCATGCTCGTCAACAAAGGTATACATATCCATCCGTTCATCATTCTCTTGTCAGTTATGGGAGGGTTGGTGTTCTTTGGACCTATCGGATTTATCGCAGGACCTCTCGTCGTGGCGCTCCTCTACGCTCTTCTCGAAATTTACAATACGACCAGATAGTGGTACAGTGGCTTCCTGACCTAATCTAAAGCAACTATGGCATTTATCGACGATCTTACATTTCACATAAAAGCAGGCGCAGGCGGCGACGGTGTCGTGCGTTGGCGACATGAACGCGGGCGAGAGCTTGCGGGAGCTTCTGGTGGGTATGGAGGGAAGGGGGGAGATGTCTATGTGCGAGGTATTCGCGACCTCGGTATTCTTGCTCGATATCGAAACACAAAAGAATTTGAATCACAAAAAGGTGAAGACGGTATGCGCGATTCAAAGCACGGGAGAGATGGTGATGATCTTATCATCGATCTTCCTCTTGGATCCGTGGTCACAAATCTTTACACAAAGCGAGCCATCAGTCTTTTGAATGATGAAGAAAAAGTGCTCATCCTCAAGGGAGGACGAGGTGGACTTGGCAATGAACATTTCAAGGCTTCTACTAACACCACACCTACAGAATCAACTCCAGGAAAGCCGGGAGAAGAATATGATTTCCATGTTGAAGTTGAGCTTGTGGCAGATGCAGGACTTGTGGGACTTCCAAACGCCGGCAAATCAAGTCTCCTCAATGCTCTCACAAACGCACGCGCAGAAGTGGGGAGCTACGCCTTTACAACACTCGAGCCAAACCTCGGAGCGCTTCCTGGAGGATATATCATGGCGGACATCCCAGGACTTATCGAAGGTGCCTCAGAAGGCAAGGGACTCGGACATAAATTTTTGAAACATATTAAAAGAACACATCGTATTTTCCATTTGATCTCTCTTGAGAATGAAGACCTTGTCGCTACCTACAAAACTATCCGAACCGAGTTGGCAAACTTTGACCAAGGGCTCGAAGACAAAGAGGAAACAATTATTTTGACCAAGACCGATATGGTTGATGAGAAGGCGGTGACTGAGGCAAAAAAGGCTCTCAAAAAGCTTAACCCCGACATCCTTACCGTCACAGTTCTCGATGATGCATCAATCAAAGAACTTTCTGATACTTTGATCAAAAAGCTCCGTAAAGCATAGAAAAAAGGCTGAAATATGCTAGTATAGACTTCATGAATCCCGAACTCATCGCTACTATCGGCCTGGAAATACACGCCGAACTCGCCACTTCCTCAAAGATGTTCTGCTCCTGCAGAAATAACCCTGACGAAGAGAAGCCAAACGTAAACATTTGTCCTGTTTGCACAGGCCAGCCGGGTACTTTGCCTGTTTTGAATAAAGAAGCTATTAAGCATGTTTTGAAGGTGGGGTACGCTGTCGGCGGAACCATCGCTAAGTTTACTGAGTGGGATCGCAAGAACTATTTCTATCCCGATATTCCAAAGGGATACCAGATCAGTCAGTATAAATATCCTCTCGTCTCGGGCGGAGTACTTGCTAATGTTGAACTCACTCGCATTCATCTTGAAGAAGATACTGCTCAGTCAACACATGATCTCCATGAAAAAAGCTTGGTGAATTTTAATCGTTCAGGTGTTCCTCTCATGGAACTTGTCACAGAGCCGGTGATACACGATGCAGAGACTGCTACGCGTTTTGCAAAGGAGCTCCAGCTTCTTCTCCGATACCTCGGAGCAGGGGAGGCAAATATGGAGAAAGGTGAAATGCGAGTAGAAGCAAACATTTCTGTCGCTTCTCCCGAAGATACAGCAGCACGAAAATTTGGAACAAAGACAGAAGTAAAAAACTTGAACTCTTTCAAGGTGGTTGAGAAAGCTATCGCATACGAGATCGCGCGACAGACCAAGCTCATACAAGAAGGATTGAGGGTGGTACAAGAAACTCGAGGATGGGATGAGAACAAGAGCGAAACATACTCACAGAGATTGAAAGAAAGTTCTCATGACTACCGATACTTTCCAGACCCCGATATCCCTAAACTTGAGGTAGGGGAGGTCCCAGAGTTCCGACCCGAGTCTTTGACCAAGGAGACTCCCGAGCTACCTTGGAAGAAGCGTGAACGCTTCAAGAACGACTTTAAAATGACTGACAAAGAAGTCGCTGTTTTTGTCGATTCACCGGAGATCGCACACTACTTCGAAGGGGTGATTTCGGGACATGAATCTGATGCAAAATACATAAAACTTTCAGTGAACTATATCCTCACCGACTACCTTGGACTTTTGAAAAAAGATGGAAAAGAAATCGATACAATTTCTACAAAAAATTTCTCAGAACTTGTCATACTTATCGTCGAAGGGAAGCTCTCATCACGCGGAGCAAAAGACACTCTCGTGGTGATGCTTTCGGATGCATCAAGTCCACTTTCAATTGCTGAGAAAAATAATTTTATACAGAAAAGTGATGAAGGGGAGATCAAGAAAATTGTCGTCGAACTTCTCTCAAACCAGGCAGCTGCGGTAGCTGAATACAGGGCGGGAAAAGTAGCCTCTCTCCAGTTCCTGATAGGTCAGGGAATGAAGGTTACAAAGGGGCAGGCAAACCCCGAACTACTCAAGAAACTTATCCTAGAGGTGTTGAACGGATAGTCTCTTTTTACGAGCTCTTGGCGCCATGTCGTCCAGGAGTTTTTCTATGTCTGTTCGAAGGTATACTCGGTAGTTGCTGATAGGGTGACGACCAGCGGGGAACTTACCACTGTTGTCCCAGTTGCGAAGAGTGAGTGCAGAGACCCCGAGTATTTTTGACGCTTCTTTGATGGTGATATATTTTTTTTCCATAAAATTTTAGTTAAATTTGATGCCTTACTATAAATTACTTAACATTGATATACATTATAATATATCTAGTAAGGTTTACAAATGATTTATCAACAGTAGTAAGTCTCATAAAAATATCTGAAACAATGACATTTGAGAACATTCAAAATGAATGATGTCTGGTATTCTAGTAAAATCTATTACTGATCTGTCTCAGTTTCTGATGACTAAATTACATTTGAGAGAAGATTTTTTCGACCTTTTAAAATGCGATATAGGACTTTCTTTTTCTTAATGAGTGTATTTGGAGCTGCTCTTGCCAGAGCTTATTTTATTGTGTTTGAAACTAAAAAAAGTAAGGAAAAATAAATTACAGAATTACCTTGTGTTATCCCCATATTTTATAGAATGAAAAGCGCTAAGGTGTCGTATAATTATCTATGAAAATATCAATGCATAGAGTATGAAGGACACACTCATTTTACAAGATAAAATCTACATCTCGGCTAAACGAGTTCACGAAATATTCGGCTATACGAGTGACTATGTCGGTCAGCTCTGTCGAGCGGGAAAGCTCGAAGCCCGCATGGTCGGACGCTCATGGTTTGTGACAGAAAAATCTGTCGCCGATCACAAAATTGAAGCTCTCAAAGTTTTGAATCCTCGCATCGCTCTCGCAGAGGCAAAGGCCCTTTCAAACCAGGGTTTTAAAATGGCAACCTTGAGTATGGTCTGTGCCGTCCTTCTCCTCTCCTTTCTTTTTACCTCAGTTTCTTCCCAGACTCTCGTTACGGCTTCCTTCGGATCTGTGTCGCAGGAGATAGTTCGAGCTTTCTTGGGTCTCTTCACTCGGACAGCTTCTCATACTGCAGTTGCACCTTTGCCCGTAAAGCCTGTGGCGGGTGATTGGAATGGGATTGCAGTCGTCCCATCTCAGGGCTCAAGGGTTGCAGACGAGGCTCTTGAGAAAAAAATACGAGACTCTTTCTCGGACGAAGTAATCGTCTCTATGGATGCTGACAGAAATTCAGGAGTTATAACGCCTGTCTTTAAAAAATCTCAAGGCGAGGATTTCTTATATGTACTGGTTCCCGTCGGAGAGAGTCCTTGAGAGTAAGACAGTCATCGTTTTTATTCATCTTGATTTCATAGAGAATCCAGATGAATGAGCGCGATGCTCAGAAAAGGTCGAAATATTATTACATTAGGTTCAGTTAAAAATTATAAACATTAAAAATTAGTATGAAAAATCTTATCAAAACCCTTCAGGCAAGCACTTCATATCTTCTCATCCTTGCCTTCATGTTCGTGGTTTTCGAACCAGCGATCAGCAAGGCTATTGAAGATCAGTTTACCGTGACACAGGTGGTCACAGCAGAAATTTCGTTCCTCACACCTGGAACAGACATTACGATGAGCCCATCACTTGCCGGTATCACCGGAGGTACATCAAATGGTCAGACCACAATCAGAGTTCTTACCAACAATGCTCTCGGATATAACATGACACTCACTGCAAGTTCATCTCTAGGAATGATTGGGAACTCTCAAGGAGGTACAATCCCTGCATATATCCACATTGGAAGTACAACTCCTCAGTTTGTTTTTACAACTCCAACGGATACTGCTCGTTTCGGCTACACCGTAGAAGCTTCTACAACAGCAGACCTCGCAACTGCATTCAAAGACACAGGAGCAATCTGTGGAGCTGGATCAGGTGACACTGTAGATGCGTGCTGGATCAATGCAAGTACATCAGCTGTGACTATCATCAACAGAACAACAGCTACTGCAGCGTCAGGTTCAACAAGCACCATTAAGTTTCGAACAGTCATCGACTCAAACCCCGTTCCAGCTGTCCCACAGGATACGTACGTGGCAACCACAACGCTTACCGCAACAGTAAACCCTTAATCGTCCCCGCTTACTACCATGAAATTAAAAAATATTATTAGAACTTCTGTCATTCTTTCGATCGCCTTCTTTTCTCTGTCTACATTTGTGTACGCTGCCCCATATCAAGTGGAGCAATTGCCTGACAAAACCGTCTACAACGATTTCGTCGTAGGCCCGGGAAAATATCAGGTTGAACTCAAACCAGGACAATCAAAGGTCGTAAACGTGATCGTGAGCAATCGTCTCGGAAAGGATAAGGCATTCCAGATCCAAGTAGAAGACTTCAAGGGTTCTCGAGATCCTTTGAAGCCTGTCATTCTTCTCGATGGAGAGCGAGGTCCATACTCTCTCAAAGATTACTTGAAGTTCGGCTCAACAACCTTCATGGTCAATCATGCTGAGAGAGTCACGATCCCCGTAACAGTAAGTATTCCAAGTGATGCTCAGCCAGGAGGTCTCTACGGAAGTGTCATCATCAGTACTGTTACAACAGCTCAGGAACAAGTTCTTGAGGGAGAATCAAGTGCTGGAGCAAATCCTATTGTTACTCGTATTGGCTCGTTGTTCTTTATAAAGATTGCAGGAGATGTCAAAGAAGATCTCGTACTCAAGGATTTCTCTCTGGCAGATCACGCATGGCTTTTGAGTGGAGGTTCAGTTTCATTCCAGCTCCTCTACGAAAACAATGGAACAGTTCATGAAAATCCATATGGATTTATCCGAGTGAAGAATATGTTTGGATCAGAGATTGCAAAGATAGAAGTTGAACCATGGTTCTTGCTCCCAGACTCAACACGTCTTCGAGAAGTTGCATGGGAGACACCGTTTCTCTTTGGAAGATATGTTGCTACTGCAGATATCGCCAAGGGATATGGAGGAGAGAAGGACCTTGCCACAGTGGCATTCTGGGTTCTTCCATGGAAAATCATTGGTCTCGTGTTTATTGTCATCGTAGTAATCGTGCTCGCAGTTCGATGGATTGCTTCAAAGTTCACAATATCCTTTAAGAAATAATGCTCTTTAGAAATCAAAAAATTACTGTACTCCTCGTTCTTCTCATGTGTGTCGTGCCATCTGCGCACTATATATATGCGCAAGTGATGACCGGTACGCTGTATAAAGTACAGAGTGATAGTTTGAACTTCGGAGGAGGTCGCTCAACTTCCACAACATATATCTCTGAAAATACATTTGGAGAAATAGCGACAGGGAATTCAACAAGCACACTCTATAGCATTGGTGCAGGATATCAGCAGATGCAGGCTATATATATAGCAGTTACATTTCCCGCAAATAACGTAGTCATGTCTCCTGCTATCGGGGGTCTTACAGGAGGAACCTCAGTAGGATCAACAGACATCGCTGTCACAACCGATAATCCAGCTGGATACACAATGACTATTAAGGCAAGCTCAAGTCCAGCTATGCAGTCACTTACATCAAGTATTGCAGACTATACTCCAGCGGGAGCTGATCCAGACTACAACTTCTCAGTAGCCTCTACGGACTCAGAGCTAGCGTTTACCCCAGAAGGCGAAGACATCGTACAGAGATTTAGAGATAATGGTTCATTTTGCAACACTGGTTCAAGTGACACCCTCGATAAATGCTGGGCACCTCTCTCTACCTCTCCTCAGACGATCGTCACTCGAAACTCTCCAAACCATCCAGGGGGAACATTCACTGTGATCAACTTTAGGGTTGGCGTAGGATCAGCTCGAGTTCAGGAACCAGGAACATACATAGCAACAACAACAGTAACCATCCTTCCTCAGTAATTATGAAAAAGTATCTTCTATCCATCATCGCACTTGCTCTCATCCTCACGGTTGGTGCATCTGCCTATGGAGCCGAAAATACTTTCCAAACAAGTCTCGATGTTATTGCCGACGACCCTGTAGCACCTTCAGTTCCTCTAAATCTTCTTGCTTCTACTCTCTCATCAACAGTCATAAATCTCACCTGGGATGCATCGACTGACAATGTGGGAGTAACAGGATACAGAATCTTTCGAGATGGATTCATCATTGCTTCTACAACTGGAATCTTCTACCAAGATTCAGGTCTCGTTGCTTCAACAACATATGATTACAATGTAGAGGCCTATGACTACCAGTTGAACTACTCCGGTCAGTCACTCACATCCTCGACAACAACTCTTCCGACACCCGTCATCGTCGTCCCACCGACACCGACGACAACCCCAAGCACAGGTAGCCGTTCAGGATCAGTCCCGCAGAATCAAAATATCGCTCAAGAAATCCTCGCAAACGTTTCAAATGTACGGGCAACTCCATACGAGAACAGCATCGCGCTCACATGGAACAACCCCACATCAGCAATATTTGCAGGAGTGAGAATTGTGCGATCGGAAAGATTCTTTCCACGAGATATCTTTGACGGAGAAGTGGTGTACGAAGGAGGAAGCGAGGGGTTTGAAGATAGAGATGTTGTTTCAGAAAAGACGTACTACTATACAATCTTTTCGAAAGATGAAAACGGTGGATACTCCTCAGGAGCCCTCACCCAAGCTCGCATCGGTGGAGGTAGGGTAGTAGATCCCCTCGAATCAGTTGTCTACCTGACTCATGTGGACCCAATCATCGAAGCACTCACTCTCTTTGATTTCGATTTCATTCAGTCAACAAAAAAACTAGCAGTGATCGGGGATGCCATAGCGATCAACGGAGGAGAGAATCTCACTGTTTCGCTCGATTACGACAAGGTTCCAGAAATCCTCAAAACCATCGTCATCACGCTCTCTGATCCCGCAGACCCTTCACTCAAGTTTTCCTTCTTGCTTCGAGTAAATAAGACCAAGTCTGCCTACGAAGCAACGATCGGTCCTTTGGGAAAGAGTGGTCGATACAACATCAGTATCACCATCCTCGACTACAAGAATCAGGGGTTGAAGAAAATTCAGGGAAATCTCCACTCACTCGCATTCTCTGCAGGAACAACAATTGCAAACAACTTCGGAGGGATCAATATGAAAAAAGTAAGTTTGTATCTCTTGATCCTCCTCGCAGCCGTACTCCTCATAAGTTTCATTGCTCGTAAAAAGAAAGAGAAAGAATTCGAACCAGTTTCATAACATGAATCTAAAGAACAATTACAAACGAATACTTTCAACACTTCTCCTCGTGATCTTTGTCGCGACAAGTATTCTTTCTATTGTTCCAGAATCTACACATGCTGCTATCAATAAAGTAATTAATTATCAAGGCAAGCTTACAAATGCATCAAACATAGCTGTAGCAGACGGTACCTACGCTATAGAGTTCAAGCTCTACACACAGCTTTCAGGAGGTGTAGCTATCTGGACAGAGACGCTTACCGGTGCAAATGAAGTCCTTGTTTCAAACGGACTCTTTAGTGTCATGCTCGGATCAACAACACCTTTCACGGGAGTTGATTTTAATCAAACACTCTACCTTGGAGTAAACGTTGAAAGCGATGGGGAAATGGCACCACGAAAAATGATTGGTGCAGTACCGGCAGCTTTTGTCGCCGATACTGTGGATGGTATTTCAAGCGAGCAGTTCCTCCGTGCTGATGCTTCAAACTCAACGTCAACAGCATCTACATTCCTCACATTTGTTCAGACCGGAGCAGGAAAGATTGCTGAATTTTTTGGACAGGCATCTGCATCTGTCCTCTCACTTCTTTCAAACGGTAATGTTGGAATTGGAACAACGACTCCGTATGCAAAGCTCTCTGTAGCGGGACAAATTGTCGGAGAATATTTCACCGCTACCTCAACAGCAACAAGTACATTTGCCGGAGGTTTGCAAACAAATCTTTTAAATATTACCTCTACCACTGCTTCTTCAACCTTTGGAAATGGTGTAAATCTTTCTGCAGGATGTTTCGCAATCAATGGAACATGTGTTGGAGCTGGCGCGGGTACTGTAGGGGCTGGTACTGCGGGTCAATACCCATACTATGCAGGAGCAGGAACAACACTTACAGCAACTTCGACAATATTCCTCGCGACAAACGGTAAGGTGGGTATTGGAGGTATAGTAAACCCTTCTTACAACCTTGATGTTCTTGGAACCGCTCGTGTGAACGCTAATGTGACAGGTGATGTATTCACGGTTCGAGGATCAAACACTTCTACGTCACTGGATACTAACCGTACATTGATTCTTGAAAACTCCAACACATCCGCAAATACTCCGGTTGGTATTACCTTTCGTCATTCTAATGATGATCCTATTACACTTACCGCAGCTGTTGTAGACGCATCTTTCTCAAACGCCAGCGCAGGCTCTGAAGCAGGTTGGCTCCGTTTTAGTACGCGCGGAGGGGGAAGTGTTCTTGAGCGTATGAGAATTGATTCAAATGGTAATGTTGGTATCGGCACCACCTCCCCCTACGCAAAACTTTCGGTCACGGGACAAATTGTCGGAGAATATTTTACCGCCACATCAACTACAGCAACCTCAACCTTCTCTGGAGGACTTCTTGCCGGAGGATCTACAGGTCTCAATGTATTGCAGAACGGCAACGTCGGCATCGGCACCACCTCTCCTCGTGCAAAACTTTCAATCAACGGAAACATAAATCTTTCACAGTCTGGAGTAACATCAATGCTCTCCCTCAGTACTGGCCACACCGGAGCAAGTCAAGGAGGATACATCATCGGAGTTTGCGGCACCTGTACTGATGGTGGAGACTTCATCGAAGGAGCAGGGGCAGGAAGCCTCGGTCTCTCAGGCTTCAATGGTATCAATTTCACTGCTGACGGCTATGACAACCACATGGCAATTGCCTCAGGAGGTAACGTTGGTATTGGATCCACAACTCCCGGCACCAAGCTCTCCATTGGAAACACCGGCAACAACACCATCAACCTCTCCCACACCTCAACTTCAACCTTTGGCAGTGGTATCAACCTCCGAACTGGATGTTTTGCGGTCAATGGGACGTGTATTGGCGGAGGAGCCGGCTCAGGTACTGTAAACTCTGGAACAACAGGGCAGCTTGCATACTATGCTGCCGATGGCACTGCGGTGACTGGAACATCTACGCTCTTTATTGCACCAAGTGGCGCAATAGGTGTAGGGACGACATCTACATCGATGGCTTTGACTGTTCAGTCAAATAATTTGGGTGGTATCAAGGTGTTACCTACAAATGGAGATCCTACTAAGTATCTCAGTATCTCTAACGATAGTAGTTACGGACTTATTTCTTCAGTTGGACTTACTGAGGGGGTTAATATAAATGGAATTTTGTTCAAGCAGTCAGCTCAAAATGGAGGATATTTTGCCCTCGTCGATGCCCTCGGAAGTGACTTGCTTATCGGCCGTAATGATGATCTCCAAACCTTCAATATTGCAAATGGAAATATCGTTGTACAACAGGCAGGCAACGTCGGCATCGGAACAAGTACTCCCTACGCAAAACTCTCAGTCGTCGGAGAAGTCGTCGCCTCACACTACACAGCTACCACAACAGCGACTTCAACATTTGCTGGAGGTATCAATGTTACCTCGGGATGTTATGCGCTCAATGGCGCTTGTACAGGTTTCATAAATACAGGTGGTGCAGGAACATTCCCTTACTATGCTGCAGGAGGAAAGACTCTCACATCTACTTCAACGATCCGCCTTTCATCTACAGGAAATGTTGCTATTGGAACCCTTGATACAGTGGAAAAACTTACAGTTGGAGGAAATATTCTTTTAATGAATGCTGAAGGAAATCAGACAAGAGGTTTGAGTGTCTCAACGTACAGTACTGCTATAGACGGACCTAACCTCTCACTTTCTGCAGGTGATGGAGGGGGGTCTCCAGATGATCCTTATAATGGAGGCTCCGTGTATTTGTTCGGAGGATTGAAAACAAACACTGGAAATGACGGTAATGTTATCCTCGCGCACACCGGAAGCGAAGTGCGGGGCAATGTAGGAGTGGGAACAACCTCCCCATATGCAAAGCTCTCAGTTGTCGGACAAGTTGTAGCTTCATATTTCACCGCAACATCAACAGCATCATCTACTCTCCCACGTCTTGCAACAACAGGAATCTCAGCAGACTGGGTATGTCTCACAGGAGATTGTCGAACCTCATGGCCAAGTGGTTCTGGAAGCCCATATCCATTCACTCCAACAACCAACTACGCTGTAACCAACCAAGCAACCACAGGTATCGCATGGTTCCAGAATGGACTTAATGCTTCTTCAACTTCACATTTTGCATACGCATCTACAACAGCTATTTCGGTCAATGGATCTCTACTTTCAAGTCCGGCCTCCGATAGTTTCTTTGCGGGTTCTAGAGCAGGCGAAGGTGTTACCGGTGGAACTGCGACAAACCTTATCGGTGCCCAAGCCGGCAGTGGTGCAACTAATGTTTACAACTCAAACTTTCTAGGATTTCAGTCGGGTTTGGGTGCGACAAGTGTTCAATACTCCAATTTCCTTGGGTACCAATCAGGTGCTTTGGCGGCTTTTGCCTCCTACGCAAACTTCTTTGGACCAGGTGCTGGTTACAGCGCAACTAATGCTACATCTTCAAACTTCTTTGGACAAAATGCTGGTTACGGTGCAACCAACGCCTCCTACTCGAACATCTTTGGATCCCAGGCTGGTCTTTATGCAATCAACTCATCTTACGCAAACTTTCTGGGTGAATCTGCAGGCTGGTTTGCAACCAACGCTTCTTCGTCAAACTTCATTGGTAAGAGGGCGGGATATCAGGCAACCAATGCCTCCTCTTCAAACTTTTTTGGATATAATGCTGGTAAAGGTGCAACCAACGCAAACAGATCTATCTTCATTGGTAACAATGCGGGACTCAGCGACACCGTTGACAACGCAGGAGTAGGCAAATCATCTATCCTCATCGGAGACTACACCTCGACAGGAGGATTTTCAGGAAGTGTTGCCATCGGACAGGGAACACAAAACAGTGCAGTACAGCAGTTGAACCTCGGTAACGTTCTCTTTGCAACAGGAATCTACAATGGAACAACAGCTTCAGACCTACCTACAGCAGGTGGAATGGTTGGAATTGGAACTTCATCACCTTATGCAAAACTTTCTGTCGCTGGCGACGTAGTTGCAGATGGATATCTCCGTACCTCATACATCATCTCAACCTCAACAGCCACCTCTACTTTCGGAGGTTCTCTCGCAGTCACTGAAGTTGCGACATCATCATTTGCTGGAGGTATCAACCTCACCTCAGGTTGTTTCGCTATCAACAATACTTGCGTAGGTGGAGGGGGTACAGTCACATCAGTTTCAAATGCAGACGGATCACTCACGATATCTCCAACAACAGGTGGGGTGGTGGCAAGTGTAAATCAAGGGAATTCTTTTATATGGACTGGTCAGAACACATTCGTTTCTGCACAGTTTGACGATTCTGTAGTCGGTATACAAAATACTGATTCAGACCCAGGGGCTATAGGATTGTTGCTCCAGTCTCCATCTGATACGGGTGACAATACGCCCTTGGTTGTATTTGGAAATAACGGCAGTACAAAACTCTTCGAGGTCGTGGACAATGGAATAATTTCAACTGCAGGTCTTTTCCCTACAGTAGATAGTGGATGGTCAATCGGATTGACGAACTTGCGTTATGCAAATATCTTTGGTGATACTGTGACGGGAGGAAAAATCGTTGCAGATGATGAAACCCTATCTTCAACTTTTGCTGGTAAGCTCGGCATCGGCACCACCTCCCCTTACGCCAAACTTTCAGTTGTCGGAGAAGTCGTCGCCTCACACTACACAGCTACCACAACAGCATCATCTACTCTCCCACGTCTTGCAACAACAGGAATCTCAGCAGACTGGGTATGTCTCACAGGAGATTGTCGAACCTCATGGCCAAGTGGTTCTGGAAGCCCATATCCATTCACTCCAACAACCAACTACGCTGTAACCAACCAAGCAACCACAGGTATCGCATGGTTCCAGAATGGACTCAATGCTTCTTCGACTTCACATTTTGAGTATGCTTCGACAACTGCCATCTCTCTCAATGGATACATGCTCGCGAGTCCAGTAGTGAACAGTCTTTTTGGAGGACCTTCTGCAGGATCCGGTGCAACCAGTGCTAACAATTCAAACTTCTTTGGAAGCAGTGCCGGTTTCGGAGCAACCAACGCCAATAGTTCAAACTTTTTTGGTAATAGCGCTGGTCGGGAAGCAACCGATGCTGTTAGCTCAAACTTTCTAGGTGTTTTTGCAGGATATCTAGCAGCTGGCGCTACAAAATCAAACTTCATCGGCTATAGTGCGGGATATAATGCAATCAATGCTCACCATTCAAACTTCATCGGTGAGGATGCGGGACTTCTTACAACCAATGCTTCTTTCTCAAACTTCCTCGGATATAACGCAGGATCCGGCGCAACCAATGCTTCCTCATCAAACTTCATTGGTAACGGTGCTGGCTTCGGAGCAACCAACGCAAACAGATCTATCTTCATTGGTAACAATGCGGGACTCAGCGACA
>JAZKJN010000003.1:36827-87460 GCA_040384285.1 Patescibacteria group bacterium
CTACAGCAGGTGGAATGGTTGGAATTGGAACTTCATCACCTTATGCAAAACTTTCAGTTGCAGGAACAGTGGTAGGACAAAACTTCGTAGCAACTTCATCGGCATCAGAAAATATTTTCGCCGGAACTTTGGCTGTGGGAAAGGCCGCGGTAACTTCAGGTGCAACTCTTGATGTTAAGGGCGGATTTAGAATTGAGAGATCTGACAGCGCGCTGACAAAAGTTGAATACAATAATGCTGCAGATGTCTTTGCTATTCAAAACGGAACAGCGTTCCGAGTAGAGAGCGGCAGCGATCAATTTGCTCTCTACGCAGCGGGAGGCAATGTGGGAATCGGTTCAAGTAGCCCATCAGCAAAACTCTCAGTTTGGGGTAACGGTGCCTTCAGTGGTACGGTGCTTGCCTCAACATTTACTGCCACCTCAACCACAGCAACCTCAACATTTGGAAACGGTATCAATATCGCTAATGGATGTTTCTCTATCAACAATGTATGCGTTGGCGGTGGAGTCGGTTCATACAGTAACTCAGATGCAAATGCATACATCCATGCATCATCTACGATTCCTAAAACATATACCGCAAACTCATTTACGGGAATCAATACTTTTGCTTCAAATGTGGGGGTTGGAACATCATCTCCATACGCAATGCTTTCGGTGTCAGGCGCCCCAACATTTACGGGCGACCTCTTGAGCGTTGCAAGTTCAAGTAATACTAATTTGTTTAAAATCAATCATCAGGGAGTTGCAACATTTAATCCTCAGGACAGTGGAGGTAGCGATGATCTTTCTATCTCTGGTTTTTCTGGACTCGGACCCGTACTGAGCACGACTGGAAACGGAATATATTTCGGTAATACGCTCTTTATGGGAGGTTCAGACGTGAAGTTCGGAAGCAATAGCGGTGCTGCCATATTGGGAGGTGAAGACGGTATCCAGTTTGAAAACCATGCCGGTGTCCGATGGGCGACAATCGACACTGCTGGTAACTTTGGTATTGGTACCACATCCCCATACGCAAAACTCTCAGTCGTCGGAGAAGCGGTAGCTCGAAATTTCACAGCGACATCTACGACAGCAACCTCAACGTTTGCGGGAGGGCTTCTTGCTGGAAACAATGGAGCATTGGTGGTCAATCAAACAGCAGCCGCTAATACCCTTACTGTCTTGGCAAATGGAAATGTGGGAGTGGGAACAGCGTCACCGACACAAAAATTGCAGGTTGCGGGAAGGGCACTGGTTACAGAGCTTGATGTAGACGGGGGAGCTGGGCATGTAGGAGAGTTTAGGGCTGATGGCAACAGCGTTCGCTACGGAGCACTCACTGATTCACTCGATGCATCCATTTTCTCTTGGTCTAGCGTTGGTATCGCAATCGATACAAATGCAAATACAACTGACGCCTCATTCTCGATCTATAAAGACAACTTCTTGAGGGGTTCAGGAATAGAACTCTTCCGTGTTCAGGAGAATGGTAATATCGGTATTGGAACAAGTACACCTTACGCAAAACTCTCAGTCGTCGGAGAAGTCGTAGCTTCACACTACACAGCTACTACAACGGCCACCTCAACATTCGGAGGTTCCATCGCAGTCACTGAAGTCGCAACATCATCATTCGCAGGAGGTATCAACGTCACTTCAGGATGTTTCGCTGTCAACAATGTTTGTGTCGGCGGTAGTTCAGGAGGTGTTAGTGGATCAGGAACTGCAGGTTCAATGGCATACTGGACTGATACGGGAACAATCGGAGCAACAACAACTCCAACAGTATCTGCGATTACAGCAACATCACCAACAGCAACATCTACATTTGCTGGTGCTGTAAAAATCGGATCAGGAAATCTTCTTCCTGCGGCTCCATTCCAGATTGGAGGAACTCTTGATTCATATCTTCAGGCAAACATCCAGAACCTTTCAAGTGGTACATCAGCTTCCTCGGATTGGATTGCTACAAACAATCTTGGTACTGACTCTACTTATTACGTAGACCTCGGTATCAACAGCTCTAACTACAGCAACTCAAGCTATACGATCACAGGACCAAACGATGCATATCTCTATGCTCAGTCAAACGCACTTTCAATCGGTACCGCAACATCATCACCTCTCGGTGTTATCAAATTCCACACAGGAGGAACACTTGCTGAAAATGAGCGAATGAGAATTGACGTCAACGGAAACATTGGAATCGGAACAACTTCACCATACGCAAAGTTGTCAGTTTCAGGAATGGTCGTAGGACAAGGCTTCCATGCCACATCAACAACAGCGACATCTACATTTGCAGGAGGACTTATCGGTACCGGATTATCTATCTTTGACAATGTCGAGTTCGGGGCGCTTTCATTTGATACTGATGCAGGATCAGTGAGCTGGATTGATCTACCTGTTTCAGCGTCTGCGGGAGCGGGAACAGTTGAAGGCTTTACTGCACAGCTCGATAGTAACTCAATCTTTTCAATCTACGGACAGTCAGATGGTCTCGGAGGAATACAAAAGGTACGAAGTGTCTTTGGAACAAGTACAAGCGCCGTTCTCACTTCAACAAACATTCCTTACGGATCGGTCTTGATTTCAGACGGAGCACTCTGCGTTGACAACGGAGCAGGAAACACATGTGCAAGTTCAGCACGAACACGTGGAGGTATCTATGCAGAAACAAGTTCAGTCTCAGGACTCGACCTTGCCGAAATCTATCCTACAACAGATCCAACACTCGGCGCCGGAGATCTCTTGATGCTTGATACACAGAATGCTGAGTTTGTCTCACGATATTCAGCAACAGCCTCATCATCACCGGAACTCTTTGGTGTCGTATCAACTAAACCAGGTCTCATCCTCGGAGGATTTACTGATGATGCCTCACTCCTCGGAACTCGAGTTGCGATTGCTCTTGCAGGACGCGTTCCTGTAAAGATCAGTCTCGAGGGAGGATCAATCGTCATCGGAGATCGAATCGCACCATCAAGTATCGCTGGTTTTGCAAAGAAGGCAGATCAGAATTCAGAATTTGTGATCGGTACAGCTCTTGAAAACTTCAACTCACAAAGCACCTCAACATTGATCTCAGTATTCGTTGATGTACAGAGAACTGATGCTGGACAGTTCAATTCAATCAAATCTCGAATCGCTCTTCTTGAAGCTTTTGCATCATCAACTCCCGCAACACAGGGAACAACAACAGCATCTTCAAATGGAGGTTCAACACAAACAGGGGTAACACTAACTCCTGAAGAAATCATCGCTATCTCTTCAAATGTAGCCACAGCGATTGCTTCATCATCGATCGCATCTTCAACACTCGCATTCCTCAATGCATCTTCAACACTAGAAATACTTGCATCAACTACGGCAACATCTCTTGCGACATCAACTTCATTCATCGCATCAGTTGCAACTACAGTAAAAGACATGCTCCAGTCTATGGGAGAGTGGGTACTTGAAAAAATCACTGCAAAAGTGGCTATCTTCGAGCGAGTCGAAACACAGGTCGCAGCTATCTCAAAGGGACTTGAGATGACTGACCAGGTAACAGGTGACCTCTACTGTGTAGTGATAAAAAATGGTGTCTTTGAGAATATTCCTGGAAGTTGTGCAGATGTTGCCACCTCAACTCCTGAGGTTGTAGAAGACGAACCTATCGTCATTCCTGTATATCAGCCAGAAGATGAAACTGGAACAAGTACACCTCCAGTCGAAGATGAGACAGGAACATCAACTCCTCCAACAAACGACGAGGGAAGTGGTGAGGAAACCGAAACTCCTACAGAAGAACAGAATCCTCCTGTAGAAGAGGAGACACCAGCTCCAGAAGAGACTACTCCTGAAGTAGAGGAAGAATCTCCAGAGGAGGCTCCTGAGGAAACAACTCCTGAACCTGAATCAGCTCCAGAAGAATCATCTTCACCAGAGCCATCTCCTGAAGCCGGGGAATAACATATGAAAAAGCTCATCACCCTCACAACCATCCTCATTCTTGTTCTTGGTGGATATGCTTTTTACAACTATCAAAAAAAGGCACATACTGATGATGGTCCAACCCCTGAGGCTCTCTCGGAAATATCAAAATATAAATATACTGAAACATACGTAGATCCTAGTTTTGGATTTAGCTTTAACTATCCAGAAGGTTTCTCCGTACTCCAGGTTCCTGACGAAGATGGTGGAGCTATACTCATCATCCAAAACTCCCAAAAGGAGATTGGTTTGCAGATAGCGATCACTCCTTTTGGAGAAGGATATATACAGGTAACTCCTGAGATCATCAAGGGAGAAATGATCGACATGACGATAGAGAATTCTCGAGAGGTTTCAGTAGGGACTCTTGGAAAAGGTCTTGCATTCGAAAGTGACAATGAGAATTTTGGAGGAGCTTCGAGTGAGATCTGGTTCATTGTACGGTCGCATCTTTACCAGATGACTACCTATGCGAGAGAAAAAGCTTTTCTTCAGGGACTCTTTGCTACATGGAAATTTAACTAAACTCTCATGAGTCACAACCACCACAAAGAAATCGAAAAGAAGGAGTTCACGAAGACTCCATATATTGTGGTAATTAGTATTCTCACTATCGTTATAATCGGAGGAGTGTTTTGGATATCTCGATTACAAGAAGAACTTTTCAGGGTCAGTAGTGATAGATACCCCCTCATCGATCCCGCTCGAAACTTCATCTCTCAAGAACATTTTCTTACAACAATAGAGCCTCTTCGCAAGGCAGTAAAAGCTTATGTCCTAGAAGAAAAATTACAGGCAACTGTCTATATTGAATATTTGAACACAGGAGCAAACATCCACGTAAATCCTGAATTCCGATACTGGCCTGCAAGCCTCACAAAACTTCCCGTCTCTATTGCCGCGATGTCGGCGATAGAAAAGGGTATATGGACACTCAATACTAAACTCACTCTGACTGAAGCTGATCGAGATCCCATTGCTTCAGAGATTGAGACTCTTCCAGCAGGAACAGAGTTCACTGTCAGAGAGCTCATCGAACGTTCTCTTGTTCGATCCGACAATACTGCGTATAAAGTACTTCTGAGAAATCTTCCCGAAACAGAAATTGCCGACATGATCCAAGCGGTTGGTCTCGATCAGTTTTTTAATGAAGAAGGGAAGGTCGGTTCAAAAGAATTCTCCCGCTTCTTCAGAGTCCTCTACGGAGCGAGCTATCTCAAAAAGAGAAATTCTCAATATTTATTGAGCCTTCTTGATCAATCGTCATTCACCAACTTTTTACGTGAACCAATTCCTAAAGAAGTTCCATTTCCTCATAAGTTTGGATTCAACGAATCATCACACGCATTTAATGATTCGGGAATTGTTTATATCCCAAACCGACCCTACTTAATAACTGTTATAATACAGGGTGATGGTTCTGCGAATGAAGAAGAAAAAGCACGAGAAGTTATGAACCACATTTCGAAGATAAGTTATGCATATTTTTCACAAGCGAAATAAAATAAGAAAGCTCGTAGAGAGGATAACAATTCTTACCCTCATCATCTCATGGGTATTTTCCCCTATCATTCCCACTCTTCCTCTTCCTTTTACTGATAAAGGAATACGACTTGGTATGGAGGTTAATAAAGCACATGCTGCTTTTGCTAATGGATATAGTTTCAAGCGCACAATCACAATCGATCCCACAAAAGTGTCAGGGCCTTCGAACCTCACAGACTTTCCTGTTCTCATTTCTCTTGCAAACGCATCTCTCGCTACGACAGGTAACGGCGGAAGTGTAACAAACGCGAATGGATATGACATTGTATTCTCTACTGATTCCACGGGGGCAACTACCCTTGATCATGAAATAGAGCGATACACAGCGACTGGAGAACTTGCTATGTGGGTGAGGGTTCCAACGCTCGATACGACAAGTAATACGGTCATCCATATGTTCTATGGAAGTTCTACGATATCGACATCCCAAGAAGCCATAGCAGGTACATGGGATAGTGGGTATAAAGGTGTGTGGCACATGAATGGTAACAATACACTTCAGCTCGACTCTGCATCGAGTACAACGAGAAATGATGCAGCTGTAACCGGGGCAACATCAGGAGCTACTGGTAAGATTGCCACAGCCTATGATTTTAACGGTACAAGTAATGTGCTTACGGTAACAGATGAGGCTGAGGTAGATATCACAAACACAGGAACAGTTGAAGCGTGGATGAGGACCGACAACCTCAACACCTGGGAGTCTTCGCCTTCAGCGTGGCAGAGTATCGCTACCACGACTCTCCTAGGAGCTGGAAAGAATGAGTTCAGTAATATCGACAGTGTGATTGTTGGAGAGACGGCTTATTATGGAGCCATGCTCTGTTCAGGTACGAGCGTCGTTTTTAGGACAGCTTCAACTTCTATTGTTCGCGGACCATTTTCTTCTTGGGTGGGTGGAGCTGCAACTGGAACAAGTGCAAATGCTGGAGGAGGATGTGCTCTAGGAGTAGATTCTGATGGTAAAGAAATATGGTACGTAACCCTTTCGAGTAACGGTACTTTGGCACGAGCTGCATATGCAACATCGACACTCGCTGCTCCTACGGTGAGTGCTACCACAACTTGGAGAGCCCTCTCGAACGTTTCAACTCCAAGTCTCTTGGAAAACTCCTCAATAGACGTCGTTATCACGGGAGGAAGAGCTTATCTGGCAGCTCTCGCTGTGAACGGTGCCGTAGAAGCTTTCTACACGGGGAGTGTAAAACTCGACGGTAGTGGTTGGACTGGATGGACTGATCAGGCCGATCCTGTGGGGGCTGGTGCGGGAGAAGGTTGTTCTACAAGTATAGATACGGATGGTGTAAAACTCTACTACACGTCTCTTTGTCAAAGTGCCGGCGGAGAAGATTACGAGGTGGCTCGCTCAAATCTTGATGGAACAGGATTTATAGCTTGGGCAACAGGAAACAATCCTGCGGGTACTGGTGCTGATGCCTATTCTTTTAGTGACGCTGCTATTGTGGGAGGTCAAACATACCATGCTTCGTTTGCTCACGCGGCTGCTGTTACTGATTTCAATACAGCATCAACAACTGTCGAAGGAGGCGCTCTGACATGGATAGTAAAAAAGACTTCAAGTGCAACGGTTGACCCAGATGGAGCGGCAGCAGGCGATACTACAGATACCATGATAGAAACAGATGGAAAAAATATTTATTATGGAGCATTTGCCCACGCTTCTACAAGTGCCTCCTTCTTCATTTCCTCCTCTACGCTTCCTGCTCACCCCTTCATTTCTAAATCAAATGCATACGAATTGATGCAAACAGGAAAAGGGTATGTTTTTGACTGGGCTGGTAAACCTACAACATTTAGCACGACTACAGCCGTAAGTACTTTTGAGCATGTTGTCGTGACTCACGACGGAACCTTCATGAGCTATTACAAAAACGGAACACTCATGGGTAGTACGACGGTAAGTACCGACTTTGAATCAAATGCAAACAATCTCCTTATTGGTAGCGGCTTTAGATCTGTAGGAACACAAATATATTTCGACGGTATCATCGACGAGGTTCGTATTTCTAGTACCGCCCGATCTTCTGATTGGATAGCTACTCAGTATAACAACCAAAACGCAACTTCGACTTTTTATACCCTCGGTAGTGAAGAGCCTGCAGAATCAGGTGAGCCTCTTATATACTCAACTCAAAACGAACGTTTTGCTATAGGGCAAGCATCGACCGCGATTTCACCGATCAATATACGAGAAGGTGCTTCACCTTCAATTACCGCGTCAAACAATATTCTCATAGCAATCTCAACAACCACAGGATTTACGATGGAGTGGGACACGACGGATACTTCAGCCACTATAGGAGGTAGTGCTTCAGGAAAAGTTTCTGGAACCGTCTCATATCTTGGTCCTACGATTCTCAGTATTGATGTGACTTCATCGTTCGCTGCATTCGACACCCTCACTATCTCTGGACTCAGTTACAGAAACTTCACTGCTCCAGGGAAATCAAACACGGGAGCACTGGTTCTCTACGCAGGAGCTACGACAGGTGGTACTGCGCTCGCAACGTCAACAACACTTATGACAATCGGTACTACAGGAAGACAACAGACTCGTTTGAGTAAGCCACCAAATTATTTGAAAATCACTTCGGATAGTACGTCCTACTATCCGTTTGACGGAGGCTCAACGCTCCAAAATATTTCTGATATAAGCGGTCAAGCCAATAGCGGACGATTTGTTGCTGGTGCTGGGGCAAATACAGCAACAACAACAGCCATCGGAAAGATTGGACAAGCTCTCGATTTTGACGGAACTGATGACTACATCACATCCTCTTCTGACTTCATCTCGACAGGTGCTGATACGATAAGCGTATGGATGAGACCTCGAAGTCTGGGAGAAGGTTCTACCGGAAGAATTGTCGATAACGGACAGGTGAGATTATATCTTTCAGGTTCAAATACCGTATCGTTTTCTTCGGACAACGGTTCGACAGTTGCAAACTCAGCATCGAGTGTTTTCTCACTCAACAATGGATGGACACACGTTGCAGTCACGAGACTCTCTGATGGTACTGCAAATATTTATGTGAACGGATCACTTTCAGGATCAGCGAACCAAACCAGTGGAACACCTACCGCTGGTTCTGCTGTGCATGTTGGAAACAACTCTGCGACAACGGCGACGTTTGACGGACTCCTCGATGATTTTCGTACCTACGGTAGAGCTCTGTCGGCAGAAGAAATCGGTTTCTTGTCTCGTATCGGACAGGCGAAGGCAAATAAGGTTACACCATCAGGAGCCCTTGCAGATGGACTCGTCGGATACTGGTCATTTGATGGTAAGACAATGTACACCAATGTTGCCGATTCTTCAGGGCAGGGAAATAATGGAAACCTAGTTGTCGGCGGTGCAGGAAATACAGCAACGACTACTGTACCTGGCAAGATTGGCCAGGCACTCAACTTTGATGGGGGAACAGATCATGTGGATCTCAACAACCCTTCTGTTCTGGGTCTCGCACAGTTTTCAGTCGCAGCTTGGTTTAAAAGAAGGGGTACTGGAGTTACTGTCACTACAGGTTCAAACGGTCTCACAGGAACAACTCTCTCAGAACCTATCGTTGCAAAACTTATCGGAGAAGCTGATGGAACAACTCAGGACGGAAACTATTTCCTCGGAATCGCTCCCGCGGTGATGAAGTTGACAGGAGATTTTGAGGATAGCCCTATTGGAAGCAATCATCCCATCGTTGGATCAACAACACTTGTAAATGATGTCTGGTACCACGGAGTATATACCTACAGTGGAACAGGTATGGCCCTCTATCTCAATGGAGTTCAAGAGGGAGCAACACTTGCAACCACTTCTGCACCGAGGTCAAACAGTATTCAGGAAGTTGGTATTGGTGCCACGCTCAACTCTGTCGGAGCTGCTGCTGGTTTTTGGAACGGGGATATTGACGAGGTACGAATATACAACAGAGCCCTTTCCGCAGCTGAGATTTTCCGCCTCTTCAAGTCTGGGCAGACGACAGTAAAACCATAGAGAGCGTTGACTTTTCCCTTGATTCGTGTATGATAAATGATGTAAGTTTCCCTAGTCGCTTACGTTTAATCAATTAAAGACGAGGTAAAGTAAAGAAAAATGGCAAAGAAGCTATATGTAGGTGGTATTTCATACGGAACTAGCGAAGACGCTCTCAAGGCGCATTTCGCAGCAGCCGGAGCAGTTGAGTCAGCATCTATCATTATGGACAAGATGACAGGCCGATCAAAAGGTTTTGGATTCGTTCAGATGACAACAGACGCTGATGCAGACAATGCAATCAACATGTTCAATGGTAAGCCATTGGATGGAAGAAACCTTACAGTGAACGAAGCTCGTCCTATGGAACCTCGAGCACCTCGAAAGGATTTCAACCGAGGAGGAGAAGGACGAAGCAACTGGTAATACCCGTCGCCACTCTAAAACAAAAAACACCCTCTGGGTGTTTTTTGTTTTTCTCACTCATCTTACATTCCTTTCCACCATTCTCGCACCGACGCTTCTTTGATGATGTTGAGGGTAACGTCCATAGAGTCAGTGATGGTGAAGAGATTGAAATCCTCTTCACTGATCGCGTGGTGCTTCTTGAGCAAGGTCGCCTCCATACAGTCGATAAGAGGTTGCCAGAAATCTTTTCCAAAGAGAATGATGGGGACTGGCGGGATTTTCTGTGTCTGGACAAGCGTGAGGATACTAAAAAGTTCATCGAGGGTGCCAAAGCCTCCGGGGAAAAAGACAAAAGCTTCTGCTGCAAAAGTGAGCATTGTTTTGCGCGTGAAGAAATAGTTGAAGTGAGCAGAGTTCATCACGTAGGGATTTTTGTGCTGTTCATGGGGAAGATTGATCTCGATGCCGATCGACTCTCCTCCAGCTTCTTTTGCTCCCTGGTTTGTCGCTTCCATGATGCCTGGTCCTCCGCCGGTGATGATGCTGTAGCCAAGCTCTTTGACGATGCGATGAGCAAGTTTGCGCGCATCATGATAGTGAGAACTTGCGGGAGTGAGTCGTGCAGAACCAAAGACACTGACAGTTTTCGGATATTTTTTGATAAAGTTAAAACCATCTTGAAACTCTTTTGTAATAGTGACAATATATTCTGCAATATTTTTTTCTATTGCTTCGGGTGTCAAAGGCAATTCTTTCATGGCAATGATTATAACATATGGTAGTATCATAGAACTATGAAGTTTACGGTAGAAAAGGAGATGGAGAACGGTCGCGGGAGAGTCGGAAAGATCGAGACACCACATGGGATAATTGAAACTCCTGCTTTTATTGTCGTTGGTACAAAAGCCACAGTAAAAGGTCTTTCTCCAGAACAAGTCGCATCTCTCGGTGCAGAAGCTATTCTTGCAAACACCTACCATCTCTATCTCGAGCCGGGCGAAGAGATTATGAAAAAAGCAGGTGGCCTCCATAAATTTATGAATTGGCACGGACCCACCTTTACTGACTCCGGAGGATTCCAGGCTTTTTCTCTCGGCGCTGCGTTTAACAACAAAGCATCAAAGATTGCAGATCGAACTCAAGAGGTCGATGAGACACAAACTTCTCATGAGGCTCTTGCAAAAGTGGATGAGGAAGGTGTGACTTTTAAATCCATCATCGACGGAAGCTCACATCGCTTTACTCCAGAGCGATCAATGGAGATCCAGCACGCCATCGATGCAGATATTATTTTTGCTTTTGATGAGTGTACATCTCCACACGCTTCATACGAATATCAAAAAGAGGCAATGGCACGGACACATCGATGGGCCGAGCGTTCACTCGATCACCACAAAAAAGTTGGCCCGAAAGACCAGGCGCTTTTTGGAATTGTTCAAGGTGGACGACATCAGGATTTGCGAAAAGAAAGTGCCGAGATTATCGGTAAGATGGATTTTGATGGGTTTGGTATTGGTGGATCTTTCGACAAGGAGGATATCTATACCGCAGTCGGCTGGGTCAACGATATTTTACCGAAAGGGAAACCGCGACATCTTCTTGGTATCGGTGAACCAGAAGATCTCTTCGGGGGAATCGAAAATGGAGTGGATACTTTTGATTGCGTTGCTCCGACACGCATTGCTCGCAATGGAAGTTTGTATACACGAAAAGGGAAGATCAATATTTTAAATGCAAAGTATCGTGAGGATGTGGGGAAGATCGATCCTCTGTGTAAGTGTTCAACGTGTCGCGATTACACTCCCGCCTACCTCGCGCATCTTTTCCGTGCAAAAGAAATGCAGGCTGGAACACTCGCATCGATTCACAATCTCTATTTCATTGTAAATCTTGTAAAAGAAATCCGAGGGTCTATGCTCGATGGAACTTTCTATGAGTTTAAGGAGAGGTTTTTAAAGGAGTATACAGGGGAGGGGGAGTAGGGAAAAAGTGGCTCAGTAAAGGGTTTTTACATACAATTGACAAATGGGTATTTATGGTGGTATAATATGTGTAGATAAGGTAGTCCCAAGCTTTATTTAAACGTCGACAATTTCGAGTGGATTTTGAAACCATGAGAAAGGCATTGAAGCCCGAAACGTTTCCGAACTGGGAATTTAGTAAATAGTTCTATGACAATCAAAAATATCGTCCGCCTAGCGGAACAAAACCATCCAGTACTCGTTCTTCTGAGCAATAATTGGCAGCAGTACTGCCCGAAACATGGCGACCCTGTTGAGGCAGCGATCCGGCTTTACCGCCTGATCGTTGCAAAGTGGATAGGTTTTGGTTTCGCCACCTTCTTTTTTGTGGGTATGGTGATCGCGTTGATCAAAGCTCCTTCCTCAAATTGGGTGCCTGTCTGCTCTGTCCTTACAATAGGGTCGTTCTTCATTGGTATGCTGATTCCTCTTTGCCGTTCACAGACTCCTAATTTCAGGAATGCTCGTAGGTTCTGTGATGCTTTGACTCAAGTAGAGTCATTGCATGGAGTCGGCCCTCTGGGAGTTCACACCCCCGGTTCCCAATGGAACAATGTCAGCTCGAGTGGAGTGGGAGAAGTGATGAAAAAAACACTTAAAAATGAACTCAATGAAGAAGCACTCCGGGTCAGAAGACTTCAGGAGAACAAGTGGAAAAAGGCCGAGGCTCAAAAAGAGCGGGCCCAATTCATGGGTAAAGTTTATCCGCTCCATGGAATTCTCCGAGTCGCCGGTGGTCCGCAGGATTATCTGAAATAAGCTCTTCAACTTTCGAGGTTGTCACGGAACCTCGAAGCCCCGCGCAATTTTGCCCGGGGTTTTCTTTTTGCCAAAATTACTCTTGTATGGTATCAATATACCGGTTTAGATTCTAAAGAATATGTTCTTAAAAAAGTTGAGTTATGAAAAAGATTTATGTTTTCCTGTCACTTCAATTAATTGCTTTCGTTATTGTTGTGGTCACCTTACGACACGAAAGAAGTCACAGTAATGATCTCGAGGTTTCCGTTAAGGACCTCCAACGCTCCTTCGAAAAAAGCCATTCTAACAATTTTGAACTTGAACAACTTTGGGAAAAGAATTCTCGGCTGTATGAAAAGATGGTTTCTGCTCTAGTGTCACAGTTTCACTTGGCAGACAAAATTGACGAGGCAAAACAGACGATCATTAATAATCAAGATGAAATAATCACGAAACAGAAAAAAGAAATTGAACACCTCCGCACGATGCTTCCGACACACTGAAAGCCCGGCGGTTTTTTTTATTTTAAATCTCCCTCGGCTTGTAGTCATCAGGTGCCTGCTTGAGCCACCATTCAATATTTTCTTTTGTAAGAAGTCCTTCTTGTGCTCCGACAAACTGTACGACCGACATAGGATTTACTGGTGCCCAGGTAAGAGCTTCGAGAGGGGTCAGTCCGTGGATGAGAGCTGCGACAAACGTCGAAGCAAAAGAGTCACCACAACCAGTACGTTCAAGGGGCGCTTTTGGATCGGGATAGATTGGCATAAAGTAGAAATGATCGCCATCGAGCATGTAGGCGCCTTTTGGTCCATCAGTGATGAGAACTAACTTCGGTCCATGAGCATGGAGCTCGGCAAGAAGAACTTTGATATCTCGAGAATCATTTTTGAGAATTCTCTGCGCTTCTTCAAAATTGCAAATAAAGACTTCAGAACGTTTGTAGATATCTTTGAGTTCATTGATACCAAGCTTCATCTGAAAAGTTCCCGGCTGGAAGGCAAGTTTTACTTCAGGATTTTGTTTGAGGTACTCCGTGATCTCTTTATGGTAGTCATGTGTGTTTGAGGCAAGAGAACTCAAATAGATCCATTTCGGAGCATGTTTAATCTTTGGGAATTTGTAATCATACTCAACATGATTTACGAGAATAGTTCTCTCGGCTTCATACCAGAGAACAAAGTGATAGTTGGTGGGCTGGCGTTCATGTCGATGGATGTAGCGGTTATCCACTCGCTCATGACGAAGCTGCTCGAGACAATCTTTGCCATTTTGATCATTACCGATTTGAGCAATGAGAGCGGAACGGATACCAAGACGTGATGCGCAGACAGCTGCGTTTGGAGAATTACCCACACCTTTTACTACTTTTACATACTCAAAAGGGACCTTGTCTGCAAATTTCATGGAAATCTCGCAGTTTGCGTTGTCGATATTGCAATGAACCTTTGCCTCCTTGAGACGGATAAAGGCATCGGTGGTGATATCTCCTATTGCAAGAAAATCGATGTTCCTATCAAACATATGCTAGAATTGTAGCATGAAAACATTACACGAGCATGTGGCGGAAGCGGGGAAAAAGGGAATTGCAATCGGACATTTTAATATTTCAAACAGCGACGGGTTCTGGGCAGTGGTTCTTGCAGCAAAAGAGCTCAATGTACCCGTCATCATCGGAGTTTCAGAGGGCGAACGAGATTTTATCGGAGTGCGCGAAGTGGCGGCAATGGTAAAAGCATACAGAGAATCTACAGGACAGCCCGTATTTTTAAATGCAGATCACACATATTCTTTTGAGCGAGTAAAGGAAGTGGTGGATGCAGGCTACGACGCAGTTATCATCGATGGAACTGAACTTTCTTTTGATGACAACGTAGCAATGACTAAGAAATGCGTTGAATATGCACATTCTGTAAATCCTCATATTATTGTTGAAGCTGAAATTGGCTTTATCGGCAAATCTTCAAAACTTCTCGACAAAGTTCCTGATGGAGTGACGCTGACAACTCCCGAAGAAGCAAAGGCGTTTATCGACGCTACAGGTGCACACATGCTCGCTCCTGCGGTGGGTAATGTTCACGGTATCGTAAAAGGAGGTGAGCCCGCCCTTCAAATTGAACTTATCAAAAAAATCAAAGACACCACAGGAGTTCCTCTCGTCCTCCATGGTGCTTCAGGAAACTCTCCCGAAGATATTGTAAAGGCAATCGATGCTGGGATTTCTATCATCCACATCAACACAGAACTTCGTGTGGCATACCGAGGTGGTATCATGAAATCACTCCAAGAAAATCCCGACGAAGTTGCTCCTTACAAGTACCTCAAAGGTGCTCGTGTTGCAATGCAGAAAGTAGCGGAAGAAAAATTGAGGCTGTTTAATAAGATGTAAAAATATGAAGTCTTCGTCTCGCGGATTTACACTACTTGAACTCCTTGTAGTCATATCGATTATTGCTATGCTCTCATCGATTGTTGCTGCAAGTCTGCGACCAGCACGGGACAAGAGTGTTGATACTGCTTTGATTGAAGAGTTGGTACAGATGAGAAATGCCCTCGAACTCTACAGAGATACTGTCGGAAGTTATCCCGTGCCTCCAGCTGGCGGAGTTTCCGTAATAAATGGTGCTGGACCGGTAGTGCCAGGGGCCTCATTCGCTATATTTTCAGGTACAGCTATCGTATGTGGTTCGCCTGTGTATACCCCAGCAAATACTTTACCAGGCCTTGTCCCGACTTATATTCCCAAAACTCCCTCGAGTAATGCTCGGTGTTATAAGTATGCAAGTGATGGCAAGGACTATCATCTGAAGGCATGGCCACCTAAGACCATCTGTAAAAGCACCTCTGTTCCAGACTCAACTTTTTGTGATTTTGGTCCGCTGAGTGTTTTAAAAGATACTGAATTCGGCTGGCCACGTGCTGATGTGGTTGGCATCTACACCGAGAATGCCAAAGATTGGAGATGAGGTATAATTAGTCTATGAAAAACCGACGTCAGGGTTTTACCCTCATAGAACTCCTCGTGGTAATCGCAATCATTGCTCTGCTCTCGTCGGTTGTCATGGCGTCTTTGTCCCATGCCCGTGCAAAGGCAAGAGACTCTCAGAGAATTCAAGCGCTCGTCCAAGTACGAAATGCCCTCGAGCTTTTTAAGGATGATGTAGGTTCATATCCCATACCAATCAATTTTCCAATCACCGCTATACCAAATGTTCCTGGAGGTTTTTATGCGCGCCACGGCTCCTCGGAGGTTTGTCAGTCTGGGGCAAGTACCCCAGATAACGTTTTCCCTGGCTTATCGCCCTCATATATTCCACAGTTACCGACGAACTCAATGGAATGTTATGCGTACGGTAGTAACGGAGACGATTATTATTTGAAAGCATGGCCACTCCAGACTCTCTGTCAAGATTCCTTAAATCCCGATTCACCCTTTTGTGACTCAGGATCTTTCTTGAGTCAGGATACCCCGTTTCCTTTTCCCGTCTTCTACACCATTTATAGTCCAGGGGCTATAAATTGGCAATAAAGATTTTGTGTTAAAATACAGTCCATAAAACTTATATGAAAAAAATATACATCACACGACAGATTCCAGAGTTGGGAATTAAAATGCTTACTGACAAAGGCTATGAGGTAGACGTGAACACAAAAGATCGACCGCTTACAAAAAAAGAGTTGATCAAGGCTCTTTCAAAAAAAACCTATGATGGAGTACTCACTCTTTTGACTGACCAAATCGACGGTGAGGTAATGGATGCTTGTCCTACGGCAAAGATCTATGCAAACTTTGCGATCGGTTTCAATAATTTTAATCTCGAAGAAGCAAAAAAGCGTAACATTATCCTTACCAACACTCCGGGAGGAGGAGCCGACCGCGTAGCTGAACATGCATGGGCACTCATCCTTGCTCTTTCATGCCGTGTAGCAGAAGGAGATCGATATATGCGTGATGGAAAGTATAAGGGTTGGGATCCAATGCTTCTCCACGGGACAAAGCTCGCAGGGAAGACTCTCGGGATTCTCGGATCAGGAAGAATCGGTGCAGACGTAGCGCATCGAGGTAAGTTTGGTTTCAATATGAACGTTGCCTACTACGACGTGAAGCGAAACGAGGCAATTGAAAAGGAATTTGGAGCAGTCTTTTACCCTACTGTCGAAGAAGTTCTAAAGGTTTCTGATGTTGTATCTATCCATGTCCCTCTTCTTGATTCTACAAAACATCTCATGAACGAAGAGCGTCTCAAGATGATGAAGCGCGACGCGTACCTCATCAATACTTCTCGAGGTCCGGTGATCGACGAAAAAGCTCTTGTAGAAGCACTGAAGGTTGGGACCATCCGCGGGGCAGGACTCGATGTGTTTGAATTTGAGCCAGAATTGGTCAAAGGACTCTCGAAACTAGAAAATGTTGTCCTAACTCCCCACATTGCTTCAGCAACAGAGGAGTCACGACATGACATGACCGTGCTTTCGGTGGAGAATATCATATCCACACTTGAGACTGGTACACCTAAAACTCCCGTTGTATAATAGTCACAGGTATTATTTATTACTCACCTAACTCATAAAAGCATGAACGTTCAATTTGACGATCGAGAAGCTCAGACAAGTGCAATGTACAACCAGATGCAGCAGTCGAGCAATAAGGGAGGCCTCAGCGGTTTTCTTATGAAGCGTGGAATGAGTGAGAAAAGCGCAAATACTACGCTTATCATCGTGGCACTTATAGCCATCGCTTTGGCCGTGTATTTCTTTACTACAGCATCTTAATATTATTTTAATGAAACATTCAACACAAAAAGGTTTTACATTGATTGAGCTTCTCGTGGTGATCGCGATTATTGGACTTTTGTCATCAGTTGTACTTGCATCTCTTAATAGTGCGCGAAAGAAGGGTCAGGATGCTTCTATAAAGGAGCAGCTCGTGAATTTCCGATCACAGGCTGCAATATTTTCTTCGAATTATCCAAGTTATGATTATATCAACGGGGCGCAAAATGGCTTAGGTGCTGGCTCAAGACTAAAACTAATCGCCCCTAACCCCCCAAGGATGTACCCTGGAAGCTTGCTTACTCTAAACAATTTTTGTGGAGATCCTTCTATGTATAAATTTCTTGAGAAAGCTCAGTCGATTTCGGGAACCGATTTGATATGCTCAGTCGGTGTAAATGGAGCATCGTATGCTGTTTTTACCAGTTTGCCATCAGATCCCCAGAAAATATTCTGCCTTGATAGTAGGGGATACGCTGGAGTTATGGACGTGCCTCAGTCTAGTGAGACTCATTTCCTGGGTAACGATGGTAGTGGTCCTGTAGTTGCAAGTTGTCTGCCATAAATTTCTAATGAACAGCTGTTTTCTAAAAGGAAAAATATCACTATTTGTTTTCTTACAAATAGTGATATTACTATTAGTGACCGACCACTCTAAAGCAGCCCTCATTCCCGCTGAAATCGAAATAAAGGATTTAAAGGTGGAGGCACGCAGTACTCAACATGAGAAATTTATTGATGGTGGTTTTGTGTTAAATAACACAACACCATTTTATATTCCCGATATATACACATCTCTCAGATTTGTTGATGATGAGATTCGTCAGTATGGCCCTATTTTGCTGACACCCTATGAATCAAGGGTGATGAGTGTGCACTATGAAGTTACCCCGTATCGTAAAGGAGAAAACCTGCACCTTGAGCTTGCTGTGCAGAACAAAAGAGGAAAACCAGTCTCCTCTATGGTGGGAAGAGTGAGCATTCCCGGCGATACTGATTGGTTTGTAGAAAGTTCTGATATGAGGTCTCTAGATACGAGTAATCATGTAATTTCGCTTGTGGCGATAAATAATTCATCCTCAACATTTAGCATTGTTCCCTCAGTTACTTTTGTGAAGGAGGTACTTCTCAACTCCCCTACACAGATGGAGCATCTCTCCCCGCTGCTTCTCTCGCCAGGAATTAATCGTCTCTCTTTGCCTATACAATGTGAGAAATGTGTTGGTCCAGGTAAGTATCTCGTGAGATTGTTTCTACGTGATTCGCGTGTTACCTGGGGTAACAGGGAGTTCAATTTTTCGTATGAAATTCCAGGTAAAGATGCTTTCGTTGAGGCAATTCGGCTGGACAAGGAAGGTTTTCAAAGAGATGGCGATTTGAAACTAGCGATTGATTATCGTACTGATGTAAGAGCCATACTACAGATAACTTTTTTCTCTAAAGATGGGGAAAAAATAAAAGAAGTATTGAAAGACATAAATACTACAGATAAGACAGAGAGGCTTTTCTTGAGTATTAAAAGTTCTGAAGAATTAGAGTTTTCAAAAATAAATGTAGAAATAATATCCGAGTCAACCATTCTCGATACATACGACGTGTATTTTCAAGAAAAGGATAAAAAAAATAGAGCGAATATTATTCTCGAAAACTTTTCTCACATCTCTTTTCTGATTTGCATTATGAGTGCTCTTATTGCGGGCGGCCTTTATTTCCAGAGATCAAAAAAACTTGGTGGCAAGTAGGAAGGTAAGCGAGAGTATAAAAAAATTCCAAGCAAGCATGCGTCCATACGTTCCAAACGTAGGGGCGATGGTGCTAGAGTCTTTGTGTTGTTTAAAGAGATAGACGCCAAGTGGCCAGAAAAATGCAAGAAGAAGGGGAGGAAGAAGTAGGTTTGCAAGAGAGGAGATTTGTCCGCTTGCGTATCCAAGAAGAACTGAAAAAGGATTTGCTTCTGCACACCATGAAGCGGAATAGTACAGGCTTCCGTACACGGCTTTCACGCAGGTCTTCTGTATGAGTCCGGCGATTGCTACCATCCCGCCGATCAGGATGAAGTGATAGATGAAGTACGATGAGAATTTCAAGAGAAGATCTTTGAAGTTTAATTTCCATGTTCCTGTAGTGCTGTTCTTTTTAAATCCTATAAGTCTGATCAAAAACCCGCCAAGAGCAATCGGTAGACATACAAAAAGGGCGATCAGAGCCAATACTTGACCGAGAGCGATCGTTGAGTAAATTCCAACAGCTCCGGGTACCACGGCAACAAGAGCCTCGCTTATTTGAGGTAATAGAAATAAAAAAGAGAATACTAAACTTAGAAATGCTACACTGTATGCATGAAAATGTTGATTGAGCTTGATCATGTTGATGATAAAAAAGGTGGTAAAGCAGGACGACTCGGCACACTGATCCAGGAGGGGATTCCTGTTCCTCGCGGAGTTGTCTATAGTATATCGCAGAACCTCTCTCTGAAAGAAGTCTTTGCTGAGTGCACCGCGACCCTCGAAAAACCTTTTATCATCCGCAGCTCCGCAAATAGTGAAGACGGATCAGTCTTGAGCTTTGCAGGAATTTTTGAATCTATATATCCCGTAGCTACTCTCGCGCAATTTACCAAGGCTTTTAAAAAGATAGAGCAATCGCTCGAAAGCGAAAAGCTGAAAGCGTATGCAGGAAAAAATAACATTTCTCTCGATACGATAGAAATGCATCTCATTATCCAAGAATACAAAAAGGCTTCTGAAAGCGGGGTAATCTTTACTGAATCTCCAGACAATAAAAATAATCTTCTCGTAGAATATTCCTCGACTGCCGGAGGCGTGACCGACGGATCTCTGCCTGTGGAACGTATCGAGATTCCTCGCACTGGTCCTTTTCCGGAAAAATTCAAGGAGTTGGCGGAGTGTGCGTTGAAAATCGAAAATCTTTTCGAGGTACCTCAAGATATCGAGTGGCTCGTCTCGGAAGAAAAGATTTGGATTCTCCAGAGTCGAAATATTACAGTGAGCCATGGAAGTAACGAGATCACCAAGGAACTGAAAAGACTCGAAGATACATTCGGTGCAAAGCCACCAGTCTTTGTTCGGAAAGCTTTTGCTGAAGGAATTGACCTGGTGACCCCAGAAGCTCTCCGGATGTTTCAAAAGTTCTATTCAAATGAAGGGGCGTATGGAAGGGTTATGCGAAATTTTGGAATAAAGCTTAAACCCTTTGACCCTGCTCACTACGTGGTCAGTATCTTTGGACAGCCGTTTTTAAACGAAACATTAGAAAAAGAATTTATGCCATTTGTTGTCGATGACAGTCCTACAAAAATCCTTTTTTCAGACCACTCTCTCCCTAAGTTTTTTTCCTTGATCTACGTTCAGACATTACTTCGCATAAAGCTGTACAGGGAATATTCGAGGCTTCCCAAAAGTTTCGATGGTCTCAAAACGGAACAGACCGTAGAGTTTCTCGATACATATCTGGTGCCGAAGCTTTTTACCTACGCTATTTTTCAGGAATACCTCTACTCTTTTTTGAAAGACCGCGTCAAAAAGAAAATTCAGGAAAATGAGTGGAATGATTTTATCGTAGGTAAAAACAGGGAAGCTATCATCTCACGGTTTCCTGATACATGGTCAAAAGAAATCATCAGCCTTCATGCGGAGATGTATGATGGATATTCAAATGCTCGAGAAACTCTCCATAAGGTTTTTGTGAAGTTACTTGAAGACGTTGCAACATCTCAAAAAACTTCCCCACAGATATCGCTCCCATCCCGCATAGAGATCTCTTCTTGGGAGGAGCTCCTCACTCCTCAAAAGATAGCAGAAGGTGATATCGAAGGACAGATTTTGAGCTACGGTTTTGCCCAAGGAATACTTGGAACAAAAGAAATGCTTGATCGGGATGAAAAGGTTGATATTTTGATAAGCCCTACCATTGATCCCTCTCTCGTCGAGTATTTTTCACGTATTAAAGGTGTGGTCACGGAGACTGGCGGTGAGCTTTCTCATGCGGCGATCCTTGCCCGAGAATATGGTATACCCATGCTTCGGGTCTCAGGGAACCTGGCTGGTCATATCAGTAAAAAAGCCTCAATATCAGGCAATCTCTTGCATTTTTCCTAACATTCTATATACTGTTTCCTTATGATTACACTTGCAATAGAAAAGCGAGACGTGAAGACAGACGTCCAAAGTCTCCGGGAATCTGGCAAAATGCCAGCGGTTTTTTACGGTCCAAAGGAGAAGTCAACTTCTATCATGGTCTCTACTGTCGATTTTATTAAGGTTTACAAGAAAGCTGGAGAATCTTCTGTTATCGTTCTCAAAGACGGAGCAGACGAGCACGAAGCTCTGATCCACGATATCGATGTTCACCCACTCACAGGCGCTCCACGCCATGCTGACTTTTATGTAATTGAAAAGGGAAAGAAGGTGAAGGTCCATGTCCCTCTCGTATTTACAGGCGTTTCTCCTGCAGTAAAGGAAAAAGGAGCTATTCTCGTAAAGGTTTTGCGAGAACTCGAAATCGAAGCTGCTCCAAAGGATCTTCCACACGAGCTCTCAGTAGATATCTCATCTCTCGTTGAATTTTCAAGCACAATTTCTGCAAAGGACATCACGCTTCCTGCAGGTGTTACCCTCATTGCTCACCTTGAAGAGGTTGTCGCTTCCGTAGCTGAGGCAAAAGAAGAAGTCGAGGAAGTAAAGCCAATCGACATGTCATCAATTGAGGTTGAAAAGAAAGGAAAGGAGGCTAAAGAAGGTGCAGAAGGAGCAGAGCCTGCTGCTGAGGAAAAGAAATAAAAAAAGTGATACAATAAAGACCCATGACATCAATCCTAAGGGTCTTTTTTGTTGTAGTAATGCTTTTTTCACTCCCTGCTTTTTCTCATGCCCAAGCAGAAACACAAGCCCAGCGAGAAGCCCGACTTCGCGCTGAACTTGCTCAAGTCGAGAAAGAACAACTCGAGACAGAAAAGATCCTTGCTCAGGCTCAGGGTCAGTCCGCCTCTCTTGCCCGAGATATCTTGATTCTTGATACAAAAATCAAGGCTGCTCAGCTCAATATTAAAGCAAAAAACCTCACCATCGAGACACTTGGAAAAGATATTGTTAAGAAACAAGAAAAAATAAATGATCTCGATGGTCATATCGAACGCGGCAAAGAAACCCTCGCCCAGATCATGCGAAAAACCAACGAGACCGATTCAGTAACGATGGCCGAGTTCATGCTTGCTCGGGAAAGCCTCGCCACTCTTTTTTCTGATCTCGATACTTTCGAATCAATGCAGGAATCTTTGAAACTCACCTTTGAAGAAATCCGTGCAAGTAAAACTCAGACTCAAAGCGAGAAAGAAACTTTGAATAAAAGAAAAAATCAGGAGATGGATGCACGTGCGGTGATTGAGGCTGAAAAAAAGAATATTCAAAATGACGAGAAGCAAAAGCAGGCACTCCTCAAGGCAAGCAAAGGCAACGAGCAAACGTATTCGCAGGTGCTTGCCCAGAAAAAAGCGCAAGCTGCCGCCATTAGAGCCGCACTCTTCTCGCTTGCCGGAGGTACCGAAGCTATTCCGTTCGGAACCGCTCTCAAATATGCTCAGGAGGCTCAAAAGGCCACCGGCATACGTCCAGCGTTTCTCCTTGCCATCTTCGCCCAGGAGTCGGGATTGAGTTCCGATGCAACCTTTGGTAAGCAAGTGGGATCTTGTTACCTCACTGACACCACCACTGGAGCAGGAGCAAGTGTACGAACGGGAACAGTATTCTCAAACGTCATGAAGCCTACGCGAGATGTGGAGCCTTTCATAAGCATCACGAAGTCTTTGGGTCTTGATTACACAAAGACCCTCGTGTCGTGCCCTATCGCAAGTGCAGGAGGCTACGGAGGTGCCATGGGCCCTGCTCAGTTCATTCCTTCTACCTGGGTGCTCTTCATAAGCAAGATCAAGACAGCGCTCGGAGTAGCGACCCCTAACCCATGGAATCCTGAGCACGCCTTTGTGGCTGCATCTTTCTTGCTCAAAGATAACGGAGCTGTGGCGGGAAGCTTTACCAGTGAAAAAGATGCAGCATGCAGGTACTACTCTGGTCGCGTATGTTCTGCTAGTGTCAATGGAAACCAGTATGGAGTCCAAGTGATGGCAAAAGCCGACAATATCCAGCGAACCATGATTGATCCATTGCAGGGACTCTAAAGATTGCAAGAATCCCCCCTATCTGCTATAGTTTTCCTCACTTATATGAAAAAAGAAATCCATCCAAAGGAATACCGACCTGTCGTCTTCGTTGATAACTCAAACGGAGCGCAGTTTCTCATTTCCTCAACTATCAAAACAAAGGAAGTCGCTACATGGACAGATGGCAAGGAATATCCTGCATACCACGTAGAAATCTCAAGTGCTTCACATCCTTTCTATACAAACCAGGAAAAATCTCTCGACAGCGCAGGACGTGTTGAAAAGTTCAAGACTCGCCAGTCAAAAGCTACAGGGAAGACTTCTACAAAGAAGTCATAGATGAACCTCGACGAGCACAAGAAAAACCACAAGACGGCATATCTCGCCGAAATGTATGAAAAGCTTCTGAAAGATGAAGCTGAACTTGTTCTCATGGGTGAAAAGGATGCTTCGGTTAAGGAGCTTGCTCAAGCAGACCTCGATTCTATTACTGTTCAGAAATCTGATATCGAAAAGCAGATTGCTGCCATCCTCGAATCTGAAAAAGAAGAGGTAGAAATTCCTACAGAGCTTATCCTCGAAGTCCGCGCAGGAGCCGGGGGAGACGAGGCAGCCATCTTTTCTCGTGAGCTTTTGGAAATGTATGAGCGATACGCAGAAAAGAAAGGTTGGGATACTAAACTGGTTGAGGAGGATACGCTCGAGATCAAAGGAAAGACGGCTTTTGAATTACTCAAATACGAAACAGGTGTACATCGAGTACAGCGTGTTCCTGCTACGGAGAAAATGGGTCGAGTGCATACTTCGACTGCCTCTGTAGCTATTTTGCCGATCCGTAAAAAGCTTGTTTTGGACATTTCTCCTTCAGATCTTCACATCGAAACTTCACGTGCAGGAGGAAAGGGAGGTCAAAACGTGAACAAGGTGGAAACCGCTGTACGTATCGTACACATTCCCACAGGCCTTGATGTGCGCTCAACAGCACAGCGTAGCCAGGGTGCAAACAAAGAGCGGGCAATGGAGATTCTCACCGCAAAGCTTATGGCACTCAAAGAAGAAGAAGAGGCAAAGAAGTTCAGTGCTGACCGAAAAGGGCAGATTGGTACTGCAGATCGCTCAGAAAAGATTCGTACCTACAACTTTCCACAGGACCGTATCACCGACCATCGGGTAAAAGAGTCATGGAGCAACATCCCTAAAATCATGGCAGGGAACCTGGACCCTATTATCGAGCATATCCAAAGTTTGCAAAAATAAGCCCTATTTGTTAGACTCTCCATACATTATTTATGTCAACCGAAACAAACATTAAAGCAGGAAAGCCTATTATCGAGAGCATGTTCAAGGCAGGTGCTCATTTCGCATTTTCACGATCACGACGACATCCAACTGTTGCCCCTTATATTTTCGGTGTTAAAAACAAGGTAGAGATCTTTGATCTTGAAAAGACAGAGAATCTTCTTGACCAGGCAAAGAACTTCATCGCAAGTCTCGCAAAGGAGGGAAAGCCCATTCTTTTTGTTGGAGGTAAGAGCGAAGCTCGAGCTGCAGTAAAGGCAGGAGCACAGTCTATCAACATGCCTTACGTCGATGGACGATGGATCGGAGGAACTTTGACAAACGCCGGACAAATCCGAAAGCGTGTCGAGATGTTTGAGAAGCTTACAACAGAACGAGAGCGAGGAGAGCTTGCAAAGTACACAAAGAAAGAGCGACTTTTGATCGATCGTGAGATTGCTAATCTTGACCGATTCTTCTCAGGTATCGTTTCTATGAAGGAACTTCCAAAGGCGCTTTTCGTTATCGATCCTCGAAAGGAGAAAAATGCAGTCAAAGAAGCTCAGGACATGAAGATCCCTGTCATTGCTCTTTTGGGATCTGATTGTAATTTGAAAGAAGTTGACTATCCAATCGTCGGTAATGATGCATCAGTAGCAAGCATCAAGTTTTTCGTAAACGAGATCACAAAGGCATACGGAGATGCGAAGAAGGCGTAAGTTGTGAGTTTGGTGCGGGATTATTTCTAAGTATTTAAATCTATGATCACCACAGAACAAATCAAAGAATTGCGAGACTCAACAGGAGTTTCTATTATGCAGTGCAAGAAAGCTCTCGAAGAAGCAGGGGGAGATTCTGCAAAGGCGCTTGTTATCTTGCGAAAGAAGAGTGGAGAACTTGCAGCAAAGAAAGGCGACCGAACTTTCGGTGCCGGAACCATTGCTTCATACCTCCACTCTACAGGTACGGTAGCCACTCTTGTCGAGCTTGTTTGTGAGACTGACTTCGTATCTGGAAACGATGAGTTCAAAGCTCTTGCTCGAGATATCGCAATGCATATCACTGCGTCCAATCCAAAGTTTCTTACAAAGGAGGATATCAACGAAGAAGCTCGAAATACTGCAAAGGAAGTTTTTGCAAATGAAGTAAAGGACAAGCCAAAGGAGATGCAGGAGAAGATCCTTGCAGGAAAGCTCGATACGTACTTTGGAGAAATGGTTCTTATGAATCAGCCATTCATCAAGAATCCTGAGGTCACTATCGAAGGTCTCATCACTGCTGCAGTACAGAAATTTGGAGAAAAAATTGCCGTTGCGCGATTTACTCGTTTTGCAGTTCTTGAACGATAGGTCTCTCTTTTATTTATCTTATGCTCGCATATATAGATACTTCTATCATATCCTTCTACGTCTCCCTTGTGGGCATTTTGGGCATGCTGTGGTTCAAGGGGATGGAGGTTCGTTCAGGAAAGACTAATTGGTTTTTGCGTATCGTAAACGTTATGAACCATAAGGTGCATGATGCATATGTCTGGGTCAAACTTCAGATATCTCTCATTAATAAGCGCACAGCCATTGCACTTGTTGAATGGATTGCGTATCATATACTTTCGTGGGCACGGGAGGTCTATATATGGGCCCACAAGCGAGCCCACGCCCACCCCTCCTCAAAGCGCGTGATCGATATGGTACGAGGCAAGGGAGAGATCAAGAAGAACGGAGGAGTGTCCTTCTACCTCAAGAGTATTGGTGAGGGAGACGACGTTCCGCCGGAGGTGAAATAAAAGGAATTTTAATTAAATAATGCCACCTTAGCTCAGTTGGTAGAGCAACTCTTTTGTAAAGAGAAGGTCCCCAGTTCAAATCTGGGAGGTGGCTCAGAAATTTGTGTAGTACGACTTATACAATCGGTGATATACTATTTGGGTATGAAAAATACTCAAAGAAAATGTATTCGATGTAGTCAGACTCTGATGACGCGACATCAGCTTAAATATTGTTCCAGCAACTGTAAGGCATTAGGTGTATATGATAAATCCATAAGAGATTGGAAATCTGGTATTAGAAATGGATCAGTCGGAATCCAGACAAGAATTATCTCAGCTTCGCTCCGTCGCTACCTCCTTGAAAAATATAAAGAAAAATGTTCTATGTGTGGATGGGGTAAAAGAAATGAAACATCAGGAAAGATTCCGTTGGAAGTTGACCATATCGATGGTAACGCGGAAAATAATTCTGAAAAGAATCTGCGCTTGATCTGTCCCAATTGCCATTCTCTCACGCCTCATTTTAGAAATTTAAATAAAGGGCAGGGTAGATCTTGGCGACTCAAGAAGACTCGTACTTAAAATGGAAAAGTGCTAGAGTTATGATATGAAAAATTACATACAAAAAGGGTTTGTTATCCTTGCTGCACTATTGATTGTGGGGATTCAAATTGCCAAAGCTGAAACTTACACCCGAGATCTTACTCTGGGCTCAACTGGTAATGAAGTAATAAGTCTGCAAACTTTTCTTGAAAGTAAGGGTTACCTCATAATGCCTACCGGAGTTGCTAAGGGATATTTCGGTGCGCGGACAAAAGTTGCTCTCATCTCCTATCAGAAAAGTATTAATTTCCCGGCATTTGGTTTCTTTGGTGCTATGACTCGAAAACACTTGAATGATAGTGACCTTGATGTTCAGACTGCTGCATTAAAGATAACTTCTCCAAACGGAGGAGAAAATTGGAAAAAGGGAACTACACAAAATATTACATGGACGGCGCCGCAGTATTTAAAAGCGACGTATGTGGATGTTCGTCTCATGTCTTACCAAGCACCTTGTTTACCTGGTTATGTGTGTCCAGCATATTCTGCCCCACTCATGAATTATGAAATTGGTTCAAATATAAATATTAATCAGAAACTTCTTGCTTGGTATGTCGGTATGACTGTCCCTGCTCCTTGCCCGTCTGGTTATTCTTGCTCACCCCTTCCTTCTCCTGCTGACGGTCAGTATAAAGTTCAAATCTGTGAAGCAGGTACAACTAATTGTGATGTAAGCGATAATCCTTTCACCATCTCCTCATCTACTGTTGAACCATCTGTCACTGTAACCTCACCAAACGGAGGTGAGGTCTGGGATATAAATTCTCATCGTCAGATTGCTTGGAATTATGTAAGCAAAGCTTCAGATGGCAAGGTTGATATTTACCTTGAAACAGTTCAGGTCTGTCCTAAGTCCCCTTATGTCTATGAGGCTGTGTGCTCTCCAGTTCAGGCTATAACCCTCGATACAAATATTCCTGTTGAGACTGTATACACTTGGATTGTCGGAACAGATATTGTGAATAAATACATTCCAGCAGGAAATTACAGAATGAAAGTGTGTATAGCTGGGACAAACAAGTGTGATCTAAGTGACAATGATTTTATCCTAAGAACCCTCACATACTAAGATGATTAAAAAGTACACCCAAGGTTTCATTGCACAAGGAATAATTGCAATCGTCGCACTCGTCTTGATCGCTATCGGTGCATATTATGTGAGCAAAAAAGAAGTTGTAGCTCCAGTTTCGGAAGATACGACTCTTGATAATCCAGAATATCTTACTCCACTACAGACACTTGAGATTGCGCAGAGAGTAGTTGTACAGATTGATAAAGGAGCAAATTTAGACTGCATTGATTTTGATGGAATTCGAGAGAAAGAGTTTGTAAACTATAACGTTTCTCGAAAATTTGGTAATGGATGTCCAGACTTAAATCCAAGTACTGATTACATTGCTTTACCGCAGATACGTATACATCTAAAGAGTGGCCAAGCCTACGATGACAGTCTTACTGGGGAGTTGTTACCACATGATTTTAGTGGAAAAAATAAAGGGTATTTCAATGCTCAGTATAATTTTACTTTTACCTATCCCTTAGATTGGAAACTAGTAGAAGCCTTAGATAAAAAATCTGTAATGGTTTCATCGCCAGATTTAAAATATAGTATCGAGTTTACTGCAACAGCTACCTCTGCATTTGGAAAACAGAATACAAAAGTAGGGTCTATTATTTATGACCCTATTCAAATGAGTTTGGTTGATGTTGGTGATGATCCTCCTCGATGCTTGGGAATTGAAGATCGGTCTCTGAGAGAACCTGGAATTAGTTACGGTGGTAGCACGATGTCTACACCCGCTCACTTCGAGTCAGCGATTCTTACCAATAAAGATTATATGATTTTGGTTCAGATACTTGCCGATGAGAATACCGGAATGCCGATTCTCGACAAGATCCGTGAAAGTTTTGAATTTACCGGAGACGTAAAATGGAGATTACCTAATTGTGGGGTTCCTTCAGCCCAAGTTTTCAAAGTACTTTCGCCAAACGGAGGTGAAGTAATCAGTCTGGGTAATAAAATAAATGTAACATTTGTACCAGTTGCCGGTGAGGATTACAGTATTAATTTGGTAGAAACATTAGCAGACAGAAGTTATAATCTCAATAGTCTACATGGAGGAACTAAGGTGATTGGTTTAGCCACATCCACCCAGACTTTTTCAGTTACCATTCCTAAAAATTATTACAATATAACCCCCGGTTCAAGATTTAAAATGGACGTATGTTCCTCTGAAGGTAATTGCGATGACAGTGACGGCTTCTTCACTATCGTCCCTTAGCGCACCACCCCTCCAAAACTTTTCTTTGTAGCCTCTTCGATGCTTTTATGAAGCGCATCTACTTCCTCACTCGTAAGTGTCCTCTCAAGTGATCGATAGGTAATGCGATAGGCGTAACTTACTTTGCCTTCGCCAAACTTTGCTGCGTTTTCATACTTGTCGATAAGTTTTACTTCTTCAAGCATATCAGGGACCATTTCTCGTACGAGATCAAAATAGTCGTTTGGTATAAAAGTATTTGGAACGATAAAAGAAATATCACGTACCACAGGAGGGTACTTGCTGACCTCTACAAACTTTCGTCCGAGTTCAAGTTGCTTCGTCACACGTGGATCTTCTGACCAGAGTAGGCGGATGTCAGGAAGCTCCATGCTGATGATGGCGAGTCGCTCAAGCCCAAAACCAAAGGCCCAGCCATTGTAACCCTCTATCCCAAAGTCTTTGAGTACGGTAAGTCGAGGCATACCTCCACCGAGGATTTCTACCCACTGTCCATTGATCTCCACTTCAACCTCAAGCGAAGGATCAGTGTAGGGGAATGTGTCGGGATTGAAACGGAATTTCGTATCCTTTCCAAAAACACTTAGTACGATCTCTGAGAGAACTGCCTTGAGATCATCGAGCACGAGAGTTTTTTCGTCCGTTGGTACAAGATACAATCCGCCCATCTGGTGGAAGATGTTCATGTGTCGTCGATCGATCTCATCTTTTCGATACACCTTTCCATAACACATCACGCCGAAAGCTTCCTTCTTGGCAATTTTTTCTTTGACTTCAGGAAGTGATAGATAGTAGTACCACATTACGGTGTCGTGTGTGCGGAGTACATTTTTCTCATCGATATAGTATGTGTCAGACTTGCTTCGTGCGGGATGGTCTGCGGCAAAGTTGAAAAGGTCAAAAAGGATGCTGGTAGGGATGACCTCGGGAATATCAATATGGTCAAAGTCCTTGAGTACCGGAAGGGTAGTCACGCGCTTCATGATCTCGTACAAAGGACTGCCTGCTGTGCGTGAGAGGTCTGGCATGGCAAGATATCGCTTGATACGCTGTGCCTCTATATCGTCACGCTTGTTGAATTCTGCGAGAAGTTGCTTCTCTTCATCGCGGGGAATTAAGTAGTTTTTCATATCCGTTAGTTTAGTTAAAAAGTAAGGAAATGTAAAGAATAAAAAACAGCAAGCACCGGAGTGCTGGCTGTGAGACTTCAGACGCTTAGAGCGAATTCCGCAAGTTCTATCGGCAGATAGATTCGCAAGTTTAGGTGCCCCGATTGGTATGGGGCCTTAATGTACAATTCGTTGTCAGAGAGACCTGTCAGGCGAATCTCCAGCTCCGTGAGTGAGCAATCAATCTTCCAGCGTTGCCAGCGAGGAGTCCCTCGGACTTCGCGCGAGTTATAGAGGTGACGTATCCAGATTTGGATATTGTTCTTTTCATCGGATCTTTCCACTTTCCGTATCACGGCGAGTAGTTCTGTTGGTCCGACCAAAACTGTGCATCCTACCAGGTGGTGGTTGATAAGGTGTGAACAGGGAATCATGACTGTGAGGCTCCTTCCACAGACAATTTTACTCCTCTATCATAAGGGAAACAAGAGTGACACAAGCCAAAAACTGGGTCTTTCTGCACTTCAAAAACATATCAATATATGCTATACTTACACGACTAAAACACATCATTTTATGGCTAAAAAAGACACCTACGGCGCAGATGCAATCCAAGTTCTCGAAGGCCTCGAACCAGTCCGAAAGCGCCCCGGAATGTACATCGGTACTACCGGTCCAGATGGTCTCCACCATCTCATCAATGAAATCTTTGACAACTCTCGCGACGAGGCGATGGGAGGTCATGCAAACGATATTGAGGTCGCATTGCTTCCTGGCAATCGAGTACGCGTCGTAGACAACGGTCGAGGTATTCCTGTTGATGTCCACAAGACAACAAAGGTTTCAGCTCTTGAAACGATTATGACTGTACTCCATGCGGGAGGAAAGTTCGGAGGAGAGGATACGGGCTACAAAGTTTCTGGAGGACTTCACGGAGTGGGAGCATCCGTGGTAAACGCGCTTTCAGTCTATACGCAGGTACTCGTCCATAAGGATGGAGGTATTTATATGCAGGAGTATTCTCAGGGAAAGAAAAAAGCTCAGGTCAAAAAGATCGCTACCACAAAGGCTCATGGAACTATCGTTACTTTTGAACCTGACATTATTATCTTCAAGGAAGTAAAGTTTGATTTCCATAGAATCGTAAACTACCTTCGCCAGCAAGCATATTTGACCAAATCGCTTCGTATTACCGCTATTGATGCTCGTGAGGCGGGAGATGTAAAGATAGATGAGGACGTTTTCTATATTCGTGACCTTGCATTGAACGTCCCATCACAAACTTTTTATTTCGAAGGAGGACTCGCATCACTCGTAAAGTTTACAAACCAAATCCTTAAGCCCGTTCACAAAAATATTTTCTATATTGAAAAGGCGGTAGAGGGAGTTGAGTCTGTAGAAGTTGCACTCCAATACGCAGATGATATTTCATCTCGTATTTTGCCGTTTGCAAACACTATCTACAACCCAGAAGGCGGAACACATGTGACAGGATTTAAAACGGCACTCACACGAACACTCAACTCATATGCAAAGAAAAACAACCTCTCAAAAGATGGGGAAGATAACTTTACCGGAGACGATGTGCTCGAAGGTTTGACCGCAGTTATTTCCGTAAAGCTCCAGGAAATCCAGTTTGAAGGACAGACAAAGGCAAAGCTCGGATCGGTAGAAGCTCAGAGTGCAGTAAATACTGTGTTCGGAGAATCTTTCTCTTCATTCCTCGAAGAAAATCCTGATGACGCGAAAGCAATCATCATGAAAGTGGTTTTGGCGATGAAGGCTCGAAAAGCTGCAAAAGCTGCAAAAGACAGCGTGCTTCGAAAAGGTGCGCTCGAAGGAATGACACTTCCCGGAAAACTTGCAGACTGCACAAGCAACAACGCTTCAGAATCAGAACTCTTTATTGTAGAGGGAGACTCCGCTGGAGGAACAGCAAAGACAGGACGAGATCGACATACACAGGCCATACTTCCACTTCGAGGAAAGATTTTGAACATTGAACGAGCACGGCTCGATCGAATGCTTGGCTCAGAGCAGATCAAAAACCTCGTGCTTGCCTTTGGTACTGCTATCGGCGACACCTTTGATATTTCAAAACTTCGATATCACAAAATCATTCTTGCAACAGATGCCGACGTCGACGGAGCTCACATCAGAACACTGATACTCACTCTTTTGTACCGATATTTCAAACCACTGATTGAAGGAGGATTTATTTATATTGCACAACCACCACTTTACAAAGTGAAGCGAGGAAAGGAAATTCTCTATTTCTATAGTGAAGAAGAAAAGAACAAGGCACTTGGCAAAGAAATCGCAAGTCTCCAAGAGATCGAGACTCCTGACGAAACTCCAGAAGCATATGGAACTGAAGAAGCTCCCGAAGTCGAAGTAGAAGGGAAGAAGCCAAAGATCTCAATCCAGCGATACAAGGGACTTGGAGAGATGAACGCAGATGAGCTCTGGGAAACTACCATGGATCCAGAACAGCGTATTCTACGCCAGGTATCTATTGAAGATGCACAGGATGCAGACAAGGTTTTCGACATGCTTATGGGAACAGATGTTCCTTCTCGAAAGATGTTTATCCAATCAAACGCAAAGAAAGCAACTATTGATATATAGTGCTGAGTTCTTTGATTGTCATGACAGAATAAGGGCTCTGGTACGTCATATATCTCAGTAATTTGGAAGGGTCTCAAAGACCCTTGACTTTTATTATAAAGTAGTATACAATACTTCCATTATGAATATACGAAAAAACATTACATTTTCAGCCATTTTTGCGGTTTTTGCTCTTGCCTTTGTGGTAGTAGCGACTCCCGTAAAGACAGTAGAAGCATCTGATTTTGATTTTGGCCGGCTTATTGACCCTGCATGTATCTTTGCTTGTGATAATGATGACGATGATAACCACAAGACAGTTATCCGAGTTACAAATACCAATACAAACACAGCTACTGCAAATAATACTGGAGGTAACACTGTGTCTGGTGGATCAAATTCTGGTTCATCAAACCCAACTTACCCTTCAAATCCTACCTACCCAAGTTATAACTACAGTCCTCTTCATGTGTCTTGTTACTCAAATCCTACAAGTGGAATGCGAGGAGACACTATCCGATGGAGAACTTCTGTCTCTGGAGGCAATGGAGACTACTATGTTACATGGTCAGGTAGCGATGGTCTGAGTGGATATGGAACATCTGTTAACAAGCAATATCATACATCTGGATCAAAATATGCATCAGTCCATGTTACATCAGGCGGACAGACTATTTCAAAAAATTGTAGCAACAATGTAGACATCTATAATGACAACAATGATTACGATAATGATTATGATGACTACGACAATGACTACGATGATTATGATGATCGAAACCTCACCGTCTCATGTACTGCAAACACTACGTTTGCACCAGTAGGAACAACTGTTACATGGAGCGCACACGCTTCAGGAGGTAATGGACGATACTCATATGACTGGGATGGTACAGACTATCTCGGAGGTCATGAACGAAATGTTGGAGTTGTCTACAACTCAGCAGGTCCAAAGACAGCGCGTGTGAGTGTGCGATCAGATGGACGAGAAGTTTCTCGAACATGTTCAAACACTGTCACCGTAGGAACACCTGTTCAGTATCAGGCACCTACCAACTATTACCCAACATACAATCCTCCAGCAGCCGCACCTGTAGTGAAGAAGCCAGTAGTTGTTGAAGAGAATCCTCTTTCAGCCGCATCATACTTCTCACTTTCAAATGTGCCATGGGGCTGGGTAGCAGTACTCATCATCCTCATCTTGATCTCAATGGTTATCTACCTCTTGTACAACAAGAAGAAGATCTAATCGAAAGATCACGAAACAAAAAATCCCCATATGGGGATTTTTTGTTTACTTCTTTTCTTTGATTTCTTTAATGAGTCTCTCGGTTACTTCTTCTGCACTTACTTGCCCGATCTGTCCATGATCTCTGCTCTCGAGTGTTACTTTGCCTGCCTCGATGTCTTTGTCGCCAATGATGATGAAGTAGGGAGCTCGAGCATTTTTTGCAGTACGAATCTTTTTTCCAAAGCCATCATCTGAAAGATCGATCTCTGAACGGATCATAAGTGAGCGGAGAGAATCGTGGATCTTCTGTGCAACAGATACGTGGGCTTCTCCGATAGGGATAACTTTGATCTGTACGGGCGCGAGCCAGAGGGGGAAGTTTCCTCCATAATGCTCAATGAGGAAGCCGATAAAACGCTCATGCGTTCCGAGTGGCGCACGATGGATACAGAGTGGAGTCTTTGCTGTACCATCTTTGTCTGTGTAGGTGAGATCAAACTTTTTAGGAACTGAGAAGTCTACTTGGTTTGTAGCAAGTGTAAATTCACGACCGATCGCACTCCATACTTGTACATCGATTTTTGGTCCGTAGAAAGCAGCTTCGTTAGGAACTTCGATAAAGGGAATCTTTGAATCAACGAGAACTTTTCGCACCATGTCTTCTGTCTTTTTCCAGAGTTCTGGATCATCAACATATTTATCTCCAAGACGTTTTGGATCATGAGTTGAGAAACGCATAACGTACTTATCAATTCCAAAGATTTTAAAATATTTGAGATAGATTTCATTGACGGCTCTGAACTCATCCGCAAATTGCTCTTCTGTACAGTAGATGTGAGCGTCGTTCATTTCAAGCATACGTACGCGCATAAGGCCAAAGAGTTCACCAGACTTTTCGTGTCGGTAACATGTTCCATATTCTGCAAGGCGAAGTGGCAGGTCACGATAGCTTTTTGGTCGTGCAGCAAAAACTTTGTGGTGATGTGGGCAGTTCATTGCCTTGAGATAATATTTTCCGCCATCATACTCCATAGGGGGGAACATACTTTCTTCGTAGTAGGGCAAGTGTCCACTCTTGAGGTACATTGATTCTTTTGCAATGTGAGGAGTGCGTACGCGATCGTATCCTGCGAGGAATTCAGTTTCCTTTGCGAGTTTTTCGAGTTCTTCTGTGAGCACCGTTCCGTTTGGAAGCCAGAGAGGAAGTCCTGGACCCACGTCAGTGTCGAATTCAAAAATATCGAGTTCCTTACCGAGCTTTCGATGATCTCTTTTTTCAGCTTCTGCACGCATTTTTTCGTACGCATCGAGTTCCTCGCCAGATGCAAATGCAAGTCCATAGATACGGGTGAGCTGCTTGTTGTCCTCGCTTCCTCGCCAGTATGCACCAGCAATACGAGAAAGTTTAAAGGCATCAGCAGAGATTTCTTTTGAGGGATGTTCACAGTGTCCACCACGGCAGAGATCAGTGAAATCACCACAGGTATAGAGAGTGATTTTCTCACCCTTCTTTACGATTTCTTCAATGAGCTCGATCTTGTACTCATTGCCCTTGAAAAATTCTTTTGCTTCATCAGCAGATACTTCTTTATGAGTAAATTCTTTCCAAGAGTTCAAAGCCTTCTTCATTTTCTTTTGAAGATCAGGAAGATCTTTGTCTGAAAGTTTTACATCGGCATGGAATTCGAAATCGTAGTAGAAACCATCGTCAATAGCGGGGCCGATAGTGTTTTTTGTTCCAGGATAGGTTTCGAGGACTACAGAGGCGAGAAGGTGTGCCAGAGTATGGCGAATCTCGGAGAGTTTTTCGTTTTTCATAGGGGTAATAGTATCAGTAATGGGGGAGATGAGAAAGAGGGTTGACACTCTTCTCAATTAATTATACTTTTACCTCGGAGTGATCTATGCACAAAAAACAAAAAAGGATTGGGCTTGTCCTCGTCCTTGCTCTGATTTCTGTTTCAGTCGGTTGCGTGAGTACCGAGAAAAATCTCACTATCAACGAAGGCTCTTACATGCGTCTCGTTACAATTTGGAAATATGAATCTCCTGCGATCAACTTTAGTCCCGGGGGAACAGAGGAGATGTCTTTCTTGATTATCGCAGAGCGTGATGATATCCCGTTCATCTGTCATTTCAACGGTGGAGCGACAGAACCTGGTGGTTGGGATGTAAAAGTTCCTGCGCAGAAGGACTGGAAGAAGCTTAAATTTGATATGACTGCTACTCGACACTACGGCTTATGCGTAACCCTCGAAGTTGCTCCAGAATCCAAGGTGGGAAGAGCGGATCTCATTTACTCTGTGAGTCCTATCAGCAAAAAATGACCGGCGGTACCTGTTAGGTGCCGTCTTTTTATATACACAAAAGAAGTATTGACAGATATTGAAATCAGTGATAGGGTTTTTTTAGCTTTGGAGTGCGGGGTGATGACGTAACGCAGAGTTTCTGTGTGTCTGCGTGGAACCAAATCGCTCCGTACTCGTTCTTTTAGAATATAGGTCGAAAGACCGTGGGGAAGTGCGAGCAATTGCGCCAAGCGCGTTTTTACACATTTTCCCTAAAATTTCTCGGTTGGATGATATTCAGTTTGCTCACTTTGAGCGAGGTCCAGACTATCTCTTCCGAGAACCCTTTCCTGTGTTGGATGAGAAGAGCGCTTCCTGTGCCTTTTGCTTAGGAGGTAGTAACGGTATCCAACACAGGTTTAAATTTCTGTCGCAGGACAGACGTGATGACAGGACACCATTACCCTAAAAGGGTGCATGAATGATTTCATCACGAAATTTCGGTTGCGAAAGCGACCTTGGGAAAATGTGAGTTGGAGTATCCTTCTCTGGATGAGTTCCACAATATTTTCCCTAAATTTCACTCGCAAGAGTGAGGGTGAGTGTAAATAGGTATACACCTAGTGCGTAGCCTTCATTACTCACCCCTTCTTCAGAACATATTTTGCAAAAAGTATTTTCTGAAGAGGGAATGAAAGTTTCCTCTCTGTGGTGTGAAAAGGAGAATCCCTTAATTGGCGATCATTACGCTACACCACAGTGCTCTTTAAAAATTTCTCGGTTAGATGTAAATGGACATGCCAGTAATGGCGTCAGGCCAAATCTTTTTACTGAGAATCCTTTCCTGTGTTGAGTGAGCAGCGGGTTGCCTAGATTTTTTCTGGGCGAACAAGGATTTACTCAACATGGGCCAGTTTAAGGTCGAAAGACCTTGGAGATGAGTCTGGGTTTGCTTTAAAAAAGCGCAGGTAAGACTATCTCCAGAATTTCACCGAAAGGTGAGACGGGTGAGTGGTACAACTACTGCCTTACAGGCGTTTGCCGCCATACTCACCCCCTCTTCATAAAATATTTACTTAAGTATTTTGTGAAGAGGGAATGAAAAGTTTCCTCTCTGTGGTGTGACGCCTTGATTACTTCGTCAAGAGGTGATGTGGAATCTACACCACAGTGCTCTTTTAAAATTTCTCGGTTGGGATGTTAGTCCCTGTACTCATAATGAGTGTTGTGAGCGGTATCCCTTCCGAGAATCCTTTTTCTGCTTCGGCAGATAGTGGTGCGTTAGTCGTCCTGCTTTCGAGCGAACTAAGAAATGCACCACGAAATTTCGGTTGCGAAAGCGACCGTGGAGATGATTGAGCTCTTGCTTTTTTAAGCGAGTAGATCCCTATCTCCAAAAATTTCACTCGCAAGAGTGAGGGTGAGCGAATAGTCGTTTACATGCAAACATGTGTAACACGGCATACTCACCCCTTCTTCAAGAAATGTAAAGTTATTTATTTTTCTCGAAGAGGGAACGAAAGTTTCCTCTCTGTGGTGTGCAACATTCGGTGCTGAAAAGCGTAAGATTTCGTACACCACAGCGCTCTTTTAAAACAAACACTTTCTTCCGCAAGGAAGATGGGGCGAACGAATTTTTTCCTTTGAGAGGAGATTTTGTTCATGCTCCAAACTTTACCCTGCACGTGTGTGCAGGGTGAAAAAACAACAACAAACCATAGTCGGGCGGACTTAAAACGCGAAAGGTAAAAGTTAGTTATGAAAAACGAAATCATCGGTCGGACCATCGGCATTCGTCATCGCGTCAAACGGACGGCAGACGGCGAAGCCAGCCCTACGCTCATCTGTATTCGCGAAGGCGAAAAGGAGCAATCCCATGAGCTTGACACCGAGCAAGAAGAGATGGACTTTCTTTTGGGTCGGTGTCCGATCAAGTATCGGGCCTGTACTCCGGAGGAAGATATCTCTACGTTTCCTGTTCACCACGTGCAATGGCGCGCGGCTGAACAAGAAGATGTTGGAGTGCTTCGTCACGCTTCACAGTGTCGCTATGCGGTCGGAGAAATTCTCTCCGAAGTTGCGAGCAAGGTCCCGAGTCATTACATCGGGATCAAAGCTGGTGACACGGTGGCGATGGTGCTCGGGGGTTCAGGTGATTATTTCGCCTTCGCTCTCAGTGCCAAGCTCTCTAAGATGAACGGCGCAGTGCTCCGCATTCCTCCTGTGAAGCTTCAGACCTATCGGGGTGAAGTAAAAAAGGATGGTGATGCGGTGCTTCTGGCACGTCTTGCTTCGAGTCATACTGATGACTTCTATCCGACGGAAATTCGGGATCGGCGAGTCATCATTATCCGTTGCCAGTATCAGGATTGGGTTACAGCCATGCAGGCGCGCATCGCGTGTGAACAGCGACTCTGGGCCCGTCATATCGGTCTCACGTTCTGCTCCGAGGAAGGAGGCTTTCCGGAAGGGACGCTCCAAAAGGAATTTGAGGCTCGTAAGGCCAATGATCCCATCTTGCAGAACCTTCAGTTGGAAGAAGCTCGTGCTGACAAGGCCTTGAAGAAGGCTGTGGAGGCGCTCGATGTTTGGAAAGAGGTCTTTGACGGCATTCCCGGCATCGGTCATCGCATCGCGGCGAGGCTCATCCATTCGGTGATCGACATCCGTCGTTTCCCGACGGAGACCAAGCTCTGTGCGTATCTTGGAGTTCACGTCCTCAAGGACGGCAAATTCCCGCGTCGTCGCAAGGGCGGTACATCCAACTGGCAACCCGAAGGACGTCAGGCTCTCTACCTTTTGGCGGAACAGCTTGTTCGTCAAAAGGATCGTACTGCCTGGGGTGCTTATTTCCTGAAGCGCAAAGCAGCGCTCCGAGACATTCATCCTGTGGAGGTTCTGGATACGGGTACTGGCAAGAAACGCTACACAAAAGGTCACATCCACAAGATGGCGATCTGGCGGACACTCACTCGGTTTACCGAGTTCCTGTATCGTGAATGGAAGAAAGTGGAAGAATCTGCTGTCAAGAAGGTCGAAGAGACCGACAAGGCAGCATAGTGTGGTGAAAGGAATAATGCCTAGTTTCTAGGCGGATAACGGTTTACCACATGGACGAGAGGAAAGTTTACTCTCGTCCCTTTTTTCCGGAATTGAAAATGATGTCAAAATCTGTTTCAATGTCGGAGAGAGGGGAGATGAAAGGCGGCGTATTTCATTGTTTGCTCAGTGATGTGTCTACACAAATATTTCCCCTCTACAATTTTGTTCTTTTCCTGTGTCGGGTGACGATGTTCCTGTCTAGTCTTTTAAGACGATTGAGGATTTACCTATCACAGGTCAATTTAGGTCGGAAGACCATGGAGATGATCAGCTCGCTGCTTTTAAAAGCGTATGAGAGAATTTCTCCTAAATTTCACCGAAAGGTGAGGGTGAGTGTGTTGTGCCCGCTGCACTTTTGTGCGAGCATCGCGTTACATTCACTCCTTCTTCAAGAAACGTAAAATTATTTATTTTTCTCGAAGAGGGATCGCAATAAACCTCTCTGTGGTGTGTCTCGCTGCCTACTCTTTGCTGAGTGTACCCCCGATTACACCACAGTGCTCTTTTAAAATTTCTCGGTTAGGGAGAAACCCAGATTGCCATGTTAATTTAATGGCGTTTTTTTGAATTCCTTACCGAGAACCCTTTCCTGTGATGAATGACGCGATTATTATCCATTAATTTGGATGCGGAAAAATATATTCATTACAGGCCCCTTTTCTGTCGCAAGACAGCGTGGTGCGAAACAGCAGTTTCCTCTGGTTGAATAAATCAGATGAGTGTGTAGTCGTGCACCACGAAATTTCGGTTGCGAAAGCGACCTTGGAGATGATGTTCTTTGTGCTTTAAAAAGCGAAGGAGGCTGTATCTCCTAAATTTCACCGTAAGGTGGAACGGGTGAGTGGATTCTAATTTGCATGAAAATGCGTAGAGTGGGCTACTCACCCCTTCTTCAGAAAATATTTACTCAAGTATTTTGTGAAGAGGGTCAGCAATGATTCTCTCTGTGGTGTGAAAGAACAGCTGCTAAAAGCGCGATAAGTTCTACACCACAGTGCTCTTTTAAAATTTTCTCGGGCAGGATGAGGACTCAAATTTCCTAATGGGAAGTTGAAGGATATATCCCTCCCGAGAATCCTTTCCTGTGTTGGATGAGAAGAGGGCTTCTTGTGCCTTTTGCTTAGGAGATAGTAACGATATCAAACACAGGTTCAATTTCTGTCGCAAGACAGCGTGGTGCGAAGCTTTGGGTAAGTCCCCGACTTGTCTATTGGAGTGCACCACGAAATTTTGGTTGCGAAAGCGACCTTTGGAGATGTCTCTGTATTTGCTGTAAAGGCGATAACGATAATATCTCCTAAATTTCACTCGCAAGAGTGAGGGTGAGTGCGAAAATCATTACCATCTTGGCGCATGGTTGCATACTCACCCCTTCTTCAGAAAATATTTACTTAAGTATTTTGTGAAGAGGGAACGAAAGTTTCCTCTCTGTGGTGAGTACATGTATCTGCATTCGATTGCGAAAAATACAGTTCACCACAGTGCTCTTTTAAAATTTCTCGGTTGGGATGGAGTCCCAAATTCCCTAATTGGAGTAGCAGGATATATCCTTACCGAGAATCCTTTTCTGTCGCAAGACAGCGTGACGCGAACATCGACCTTCGTTGTAGACGAGGATTCTAGGCTGCATCACGTAATTTCGGTTGCGGAAGCGACCTTGGAGATGTCGCTGTGTATGCTTTCTAAGCGAATGCAAGCTTATCTCCTAAATTTCACCGAAAGGTGGAACGGGTGAGTGTAGTTGAACTTGCAATCTATTGCGGTTTAGTCACTACTCACCCCTTCTTCAGAAAATATTTACTTAAGTATTTTGTGAAGAGGGAACGAAAGTTTCCTCTCTGTGGTGTGGACCATTGGTTGCCAAAAGGCGTGAATCGGTATACACCACAGTGCTCTTTTAAATTTTCTCGGTTGGGATGTAAGGTATGTTGCTCATTTTTGAGCGAATTTACAATTACCCCTTCCGAGAATCCTTTCCTGTGGTAGGTGATTCAAAATATTCCTGAACCTTCTTGGTTGAGGAGAACGGTTAAATATCTACCACAGGCCCCTTTTCTGTCGCAAGACAGCGTGGTGCGAATGAAAACTTGCCAATTGGCGTACGGTTTTGTTCATCACGAAATTTGGGTTGCGAAAGCGACCATGGAAGATGAAGCATGCCATGCTCTTTCTGAGCGATGAAGCACATATCTTCCAAAATTTCCTAGCCCTTACTACGAAAATGGTCAGGGCTTTTTCTTTTGTAGGGAAGTCACAAGACTCTTCTGTAAAATTTTATCAACTTTCATGTAGCACTTTTCACAGAAAGTAATATTCTTGAAGAGGAAGCTTTCCTCCGTGGTACTTCCTGTAAACGAGATGCGTACATACTTTCGATCCTCTACCTCCTTACCACACTTATCACAAAAGTTTTTAGTCATGATTATTTATATATCAGCTTCTAATAATACGCTAATTATAAATATCAATATACTATGCGGAAACTACTCACAGATTCTTTTGTGTGTCTTATTATTTAAGCGTCTGCACCCGATCCACTATCATACTCTTCTCTCCATTTCTCTCTGAAATCTTTCCTTTGAGTGCGAGGCATTTGTCGGGGGTAAAGGCAGAGCGGAATTCTGCAAGTACACGAGGAAAGACGACGGTCTCGAGTGTGCCTGAAAAGTCGGTAACTTTTACAAATGCCATGGCATCACCTTTCTTTGTGGTGAGCGGCTTCACTTCCTCCACGATACAGGCGATCGTGACCTCTGCACCATCCTTCAGGGTCTCTTTTGCCTTTTTGATATCCATATCTCGCTTCAAGATGACTTCTCTGTAGCGATCAAGGGGGTGACCGGAGACATAGAGTCCGAGCAATTCTTTTTCCCAGGCAAGTTTTTCTTTGACCGGAGCATCTTCAAAATCTTCGAGCTTCAATGTCGGTAACGAAGATGTGTCTGACATGAGGCCAAAAAGCGAATCTTGATTGTCGGGTTGCTTCTCACGTTCCTTGTTGTAACCCAAAAGAGTCTCGATATTTCCTAAAAGTGATCCACGAGTATGTCCGAGACTATCCATGGCTCCGGATTTGATCAAGGCTTCTAAAGATTTCTTGTTCAAATTGCGATCCTTTACGCGATCAAGAAAATCTACAAGGGAAAGAAACTTCCCACCTCGCTTTCGTTCATCGATAATTGCGGTAGCGATTCCCTGACCAAAGTTTTTAATGGTCACCAATCCAAAACGGATACGATCTGGTTCGCTTTCTTCACCCTTGATCACGGTGAACTGGCTGAAACTTTCATTGATATCCGGTGGAAGAATAGGTATCTGCATGCGCTTACATTCTCCGATGATTTCAGCAATTTTCTCTACATCGCCAGAGTCTGCGGTAAGCACTGATGACATATAGATGGCGGGGAAGTTTGCCTTCATGTATGCAGTCTGGTAGGCCACACGTCCATAGCTCGCCGCGTGCGCTTTGTTGAATCCATACGCAGCAAAAGGCTCGATCAATTTCCAGAGCTGGTTTGCGATCTTTCTTCCCATGCCATTTTTTACCAGTCCTGCAAGAAGCTTTTCTTTCTGCTCTTCCATTTCTTTTGGAATTTTCTTTCCCATGGCCTTTCGTAGTTTGTCTGCCTCCAGCCACGAATATCCTCCGAGCTTGATGGCAATCATCATAACGTCGTCCTGGTAGGTGATAACTCCATAGGAACGGTCAACGATATCTTTCATGCGCGGATCGAGGTACTCGATCTTTGATGCATCGTGCTTTCGTTCAATATATGTAGGGATCATTTCGAGCGGTCCCGGGCGATAGAGGGCCACCATGGCGTTGATGTCGTGGATGGTTGTGGGTTTCAATTCGATCAAGAACTTGGTCATACCTGTTCCGTTGAGCTGGAAGAGTCCAGTGGTTTCTCCGCGTGCAAGCATCTCAAAAGTTTTTTTGTCTTCGAGTGGAACATTTTCAATATCAACATCGACATTCAAAATCTTCTTTACGCGCTCCACCGCGTCAGCCAGGATGGAAAGGTTTTTGATACCGAGAAAGTCAAACTTCAAAAGTCCCACACCGTCTTCACCGACCGCGTGCATGTCGTATTGAGTAATAATTTTCTTCTCACCTTTTGTGTCGTACTGGAGAGCAACATATTCTTTCAGTGGCTGTGGGGCAATCACCACCCCGGCTGCGTGTACGGAGATGTGACGTGCACACCCTTCAATCTTTTGTGCCATGTCGATGATTCGTCGAGTGTCTTCTTCTTTGTCATATGCTTCTTTGAGCTCAGCAACTTCTGCAAGGGCACGCTCGATGGTCATGGGAAAACCTTGTGCACCCATAGGGATGAGTTTTGAAATACGATCAGCAATGTCGTAGGGATATCCCATTGCACGAGCGACGTCGCGCACCGCACCTCGTGCCATCATGGTTCCAAAAGTTCCGATCTGTGCCACGTGGTCCGCACCATACTTTCTACGCGCATAGTCGATCACTTCGTCGCGTCTGTTGTCGGCAAAGTCCATGTCGATATCGGGCGCAGATGGTCGCTCAGGGTTCAGGAATCGTTCAAAGGGAAGTTTGTATTCCAAAGGGTCTACATTTGTAATATGGGTTGCATACGTTGTAAGCGATCCAGCGACGGAACCTCGAATGTTGGTAAGGATGCCGTGCTCGTGCGCGTAACGGAGAAGGTCGGACACCACAAGAAAGTACTGGGCGTACCCTTTGTCCTTGATCACCTTGAGTTCATATTCCAAACGATCAACCACTTCTTTTGATTCAGGCAGTCCGCGTTTTTTAAGCCCTTCGTATGCAAGACGCTTGAGTTCGTCGTCGTGGGTGAGACCGCTCTCCACGATGAAGTTGGGGAAATACCATGTGCCGAGTTTGAGATCGAGATTGCACATGTCAGCAATTTTTTGCGTGTTTGCGAGCGCCTCAGGTAGATCTCTAAAAAGTTCTTCTGCGCGTTCGGGAGAAATGAAGGAGAAGTCATCTTCATCTGCATCCTGTGCACGATCTGAAATATCTCCGGAAGTATTTACGAGCATGAGAGTATCACGCGCCTGCTTGTCCTCTGGGTGGAGATAGTAGACATCGTGTGCAGCGACGATCTGTGTATTTGTTTCTTTCGCAAGCTTGATCAACTGTTGCATCAGTCCCTCATGTCCCTGGAGTTCTGGATGTCGAGTGATTTCCATAAAGAAATTCTCTTCTCCGTATACTTTTTTATAAAAAGCAATTGCGTCTTTTGCCTTGTCGATATTTTTTGCACGCATTGCCTGTGAAATATCGCTTGAAAAAGATGGAGCAATACAAACCAAACCCTCCTTGTACATCTCCATAAGTTCTCGATCGATACGAGGTTTGTAGTAGAAGCCTTCGAAGCTCGAGTCGGTTACGAGTTTTATGAGTGTCTTGTATCCAACATAATCTTTTGCAAGAAGAACCAGTCGTGTACGACGATTGTCCACTCCAGCCTGCATATCCTTTCTTCCGCGCGCAGCTACGTAAAAGTCTACTCCAAGGATTGGTTTGATCTCCTTCTTCTTGCAGGTTTTGTAAAACTCGATTGCTCCGTAGAGATTGCCGGCATCAGTGAGGGCAAGTGTTTTCATGCCGTATTTTTTTGCTTCCGCTACGAGATCATCGATCTTTGGCAGGGCATTCAAAAGAGAGTAGTGGCTATGGACGTGGAGGTGGGTAAAGGGAGAGGACATGAGGGTATTATAGCAAATGCTATACTTTGATCTATGAAAAAGCCTCTCTACACCATAGGAATCGACGAAGTGGGTCGTGGACCTATTGCTGGACCTGTGGCTGTGGGAGCTTTTGTCTTCCTGAAACCTAAAGCAAAAAAGCTTTTCAAGGGCGTAAAAGAGTCAAAGCAATTGAGTGAAAACAAAAGGGAAGAATGGTTTAGAAAAATCCTTGAGGTACAGAAAAGTGGTCAGGCTGATTTTTGTGTGACATTTCAAAGTGAAAAAGTGATTGATACAAAAGGACTTTCCTTTGCAATTAAAAAATGTCTCGAAACTTCTTTGAATTCTTTAGGAATTGATCCAGAAAAATGCCAGGTGTTACTCGATGGAGGACTTAAAGCGCCAGCAAAGTATGGAAATCAAAAGACAATTATCAAAGGAGATACAAAAGAGATCACCATCGCCCTTGCTTCTATCTGTGCAAAGGTTCTGCGAGATAGAAAGATGCGGGTGTTTGCTAAAAAATATCCAAATTATGGCTTTGATATACATAAGGGATACGGAACAAGAGCTCATTATGAAGCCTTGGAAAAATATAGCTTTTCAGGCATTCACCGCAAGACCTTTATCCACTTGTTGAATGGGTGTTAGGTTGTTACTATTAGTGGCATCATATGAACAAAAATTTATTGGCGGGTGGTTCACTTTTAATCATTGTTCTTTTTTCTGTTTCCTACTTTGCTTTCTTTGAGGGTTCTCCACTCCGCCAGATTTTTTCAGATCTAGTTTCTCCTTCCTCTCAGACGGCTGCAGCTATCGATGAGGGAATCATCTACCAGCGTGAAGCGGCAAGTACCTATACCGCAAATGGTCCAGGAACAGATATTGGTGACATAGGTGGAGGACTTGCCGCCATCACCGTCTCTGCGTGGGTTGAGCCTTCAGCTACAAATGGTGTGTACCACTTGGTTTCAAAGTACAGTGCAACCGATGCGTCATGGGCTCTTTGGTATTCAAGTGTTTCTGGTGCGTATCTCTTTACGGCACTTTCTGCTAATGGTTCTTACGGCCAACCATTTCATATTCCTGCTTCTCCGAGTGGAAAACACCATGTCGTAGGAACATACGATGGTATAAAAGCTCGACTCTATTTTGATGGTGCCTTAGTTGGAACCCCTCAGGATATGTCAGGTTCTATAAAGAACACGGGGATTCCAGTTTGTATCGGATCTCAGGGAGGAGCTGGTTGCGCAACGGGAAGCTATTTCCCCGGTACTATCGAGAAAGTAAGAATTTATAACAAAGCTCTGACCGCAACAGACGTAGCAAGTCTCTTCACTGATCAAGGGGGAACAAACGTACCACCCGTGATAATTCCACCTGTAATAGTAGTTGACCCCCCAGTTGTTATTCCTCCTACAGATCCTGCAGGACCTACTGTTTCCATAACAGCTCCCTCAAGTGGAACAACTATTTCATCTTCTCCTACGGCAATCACTGCAAATGCCACAGCAGCGAGCGGAAAGACTATCACCAGGGTTCAATTTAAAGTGAACGGCTCGAATGTAGGTAGTGAAGACACAAGCTCTCCATATACAGCTTCATGGACAAGTACAGGACTTGTAGCTGGAACATATTCTGTCACTGCAGAAGCTCGAGACAGTGGAGGGCTTACGACAATTTCTTCTCCCATCTCCCTCATCATTTCTGCTGGACCTGTAGTACAACCTGCCCTTCGACGTACTGTATCTTGGACAGCTCCTGTCGGTGTGCCTGAACCACCTTTTGGAATTCGTGAGGATGTCACACATAGACTCATGCAAGCGGGGGAAACCTGTCAGTACAATCCAGACAAGTGCTATGACTTTGGAAGTGGTCCCGTACCATACAACAATCGTCTCAATGCAGACGGTGAACCCTACACTCACTATGTCGACAACTCTACCTATCCAAACTGCGATATTTCAGATGATGGATCAAACGAAGGAACACCCGCACGACCTCTGTGCCGTATACCTTTACAAATACCCGCAGGAGCGATTGTCGAAGTCCACGGGGTTTTTGGTGGAAATTGGCATCACTTGAGTCCAGGACACATCACTATAAATGGTACATCTGAGCGACCTGTATATATTCGTGGAATGAGTTCAAATAAGCCAAGAATCACCACAGGCTGGGAAGTTACTGGAAGATATGGAATTATCGAAAATCTGATTTTCAAAGATGCTGATGGTAATAGAAGTGGTGGAAGTGCTGGATACCTCGGTATCTTTGCGGGGGTCTACGGACCTACAAAGTTTCGTGCTCAGTACCTCTCATTCCGACACAATGAAATGGATGGAAATCTCGATACGCAAGGACTGAACGTTACTCTTTTGCCGGTGCCAAGCGCTGCCAATCCAAGCATCTCTGAAGACAATAACGTTGTCGTCTACAATAATCACATTCATCACACAGGAGATCTCTACTCTGAAGTAGACAAAGATGTGGGTAACATTAAAGTTGCTGGTAAGCGTATCTGGGTGGTAGACAATCTCGCGCACGATAACGGTAATGGTATGTTTACCGGAGGAGGAAATGGAGACTCTGTCGCCCCCTTAAACGATATTCAGTACATATTTTTTGGTAGAAATACTGCATATGCAAACCGAGAGGCAAACTTCTTTACGAAACAAGCATCTCATGTGGTGTTTTCAGAAAACACTTCTGGTGTGAGTTATGATCTTCGAGGTCCTGGTCAGATCTGGCGAGGAGGAGGTATGGGCTACCAGTATGGTCCTCGTAATGTTTGGTTTATCAACAACAAACTATCTGAGGGATCGGCAGGATTTTTGATCGGAAGCGATGGTGTCGAGACAACTCAAAATGCGTACTTCATCGGTAACGTAATTACAAATATTCATAAAAACACTGGGCAAGCCACACCTCAGGGAGCCCTAAATATCGGAGGAGGTCTCAACCACTACATCGTAAACAACACTATCGATGATGTTGACTTGGGTATCTACGCAGGAACTAATGGGCATAAATATATTTCAGGAAATATTGTCACAAATGCAAATGTCGCAGGGGGAGCATTCTTTGGAAACATAATTCTGAACAATGAACATGGAGGTCTCGTTCCTCATCTCATAAATAATCTTGTATATCAAACCACGGGGGTTCCAAAAGTTTCTTTTCCTACGATAAATAACACAGGAGATGCTAACACGATCTGCGGAGTTGTTGTTGGTTGTACAAGTGGTGGAAACTTGAATGCCAATCCTCTCTATACAAATCCGGGCTCTGCAAACTATTCACTTCAGTCAAATTCTCCTGCAAAGGACAAGGGAGATACCGCGCTCTTGCAACAACTTGCCAACACGTACCAAGCAAATTTTGGTGTGCCATTCAATCAAACTCTTAGTATTAGCAAAGATGTCGCTAGAAACCCCCGTGTCGCTGGTGCTGGTGCAGATATGGGCGCGTATGAATCAGCGGGTGGTGTCGTGATTCCTCCCACAAATGTCTATACCGTCACAAAATCAGGAACCGGACAGGGAACAATCTATGGGGGAACTCTAGCCTGTGGCATCAATCAGACCATATGTACTGATGCCGTTACTACAGGACCCATTAACCTCACTGCTGTTCGAGCAAATGGCTCGGTGTTTGTAAGATGGGAAGGTGCTTGTTCTGGAAAGATATGTACACTCTCCAAACCTGCATCCACAACAGCAAACGCCGTCTTCAATACAGTCTCTACCGCTAACGGTCCAGTGATTTCAAATATTTCGATTACCCACCTCATTCCAACAGGGGCCTACATTATATGGACAACAAGTGTTCCAGCCACAGGAGAAATTAAATACGGCCTCACCACCAGTTATGGAAACACCACTCTTGTTCAAGGTAGCTTCCTTACATCCCGGGGAATGTCTATGAACCGTCTCACTCCAAACACTACCTATCACTACAAGATTGTCGCTCAGGGCGAGGATGGAGGTATCACAGAGACTCCTGATAGAACGTTTACGACCCCGGCTGCTAATGTAGTCGACACCGTGCTTCCAACCGTTTCCCTCACACATCCTGCAATAGACGCTCGATTGCCAGACGGCCTTACTACTCTGCAGGCTGCGGCTTCTGATAACGTAGGTGTCACAGAGGTTCGATTCTATATCAACAATGTCCTCCAGGGATCTCCTGATACCACTTCTCCATATACAACCTCGTGGTCTGCAACTCAAGGTGCATACAGTATCGCTGTCAGCGCGCGAGACCTGGCAGGAAACCGAGCGACTTCTACGCGAACGGTATATGTGATAGCTCGACCACCCTCTCTTGTTCCTATCGAGACCCCAAAGACAGTTGCTCCTATACCTACGCCCGTCCCTACAACCCCAGTTGTAAAAGATACACCGATCACCTCTTTGCAAAAAGTTTTGAAATCCCAAGGATACATCACAGAGGTTACAGGCGTGCTCGACGCAAAAACAGTCTCAGCTCTCAAGGTCTTCCAGTGGAGGAATAATCTCGCTGTTCCAGGTGGTGCGACATACGGAACGCTCGACGCAAAGACTCAAGCAAAAGTTACTGCACTTCTTGCAACTATTGCTCCGGTAACAACAAACACAACACCTGCTGTTTCAACGGTAGCTCCCGCAACCACTCCTTCAGTAGTGCCTACAAAAACTTTGACCACCGGAGCTTCCATTACCACTGTCACTCAAAATCTTGCATACGGTAGTAGAGGAAATGATGTAAAGATTCTCCAGCAATTCTTGAATGCAAATGGATTCACAATATCATCTTCGGGTGTCGGTTCCCCAGGTAATGAAACAGACTTTTTCGGATACGGAACACAGGACGCATTGATCAAATTCCAAACATACTACAAGATCAGTCCACCCGGAGGATTCTTTGGTCCATTGACCCGAGAAAAGATGAAATCTCTTGTTCAGTAGGGTGTATATTGCAAAAATTGGGCATATACGTTAGTATGAATCCACTATGGTAAATCGAATGCGAGCAAACCGGTCTCACCGGGATAATAGACGATCACATCACGCTTTGGAT
>JAZKJN010000003.1:87470-98594 GCA_040384285.1 Patescibacteria group bacterium
GTGCGTCTTTCAAAATGTTCAAGCTGTGGAGCTATGCACCTCCGACACACTCTCTGCACAGCATGCGGCTCATACAGAGGTAAAAAGATAGTCGATATGACAGCACTGGTAGCAAAAAAGGCAGAAAAGAAGCAGAAAGCAGCAGCTCCGGCAAAGGCATAAAGTAAGAAGGGAAGGTTAGGTAGAAAAAGTTCGTTCTTCACACAAATCATGGCAAACAGACATCTCTCACGATCAGTAGTACTCCAATCACTCTTTGAGTGGGACTTTCGAGGTTGCAATGATAAAACTATTAAGGAAATAATCACTCGTATTGCAGCGGAATTTGCCCCTGGTATGGGTGATTTTTCCTTCATAGAAACTCTCTCAACAAGTATTCTTGCAAAGCGTCCTGATCTCGATATTATCATCACAAAAGCTGCACCCGATTGGCCTTTGGACAAGATCTCTGTGATCGACCGAAACATCCTCCGTATGGGGCTCTACGAGCTTCTCTTTGCCGATCGTGCAGAAGTTCCTGCAAAGGTAGCTATCAACGAAGCAATCGAACTCGCCAAATCTTTTGGTGGAGAAAACAGCGGAAAGTTTATTAACGGAGTGTTGGGATCTGTCTACAAAGAACTCGGTGAACCCGGTAAGGATTCTGCACCGAAAAAGAAAAAGAAAATTGAAGATATTCCCTATGAACAGATGCCGATACAAAATCTTGGAGGAGCTGTGGTGTATGCAAAACATGAGAACGAAATCTACCTTGCCTTTGTCCATGATATTTTTGGACATTGGACGCTTTCAAAAGGAAAGATTCCTGCCGATGTTGATGTGAAGGAGGGAACTGTTGCAAAAGTAAAAGAAGAAATGGGGCTCGATGTGGTCATCAAGTCTGATCTTGGTAACAACGAATACATCGCAAGTGATCCTGAAAAGGGGAAACTCCGAAAACAAGTGCATTACTTTCTTGCTGAATCAAAATTTGATGAGATCAAGCTTGCTCAGAAGCCAGGACTCGATGATGGAAAGTGGTTCAAGCTTTCTGATATTCTCGAGCTTAATTTCTATAACGATATCCTCCCAATCGTCACAAAAGCAATCACTCTTTTGAGCGAATCTAAATAACATTCATGGCCACGCCTGATTTTAAGAAATTTGAAGAGAAAATGGGGGTAACTTTTAAAGATCCAAGCCTTTTAAAGAGGGCGTGTACTCATCGTTCGTATTTAAATGAAAACAAAGGAGCGGGACTTGAGCACAACGAACGTCTCGAGTTTCTTGGAGATGCTGTTCTCGAACTTGTAGTGACAAGTTTCCTCTTTAAAAAGTTTCCTGACAGAAATGAAGGGGATCTCACTTCATATCGTTCGGCCCTCGTAAACACCCACAGTCTTTCAAAAGTGGCACTCCATCTTGGAGTCGATGAATATTTGCTTCTTTCTCGCGGTGAATCAAAAGATACAGGACGTGCACGTTCCATCATTCATGCTGATGCCATCGAAGCACTCATCGGTGCGGTCTATCTCGACCAGGGATACAATGCTTCCGCAAATTTTATCTCTTCACAGTTGCTCGAAGTGATTGATATCGACGAGATTGTTGAGAAAAAACTTTGGCTTGATGCAAAGAGTCGTTTCCAGGAAAAGGCGCAGGAAGAAACGGGACTGACTCCTTCGTATAAAACTCTCAAAGAAACAGGACCTGATCATAGTAAGTCATTTACCCTCGGAGTATTTTTGGGTGATGTGCAAGTAGCTCTCGGTGTGGGACTTTCAAAACAAGAAGCAGAACAAAAAGCAGCAGAGAAAGCGCTTGAAGTGAAGGGGTGGTAAGTGCTATCCTTTCAGACGGATCGTTCATTTGAGTTATGGTCGTGCGACCATGCAGATGAATTCCAAAAACCTCCTTCGATTCTGTTATGACTACGTCTCTCCCCTTGTCTTTTAGTCTCGGGTATCAGATGTCCCCAACTCAAGCAGTCCAGCTTCTCAAAAGAGGAGTTGAGCTTTTTTTGAAGAAAGATTTTCAAAAATACCTTCTTTTTGAGGATGACGAGAAAATCCTTCGGAAAACTATCGAGCCCGATCTCCTTGCACATGTACAAGGCTTTTCGAGAAGTCCCGGGGTTGAGCTCGCGAAAATTATTGAAGTGCCATGCTGGTCTTCTCTCGTGTATCTCCAAAGACTCTCGCCTCTGGAGAACCTTGGAGGAAAAAAGGATGTGGTACTTACGTATCTTTTTATCGATGAACAACTCATACCGGTGGAAGTACTCTGTCACCTAAAAGGGATTTTTCCCCAGGTGAAAATATCTCTCATCACATACAGTGCTCTCTCTGATCGTCGGCTCAAAAGTATTTTTGAGAGGAATCCCTCCTTCTCTCAATTCTTACCGGACACCTTTGAAGACTTGGCACAGTTCCTCCTTACTCGTATTGCAGATAAGGATCTGGTGCATAGTGCGTGGCAAAGTTTCTGTGTTTTTGCCTCTGAAGAAGCAGGCGTGACTATCCATCCCTGACCCCGATTGTTTGAGGGTGGATTCAACTCCGAGTTTTGCGACTCGGTTTTTTTATTACCCAAAAGTCAAAAAAGGATGCTAAAATATCTCCATGTATCTGAAGAGCCTGGAGATCTCTGGTTTTAAATCCTTCGCAAAAAAAGCGACGCTTAATTTTACCTCTCCAATCTCTGCCATCGTCGGACCAAACGGCTCTGGCAAATCAAATGTTGCCGAGAGCTTCCGCTTTGTACTCGGAGAACAGTCGATCAAGTCTATGCGAGGAAAGCGGGGAGAAGACCTCATTTTCAATGGCGCAGGAGAATCCTCACGTCAAAATCGTGCATCAGTCAAAGTGATTTTCGACAACACTCGCCGTATGCTCAATGTTGATTTTGACGAAGTGACTTTGGAGCGCGTTGTTCACCGCGATAACTCGAATGAATATTTTATCAATGGTAGTCCGGTACGACTCAAAGACATCGCGGAACTTCTCGTAGGCGCTCATATAGGGGCTTCAGGGCACCATATCATCTCACAGGGTGAGGCTGACAGAATTTTGAATGCAACCATCAGAGAGAGACGAGAAATGATTGAAGATGCTCTTGGCCTCAAGATATATCAATATAAAAAGATAGAGAGTGAAAGGAAGCTCATAAAGACAGAGGAGAATATGAAGTCAGTAGAATCTCTCCGTCGAGAGATTGCCCCTCATCTCAAATTTCTTCAAAAACAGGTTGAGAAAGTAGAAAAAGTACAGCAATTAAGAGACGAGCTACGAAGTCTATATCGAGCATTTTTCAAAACAGAAGATGTGTATATCAAGGCGGAACGAACAAGCCTCGATCTCGAAAAAAGACCTCTTCTCGTAGAGATGAAGCTCTTAGAGGAGGAGATTGCCGGTGCACGCGCACAGCTCGAGCAGTCAAAGGGCAGGGATGCAAAAAGTGACGAACTCATTTCTCTGGAAGGATCGCTCCACAAACTCCGTATTGATAAAGACGCCATCATGCGTGATCTCGGAAAGATCGAGGGGGAACTTTCTGCCTCCGCCCGATCGATTGCAAAGGAAAAGGAGAAACAGGCACGAGATGAATTTAAAACTGTGTATTTGAAGGATGTCGAAGAGGTTGTTTCAAAGGTGAGCTTGCTTGAAAGTATTTTGGAAATCAAAAATATTCTTACAGGTTTCATCTCTACTCACCGAGGGAAAAATGATTCGACACTCATTGCTGAGGTTGAAAAAGAAATAGAAAAACTGCGTGCACAAAAAGGTGAGCTCGAAGGTTCACTCAAAAAGTTTGACGAAGATGAAGCTCGGCTCACCCTCGAATACAATGCGCTTCGAGCACGTATTGAACGTGAAAAGGATTCAAATCGTGATGCAGAGAAAAATGTTTTTCGTATCATTGCTCGGCAAAACGAGCTTCGAGGAACTCTCAATGCGCTCTCTTTGCGTGAATCAAGACTCACGTCACTTGAGGAGGCTTTCAAAAGGGAACTCAATGAAGCCTATGTGCTCGTCGGGCGTGAAGCTGTGGACTATGCTGAACTTGCACTTCTTCCCGGCGAAGAGCGTTCCATTCAGGAGGATCGTAAGAAATCTATCGAAAAAATAAAGGTGCGAATCGAGGATTCTGGTGCAGGGAACAGTCTCGATATCCTAAAGGAATACAAAGAAGTCGAAGAACGCGATGCTTTTCTTGCCCGCGAACTGGCTGACTTGGAGGCTTCAAGGATTTCCCTCAATACCCTCATTGCCGATCTCGATGCGCGCATTGACGTGGAGTTCAAGGAGGGAATTTTGAAGATCAATACACAGTTCCAGCACTACTTTGCCCTCATGTTTGGTGGAGGAACTGCAAAGCTTGATGTGGTGCGCGAGAAGCGTCGCAAGAAGAAGTCCGACACCGATCTCGGCGCTGTGCTTTCGGGCGAGGAAGGAACAGAAGAAGAGGAAGGTGAAGAGGGAATCGACATTGCCATTAACCTTCCACGTAAAAAAGTAAAAGCTCTCATGATGCTTTCAGGAGGGGAAAGAGCACTAACTTCCATTGCCCTTCTTTTTGCTATATCCCAGGTCAATCCTCCGCCATTCATCATCCTCGATGAGACAGACGCAGCTCTCGATGAAGCAAACTCACGAAAGTATGGAGATATGATCGCCAATCTTTCAAAATATTCTCAATTGATCTTGATTACTCACAACAGAGAAACAATGTCACGCGCAGGAGTGCTCTATGGAGTGACAATGGGTGCTGATGGTGCATCAAAACTTCTCTCAATCCAGTTTGAAGAGGCTGTGCAGGTGGCAAAGTAGGCTATATGACTGGCACAAAGTCGAGTGTCTTTCTATCAAGGTCAGCTCCAGCTACTTTAAATACGATAGGGTCACCGAGAGTAAACTTACGGGCTGATTTTTGTCCGCTGATAGAATATGTTTTTTTGTTGAATTCAAAAAAGTCGTTGTAGACATTTCCGAGATCACGGATTTTCACCATACCTTCTGACTTCGTTTCTTTTTCTTCGATATAGATACCCCATTCTGTTACACCGGAAATAGTTCCATTGAAAGTCTGTCCGATCTTGTCTGACATGTATTCCACTTGTTTGAGTTTCTTTGATTCACGTTCCGCGCTTGCTGCATCGATCTCGCGGTCTGTCGACTGCTCTGCGATATGCTGGAACTCTGCAACATCACGATCACCAAAAGCCTGATGGGTAAGATGTTTTTGCAAGATTCTCTGCACCAAAAGGTCAGGATATCGTCGGATAGGAGAAGTGAAGTGGGTATAGTACTCAAAGGCAAGACCGAAGTGCCCAATATTTTTTGTAGAGTAAACAGCTTTCTGCATAGAGCGAATAACAGCTGTACTGATGAGTGTTTCGTGTGGTGTTCCTATGATCTGTTTCAAAAGATGTTTGATATCGTGTGCTGAAACTTTGCCCTCCTTTGTGCGGAGGTTGTAGCCGAGAGCTTTTACGAACATAGAAAGCTCGAGCATACGTTCCTGGTCAGGAAGATCATGGATACGATAGATGGATCCAGTATCTTTCTTGCCCTTCTTTCCGATAGCGTCGTGGATAAACTTTGCAACTTCGCGGTTTGCAAGAAGCATGTATTCCTCAACGAGCTTGTGGGTATCGAGGCGTTCCTTCTTATACACGCCGATAGGCTTACCATTTTCATCAAGTTTGAATTTGATTTCTTCTGTTTCAAATTCGATTGCTCCTGCGATGAACTTTTCTTTCTGGAGAATTTTTGCAATGACGTTCAGAGTATTGAGTTCAGAGAAATATTGTCCTTTTCCTGCATTCAAAAGTTCCTGTGCGTTTTCATAGGTAAAGCGATGTGCAGAGTTGATGATTGTTTTGCCAAAATGTCGTTCCAAAATCTCTCCCTTTGCGCTGATTACGAACCATGCAGAGAAGGTGAGCTTGTCTTCGTGCGGGTTGAGTGAACAAACATCGTTTGAAAGTACCTCAGGAAGCATGGGAATAGTGCGGTCGACGAGATAGATAGAGCATCCACGCTTCAGCGCTTCTGTGTCCAGTGCTGTTCCAGGGATCACGTAGTGGGAAACATCAGCAATGTGAACTCCGATTTCATAGGTTTCATTGCCAAGGTCTTTGAAAGAGATGGCATCGTCGAAATCTTTTGCATCAAAAGGGTCAATGGTGACGGTGAGGGTTTTTCTAAAATCAACTCGCTTCGGAATCTCCTTCTCCATATCGGTTTGCTTGTTCTGCTCGATCTTTCCAGCCTCTGCTTCGACATCATCAGGAAAACCAATATCAAATCCTTTCTCAAGAACGATTGCTTCCATCTCTGCATTGTTATTGCCCTTCCTCCCAATCACTTTTACAAGAGAAGCGGGAGGATATTTTTTGAGATCAGACCACTCACCAAGCTTTACGTATACTTTGTCGCCAGGAGATACTTTTTTGAGATCTGCTTCGGGAAGGGTAAAGGGCACATAGGCTTTTTTATCCTCGGGAATGGCGATGATACTGTCCTTGCCTTGCTCTATTGTACAAACATAAGTTTCTCGGCCACGCTCGACAACCTTTGTTACTTTTGCAAAAAGGTCTTTTAAAAGAGTGATTTCGACGGTGTCTTTGTTGAGAGCTCCGTTGAGATTTCCTTCTTCTATGACATAGTCATTTTCAATATCGAGAGGATTTTTCACGAATCCCATACCTTTGCGGTTGGTCGTGATGGTTCCTGTAACCACAGCACCTGCGTTGTTTTTCATCTTCCTACTATAGCCTATATTCTCGGCAGTATCAAACCCATGTTTGACGTTTTACGAGGGGTCTGATAGTATGGTCCCTACTTATGTTAATGATCAGACTACAGCGCGTAGGACGCACAAACGAGCCAACATTCCGCCTTGTTTTGACCGATTCTAAAAATGGTCCAAAGAGCGGTAAGTATTTGGAGGTTTTGGGTCACTACGATCCTCGCCTTGAGAACAAGGTTGAGCAGTTTAAAGTGGAGCGTATCAAGGAGCTTATGAAGACAGGTGCAAAGCTCTCAGACACAGTTCACAACTTCCTCGTCGTAAAGAAAGTTATTTCAGGAAAGAAGATCAACGCTCTCCCAAAGAAGAAGCCTATCGCAAAAGAAGGCGTAGCCGAAGCCCCAAAAGCTCCAGCAACTCCAGCGGCAGCCGCACCAGCAGAAGCTCCAGCGCCTGCAGCAACAGAACCAACTCCAGCTGTGTAAAACACAGCTTGGACTCCTCGAAGTATGGCGGTACAATTATCGTGTACCCTAAGATTTAGAAATCCTAACAAACAGACATGAATAACAATATAGACCAGCAGTTTTTGGAATTTGTCGTAAAATCTCTTGTAGATAATCCAAATGATGTAAAGATTAGCCGAACAGTAGACGAAATGGGTGTGCTCATGACACTTGAAGTCAACGCTCTCGACATGGGAAAGGTGATCGGACGCTCAGGAAACACAGCAAAGGCAATCCGAACACTTCTTCGAGTGGTGGGAATGAAAAACAACTCTCGAGTAAACCTCAAGATCAACGAACCAGAAGGAGGAATGAAGCCAGCAGAGAAAGCTTCAAAGACCGTAGACGAAGCAATGGCTGATTTGAATATCTAAGACAAACCCTAGCAAAAAGTAAAAAACTGTGGTATCGTAATGCCACAGTTTTTTATTTATGACCTACCACATTATCACCCTATTTCCACAATCCCTCGACTCATATCTCAATGAGTCTATTTTGAAGCGGGCAATTGAGGACAAGAAAATCAAGGTGAAGTTTTACAACCCTCGCGACTTTGCCGTAAACAAATGGCATCGAGTTGACCAGCGACCATATGGCGGAGGACCGGGCATGGTGATCGAAGCACTTCCTGTGATCAAAGCCATCGCAAAGGCTATCGGTACAAAGTCTCTCAAAAAGAAAGTAAAAGTTATCTGGTTTACCCCATACGGAAAACAATTTGATACAGCATCTGCAAAAGAGACTGCAAAGAAGTATACAGATATCGTATTTGTCTGCGGACGTTACGAAGGTATCGATGCTCGTGTAAAAAAAGCTTTCAAAGTCGAAGAAGTTTCTGTTGGACCTTTCGTACTCACTGGTGGTGAGCTTCCTGCGATGATTTTGATCGATTCTATCTCTCGTCAGCTTCCAGGTGTTCTTGGTGATATCAATTCTCTCGAAGAATCACGCACCGCATCTCCCGATTCCTATACCCGTCCAGAAGTTATAGAATACAAGGGCAAGAAGTATCGTGTACCAAAGGTGCTTCTCTCGGGTAATCCAAAACTCATCGATGAATGGCGAAAAGAAAATATTTAGTATCCCTTTTCTTGTCTACGTAGGACTTTTGTTCTTTGGCGTTGTCATGTTTCTTGGATTTTATACCCCAAGCTCGTTTCGTTTTGCTTCGCGTGAACCCTTTTCTTTTTCATCACCTGCACACATAACTCTTTTTGTAGTCGGTGACATGATGCTTGATCGCAATGTGAGAAATATCATCAATCGTACAGGTTTCGATCTTTTCTTTTCAGGGATTGCAGAGACCGTGCGAACCGCAGATCTTGCTGCAGCAAACCTCGAAGGCCCTTTTACTACATACCCCTCCGTCACCGCGAGCCTCGTGAGCAAGGAATTGCGCTTTACCTTCGATCCAGCTCTTGCTGAGAAGCTTTCAATCCTCGGTTTCGATGTCTTGGGACTTGCAAACAACCATACACTGAACTTTGGCAGGGAAGGTTTCGCCATGACACGACGCTTTATCGGTGAATCAGGGATGTTCTACTATGGCGATCCAAATAATCGTGAAAGCATCAGCACGATTATTACCAAAGGTGGAATACGAGTGGGTTTTGTGGGATTCAATGAGTTTAGTTATGCAGATTATGACAAAGTCTTTGCAGAGATAGAACAAATACGTCCTCTCGTTGATGTACTCATCGTCTCTCCACACTGGGGACCTGAATATGAGACAGAACCAACGCCAAAGATGAAAAAATGGGCACGTGAGTTTATCGATTCCGGGGCAGATGCAGTCATTGGTGCACATCCCCATGTAGTAGGGGTGACAGAAGAATACCAAAACAAGAAGATCTATTACTCTTTGGGCAATTTTGTCTTTGACCAATATTTCTCTGAAGAGACGATGACGGGGCTTGGAGTGCTTATCGATATTGAGAAGATAGAAGACCAGACCACGCTTCGCTACACCGATATTCCTCTTCGGATCGACCAAAAGGGAATCCGTCTTGATTCCCTTGACAATTAGCTCTGGTCTGATAGTCTAGTCACCAACTTCATCGATTGTGTTGCGACAGAAATGTGAAGGATTACAAGGCTTAAAATTGATCCTCATCTTGCAACCCCAAGATTTATAAAAAGTTTTTGAGAGAAGCGCTCTGTACAAGCGTCGTTTTTTGTTTTATGTTCCATATTTACAATTAATACCTTTCTATGCAAACTACCAAAAAATACTTCAGTAGATTCAAGGACTCTCTGACCGAAATGCCGAACCTCGTAGAATCCCAGATCACGTCATTCAATTGGCTGATCGAAAAGGGTGTCGAGGAAATTTTGAAGGAATTCTCACCTATCGAGGACTATGCAAAGAAGAAATTCGAACTTTCTTTTACAGGTTTTGAACTCTCACGGCCAAAGTTTGACGAGCACTATGCCAAGATCAACAAGCTTTCATATGAAGGCCAGATCAAGGTCAAGGTAAAGCTCAAGAACAAGCTTATGGATGCCACAAAGGAGCAAGAAATGTTTCTTGCTGATTTCCCATTGATGACGGATCATGGAACATTCATCATCAACGGTATCGAACGAGTCATCGTTCCCCAGCTTGCTCGATCGTTCGGTATTTTCTTCACTCTCAATGAACTCAAGGGTAAAAACTATTTTGGAGCCAAAGTAATCCCTATGCGAGGAGTATGGATGGAGATCGAATCCGATTCTGACGGAACAATCTACGCTCGTATTGACCGAAAGCGAAAGTTTCCCATCACATCTCTCCTACGAATCCTCGGTGCAAAGACCAACGAGGAGATTTTGGCATTTTTCAAAGACAACGAGCCTGCTCGAAAGGCAATTGAACTCACACTTGCAAAGGATGGAGCAAAGACAGTAGATGAGGCATATATAGAGATCCACAAGAGACTTCGAGATGGAGACCTTGCTACAGCTGACAATGCTCGAGAATTTATCGGAAACATCTTTAGCCCTGAACGATACGACCTTTCACCGGTAGGACGACTCCGTTTCAACAAGCGTTTTTCAAAGGCTATGGGAGAAAAGGATCTCGATCGACGTACGGTCTCTGTCGATGACATTTCTACGATCATCGCCCACATTGTAGAGCTCAACAATACTCCTGATGCAGTCGAAGACGATATTGATCACCTCGGATCACGACGTGTGCGATATGTTGGAGAGCTTCTCCAGCAGAAATTCCGTGTTGGTATGACACAGATGAAGCGAAATATTCAGGATCGAATGTCTACTGTAGAGCCTGATGTTATGCTTCCGGTAAACTTTGTATTCCCACGACCACTCCAGGCACGAATCAAAGAATTTTTCACTACAAACCAGCTTTCACAGTTCATGCTTCAGGAAAACGCTCTTGCTGAGCTTGAACACTTGAGAACACTCACAGCCCTTGGACCCGGAGGTCTCACACGAGAGCGAGCAGGCTTTGAAGTGCGCGACGTGCACCCATCTCACTACGGACGACTTTGCCCAATCCACACACCAGAAGGACCGAACATTGGACTTGTGCTTCGTCTTTCTACCTTTGCCCGCATCAACGACTTCGGAATGATCGAGACTCCCTATGCAAAGGTAAAGAATGGAAAAGTTACCGATGAGATCGTATATATGAATGCACTTGAGGAAGAAAGCTTTAGAATCGCCCACGCTGCTATCCCTACTGATAAGAACGGAAAGATCTCTGTAGATGAAGTCGAGGTACGTATCGATGGACTACCAGGACTTGCCAAGGCAGAAGACGTGGACTACATGGACGTGTCTACAAACCAGGCATTCTCTATTGCTACATCTTTGATTCCATTCCTAAACCACGACGATGCAAACCGAGCACTCATGGGATCAAACATGCAGAAGCAGGCAA
>JAZKJN010000004.1:0-8363 GCA_040384285.1 Patescibacteria group bacterium
GGGTAGGAAGATCCAACTTCTCAAGCAAGTACTCTCTGCGATCAAGCCAGAGGGTGTAGTCGATCTGGGAGCGAAAGACTCTTATCCTCTGGTCGCCAAAGGAGAACCATCCCCTGCGATCATCGAGCCTAACCGACTCGTCCCCATACTTTGTACGAAAGATTGTCCGGTCGGTATCGTGATAATGAATAGGATGGGCCGCCGCACCAAAGGTAAAACGGACCGTGAATGTTTTCATATTTTTTCGACTATAGTTTGTGTTGAAGAACTTTTGTACTCCTTGTACAAAACAAGCCCTGGGTGTTCCAGAGCTTGTTTGTGTAATCTATCAGTGAGGCCTAAAGAGATACATTACAAACACAAACGCTGGAATTGTTCTTCCAAATAGTGGCGAGCTTCATCACGTGTGTTCGACATGTATGTGTCATGGGTATATTTTATATTATTTATGTTTTCGGAGCAATACCCTTTTCACTGCCTCCTTGATATCTTTCTCCCCCATTCCATAGTACTCAAGGAGTTCATCTGGTGTTCCTGATTGACCAAATTCATCTTTTACTCCGACAAATTCCATCGGTACGGGATAATGTCGAGCAAGACACTCAGCAACAGCAGAACCCATACCTCCAGCGATCTGATGTTCTTCAACAGTGACGATAGCCCCTGCTTCATGTGCAAGCTTCCACACAGCATCTTCATCGAGAGGCTTTATGGTTATGAGTGAGAGAACTTTTACTCGCTTTCCTTCTTTCTCAAGATCTCGTGCAACTTTCAAAGCCTTGTAGACAAGTGCACCAGTGGCAATAATTCCCACCTCAGCTTTTGCATCTTTTTCTGGAGCAAAAAGTAGTTGCGCCTTTCCAATTTCAAACGGAGAATCAACAGTAGTGATGATGGGAGTTTTTTCACGAGCAAGACGGATATAGGTTGGTTCTTTTGTAAGTGCACAGGCAATAGTTGCCTTTCGCGCTTCAATAGAGTCGCTAGGACAAATAACGGTCATGTTTGGAATCACTCGAGTAATAGCAATATCTTCTATCGCCTGATGTGTTCCTCCGTCAGGACCCACAGAAATACCTGCATGAGAACCTGCAATTACTACCTTGCGGTCGTTGTAGCAGATGGTCGTGCGGATCTGTTCCCAATTGCGCCCTGGAGAAAACATGGCATACGAAGTGATGAATGGAATCTTTCCCATTGCCGCCATACCAGAAGCAACAGAGGCAAGATTTTGTTCCGCTACACCCATTTCCACAAATCGATCAGGATATTTCGCCTTAAACAAATTCATCATTGTCGAATCAGTAAGATCTGCACAAAGCCCCACTACATTTTTGTTTGCGTCCCCTGCAAGCAAAAGCCCTTCACCGAAACCTTTACGGATTGGGAGTTGCTCGACGTCAGTGTCGAAAAGTTTTGGATTGAGTTTTTGAAGAGCATAGAGTAGATAAAAAACGACCGCAGAAAATACAACAAGGATTACACCTTCAATCCTTCGTATTACAATCTCTTTTTTCTCGAGTGTGTATCCATAACTCTGTTTTTTGTTAAAGATAAGAACAATTCCAAGAAGGACGCTGATGATAGCCAGGACAATCAAACATTCAGCAGACTTTGTGACTCCGATCCAAATTGCTGCTACGAGAAACGCTAGTTTTAGAATGATTTCAATGTATTTCATATGTCTTAATTATACACCAACTCCTCCATCTTCCGCATCACATATTCTGCCTGCTTTTTGTAAATATCCTCTCCGACACGATGATTCTCTCCCACTATTCCCTTGAGTTCTTTCTGAAATATCGGCTTTCCAAACTTCACCGTGATCTTGTGTTTTCGGTCAAAAAAATCTCGGAGGCTCATACTAGAAATTCCTGACACTCCCACAGGGATGATAGGGCACTCTGCGTAGTCAGCGAGAAACGCGACTCCTCCATGCTCAGGTAGGAACAAAACAAAACTCTCTCCTGCGTCAGCAAGTTTCATATGCTTTTTATACGAAATTCGATAGTCATACGCGTCCGAGACGAGAGGATATCCTCCCCACAGTATTCCCTTTCTTTGCGTAGCAAAAAAGAGCGGTAAATATCTCGAAAACATAGGGAGAGAAGCAGGGATAATAAAAGGATCGAGTGGATTTGAGTGATTCACTGCAAAGATCACATTACCTTCGTATCCTTTAAAATTTCTCAATCCTTCGATTTTGATACGTCCAAACCATTCCAATGCAAGACGCACGGGAAGCCACAGAAAAGTTTGTACGAACAGAGGTACAAGGTGAAAAAAAGTATTCTTCATGTTGCTATGTATTTTTTACTTACCAGGCCACTCCTCGATAATCAACATTTTCTTGTCAGCAATCGGCATATGTGCCCAGATTTCTTCTGTTACGAACGGGATGAACGGATGGAGAGCACGGAGAACCTGCGCGAGGATATGAAGAAGCAATTGCTTTCGCTCCTTTTTCTCCTCCTCACTTCCCTCTTTCAAAATCTTTTTACTCTCTTCTAGTATCTCATCGGCAAAACGATGCCATACGTAATGATACAATTTTTCTGAAGCAAGATGAAGACGGTAGTTTTCAATATCTCCTGTCACATCAACAAGAATCTTTGCGAGCTCCTCATCTTGCACCTTTCCTTCATACACCTCACCTTCTGCAGATGAAAGTACAAAACGAGTAATATTCCAGAGCTTGTTTGAAAAGTTTTTGTATCCACGGATCTTGTCTTCTCGTAGAGAGATTTCACTTCCCGGAGTATTTCCCACCACAAGTCCGAGACGTAGCGCATCTGTACCGTACTTAGCAATCAGATCAAGGGGATTTACCACATTACCCTTTGATTTTGACATCTTCTTGCCCTGAGCGTCGTTTACCATTCCATGGAGATATACATGTCGAAACGGCTCTTTGCCGGCAAGGTAGAGCCCGAAGATCACCATACGAGGAATCCATTTGAAGATGAGGTCGGAACCAGTCTCCATGAGATCAGTTGGGTAGAAATTTTTGAAGTCGGAAGAATCAGGATATCCGAGAGCAAGCAGTGGCCACTGTCCTGATGAGAACCAGGTATCAAACGTATCAGTATCTTTTACAAAAGCTCCCTTACACTTTTGACATTCCTTTGTTACATCCTCTGTATCTACGACAAATTCATCGCACTTCTCGCAGTGCTTTGCAGGAATGGGAATACCCCAGACGATCTGTCGGGAAATATTCCAGTCAAGAGTATTTTCCATCCAATATTTGAAGATCTTTTCAAAATTGTCCGGCATAAATTGCACCCTCCCCTCTTTCACCGCCTTAAGTGCAAGTTCTGCCAGAGGCTTCATCTTTACAAACCACTGTGCTTTGACCTGGGGCTCAATAGTTGTGGCACATTTATAGCAAACAGGTACAGAGTGAACATACTCCTCATCAATTTTTACGAGTAATCCCTTTTCTTTGAGTTTCTCCACCATCTTTGGTCGCACCTCAGCGATCTTCATACCTGTAAACTCTCCGGCAATTGGAAGCAGCTTTCCTACAAAATCAATAATCTGCTCTTTCGGAAGATTATGTCTCTCTGCAATCTCAAAGTCGATACCGCTGTGCCAAGGAGTGATGGTCATAACCCCCGTTCCAAAGGCCATATCGATCGCCTCATCCTTTATCACCGTCGCAGTGATGGGTCCATTGATCCATTCGAGCTCAAAGGTCTGTCCATGCTTGTACTCTGCGTAACGGGCATCGTCTGGATGCATCACAACATATTTGTCCCCAAACTTTGTCTCAGGACGTGCGGTAGAGATGGTAAAGGGTCCATATTTGAAATAGTAGAGCTTGTCTTTTTGCTCCTTGCTCTCAGTTTCCACATCAGAAAGAGAGGTCTGATGCTTTGTACACCAATTGATGATGCGTGAGCCTCGATACACCAGTCCATCATCATAAAGTTTCTTGAAAGTTTTCTGAACTTCTTTTACGACGCTTGGATCAAGCGTAAATTTCTCTCGAGACCAGTCACACGACGATCCCATTTTCTCGATCTCATGCTCCATGAACTTTTTGTTCTCCATGGTAAAGTCGTAGATCTCTTTGTAGAGAACATCTCGATCCATTTTGAAACGTGACTTCCCTTCTTTCTCCAATTTTTTTTCATACACGATCTGAGTTTCAAAACCGGCATGGTCAGCACCTGGCACCCAGAGCGCTTTGAAGCCTTGCATGCGTTTGTAACGGATAAAAATATCCTGGAGCGTCAAAGTCAGTGCATGTCCGGCATGGAGATGACCGTTTGCATTTGGCGGAGGCATGATGATCGTGAAGGGAGTCCTGTGACGAGATGGAAGTTTATCAGGATTGAAATATTCGCTTTCTTTCCACTGTGTGTATATCCGATCTTCCGTTTCGGTAGGGTTATATGGCGTGAGGAACTTGTCGTTCATAGGTGTAAATAATAGCAGAAATATGGGTCTTTTGGCTAATTTGACTTTATACCCGAAATGCGGTAGGATATATAGTATAGAGTCCTTAAACATTCAACCCCTGAAAAACCATGAAAAGCACCATCTGCATTTGTTGTGCAGGTCGGATGACCGCAGGGTCTCCGAGAAACCCCAACATTTGCTTGTCGTGCGAGCAACTGCTCGACGACGACTGCCAGGTATTGGAAACAGTCCTCCAGTCTTCTCTGGAAGAACTGGCTCCTACCTTGGAGCACCCTGAGGAAAGCATGGAGGCGCGGTTCCGGAAAGTTTTCTTCGGACCCCAAGCCTTGTCTGCATGACTCGTCATGCCAACAAATTCACAACAGCGGAACCTTCCAAGGTCTCCGCTTGTTTTTTTATCCACAATTCCTCATTACCCCAACCTCTTCAAAGCCTCCTTTGCATAAAAGGAAATATCAGGACGAAGATCCATAGTTGAAAGTTCTTCTTCACTCACCCATTTCCATTCATCAGTTTCTTTTTCAGGAATAACGGTGTTGGTATCGGCAGTGGCAAAATATATATGAACGACGTGCTCGTGCAGAGGATTAATATTATGACGCCCGAGAGCAATGGGTGGAATCAGTTGTCGGTTTTCTTTTTCCTCATGCTTAAAAAGCTGATTCGCGTCATAGAGCTTCACTGAAAGCCCAACCTCTTCTTGCACCTCGCGGAGAGCAGCTTGATTTGGATCTTCATCGAGTTCAATATGACCACCGACACTGAGCCAAAACTTGTATTTGTCATGAAGACGTAGGAGTACCTTTTTGTTGTGGACAATAAAAACCTCAACGACGAAATCTATTTTTTCATGAATGTGAGGCATAAATTTTATAGTATCAGATAAATAGCGATGAAAAAGCCCACAAGAATAAATATCGCGAGAGCCGCTGTAAATTTGTAAGCGTGACTACTTTTTGATTTGGAAGGTAAGAACATCTATAAATAGTAACATTATAGTAATGTAAAATTCAATTTTATTATATTCACACTGTAATCACTGCGGAATCATAACGATGCTACAATATCTCCATGATGAAATGCATCGTGTTCTTGTGCAGTATCTTTCCTCCTTTGCGGCGGCAAGCTTGGAAATGGTGGTATGAAAAACTCGCACGACAAATACCGACAGACCGCTGGACTTTTATGAATTATGGATATGTTCCACTGGAAAAAGGTATTCCTCTCATCCTGGAACAAGAGGACGAACTGAACCGCCACTTTATTCAACTCTATGAAAAAGTCATTTCCCCGACCAATCTTTCAGACAAGGTTGTCCTCGAGGTAGGTTCTGGTCGCGGAGGAGGGACGAGCTATGTTGCCCGATATCACCATCCTCGCACGACACAAGGAATGGACTTTTCTCCTGAGGCAATAGCATTTTCGAAGGCCAGACATTCTGATATTAAAAATGTAGAATTCCTCGTCGGAGATGCCGAAAATATTCCCCTTCCTGATCATTCTATGGATATCGTCCTTAATGTCGAAAGCAGTCATTGCTATGCAAACGTTGAAAAATTTATAGCAGAAGTTGCTCGAGTCCTGCGACCAGGGGGATGGTTTCTTTTTGCTGACATGAGGACTCCTTCTGAGATGATACAGTTGAGAGAGCTCATGGAAGCACGATCTTCTTGGAAAAAAGTCGAGGAAGAGGATATTTCAATGCAAGTCTTGGCTGCCCTGAAAGCCGATGACACCCTCAAACAGTCATTTATGGAGATGTCTGTTCCAGCAGGCATGAGGGAGTGGTTCGGTGAATTTGCTGGCAAACCTGAAGGTATTGTGTTTAATAATCTTCAAAAAGGAAACTTGCTCTATTATCGTTTTGCTTTCCAGGTCCAAGAATAGCTATAATTACCCACACATGACCACAAGCGCACATCTCATAATTCACAACATAGGTTTCCTCGTTAATGCAGCTCTTCTTGTTTTTTTAATCATTCTCGTTTTTATCAAAGGACGCAAGGAAAAAGGTCGAACACTTTTCATCCTCGGCTTTACAAGTATTTTGATTTGGGTAGTGAGTCATGTTATTGGCGTCAACATTGCCGACCCTCAACTTTCAAGATTTGTGCTCATGTTCCATATTTCCATTCTTTTTATTTCCTGCTTCATTGCTCATTTCATCTTTGTCTTTCTGGGAAAAGAAAAGCAGCAACGTATTCCGATCATTATCTTCTACAGTCTTTCTGTCTTTCTTGCACTGATATATATTGCCTTCCCCGACACACTCATCACTGATTCTATTCCCAAGTTGTACTTCCCCAACTACTATGTTGCCGGCAGTTTACACTGGGCAATGAATCTTCTCTCAAACGTCATCATACCGGCGTATTTTCTCATCTATATGGCTCTTCAATACCCCTCCCAGAGTGACGTAATGAAAAATCGTATCAAGTATCTCTTCTTTGGATTTCTTTTTGGATATTCACTCGGCGGGATGGGAATTCCTCTTGTCTTTACATCAGAACCAATCTTCTTTGGGATAACCATAGATCCGTTATATTCTATTATTTTTGTACCTCTCTTTTCTATCCCCTTCACCTATGCGGTTTTCAAGTATGAGCTCATTGATATTCGTATTATCGCAAAACGCGCATTGAGATACGCCCTCACTGTCGCCATCGTGGGAATATGTATTGGACTCTTAGTCTTTTCTGATGACATTATCCGTCTCCGCATCCCGACTTTTCCACTCTGGATCATCCCCCTTGTGTCGTCCGTCATTGCCGTATCAGTTTCCTTTTTCATGTGGAATAAACTACGTCAAACCGATGAACTCAAATCAAACTTCATTTCAGTGGTGACCCACAAGTTCCGCACACCACTTACCCAAATACGTTGGGCCTCTGAGGGATTCACAGCAGAGATAGGGGCTGAGGACAGGGAGAGAGTACAGCAAATACAGCAGGCAAACATACGCCTAATCGAACTCACAGACCTCTTGGCCCACGTCTCCGATGCAGATATCACTGACTTTAGTTATCACTTTCGTGAACAACATTTGGAAGAATTGATCAATACGCTAGAACCAGAATATATTCGTCGAGCACGTCTCAAGAATATTATTTTTTCTTTTGAAAAAACATCTACTGCCCCTTCATTCATCGACGAGGGAGAGATCAGATTTGTCCTCCAAACTCTTTTTGATAATGCCCTGAATTACACACCAGCCGAAGGAAGCATCGTAGTGAAGCTCGAAGAAGAAAAAGAATTGGACGGAAACGTAACAGCAGTCGTAACCTCAGTCACTGATAGTGGAATAGGAATGACGCATGAAGATCTCGGAAAACTATTTGAAAAATTCTGGCGAAGCCAAGGAGCCTCTCGTATGGATACCGAGGGTATGGGTATCGGACTCTATATTTGCAAACGTATTATTGAAAATCACAAAGGAACACTCTGGGCTGAGTCAGCAGGTATTGGAAAAGGATCAACGTTCAAAATAAGAATTCCGACAAGGCATGGAAAAGGGATCGAGAAAGCTTAGCATAACTACGTATTACCCCACTGTATTGACAAAGTAGCAATATGGGTGTATAAAGAAAAACAGCTAGCCAGACCCAATCCCAGGAGAAACTATGCGTTGTTTGTTGAAAATAAAGACTCGACTGGAGGGTGAGCACAGAGTTGACACCTATCTTATCGAGAGGATCGACGGAGGCTATGCATTCGTCGATATCAGAAAGTTGAAGTGGGAGTCAAAAAGAGATGATTCTCTCTCCTCCGCGATAGAGGAAGAGCGGATGGAAATTCTCGAGGTCATCCCGGTCCCCTTTGAAGACATGTCTCTGCCTGCAGAGTTTGTGACACTGCTCGGATCGAAAGATCTTTGCAAAGGCCAAGAGGCTCGAAGCTGGAAAGTCATCCTCCGCAACGGAGAAGAGAGGGTGACA
>JAZKJN010000004.1:8373-96439 GCA_040384285.1 Patescibacteria group bacterium
AACTATCGAACAAAAGCCTCTCGAACTCGCTCCCCTCACTGCATGAACCTTGCCCGCGCCGCGCTCCTCCAAGCGTGGCTTTTTTATTCACCGATACAATAATAATTTGTAGGAGCAACAGTATTTGCAACAAGGGAGTATTCATAAAGTTTTTTTGCAGTAAATGTCCCTCCTGACGCCTTAGCGTAATCAAAATAAATAAGATAATCTTTTACAAAAGGTCCATTTGGAGATCCACAATAAAAGGCATCGACTCCCATTGTCTGGGCGAGATTGGGAGCTGTTCTATATACAACCAAGTCATTATTCGATAGAGAAAGACCTTCTGGAAGAGCCGTAAGATATGTGGGAACAAGCGCCGACTCTAAAAGAGAAAGGGCTGTAGCATTTGAAACAAATGTAGGTGTCGGATTTCCGGTAACCGGAGGGTAAGAATTTCGATCTAGGAAATATCCTGTCATTGCGGTATGTGTCTGTACGAGTTGGTCTGCGAATTTTGCATTTTTTGCATTTTTTCGTGAGACCGAGACCGATGCCATAACAATACCTGAGAGCATAGCGATAATAGATATGACCACCAGCAACTCCAAAAGAGTAAAACCTTTCTCAGAGAGGTCCGTTTTCATGGGTAATTTGTTTATCACAAAAACGCAGAGGCATGCCGATTATAGTAGCATAATCTGGAACTGAGGGTGTTGATAACAAAAAAAACGGCACCGAAGCGCCGCTGCATTCACTTTTTCTAATTCAAGTTTTAAAACGTGGACCCAGTTTTCGGAGATTAGAGAGCGCGTTGACCCAATAACCTTCATCAGGGTAATACTGCGCCAGCTTCATCCATGCAAGGGTAACGAGGTGTGTGACCTCATCTTCCGTAAGAGACTCTCCTTGCTCAAAGGTATTACCGACCCAGCTAAAGTCTTCCTCACTAACCAAGACAATGCAATTTCGATTGCAAGCAGAACGGATGAAAGCCTTTGCTTCAAGATCCAATCCACCTTTCGTAGGTAGGGCGACAACAACCACATCAGCGCTTACCTGGGCAAGGTAATGCTCAGGCGTCTTCCCCACGGTCTTGAGAGGAACTTTTTTCGATTGCAAGAGCAAGTTTCGCGTCTTCGGTGAAGCGTATACCTCGCAGCCCGCCTCGTGAAATTTCTCTGCAAGCGAGGCAGCAGTTTCATTGCATTCGGAGAGATGGAAAAGAACGCTTGTTTTTCTTTGTGTTTGTTTTACTTTCTTTTTTCGAGCCATATCCAACCTTTCTCTTTGACACTGTGTTTGTATGCTATACATCCGGAACAATACCTATTTAATTATGTTTCGTCAAGAAAAAACCGCACCAATCAATGATGCGGCTCGTAATTTTGGCGAGTTGTCTTCTCGGTAGCAGAGCTACTCATGAATTTCTGTTTCCGAAGGCTTCGAAGGAAGAAGCCCGCGCCGGATAAGAAATTCTTTGACTGCAAGGTTAACCAGATTCGAAACTGTTCGATTGTCTTGCTTGGCAAACGCCTGAAGTTCTGGCTTCTGGTGGGTCCTCCACGTGTAAACTACTTTTGGTTCTTTCGTCATAACAGAGAACAGCCAATACTCAAGCCACTTTCTGCTATGACGAAATATTTTAAAGAACTGAGCTCTATGAATTCGCAACACATTGTTGTGAACTCAATGAAGTCCTGCAACAGAGCTCGATGAGATGTTGCAGGAATTGTTAACGCACGAATGCCAATTTGGATCGGTACTCTACCCGATGCGCCAGAAGGACGAGGATCAGCGAACCGATCATCGTACTTAGAGCAAAGAGTGAGGCGAGCCAGTCATGACTTACTGCCGCTGCAATCGTACCTGCCAATGAGGCCGCTACGATGCACCACCACCCAAACAGAGACTCTGTATTCGTGGTCGCTTTCCACAGCTTTTCAGCTATGACGTAGTAAGCAATAAGTCTCATGCCCTGAGTCAGGACGTTCGGAATGATTCCGGTGCAATGGAATCCCCAGACAAGTACGACCCAGAAGATCGTAATCGAAAGGGAAAACCACAGACATCCTTTCTGGAACGAACTGAAGCTCAAACCCTTCTTTTCTCGTCTCATCAGGATAAGTGACGTGATGAGAATGGCATTGATCGTGAGGATGCTCGTAGCGTTGTACGCATTGCTCACGAAGCTGTGCTTGGGCGCTGTCCAGTAGGTAGCAAACGAGAGCATCGTCGCCACACTGTTCACGATCCAAGCTGCCAGGACCGGCTTCATCTTCTTACCCGACAAGGCAAGATAGATGTACCAAATTGTGCCAACGATTACAAGAACCGCTGACACAAGAGCTGCTTTTTCACGCAGTGTCATACGGACTCCTTTTGTTGGTTGTTGATGTCGAAAAAACTACCGCCTTATGTATTATAACATATATCTATGCCATTTGTCAAAGGTAGAGGTTTTTGACTTTGGAATAAAAAAACCGCGACCATTTTCGTGTCGCAGGCTTTGATGACAGAACATCGAACTTCAAATCGTTGGGGCATCTTCACCAAATGAACCATGAATTTCTGGAGGTTGAACGGCGCCAATGAGATCCTCGAATGTATTGTAAGCATTAACCATTATCGTTACGATCGCCGGGCCATGTTCACCACTCTCTTCGCAAAGCAAGCGTCGATTCATAACATGAACAAAAACATTCTCATGATCGTTCAGTTCAGCTATGTTGATAAACTCAAAAGCCAAACTCCGAGCCTCAGGCTTCTTAAGATAAGAGGCAAGGTCTTCGAAGGCTTGCCTTGCCATATCCTTTCGATCCTGAAGATTGTAGTACACATCGCGTATCTGCTTGAGATCCAATTTGGTCCAAGAGAAGAACTCTTCCGACTCCTGGAATATGGCAACGATACTTTCTGCCGCAGTTTTGTCGAACCGCTTTTTCCGCAACAACATCAGAAGTTCACGGTAAAACTTAGCAATTGCTTTATATTTTTTCATACGCACCTCACTGCTTGCAAAGTATCACAGTATTTGAGTTTTGTATACACCTCGATCATGTTGGATCGCTTTAGGCAAAGCTCATCACCCCTCCAGAATCTAGGGAGAGGTGGGAACATGACGCCAACGGCAAGTTTGTGAGTCCATAAAATAATAAACCCCCCGAGCCGAATTGCTCGAGGGGTGAAGTAATGCACACATCTTCAAATGCTTGGAGCATCAAACAACCAGACATCATTGGGTGCGGAAGATCCATTAAAGAGGCCGTCAACTGGGAGCACACTCAACATGACCTTCTTGCCCGTGGATTCAACTTGGTACATCCCCGAGTAGGCCATCGGTTCTGTTGCAACGGTAAACTTTCCGGTCAGTTTTTTCTCCTTTAGAAGCAGCGCAATCGCTGGTGCAACAATGTTGGGGACTTTTTTAAACCCCCACAGAGACGCTTGAGCCATCACATCTCTGCTGTTAGCGCCTCGATTGAAACCAAAGTCCTTTGTCTTCATGGCGACCATGAAGTAGGTGTCTGTGTCTGGACGCGCTGAATTATTCACTGCCTTAAAACACCCTTCACTCAGTTCAACACCTGCTTGCTGGAGTGCCTCGTACATCTCGAATCCGTGAGGCGTGCTGGCCGATACCACCAGATTATTCCAGATTTGGTGCCCGGCATGAACAACCCGGAGTTTTCCATCCAGCAACTTTTGCAGTCCTGCCATACCTCCGAGTTTATTTAGGACCGCTTCCATTTCACCCATATTGAACTTTGAATACTTCATACTAGCCTTTCTCCACCTTATAGGTGAAAAATTTCGTGCTGCCCGCACGTTGAGGGTTGCCAGGGGACTAAACCGGATATGGTTTTCGTCATAGCGGAGAATGGCCCAGAGTTGAGCCGCTTTCTGCCATGACGAAGGAGGGTTTTGACGAGGAACTCGTTTTGTCTAACTAAAAACACAATAGCACACATAGTGGTCTATGTCAAAGTTCGACTCCCGGCAAGAATTACCAAATCTTAAGGGAAACCTCGAACTTTTTGGTTAGCAAAATACCAAGCGTCTGCTTGGTATTTTGAGTGAGCTATTTATTTGTCATTTGATTGTGACCCTACAGGGAATCGAACCCTGCTTCCATCCTTGAGAAGGATGTGTCCTAGCCGATAGACGATAGGGCCATGTTTCTTGTCTTTTAATCTACGTCAAAACCTACACTCTTGCAAGCCACTCCTTTTCCTGACGTACTAGCAAAGCAGGCGCCTGTGATGGATCAAGGAGCAAAGCCTTCACCACCCTCTCCATTCTCATCGACTGCGATCCCTTTACCAAGACCGCATCCCCTTCCCCTACAATACTCTTTACATATTCCCCCGCTTCAAGAGCAGTATCGAAAGTAATCGCATGCTCACTCATAAGTTTTGATCGAGGGCCAACAGTTACGAGAACGTCGCAAGACTTCATAGCAAGCACTCCAGCTTTCTTGTGCTCATCGCCAGAAAACTTTCCCAATTCAAGCATATCTCCAAGCACCGCAATCTTCTTGCCCTTTGTCTGAAGCTTTGAAAGTGCCCCCAAAGCCTCCTCCACAGCATCAGGAGAAGAGTTGTAGGTGTCATCGATAATTGTTGAACCTTTAATACCCTCGATCAGATTCATACGACCTCGGGGTGGAACATGGTTACCGATAGTCTCTACCAACTTTGAAATCGAAACTCCACGAGCAAGCCCTACAGCAACAGCAGCGACTATAGGATAGACATGCTGGTTTCCGATCACTCCTTTCAGTTGAACAGGGATTGAATTGCCTTCGTAGTTCAATTTAAATGACATGCCAGTTGGAAAATTGAGCTCAACTTGTGAAGCAGAGATCGTAGCGGGAAAAGTAATACCAAAAGTCAAAACTTTCTGATCCCCCGTCGCAAGCTTTCCCATTTCTCGTACACGCTCGTTGTCAGCAGACAAGATCAATGCACCACCCTTCTTGAGAGCCTTTGCAAGATATGCTTTTTCCTCTGCTAGAGCATCAGCTGAAGGGAAAAATTCCACATGCACAGGAATATCACTCACTCGAGTGATAACTGCAACATCTGGTTTCAACCACTGTGTCACACTTTGTATATCTCCTGGATGATCTGCACCGACCTCTACCACGAGACACTCAGGATATTCTGATTTAAAAAGAATCAACTCAAGTCCATGAAAAATATTCTCAAGCCAAATCACAGGATCATTCCATCCAGTTTCCACACCAAGGATAGTCAGAGGTACACCAAACTCACTGTTAAAACTCTTTTCACTCTTTCGCATGTGACACGTAGGAGAAAGGACAGTGTAGATGGCATCTTTGGTAGATGTCTTTCCCACACTTCCGGTAACAGCAATGATAGAGGGTTTATATTTTTTAAGTATCACGCGCGCTTCCCAGGAAAGGATGGCGATGATGATTTTTTTGAACAGTTTTTTCATGATCTTCTCGTATTATCTATCAGGTGGAATCTCGTAATAATTGATAAGGAATCGGGCAAGCTCCATGAAGGGATCGGTGAGCGTTTCAGAGGCATATTCAGCACCTTTTGGATAGACATGGTAGAGGAAGACTATGAATTTCGGATCATAGGCAGGAAAATATCCAAAGAAAGAGTGCAGGTACCTGTCATCATAATACCCTCCGTTTCGAGGATCTGCAATCTGGGCTGTTCCCGTCTTTGCAGCAATACTATAGTGCTCCATCTTTGCCTCTCCTTTCTTGAGCGCAGTATCCACAACTTTCACGAGCATCCGCGTCACATCGTCGGTGGTTTCTTTTTTGAGAACTTCTTGTGATTGACCGAAAGCTTCTGGAATTTCAGTTGTACCATCTGCATATTCTATCCCCGTCACCAGGTGCGGAGTGATGAGCTTACCTCCATTTGCGAGGGTGGCAAGAGCGCGAATGGTCTGTACCGGCGTCATAGCAATACCTTGCCCGTATGAAGCAGTGGCAATCTCCACATCTCGTCCTGTTTCGAGATTTTTTACGAGACCCTTTTGCTCGTTGGGTTGATCGATACCTGTTTTCTCTCCAAGTCCGAAATCAAAGAAATATTTTGCAAAAGATTCTTTACCCATCTTGAGGGAAATGTATGCCACTCCCGTGTTCAAGGACTGACTCAAGATTTCCTGCATAGGGATCACACCTCGAGCCTTGCCGTCATAGTTTGAAATCTTTCTACCTGAAAGCATGAGTGTTCCTTCATCTTTGTACGTCGACTGCGCCGTGATCGCCCCTGAGTCGATACCAGCAGCCATAGCCAGAGGCTTTATGATGGATCCCATCTCGTATGAGTTTTCAACAAGAGCATTTGAGAAAACACTGGCGTCCTTTACATCTTTTAGGTCGTTGGGATTGAAAGTTGGGCGCAAGGCAAGAGAGTAGATTGCTCCCGTCTTTGGATCCATGATAATTCCTCCAATAGCATCTGATTGCCATTTCTTTTGTGTCTCTAAAAGTATTTTTTCAAGAGATGATTGAGTCGTAGGCTCTATCGAAGTTAAAATGTCGCCTTCCTTACCTTGCCCCTCGAGTGTTCCTTTGATGCCAGAGAAAAGTTCTGCAAAAAAGTTCTTTGCCCCGCTTGCATTTGGTCGATATAAAGTACTTTCATAAAATCGCTCCAGTCCATAGCGTCCTGCAAGCTTGTCAGTATCATCACGACCAAGAAGTCCAAGCGTATGTGAGGCAAGAGAGTCTCCTGGGTACACTCTCCAATTTTCTTTTTGAACTGAAACACCGGGGATCTTGAGACTTGCAATAGACTGGCCCACCTCACGATCAAGCCTTTTCTCAATCTCCTCATACGGGTCATCCCCCTTCGAAGCTTTTTCAATAAAAGAATCTTTATCAAGCTTTACGTACTGTGACAAAGCTTCATAGACGTTACTAGGGTCTTTAATCAGGCGTGGATCAAGAGAAAGTGTATATCCCTCCTTTACCGTAGCTGCTGCAACCTTGATGGTATTTTTAGATGTAAAAAAAACAGAACCTCGGTCAAAGGTACTGACAGCATTTCTTTCATATTGCTTATCTGCTTTCAGAGCATACTCCTTCCCCTGCACGATCTGTACAATGTAGAGTTTACAAACAATAACAAAAGCACACACGCAAAAAAGTCCGAGGATAATCCTGATTCTCTTGATCGAATTAGAGTTCATGTGAATCAGCCATTGCAGTTAGAGATTTCTTTGAAATAAAGGTTGAAACCTCTGTATTCTTGAAACCTCGTGCATGTGCCAATTCAATATTGATCGTATTCTTTGCTGACAAATATTTTGATTCAAGCTCACTCACTGATGTTGAGATATGTCTGATCTCTTTTGAAACCTTCTCTCGAGCCACCACGTTCATGATCGCCTTCTGGAGAAGGAAAACATATGCGCATGAGGAAAGGATGAGGGCAGCAACAAGTATTGCAAAGATTCTCTCCCGATAGAGGAGCATGGTGTTGAGATTTTTCAGTACTACCTGGGTCATGTTGTTATATTTTTTCTATGATTCGTAATTTCGCACTGCGTGATCGCGGATTCTCTGAAACTTCTTTCGAACTTGCGGTGAGAGGTCTCTTGGTCTGGATGATTCCCTTACCTTCCTCCGCTTTTTCCTTATAAAAATTCTTGACGATCCGATCTTCGAGACTATGGAATGAGATGACTGCCATTCTGCCTTTGCTATCAAGTTTTTCAAATCCTTTTTCCAATCCTTTCTTCAAAGTATTCAATTCGTCGTTCACTGCGATTCGGAGTGCCTGGAAGGTCCGTGTTGCTGGATGAAGTCGTCCTCTGCGATAAAATATGGGTACTGAACTTGAGATGATCTCTACGAGCTCCTGCGTGGTCTCGATCTCCTTTTTCTCTCGATACTGGGCAATTCCTCTCGCAATCCTGCGTGCGTATCTTTCTTCACCGTACCCGTAGATCACGTCTGCTAGATTGCCCTCCTCCCATGTATTTACGATAACTTTTGCAGTGAGATCACCTTCTACAAGATCCTTTTTGAAAGTCATGAGGAGAGGTTCATCGTTCTTAAAGGTAAATCCTCGTCCTGATGTCTCAAACTGATCTGAAGAGAGTCCGAGATCAAGCATGATGCATTGTACCTTTCGAATATTGAGCTCATCGAGCACCGTATCGAGTTCTGCGTAGCTTGCCTCTTTAAGCACAACGTTCTTAAAACCCTTCAAACGCTCTTCTGACCGCTTTAAAGCCTCAGCATCTCGATCAAGTCCAATGACAGTGATTGAACCTCGTGTCTTTTCAAGCGCACAGAGGGCATGACCTCCACTTCCGAGTGTACCGTCGAGATAGATGTCGCCAGGATGTACGAGAAGGCCATCGATCGACTCGTGTAAAAGGACAGTGGTGTGTACGAGTGGCTTCTGCATGACTTCTTTTTTACTTTACTTAAATTATCCCTGCGCTTCCCATCTTCTCGGCAAGTGCCTCGGTCTTTTTCTCCACCTCGCTTCGATACGCAACCCATTTCTTTTCATCCCATACTTCCACTCGGTTCAAAACTCCGATGATGGCGACATGTGATGAAAGTCCTGCATGCGTACAAAGATGATCCGGAATCAAAATTCTTCCAATCGAATCAACGTCTACTTCTGTTGCGCGTCCGATGAGGATACGGTTGAAGTTTCTGTTGTCCGCCTGAAGTACCGATGACGAATCCGGTCTCGACAATCTGTCTGCAAATTCTTTCCACCCTTTCAAGGTGAAGACAAACAGACAGCTATCTATCCCGGGAGCCATCACCACTGTCTTCCCCATTTCCTTTCGGAATTTTGCGGGAAGCGACACGCGGTTTTTTGGATCAAGCGTGTGGAGGTGTTCGCCGATGAGCATATGCTTTTGTGAGAAAAGTAGATTTTCTACTTTTTCCCACTTGTATACCATTTTATCCCACTTTCAATATTGTGTACAACACAGTTATCCACAAAAATGCAGGTATTTCTCATTAAGAAATAATATTTGACTCTATGCTTTTAATATTGTATGTTTTAGTGCAGAAAGGAACGAAGTTTTCATGAAAATAAAATGCAACGGATTCACTCTGATCGAGATCCTGATCGTACTCGCTATTATCTGTCTTCTGGCCTCTTGCGCGATCCACATCTACATCAACGTACGGGACACCGCACACAGAAATAAATGCGTTCTAAATCTAAAAACAATGGAGCGGGCAAAGGTGGATTGGGCCAATGAAACAAAAACCAACGCACTGAGAGAGCCCTATCTGCATGAATTCATTGGCGAGAAGCGTTATATCCGGGAAATACCCGCTTGTGATTCTGGAGGATACTACTTTCTCGGCAAAGTGGGGAAAAAACCTACATGCACCATCCCTGGTCACACGATTTAACAAAACATTCACAGACCCCCTCGGCAGAGACTTCAAGTCCTGCCGGTTTTTTTATATAAAAAAACGCCCCGGTCTCGCGAGCGGGGGTTTTGACCAGAGAAGTGTCTTGCGACTACTTCGTGGCCTGTTGAGTAACCGGGGAGTTAGAGGTGGATTTATGCCAGATGACCGCACCGGCAACAATCGCACCGCACACCAAGATCGACAGAGCCACGATCCATGAAGAAATGATCTCGGAACGGCTCGTTCCGTCTTCCATCTCAGGCTCACTGTTATCTTCACCAGCTTTCATGATTTTCCTTTCTGGACTTACGTCCAATTTTTGTTTCGTTTGGGCTTACTGAAGCCAGTCAGTACAATAGCACAAACAGGCAACTTTGTCTAGAGCCTGTGTTCTAGTTATTCACCTTAACCATGACAAAGGCAATTGCAAAAATAATTCCGGCGATACTGAAGGAAATGTAGATGATATTTTCTTGGATGTACTGCGTCGGATCCTCACGAAAATCTCTGATTTCGCTACGGATAAAATCGACAAGCTTTTGACACATAAAGAGGTCTCCTTTCCTCTCGAGAATATACCCTATTTCTTTGGACGCATCAAGGGGAACATTTGGATCTCACGGATGGGTTTATCCACAAAGAATGCAAAGAGTCGTTCTCCAAATCCATACCCGCAGGTTGGCGGCATACCATGCTCGAGCATCTCCAAAAACTCGTGATCAGCCATCATTGCCTCGCTATCCCCTGCATCGATAAGTTTCTGCTGAAGTTCAAAGCGCTCTCTTTGATCAATTGGATCATTCAACTCAGAATAACCCTTACCCATTTCACTTCCCGCGAGAATCGGCTGGAATATTTGCGCAACTTGTTTTCCTGAAACAGTTTTAGCCAAAGGAGCTACGAGCAGAGGATGGTTAACCAGAAAAGCTGGGCCTGCAATACTCTTTCGGCAGTATTTCCACAAAGTATCCGTGAGACGTTCCTTGTTCTCCCCTTCATATTCCACATGAAGCTCTTTGAGTTTTTTTATAATATCTTTTTCAGAAGCATTTTCTACATCGACACCTGTTTGTTTTTTGATTTCTTCTACGTAATCGATCCTCTTCCATTCATCTGCAAGATCAAAGCTGTGTCCTCGTGTTGTAAATTTAGTCGTGCCAAAAACTTCACTCGCGATCTTTCGATACAGCTCAGTCACTAGCTCCATACCATCCTCAAAGTCAGCAAAGGACCAATAGAATTCAAGATTGGTGAATTCCTGTGCATGGTCAGGGCTTGAACCTTCATTGCGGTATGCACGACCAATCTCAAATGTCTTAGGGAAACCCGCTGCCATGAGTCTCTTTTGCCAAAGTTCTCCAATAGAAATACGAAGATACACATCGAGATCATAGTCGTTGTGGTGAGTCTTAAAAGGAGTAGCTTCTGCACCACCTGTTGTAAGTTCGAGAGTTGGAGTCTCGACTTCAAGAAACCCTTGTTCCTTCATGAAGGTTCGAGCCACATCCCAGAACTTTGCCTTTTTCTTCATGAGATCAAAAAGCTCTTCGTTCATCAAAAGATCGAGGTAACGCTTTCGATACCTCTCATCAGTGTCAGTAATACCATGCCATTTTTCTGGCAATGGAAGGAGTGATTTTGAAGCCATGGTCCATGACTTTACCAAAAGACTTTGTTCTCCACGCTGTGTCGTGAAAAATGTTCCTGTAACAGAAATAAAATCTCCAATATCTACTGCATCAGTAAAAAGTGAAAAAAGTTTTTCTTCAATTTCATCTTTTTTAAATACCGCCTGGAATTTTCCTTTTCCGTCATAAAGAACGGCAAAAAGAATTGCTCCCTGTCCTCGGATCGCCATCACACGCCCAGCAAGAGAGACTTCTTTCTTCTCTGCTTCGTAAGTAGGAAAGTTATTGCGAGCATCAAGAAGACAAAAAGTTCGAGGAACTTTTGCAGGATACGGATCAACCCCAGCATCTTTGAGAAGCTTGAGTTTCTGGACACGTATTGCCCGCAGTTCTTCGAGTGAAGACATGGGTTATTCGATTCCGATTAGCTTATATTCTGTCTTGCCCTTGGGAGTAGAGAAAGAAAATGTATCACCTTTTTTCTTGCCCAAAAGAGCAGAGCCGATAGGAGAAAGATTTGAGATCTTTCCAGAAGCCATATCAGCTTCTTCTGACCCTACGATCTTGTAGGTGCGAACATCTTTGTCTCCCGTCTTTTGCACCTTCACCGTAGAACCAATCATGGCAGTATCTCCATGTTGAACATCAACAATAACTGCAGACTTCAGAACATGCTCGAGGTGGTTGATACGATCTTCCACTTCTGCCTGATCTTGGCGAGCTTCATTGTATTCTGCATTTTCAGAAAGATCTCCGAGTTTTTTTGCGTACTCGAGAGCTTCTGCAACCTCTTTTCTTTTATCTGTCTTCAAAAAATCAAGTTCCTTTGTAAATTCCTGCAATTTTTCACTGGTAAGATATTGTTGTGCCTCGATCATAAAAATGCTCTATGTTTGTTATAATGCAGAATTATAGCGTATTCTCGGGGTATTGTACAGAAACGTAAAAGTGGATTATTTAAAATATTCAGGAGTATTGATACTCATCCAATCAAGTGTTTCTCTCATGGCCGCTCCTGCCCCTATGAGGTTATGTACCGACCCGCGTTCCATAAGCATCGCAAAGGCATATCGAGGAGTCTTGTAGGGGAAATATCCTGTCATCCAGGAATTGACCTTGTCTTTTGTGACTCCGAGCTCTGCAGTTCCCGACTTTGAAGCCACCTCCACATAGGGCACATTGAGGGATGTTCCCGTACCTTCCTTTACACCCATACGCATACCCTCGCGGATAATCTGAAAATATGAGGACGGGATATCGATCTGCCGTACCACTTCCCCTACTTCACCCTTAAGGACGGTAGGATTCCTCAAAAGTCCATCATTTACAATCGCGCCGAGCGCACGGACCACTTGGATGGGTGTACTTTGGAATCCGTACTGCCCGATCGCCGTATGGTAGGTGTTTCCAAGCGTCCATCCCTCACCGTCAAAGTTTTCTTTTTTCCATTCAGGATTTGGAATCACACCTTCTGCTCCAGCAAAAAAAGAATTCTCAATTTTCTCACCAAAGCCAAAAAGTTTCAGATATTTTTCTATCTTTGAAATACCGAGGCCTTTTTGATCCTTGTACCCCCCTCCCACTTGGTAAAAATACACATCAGAAGAGACCGCGATGGCACGTCTCATGTCGACAAGTCCATGAGCCTTCCAGTCTTTGAAAACATTTTGCAGATCAGGATAATACTGGTTTGGAACAGAAATGGATCCGGTGCTCAATATTTGCTTTGTCGGAGAGATAACGTTTTCTTGGAGAGCGGCGATGGCTACATAGGGCTTGATAATAGATCCTGGAGTATAGAGACCATCAGTCGCCCGGTCGAGAAATGGCTTGTTGATATTTGCAAAGTATGATTTTACGAGAGTGGCGTCAGTCTTTGCAGACATCACTTCGGAATTGTACTCGGGATAGCTCGTCAGAGCGATAATCTCGCCCGTAGCCGTGTCCATCATCACACCCGCACCTCCGGCAAAGCCTACACGCTCCGCCACCCCCTTGATCGCCTTGTACATCTGAGCCTGCACTCGATGGTCAATAGAAAGCACCAAGTTTGTACCCTCTGTCGGAGGCTGCATGGTGTTTTGAGATTGTACGCGATCTCGTGCATCAACTTCAACAAGCTTGATACCATTTTCTCCTTGCAAAAGCGCGTCGTAATATTTTTCTACACCATCAACACCCTCAAAATCTTCCCGGTAATAAAACCCGGCACTGTCCTTTGTCGGATATTGGACATATCCCAAAACATGACCGAGCCCTTCTACCTCCTTATATTCTCGTGAGGCAATATCTGGATCATCACTTGGAGCGTTCCACGCAAGCTCAACCCCATTCCTGTCATAGATCACTCCGCGAGGCGCAAAAATAGGAGTGTGTCGAAGACGATTGTTCTCACTACGCGTGCTATACATATCTCCATTCTTTATCTGTAGAGCCCAAGCCTTAACACCATAGGTCACAATCACAAGCATAAAAAAAGACACCATCACAACAAGGCTCACTTTTGAGATGGGCTTTTCGATTCTTCCCTCAAACTGCTGGTTATCAAACTGGGGAAGATTGTGCGAGTCCAAAAAGATCTCGTCGGGCGCTATTTCTTTGTTTTTTTTAATTTTTCGAATCATAGGCGATCAGGCGCTTTTTTAAAAAGAGAGAAAAGAAGAACAAGACAAACGAAAGGACGGTAAACATCAGGCGGATATGATAGAGCTCTGGCAGAGCTGCTCCGTAGAGCGAGTCATAGACGACTCCCCATATAAGTATCTCAAAATACACGGGGAATATGAAGAGAAGGACGATAAAAAATATCCAGGCAAGCCACCAGTAACCCCACATGATCAAGGCCACGGCTGCGAGTCCACAGATAATGCGTAGAAAAATACTATTCCTCATTAGTTGTTGTTGCTGTAGGAGTCTCCTGTATGACGCCGGTCTCGACCTGAACCCACTTTTGCTCATAGAGGTTGAAGGGTTGTGAGAAAAGAATCGTAGCAAAAGGTCGAGCAGGATCGGCAAGAACTTTTGTTACCACACCAAAAGTACCGCCAGAAATAGCGGGGATTGCCACACTGTCACCCTCTCTCACTTCGGAGTCACGAGGAAGCTCCGCCTCAAAAGATCCTCCTCCCCGACCAAGCGCACTCGCTGAGAGAGACTTGGGACCAATAAAGACATCGAACTTTTCTCCAAAGGATGAGTAGAGCTTTACCTTTGACGTCGACTTCAGGCTATCTGCCACTTCCCCGATCAAAATATTTCCCAACGCATACACAGGATTGCCTTTCTCCACACCTTCGCGTGTCCCGATATCAAGAATGAAAATATCATATGCAGAAAATGGTGGTTTCTTTAGAATATAACCAAGAGTGAGCGTCTTCTCTCCTTTCCGTCCCAAGATTTCTTTCAGGGAAATATTTTCTGACTGCAATTGCCTCATGAGCGCATTTTCCGTAAGAGGATGGACAAGCTCTGCGTCACCTCTCACGTTCTTTTCAACACTCCAAAAAGGAGCGACGAGTGTAGTAAAAAATATAGGCAAGGCTCGAGGAAAGACAAAATGAAAGATGACCAGAAGCACAGCAAGAATACCCGCACCTTTGAGGGGCCAGCTTGAGCGTCTTTCTTTGATGCTACTTTTGAGAACGTAATTCATCTTCATTTTGTATGAGCACGTCTTGATACTTAGGAAGATCTTCGAGGATAATACCTGCACCTCGAGCAATGGCAGTGAGCGGATCTTCTGCAATATAGACAGGAAGCTTCAAAGTGTTTGAGAGGAGCTCAGCAAGCCCTTTGATCAAGGCTCCACCTCCCACCAAATGTATTCCTCGATTCATCACGTCAGACAAAATTTCTGGAGGGGTTGTTTCGAGTACTTCTTTTGCTGCCTCTACGAGAATATCGATAGAAGAAGCCATCGCCTCGCGCACATCAGAATCGGTAATCACCACTTCCCGAGGAAGTCCTGTGATGAGATCTCGTCCGCGCACAGTCGCTTCCATGGGCTCCCCTTGAGCCACCGCACCGACCGCAATCTTTATATACTCAGTCGTCTTTTCTCCAATCAAAATTTTAAACTCAGTACGGATATACGACATGATATCGTTGTTGAGTTTATCTCCCGCAATTTTGAGATTCTTTGAACGCACGATACCACCAAGGGAGATCACGGCAATATCCGTGGTTCCACCACCAATATCAATCACCATACTTCCCACAGGTTCATGTATCGGCATTCTGATCCCGATTGCTCCTGCCATAGGCTCTTCTACAATATATACCTCACGAGCTCCGGCGTTTCGAGTAGCGTCTCGCACGGCTCTGATCTCAACGTTTGTGACTCCCGACGGCACACCTACCACAACACGGGGTCCGAGCATTTTCTTTGAATACTGCTCCGCTTTTTTGATAAGATACGAAATCATCTCTTGTGTCACTTCAAAATCAGAGATCACTCCATCAACAAGAGGGCGCACAGCGACAATGTGTTGCGGTGTTCGTCCGAGCATATCTTTTGCAGCAGTTCCCACAGCCACCACTCGTCCTGTCTTTTGATTGACCGCAACGACTGAGGGTTCATTGACGACGATACCTTGTCCACGGAGATAAACAAGGGTATTTGCAGTACCGAGATCTATCCCGATATCGTTTGAAAGATATGCGTATATTTTTTCTTTGAAATTTTCTGCCATAGCTAGTTTTCGTTCAGGAACTCTGAAATCTTTTTCATACTTGTCTCCCCTGTCTTTCTATCCTTTATCTCGACCGACTCTTCCGCGAGAGTTTTGTCACTTACGACAATACGGGTAGGAATACCGATGAGGTCACTGTCAGCAAACTTTTCTCCCGCACGCGCGTCTCGATCGTCAAAAAGAACTTCCACACCTTTCTTAGAAAGATCAGTGTAGATTTCGAGAGCTTTTGCTGTAGCAGATTCACCAAGAGCAATGAGGTGCATATCAAACGGAGCAACAGATGCTGGCCACACCAAACCTTTCTCGTCAGAGAGAACTTCTGCGATAGTTCCCATGACACGTCCTGGACCGATACCATAGCTTCCCATCACTGCTGATTTCTTTTCTCCTTTTTCATCGACATATTTGAGATCAAAAGCATCTGAGAATCGTGTACCAAGTGAGAAAATATTTCCGACTTCCACCGCTTTCTTCTCAACGAGTTCATCTCGCTTCAAACCAAGATCATTGAGAACTTCATCATTGAGGACCTCTTTGTTGATAGCGATCTTTTTTGCTTCGTGAACATAGATCATGTCCTCACCAGCTTCTGTGAGAGTCTGGAATTCATGAGAATATTTTGAAAATGATCCACCAGATGCAAATGTAGTAAATGTTTTTTCTCCCAAACCTACTTCAGAGAAAATATTGAGGTATGCTTCTTTTACTTTCTCGTAAAACTCTCCATGCTCTTTTTCATCTCGAGAGAATGAGTAGAGATCTTTCATTAAAAATTCTCGGCCTCGCATGATACCACTTTTTGCTCGAGTTTCATTGCGAAACTTTGTCTGGAATTGATATACATAGACAGGAAAATCTCGGAATGAACGGAGATACTCCGTCATGAGTTTTGTCAGAGGCTCTTCATGTGTAAATGCAAGACCAAGCTCGGTGTCGTTTTTTAGTTTTGTCTTAAACCAATTGTCGACGGTTTTATCATCCCATCGTCCAGATTTTTCCCAGATTTCCTTGCTCTGAAGTGCAGTGAGCTCGACTTCCTGTCCACCGATAGCGTTCATTTCTTTGCGGATAACTTCTACGATCCGGTTCATAGTTTTCAAACCAAGAGGAAGGAGTGAATATACGCCCGCCATGTCCTTATGAATGAATCCTGCACGAATCAAAAGCTCTGCGTTCTTTGACACCTCATCTTTCGGTGCGTCTTTACGGGTCTTTGTAAAAAGGAGTGATTGCTTCATGAGCTGTATAATACAGGAAATGGCAAGAAAACTGAATTGACGGTGTGTATAAAACGTGGCACGTTCGAGATAAAATCTTTATGAATTTTTTGTTGATTTGGGTCTTGCTAAACCACTCAACAGCCTGAGACAATGTATGTATGCAAAAAATATTTGGCGTACTACACCCGCAAACATTTTCTGATATATTGCGAGATATCGCTCAGGTTCTTTTTGCTGCTCTTGTAGTAGAACAAATCATTAAACAAGAGATGTACTTTGCAATACTTTCTATAGGTATTTCTACATCCTTGTTGTTCTGGGTAGCGAGTATTATAATTACTAGTAAATACACAAAACTTTTATGAACTATGGCCTCATGCTTATATACATATTTAGCCTTTTGTTTCTCATAGCAGTTCTCCTGCTTATTCTTGTTGCAAAGAAAAGATAGTTTCTTACTTCACAAACAACTTTGCGATATCTCGATACGTCACCACGATCATAAGAAGTATGAGGAGTCCGAAACCAATAGCGTTTACAGTGTTTGCAACGACAGGCTTGATGGGTCGTCGGGTAATTGCTTCGATAAGTACGAAAAGAATACGTCCTCCGTCGAGCGCAGGAAACGGCACGAGGTTGAGTACTCCGAGGTTTATGGAAATAACTGCAGTAAACATGACGAGATACGTAAACCCAAGTTTCGCAGCATCACCTACAAGCCCAGCAATGCCTACAGGTCCGGTAACCTGTGATAAGTCAGCGCTTCCGTCAAAAATTCCAGCAACAAGGTCATAGAGCCCTACAAAAGTTGCGCCAATAATATGCACCGTGAGTTTGAGTGCCTCGATGGGCGCTTTATAGAAAGGTACTTTCAAAGTTCCTACATGATCCATAGCGATCCCGATGGCGTATTTGCCCTCTACGATCCCCTGCTCTGCAATTACTTTTGTCGTAGCCTCCACTCCATCACGTTTATATGAAATATCTACACCCTTATCAGTAGAAGCGTTGATCTTTGCTTGCACTTCTTCAAGAGAGGCTACTCCTACAATCTCATCTCCAGCTTTCAACCCTGCCTGTGCCGCCGGTGAAGTGGGGTTTACATAGGTAATAGCAATGTGCGGATTTTCGAGTGTGTAGTTTGGGTAACTTTCCACAGATGCAGGTACACCTGATGTAAATGCAAAGGCAATGAGAATCCACGCAAAGACAAAGTTAAAAAAGATACCGGCAAAAAGTACTGCCACCTGCTGCCACTTTGGCTTATGAATAAAGCTTCGTGCACGGTCGGGGCCTACCATAGAGTCTGCATCAGGATTTTCTCCAAAAATCTTTACATATCCTCCGAAAGGAATGAGGTTAAGAGCATAGGTTGTCTCACCTTTCTTCCATGAGAAAAGCTTTGGTCCGAAACCGAGCGCAAAAGCATCCACTCGTATTCCACATGCACGAGCAACAAGAAAATGTCCGAGTTCATGGACAAAGATAAGAAGTGCAAGAACTATGAGGAATATGATAACTGTCATGCAGAGATTTCTTTTTCTTTCTTAGCGTAGGCTTCGTCGAGCTTTTTGTTTGCCTCGTCCACAAGCTTCTGAGCATCATTTTTGTAACGAAACACATCGTCTTTTCCGAGAGCACCATCCTTTTCTTGTGACTGGAGGTCCTTCATCACATCATCACGATGCATTCGGATTTGTTTCTTTCCTTCTTCGAGCTTTTCCTTTGCGATCTTTACGATCTGAGTTCGTCGCTCTGCAGTGAGTTCAGGGAAGTTAATTCGAAGTCCCTTGTCGTCAACAACCACTGAAAGTCCGAGGTTTGCGATAGTAATTGCTTTTTCAATATCTTTTACCTGAGATGAGTCCCATGGAGCAATGCGCAAAGAACGCGCACCTTCTGTTGCGATGCTTCCGATCTGGGAAATAGGAACCTGTGCACCGTATGAATCCACCCTTACACCATCGAGTATTGCTGGACTTGCCTGGCCTGTGCGGATACCAGAAAATTCCTTCTTCATCCACTCCTCTGCTCCTGCTATTCCTTTTTTAAATTTAGAAAAATCGTATGCCATATGTAGGAAGAGTATATCGCATTTACATGTTCAATGCCACATATTCGAGAAGTTGCTTTACTGAAGAGGAACGATCGCCGAGATAGTCACGAGCTTTGAGAACGGCTTTGAGTTTTTCATATTCACCCTGTGCATGGAGTTCGACTTCAAGTTCTGTGAGGAATTTCTGTACATCTGCTTTTGTGAGTTTTTCATCACTGACGTCTTCTGCCAAACCGTCGACAAAAGTGACTCTGTCTTTGGGAGAAAGTTTCAAAAACTTTTGTGCTTCTACTGTATCAATCTCAAATGTCTCTCCATCTACATGAAAAAGACGCGAACGAAGTGTCGGCAAAAGAATGTGGGCTGAAGGGGCAATGAGAAAGAAGTGTGTATTCTCATGAGGCTCTTCGAAAATCTTTAGGAGTGCATTTTGTGCCTCGGGAGTGATATTGAAAAATTCAATGACAAAGATACGCTTTGAATCCGCAGAGAAAGATTTTGATGCATGGAGTTCTTTGAGTGCTCGACTGTCATCGATGGTGAAAGTTTGAAACGTTTGATGGGAGAAATCAGGATTGCCTTGTATTTTAATTTTGTGATGATGTTCAAGAAATTCTATGATCTCGTGTACCTTTGCTCCGATGAAAAGATATGCGTGGTGAGTAAGGGTTCTCAAGTGGTCGAAGTTGTTGTGCATGAGGGTAATAGTAGCATTTCTTTTGGGTAAGAAAAAACACCGGCAACTTTCGTCACCGGTGTCAGCCATGCGTAGGCATTGCTTAGTTAACCAAACTCCGGGTTGCCCAGAGGCCGAGACCTCTGGAGATGTACTCGCTGACGGATTACTCTCGCCCAGTCCCAGGGGACCAGATCCCAGATTTCATCCTTAGACGAATGCATCATCCCGGAAAAACCGTAGAAGCGGTCAGGCTCCATGGGTTCCTCCTTTTGGATGTGCCCTCTTTTGAAGGGCGGGTTTTGTGCGTTTGCGACGAACTTCTGATACTCAAACTGACATAGAGTATCATAGCATACTCTGTATTTTTGTCAAGTACTTTGTTGTCAATATGAAAAAAGTGTTGTATTACCTCTTCGAAATGATGCTCTTCTTGTACGTATCCAAATGGTCGAGTGCGAGCCCTGTTCCCTTTACCACACAGAACAAAGCGTCGTCAGCAAGACGTGCTTTTACCCCCGTTCGACGAAAAACAAGCTCGGGAAGATTGCGCAAAAGTGATGATCCACCTGTCATGATGATTCCTTGATCGATAATATCTGCAGAAAGTTCTGGAGGAGTCTCCTGGAGCACATCTTTGATTGCCTTGATCATGTCTCGGAGTTCTTTTGCAATAGCTTTGACCACTTCGTTGGTCTTTACTTCAGTTGAACGTGGAAGTCCTGTGACAAAATCGCGTCCCTTCACCATCATTGAAAGTTCTTCTTCAAGAGGGATTGCGGAGCCAATATTGATTTTGATATCTTCTGCCATCTTGTCTCCGATCGCGAGATTAAAAGTTTTTTTAATATAGTCGGCAATAGCGGTATCCATTTTGTTACCTGCACATTTTACGGAAGTAGAAGCAACAATACCTCCGAGCGAAATCACAGCCACATCTGTAGTTCCTCCACCGATATCGACAATCATATGTCCCTTCGCTTCATGAATGGGAATGCCAGCACCAATAGCGGCGAGGATGGGTTCCTTCACAACAAAAGCCGAGCGGGCACCTGCACGGAGCGCAGCTTCGATCACTGCGCGTCGTTCAGTAGAAGTGATTCCCGCAGGAACAGAAACCATCACTTCGGGTTTAAAAATATGCCATGAGCCCAAAGCTTTGTTCATAAAATATCGAAGCATCGCCTCGGTCACGCGATAGTCAGCGATCACACCGTCTTTCATCGGACGATACGCAATAATATTGTCAGGTGTTCGGCCGATCATATCTTTTGCATCATTCCCTACCGCCAAAACTTTGCGATCTTGCTCAGAGACAGCAACAACCGAAGGTTCGTTCAAAACAATTCCCTTGCCCGGCAAGAAAACTAGCGTATTCGCCGTTCCAAGATCAATCCCAAGTTTTTGAGAAAAGAATTTCATGGGGAGACTATATCATATTGACGAGGCTATTCAAAAGATTTTCGCATTTCCACCCTTGACATTTCAATATTTTTAAGATATTTTTTAAGTGTTACCTTGATGGTAACTGCATATGGAAATCACTCCCGTGCACACTCCATGAATTGGAGGAAACATTGAAAACTAGTTCCAATACAAATAGTTACAGTAATTCAGAACTCGGCGCGATCAGGCTCATCACCAAAATACTCGCGGAACTCTACGAGAAAAAAGAACCGGTACTAAAAAGCGTAAATCTGACTAAAAGAACTCTCACTTTCCTCGATTATCCAAAGATGCATGTGGTTGCGGTTGTGAAGTGTCCTGAACTGCGAGGAGATCGGCGATTCAAAATATCCTTCGATATGGATCGGGACCAGTTCTTTGAATGGCATCTCACCGAAGGTGACGACGTCATTATTGAAGTCGGCAAATTGAAATCCGTTGCTTGCTATCGTGGCGGTGAATTCGAATATTACCAACACGATCCTCAATCAACGATACGCTTTGATCACCTGCAAGACGCCCTTGCGGCATGCTCAGAACTGTAAGCAGGTTTCAATCACACCCCGATCGAGAGATCGCGGTTTTTTTATTTCTATCCCTTTATCCTCTTTATATCCGCACCGAGCGCGGCAAGCTTTCCTTCAAGGTTTTCATATCCACGATCTATATAGTAGATGTTTTGTAGAGTCGATGTTCCTTCTGCTACAAGCGCTGCCATGACAGAAGCAAATCCTCCTCGGAGATCAAAAGATTCGAGGTCTTTTTGAGTAGCCTTGAGCTTTGCAGGTCCTTTGACCAAGATTTCTCGAGGATTCATCTCAGTAATATGTGCACCCATCTTCAAAAGATTTTGTACAAATTTAAATCGTCCTTCGTAGATAGTTTCGAAAACAATTGCCTCACCCTCTGCTTGAGTTAGAAATGTTACTGCCTGTGATTGCAGGTCTGTTGGAAAGCCGGGATACTCGTGAGTGCGGATAGCAAAGCTTCGGAAAGAGTCTGGAGACTTTACGGTGATGCTACCAGGTGCAGTTTCTATATGCACACCAGAATTTTTGAGCATATGAATCAAAACTTCCAAGTGAAGAGGGTTGCAGTCCTTGATCGTGATCTTTTCTGCGAGGAGTGCACCGAGAAGCAAGAAGCTTCCTGCTTCGATACGATCTGGAGGAGTGATGTACACTTTTCCAGCTGATGAGAGCAATTTACCTGCACGTCCTTTGATGGTGATAGTCGGAGTTCCTGCACCCACGATTTCTGCCCCGCAAGAATTCAGATATTCTGCAACAGAAACAATCTCCGGTTCCATTGCACAGTTTTTTAAAACCGTTGTACCTTCTGCGAGCACTGCTGCCATCATGAGAGTCTCTGTTCCTCCCACTGTTTGAATATTGAAAAATATTTCTGCACCGGCAAGCTTTCCACTCATGACATATGCATCTTTTTGGAAGTCGACATCGGCTCCCATTTTTTTGTAACCTTCAATGAAAAGATCGATGGGACGGGTTCCAATCACACATCCTCCAGGCGCAGGAAATGTTACGTTACGAAAACGTGAGAGCAATGGACCGGTGAGTACAACAGATGCGCGCATGCTTTCTGAAAGTTCAGGGTCAAGACATGTAGAAGAAATACCTCGAGGATCAATGGAAAGTTTTTTGCCATCATGCACAACCTTTGCACCAATCTTCTTGAGAATTGCTGAAAGCTTTTTTACATCTTCGGTATCAGGAACATTGTCGAGAGCGACAACATCATCAAAAAGAACTGTGGCAGCCATCGCCTTTAATACTGCGTTTTTTGCACCATTTATAAACACGTCTCCTTTGAGGGACTTCTTTCCCGCCAAGCCCTGTATTACAAAAGAATCTTTGGTCATAAGTGGAGTCCATTGTACGCGGATTGAGGGAGATTTACAAATGAATCGTGTGATATGAAAAATTGGCAGGTTTTGAGCTTTTAGCATAGTATAGAAAGCATGAACATCATCGAGACGATCCCGATTGCAAAAGGGCCAGGGCTCGACACTCTGTCGTATTTTACTGCGCTCTCTCCTACGCTCGGCTCCATCGTCTCTGTTCCTCTGCGAAAGAAAAATATTTCAGCCATCGTAGTTTCTCTCCGTCCAGCAGAAGATATCAAAAGTGAGATAAAAAACGCACCCTATGCGCTCAAGAAACTTGAGAAAATAAAGAGTACGCCATTTTTCTCTCCCCTCTTTATGACCGCCGTAGAAGAGCTCGCCACCTACTACGCCACCAGTCCAAGTGCAATTCTCCAAGCGATCGTCCCTGAATATATTTTAAAAAATATTGGCAAGCTCAAAAAAGTTCAACTTGAAACTGTTTCGAAAAATACTTTTGAAGTTTCAGTCAGCCAGGGAGACAATGAAGAGCGTCACGGAAGTTGGAAGAGTCTCATCCGACAAGAATTTGCTCACAAAAAGTCGGTATTCTTTCTGGTGCCTACAATTGAAGATGCGAAGCATGTCTTCACTCTCATCGAAAAAGGTATCGAGGGGTATGCGTTTCTTCTTCACGGAGCACTCACCCAGAAAGAAATAATTTCAACATGGAACAAAGCTGTGACTGAGGAGCATCCCGTGGTCGTCGTGGCTACCGGAGGTTTCCTCTCTCTGCCTCGTAGTGACATCGAAACAATCATTGTAGAGAAAGAAAGCAGTAGAACGTACAAGATATCTCGCAGACCATTTCTTGATCTTCGTACTGTAGCAGAAGCTGTAGCCAGGGCACGGGGGATAAAAATATACTATGGAGACACCGTCCTTCGCACAGAGACTCTGGAACGAGAACATAGCGGGGAAGCATCGCAAGCGTCGCCCTTTAAATTCCGCTCACTCTCGACCGCACGCGACACACTGGTTGATATGAAAGAAGGACCATTTAAAATACTTTCTTTTGATGTTCAGAAATTGATCCAAGAAACGCGAGATGAGAGCAAACATATGATGATCCTTGCCACACGTCGTGGTCTCTCGCCTTCTACGATATGCGGTGACTGCCAAACCATGGTGGTCTGCAACAACTGCTCATCTCCAGTCGTCCTACACAAAAAAGGTGATAAAACTTTCTTCATGTGTCATCGCTGTGGAGAGCGACGATCGGCTGAGGAGTATTGTAAGCACTGCCAGAGTTGGAAGCTCATAACACTGGGTATTGGGATCGATATGGTGGAGGAAAAAATAAGGGAAATGTTTCCCAACATTCTTGTTTTTAAAATTGATACTGATGCGACACCGACAGATAAATCAGCACATGCAGTGGTAGAGAAATTTCGCGCATCTCCTGGAAGCATCCTCATCGGAACTGAGATGATGCTCCACTATATGCATGAGAACGTAGAAAACTCTGCAATCATTTCTCTTGATTCCCTCTTTGCATTGCCCGACTTTCGAATACAAGAAAAAATACTTGGTCTTCTCGTCTCTGTGCGCACGCTCACACGTGAACACTTCATCGTACAAACACGAAAGAAAGATGAGAAGGTTTTTGAATATGGACTCAAGGGAAACATGAGTGACTTTTTCCGGGAGGAAATCACGAGCAGAAAGAAATTTAAATATCCTCCGTTTACCACACTCATCAAACTCACACTTGAAGGCAAAAAAGAGAGAATCGTAAAAGAAATGGAGAAGGTGCATGAGCTTCTTGATCCCTATGAAGTCGAAGTGTTCCCTGCCTTTACCCAGACCGTTAAAGGTGAGCAAGTTCTCCACGGACTTATCCGTCTTCCGAAGAGTGACTGGCCCAAACGAGACCTCGTAGAAAAGCTCCGCACACTCTCTCCTGAGGTGACAGTGAAGGTAGACCCGGAGACACTTTTGTAGTAAAGTCTGTGCATGAAATCAATCGTCCAAAACGGTGATCCAGTGCTCCGAGAGATGGCTCAGACTGTCGCTCAAAAAGATATCACCTCACCTCGCATCCAAGAGATCATAAAGGATATGCAAGAAGCACTCGCAACTCAAGAAGATGGGGTGGCGATAGCTGCGCCACAGATCGGAGTACCTTTGCGCATCTTTGTTGTCTCTGATGCAGTACTAAAAGAGGCAGATGAGAATTACAAAAGTCTCGGCAAAGATCTTGTCTTCATAAATCCCGAGATCACCAAACTTTCTCGTGAGAAAAATCCTGCAGAAGAAGGGTGTCTTTCTGTGAGATGGAAGTATGGAAAAGTTTTACGCTCTGCAAAAGCCACCATCCGTGGATATGATGAAAATGGAGAAAAAGTAGAACGTGGGGCAAGTGGACTCCTCGCTCAAATCTTTCAACACGAAACAGATCATCTCGACGGTGTTCTCTTTATCGACAAAGCATATGATGTGCAAGATATTCCACCTGAGGAAGTCGAGGGTAGCAAACTCAAGAAAAAAAGTAATGAATAAAAATATAAAAGTAGGATTTTTTGGTACACCAGAGTACGCGGTAATTGTTTTAGAAAAGCTCAAGACAGCTGGCTTTGATGTTGCCTTTGTTTTGACCAATCCCGACCGACCTCAGGGAAGAAAGATGCTTGTCACTCCTCCGCCGGCAAAGGTTTGGGCAGAGAGCAATGGTGTAGCAGTACTCCAACCAGAAACTTTGAAAAGTGCGGAGCTTGAAGAAACTTTGAAAGCTTTTGGATGCGATGTCTTTGTTGTCATGGCATACGGAAAAATCATCCCTGAATCTATTTTAAATATTCCAAAAGGTAAGACTTTAAATATCCACCCCTCTCTTCTACCAAAATTCCGTGGACCTTCCCCCATCGAGTCAGCCATCCTTGCCGATGAAAAAAATACTGGCGTGACCATCATGAGACTTGATCGGGAAATGGATCACGGCCCCATCATTGCACAAAAAGAAGCAACCATAGAAACATGGCCACCGAAAGCTCATGAACTTGGCACACTCCTCGTAACAGAAGGTGCAGATCTTTTGATCTCTATCTTGCCGGACTGGATGGATGGAAAAATACAGGAAAAAGAACAAGATCACTCACAGGCAACATTTTGTAAGATGATAAAAAAAGAAGATGGACTCATCGATCTTTCCGATGATGCATACAAAAATTTCTTAAAGATACGAGCCTATGATGGATGGCCTTCGGCGTATTTTATGAAAGATGGAAAAAGAGTAAAAGTCGTCGAAGCTTCCCACACTGACGGTGTCCTTACTTTGCTTGAGGTTGTTCCAGAAGGTAGGAATAAGATGCTGTACCAAGATTTTCTGCGATAGCTTCTGCTTTGTTGGTAAAGTAGTAGAGCGTCGTCCAAAACGCCATAAGAGAAATAAGTGCGAGGCAGAGATTCTGATTAACTTTTTGTCCGAGAAAATTCTTGAGCCTATATTTAAAAGCTGTATTCATGTTATTTCCCTGGCCAGAAACCCTTGATAATATTTTTCATCTGGGCACCACCTCGTCGCATGAGTGAGCGCTTCCTCTCCTTACCTGACTTCACTTCTCGCAAGAGATCGTCACGTACTGCATCGATAGCTGCGTACATATCTTCTTTTTCTACACAGGCGTAGACGTTTGTATCTTTTGCAACAATATGAACTTCAGCACGGAAAATATCTCCATGCTTGTGGTGTGTGGTTGTGCGTGCGAGTTCAATATCACACCGAGTAGTAGGATCGTTATCGAAGAAAGCTTTCACAGAAGCCATGCGCTTTTCTACGTAATCTGAAATCGCGGGAGTCAAAGGAAATGAAGTTGTTTTGATTTGGATGTTCATGTCTTTAGTATATCAAAATAAAAAGCGAATGGCATGTGCCATCCGCGACAGTGGAAAAGGTCTAATCAAAGATTCCGCGAGCACCCGGGATGGAGCGACGACGAGGTGTGGTGGTAGGTGGACCACCTACTCGCCTCATCTTTCTCCGAGGTTTCGGAATGAGAGTGGGTTTTCGGAAGGGCTTGGTTTTGCATGGGGCACAATCGCACTCAGAGTGAGGCGGATTGTGACCCAAGCAATGGTGCTCTCCGATCTTACAAGAATGACACGTCATACTATCCTCATTAAACGCCTTTTATATATTTCTGTCAATACTCACGATCTTCGAAGGAGAGTGATGACCGGAAATGATTTTTATCAGAGAGTCAGGAAACTCTCTGTGCATGAGTTCCAAGAGTCTCTTGTTTACCTTGTTGTTTTCTGCCTTTTCTCTGACGCAAACGGTGTAGTGATCCTCTCTGATTTTTTCCAGAGACTCCCTTTTTGATCCTGGAGAAATCTTCACTTTTACATACATATCTGATATTATAGCAAAATTCCTCGGTAGCTCAGTTGGTAGAGCAATCCCCTGTTAAGGGATGGGTCCCAGGTTCGAGCCCTGGCCGAGGAGCAAAGTTGACATTTATATAAATTTAATGCCAGTATAGTTTTAGATCGAGGTGTTCTCGATTCTATGGAGCATAACGCTCCCAAGTTGGCGGAACGCCAGCTCATTGAAACCACGGAACGTGGAGGTAAGTTATGAAAGTAAACTCAGAGAAAAATCGAAGTCTGATCAAACAATTCCCATTCATCGACAACATTCTCAAGACTGAGATGGTGCCACTTGGAACAAACATCAGACTTCAAAAGGAGTCGACATCCGTCGACAATCTCACAATACGAGTCCAAAAAGCCGATGGGGATCTCCTTTTTCGGCAAGCTCAAAATAGCGGCCTCGGAGACCATTCCTTTATCATTACAACGGAAGAAAGTCGGAAGAGTCAGGTCATGCGAGTGGGTGAATATCTATTCGCGATCGATGACCACAACACGATCATCAACCGTCTTGAGTGGCTGTTCAATGAGAATCAAAGTGGAAAACGCTACCCTGTGTATGCCAAGAATGTCTTGTGGGCAACAAAAAACGCAGACGCCAGTTCCCTCTCAGATCCGATATGGGACAATGTTGCCTACTTGGTCTGGGCAACAGTTTCAACCTGGCACACAGATACAGGGGTTAACAATGAACCAGAAAGTCGCTTTGGTGAGTGCCTTGAGAGAAACATTGAGATCACCATCTACGGCAAACCGGACTGCGGGTTCAGAAAGCTCGACGAAAAATCGAGTATCTGGTCGAATCTCAGATTCAATTCCCGCGTCATGATGCGGGCTGTCATGGACAAGGATACTGACCTACTCCAGATGCTCGGCTGTCAATGGGAACTTTGCAAATTCTTCCAAGAAGAGGTCTGGGACAAAGGAATGAAACAAGCCTACGACCAATTCAAGACTCGAGGAGCATCTGGACAGTTTGGATCGACCAACGTCCTCGTTGCCGATATGTGTGGCTATCATCGCGTGATGTTTCAAAACAATACATGCTGGATCAGCTTCCAGCTCCGACCAGGAGGAACCGACATGTATGTCCTCGGACAAGACGGGACCTTACCTCAGCTTCGACAGCTTGTCAGAAGCATGGTGCTCATGTGGATTCAGAGTCCTGAGTGCCGTGAGAATTTCAAGGCTGACGAAAAAGTTACTGTAATGTAAACGATACCAATTGTTTACCCGCCCGAACACAAGCATCCCGCTCAGTTCGCTGGCGGTTTTTTATTTCTAAATTTCTTAAATCCCAGGTTCGAGCCCTGGCCGAGGAGCCCCAGTGACGAATGAGCCATAACAGGCTCATTTTGTCTTTTAATTCATCCTCTTTCTTATGGTATAGTAAAACTACAATGGCATTCTGGAATAAACTCAACACAACTGGAAATGTGGAGGATCGCCGAGGAGTAGGTCCTGGGGTTATTGGTGGTGGTGTAGGAGTTGTAGGAATCATTATTGTGATTGCCTTAAATCTTTTAGGTGGTGGTGATGTGGGAGATGTTCTCAATCAGATAGAAAATGTATCATCGCAACCCGCACAGTCGTACAACGCACAAGATTTTGAAGGAGCTGATGATTATGAAGTGTTTACTTCAAAAGTTTTGGGGTCTGCAAATGACATGTGGTCAGAAATATTTGCAGCAAATAATCTCGCATACCAGGCACCCCAGCTCGTACTATTTCGCGGGGGAACAGAATCAGGCTGTGGTGGGGCTGATGCTCGAATGGGACCTCACTACTGCCCTCTTGATGAGACCATATATCTCGACGAAACCTTTTTTGATGAATTAACAAAACGTTTTGGAGCAGAAGGTGGGGACGTAGCAGAAGCATATGTCATAGCCCACGAAGTAGGACATCATGTACAACAAGAAATCAGTGGTATCTCTGAGACAAGATCAAATGAAGAATCAATACAACTAGAATTGCAAGCTGATTGTTATGCTGGACTATGGGCATATTCGATAAAGGATCTGGGAGTTTTTGAAGAAAAAGAAATACATGAAGCAATCGATGCGGCAGCTGCAGTAGGAGATGATCGGATACAGTCAAAAATAGAAGGGAGAATTAGTCCTGAGTCATGGACTCATGGCTCTTCTGCACAAAGAATTGCCGCATTTACAAAAGGATATGAAAGTGGAGATGTTCTGAGGTGTGAAATATAGGACAGTCAAATTGGAATTTTACCCGAGCGGGCAATTTCGCTGGCTCGATGAAACATTGATCGAGGTGGTCTCATCGCTGAAATCATCGAAGGTGGCGTCATCAAGATCGGTGATCCTAAATTATTGACTTCCAAGTTATATCGCGTAGGATTCAACCTAGACCCGTCACAAACAATGTATCCGGAAGGAAAAAAATGATTATGAAAATCGTAGCTGGGGATATTACATCTCCAGCAAACCTCAGCAACATCATCATTGGGATGAACACTGAACTCGGAGAACTTTCTGCTCTCGGTCGGCAGGTTTTGAAAGATACGCTCCCTCCGCCAGAATTGATTGACCTAGGAACGGTATTGACCTTCCAGTACGACAGCGCTCGCCTTATCCACATGCTGATCTGTCATCATCTTGGCAGTGGAGGATGGCGCAACTCGGACAACTACGTCCGTGTTGGTATGGACCACATATGGTCTACCTTGAGGTTTCCACATTACAGCATCGTCGAAATCGGAAAAGGTGAGGTCGGACAAAGAGACGGTGCCAATGCACCGAAAATCCTCGAGGCAATCGCGAGTAGTTACCTTCCCGTGACTCTGTTCATACGTGGAGGTGATGAAATCACCGCTTCTGAACCGATGATATCTCCGCCCCAAAAACTTCAGTTTATCTCGGGATTCAGTCCGAAAAACGGTAACCTTGTCACAGCATGAGTGACTTGCCCATATTCGAGGAGTAGAAGCTTGGTACATCCGCCAGATGCAAATGTCTGGCGGTTTTTTATTTCAATTTATATTTGACAATACATATTAAAAATGTCAGCCTACTGTTAGTTGATTTTCACCCCCCCCAAGACTCTTTAACAATATGATTCCCTATCACTCTGGATATCTTGATTCGATGGCTAATGAAGACACAAAGCTATTGGTTGAGTTGTCACTTACCTCCCTGTTTGCAACAAAAATATATCTCAATCACTTTCACCAAATTCGTGAACATTTTAAGGCTTCGAGCACATGGTGCCATCTCACCGCACGTGTGGTTGCTGATGTATTTTCCGACTACTCGCTAACCGTCGTCGATGGATGTGTCTACGACATCGAATGCGAGATTCAAAAAGAGGCGACGCCTTGCCTCACTCACACCTGGCATTCATGGTGCAAAACACGCAATGGCTCCATACTCGATGCAGCACCGGTCGGTGCACTTTCATTTATGCCGGTCTTGTACGCCAAAGAGAAAGGAGTCAGAATTCCGAGGTGCACCTATGTCAATAACCGTTACCACGAAACGGGCGCCGGAAAAGAAGAGCTCCAAAAAGCTTTGCTCTCTGAGAAATATCAGAAAGCTTATGCACCCTACGTCAACCTTCTTCGACAAGCCCGTACAGAAGCAAAACAGTGGGAATGGAAGGAGAAAACTTTAGTTCATGCCCCCTAACAGATGTTAGGTGGTTTTTTTATTTTCTCCTCTTGGTTGACGAATCTTTATAATAATGGTATGTTCATGAGTAGTTTTTGCAGTTTCAACAACAAATGCCAGAGGTAAAGTATGACAAAAAAGCAATTGAGGAAACTCTCAAAAGGAGACATCGTCCAGGACCGGAACGGATACGGTTTCAGTGTCCTGGGAACCTACGGAATGCATGCCAAAGTGATCAGGACCATCACTATCACGAATGTTTCTGAGTGGAGACTAGAGAATGGAGAGCCTATTCAATCACTCCGTCAGTTAAAGCTCGGCACCACCATACGACATGAGGGAATGCACAATGACATCCTCACCATCGTTGAAGCCGGGAATAAGAAGTCTTTGACGGCTGTACGGATGAAAAAAATCACCGCAAGAAACATTCGGCATTGGAAATTCGTGTTTCGATGCATGTACAAGAAGTAGTATCAACGAAACCCCGCCCACAAACAAGAAGTTCACCCCTTCAGTTCAGGCGGTTTTTTTATTTACCCATCTCTATTGACTAATCTTTATAAAGATGTTATTTTTCGAATAGTTTTTGCAGTTTCAACAACAAACAATTCAGGAAAACTTATGAAGAATCTGTACGTCCTTACCGTCATCGCCGGACTTTCTTTTGGTATTTGGCCACTCGTCATGAACAGGAGCGGATTGCATGGCAATATTGCCTCCATTGTCCTTGCCACCTCCACAATGCTCTGCGTACTTCCCTTTTCTTTCGGGAAACTTGGAGCCCTCGGTCAAACAAATTGGTGGCTCGCGATCACAGCAGGTATCATGAGTGCAATCGGCATTACTGCATTCAACAGCATGCTATCAAGAGTTAACCAAGTAGACGTAAGTACGTTTCTTGCTCTCATGGTACTTGTTCAAGTAAGTTGTCCCGTGATCCATCAGCTCATAGCAGGAGATGGGTTTAGCGTGGTAAAAGGTTGTGGCTTTGCACTTGCTGCGATTGCCGCACTCCTTCTCATCAAAGGATGACCCGCACTGCGTTTCGAACGTAGGCGGTTTTTTATTTAAACAAAAAACTGCCTTCATGGATACTAAAAAAGAGCCGCGGTTAAACCGACGACTCCTTGACGCACACTGCCCCATTACCACCTCCGCAATACGTCAACGGGTATCCCCTCGCAAGGAATATCGTCAACAAACATTGAACGAATCTTGTCATCACCAACTGTCACTACCATCGCGATCTTCAAAACAGCGATGACATTTCCGTGAGAATCGATGATCGGTGCACCACTACAGCCCACGTCTATCGCGGACGTATTGTCCAAATTCTTCAGTTCTAAACCGAAGGCTTCTGGTACAAGTCCACCATCACGAAGACCCCATTCGTAGTAGGTTAGCTCACCTTTTCCGAGGTGCAACTTACGACCAACAACGTAACCAATACTCTGTACGGGTTCCTCTCTGGGAGGACTCTTTTCACTTATAGTGAGAGGGTACGCACCTGGAAAGGGGTGCTGGAGTTCCAGGACAGCGATACCATCACCACCAATTTTTTTACTGAACACGAGGCGAGCCTTGTTCCTTTGGAGCGTTTTCGATTGTCCCGTGGAGTCAGTCTGGAAGAGTTCCAGTTCTGTCCAGTTAGAATCAATGAGCATGATCTTAACACCATGCAGTACCGTCACCAGATTGGTACTGGAGCGATGGAACCATGCCGTACTTTCAACATGTAAGGCATTTGTGCCATGGAGTTTAATCATCTCCACATCATTCGTTACGTATCGACGTAACAAAACGGTCGATCGTTCACGATCAGTGAGTTTGGGTTCAGCCGAGAATGCCGTCACAGGTATGACGAGAACAGAGATCAGCAACATCAGTTTCATAATTCCTTTCTTTTTCGAATATGAGCGGTATGCCCACATTTCACAACTAAGGTGATACTACATCTTAGACGCGCTGAATACAAGAGAGAGGAACTGCTATAGTTGACAATCATAGCAACCTATGCTATGGTGCTTTCTGGTTGGTCAAAACGACCTTCGAAAGAAAAAATATGAAAAACTTTGTTGTGGTCCCAGCGATTGAATACCTCATGAGGGAATACCACGGTGGTTTGCTTCAAGTGATGAGGCACAGAGGCCAAACACAGGCTCAGGCTGCGGATTTTTTGGGGATCTCGGTCCCCACTTTCCACAAAATCCTGCGTATGCGGTGGCAGCTGAACTTCCACTCTACGCGGGGTCAAGACTTGTCCAACAGCTTCGAGCGTTGGAGCGGTCTGCCGATCGATGTTCTGTTCCCGCCGGCCTTCTTTACAAAGCAGTTTGTCGAAAGAAACAAGACACACAGGGCATCGCACCCCCTTACCTTGCTCATGCAGGCAGGAGATCACCATAGCATCACCCTCCAACTCACCGAGGTCTCGCAATCCCCTAAGGCTTCTGCTCCGGAAACAAAGAAGAGGCGGAGGAAGCGACGTTCCAAGAATAAATAATTCCTCTCCCCTTATCTCCCCCCCCCCACGTCCCGCCATGCGCTATGCTGGCGGTTTTTTTATTTGACAAACCTCCTCCAGATGATATTTTTTAGGTAAACTGCCAGGGGGATATCACTTCCCTCCCTTCACAAGGAAACTTTAAATGCCTCTCTATACCACTGAATATGTAAAAAATCTGAGTACCGGAAAACCCTTCACACTTTGTGTCACTGGTACGTCTCTAGAACGCCTGGAATGCCAGAAAGGATGCCTCGCTGCCACGGGAAAAACTCCTTTAGGCACGAGAGTGGAAGGACTCGTAAGGACTTATGAATTCTCCTTCTTTGCCTCCTATCATGAAGTTCTCAAGATCTTCTGGGACACCGGATTCACTCCCGAACTCCTTACCCAAATCCTCCAAGAGTTTGGCGTAAAGGAGACATTCATCGAAAAGCTACTCGAAGACGAGGAGTACATTTCTAAAGCAAGACCTTTGTTTAAAGGAATCACCTGCGATGGAGAGAGGGCAGCAGATACGATGAAAGCTGTTTACGATCTCACCAAAGGCTATTACTCACTTTGAGTTCCGTGCAAACCAACACCCCAGGCAACTGGCGGTTTTTTTATTTCTTTTTCTTGCTTTTCTTTGTTAAAAGCGTACGATACGGGACAGTTTAGCAAGAAGAAAAATTCAACACGAAAGGATCCCTTATGACCCCGTTGGTAAGCTTCCAGAAACACATCATCACAATCCTGTTTCGCCTTTTGGCCGAAAGTCCTATATATCTCCATGACTTAGCAACTCGTTGCAAAGGTCTAGAAGAAGGTCTCCTTCCGGGTGACCGCGATATTCTCGTGGAAAGAGGATTGCAGTTTCCAGAGTTTCCGAAGGAAGCTTGGGACACTGAAAAAGCCTGCTTAGAAATCATTATGGAACAGATCGACACTACCGGTCCCGAGATAAAGATCAGGAATCTTCTCGGCTCACCCCTCTATTATCATGGTCCTCCCATCGGATGGAAGGAGTACAAAGAAAGGGGTGGTGGTTATCCGAGCATTCTGCGAACTAAGCATGTTGCTCAGCCGAGTACCCTGAAAGTCGGAGATATTTTGGGCACCGGTGAGGAGATTATCTCACCGCCTCGTGAGGGTGGAAATGGGAGCGTCCTTATCCATCTTGCGGGTGGAGACCGAGGGACTTGGCTAGACGTCCCCGCACGCATTCCTCTGGCGCTATTGTGCGAGGAATAGATCAAAAGAACGACACCTGCACTCACCTTCGCGGTCCGTGCGGTTTTTTTATTTCTCTTTTATCTCCGTAGCAATTTTACAATCCCGATCAATACAACAGACCCTATCAAGGCGACAATAAAGCTATATATATTAAATCCCCCGACTCCTCCCTGACCAAAAAACCTCATGATAAATCCGCCCAGAAAGGCGCCTACGATTCCAACGATGATGTTAAGAAGCATTCCCTGCTCAGCATTAGTATTCATTATCATTGATGCAATCCACCCTACAATACCTCCAAAAATAATCCAAAGTATTATTTCCATAATGTTATATATTAATTACATGAGTGTTAATGAATAAACGTCACACAATAGAGGAGACGTTGGTCAAAAGAAAGTCTTACACAGAAAATTACGATATAATAGAGTCATGACATCATTCCTAAAAAAATATTGGGCTTCCCTTCTCATCGCCATTCTTGGAACTGCGATTATTATGACTACCTGGATAGCCAATGGTATAGATAGTGAGGATGGTTGGCTGTATATCTTTTGTATTTTCCTGATTCTTCACAGTGCGTGGATTACGATTCCAAAGAAAAAGTAGTGTGCTACAATTTACCTCATAGTTTTTTATTAAAGTTTCTCGACCATTAACATATTTCATGAAATACAAAAATTCGAAGACGTTTATAATCGCCGGGTTAGGAATACTCGTCCTAGCAGCACTCATAACTGCCAGTGTACAGACGAAAACATACCTCACATCGCTCGCACAACAGTCGGGCTCAAACTTAGCAGCAGTGACAGCTGAAGGTATTGTCGTATCAGCTCAGACCAACAACCAGTCAAGCATCAAGCTTACCTGGTCAACGGGTGCGCCCAATACTTTTAGCATCGAGAGATCTCTCACTTCTACTGGTCCATTTACAGAGGTGACGACAGTAGGAAAAAGAGTTCTAACTTACACAGACAATGGTCTAACTCCAAGCACTCCGTATTATTATCGTATTCGTTCATTCGTTCAGAAAGGAAGAAATACCACCTACTCTCCATATTCTAACGTTGCCACAGCGAGAACATCGGATCCAGACACAGTTTCTCCTACGGTAAGCATCACTTCACCGCAGGATGGTCAGTCTTTCTCTGAAACTGTTACGGTAAATGCTTCAGCATCTGACAATGTCGCAGTAACAAAAGTAGAACTATGGCAAAATGGATCACTTGCAGCAACCGATTCATCTGCACCGTATAGTTTTGTTCAGAATATTGCAGTTGGAGCACCCACAACCTTTACTTTCTTGGTAAAAGCTTTTGATGCAGCAAACAACAGCGCAACATCATCTTCTATATCAATCACAGCAGTACCACCACCATCGACAGTAGTAACTGCTGATAAAGTTCTTGTCGTCTACAACACAAACTCACCTGACAGTATTGCCTTGAAAGATTACTACATCGCAAACCGACCTGAATTTGGAGGAGTAAACGTCCTCGGAGTCGCTACAGATGATGCTGAGATAACAAGCCAGCCAACTTTCAACACTACAATAAGACAACCCATCGTCGACTGGATGCAAGCAAACACTTTGAAACCTATCTACTACATCGTCATGGTTCGAGGTATACCAGATCGAGTTTCTGGAGCAGCGAGTGTTGATCACCAGATGAGCAAGGCATACTCTGATCTCGGAATCAGGACAGGTTCATATTATGCGGGAGGTACCGGTCTTATATTCTCTCCCTCAAAATATCCTGGTACCACAGCCCTCGTCACACACCTCAACATGGGTTCTCTCGAAGCAACTCAAGCATATATTGATAAGTTGAAAGTGGTTTACAATGCGATGCCAACACCCAACATCGTCATTTCCGGATCAGCCGGAGGACAGGCAGGTACAAACTACTTCCTCGACGAAGCACAGGGATACTCTGGATACCCTCTCATTCATACCGACAAGAACAAGCTCACATCTTCTGGAGTATCGAGCTCTCGAATCACCTACACAGCACAGGCAAGTTCTACCCATATTACCCAAGCTACTGACGTCCTTGGATTTGAGACATGGGGAGCAAACGGAGGTATCGGAGGTGAATATGCAAACAATGGCTCAATAACATTCAGTGGAAAATCTTCATGGTACCTCATAAAGACAATTGAATCATTTAATGGACAATGGAGCACAAGCCAGGGAAATTTCATTGACTGGTTTAGTAGCAATGCATTTGGAGGAACAAACTATTCAAATACTCCCATCGGAGCGACCACTCACGTAGAGGAACCTTACACCAGTGGAGTTGCAGGTTCATCATATCTTGCAGACTGGGAAAAGGGCCTCCTCTTTGTAGAGGCAGCCTGGGATAGCAAGCAGACCGTGTATTTCATGGCAGTAGGAGACCCCCTCATCACTCGTTAAATAGTATTCACATAAAAACCACTGTTCCTTTCAGTGGTTTTTTGTTGTATAATGGAAGAAGTCAGTAGCTATGCTATTGCGTAGCAATTTAATTTAAACTTAAACACATATGAAATCAAAACTAACCCTAGCAACCATCATGGCCATTGTCTCTCTGGTAACAGTGAGCGTGGCACAGGCCCAGATTCCTGAAGTAAAACTGAAGGCAAATGTAAACGTAAACGCATCTGCCTCAACTTCAACATCTACAAAAGATCGAGGTAATGCCACAAGTTCAGCTGTAAAGAAAGATCACGCTTCAACCACTTCAGACACTCGAAGTGACGTGTCAACATTTGTTCAGAAGCTCCTTTCTGTAGCTGATCGAGATGGAGGTATCGGATCAGAGGTTCGTGTTATCGCCCAGTCTCAAAACGACTCAGCATCGACAACAGCTTCTGCTATGACGAAGGTCAATGAACGAAGTTCATTGAAGACATTCTTGGCAGGAACTGATTATAAAAACCTCGGCGCAATCCGAAGTGAAATTGCCACAACATCTGCAAACATTGCTCGACTCAAGGCCCTTCTTGATCGAACAACAGATGCTACCGTAAAGGCAGAACTCACACTTGAGATCGAAGCTCTCGAAGATGAGCAGGCACGAGCAGAAGCTTTCATAGAGACAAACGAAAGCAAGTTTAGCCTCTTTGGATGGTTCAATAAGTTGTTTGTGAAGTAACTACCTCTTTACAAAAAGAAGCATAAAAAAGGCCCCGGAGATCACTCTCTGGGGCTTGTGCTTTTTAGGCTTTCAGAAACAGATTACTTGCCGATACTCGATTGCGCGGCGGAATTGATCATGAACTTGCGTTCGCTCTGGCTCACGGTCCCTGCCTTGAAGAGCTTGTTGGCAAGCTCGACGACGCAGGAGACGTATTCACCATGATCCGAAGCGTTTTCAGTGGCGCACTTGTTGATCTGATCTTGGATCGAGCAGCCGAACGTGTTCACAACTTCACCGAGCACCGTATTCGGGCACTGGTCGATGCTGTTCGGCACACCATCACCATCATCGTCAGGGGGCAGAGGGCCGCCGGCGCCGACAATCACGGTGATTGCCACCGTAGCGATACGAGCTCCATTGGGACCTGCACCAGCAGCCACCGCATAGAGCGTGTAGGTGTAGGTCGCATCGAGGTTGGCATCAAGTCCGTAGAACACGATGTTCTGGGACTGCTGTGCAACTGTCGAGACAGGTGCGTGTGTACTCGCAGGACCTTCGACACCTTGACCGTTGAGCGTGCTCGCCGTGCCGTAGGAGTTGTCAGCCCACTGAGTGAGGACGTTCACCACCAGTTTGTTTACACCTGTGGAGTGATCGAGGTCGATCTCCATGTAGTATTCGTAACTGTCGAGAGTACTCGACTTGGAGTTCACAGAGAGCTCCCAGTTCCACCGAGCCCGGTTGTTGTTGGGCGCCTGGAGACCGGCCGGGACGTTGTACACGCCGCCGACGTTCGCCGTCGATGCATTCTCGCGGTTCTTGGCGCGCAAGCCCAAAGTAAGGGCCGGTTCGTCAGAGACGGTCCACCCATCGTTCGGATTACCAGCACCAAAGATGGCGACGATATTCTGATTGAAGAGGAGGGCCGCCGAAGCAGTGAGGACGATGACGCTAAAAAGGGTCAAAGCTAGAAGGTTCTTTTTCATGTGTATCTGTATTCCGTTTTTTCGTATTTGTACTTTTTCCAAATATGTGGTGCTGTAAGTTGCCACCAGCATTTTTGGACCGGATACCAGAGTAACACAACAGGTAAAATAAGTCAAAGCCTACTCCGTATCGTATTTTTTGTATCCTTTGTGATACCTGAGATCTTTCATGAGCTTGGTGGGGGTGAATCGGCAACCGTTTTTAAACGTAATTGACAATTTACAATATAAATTGTAATGTATATTTTAGTACCTGGAGAAAATACATATGAAGAGAAATAACTTCCCTTTGTCGCCGCTTGAATTTGAACTCATGGCAATCATTCGCAGAAACCCGCATCAAAATGGGCGTCAGATTGCAGCGAGGCACGAGCTCTGGAGACACAGACCTCTTTCGTTTGGCAGTCTCTACACGACGCTGAGAAGACTGATCGAGCGGAAACTTGTGCTCAAGCGTAGCAAGCTGAAAAGACTCAAGGATAACCGCAAAGCTGTTTTTAGATTGAGCACACGAGGCAGAGAAACTCTCACGAAAATGAGAGCGGATCTTACTCGACTTGCGGCCTTTGAAGCCTAGCAATTTTTCGTCCCCACAGCCCACCTCCCAAGGTGCGGTTTTTTATTTTCCAATTTGACACCACTCCCACGGCATGTAAATGTAGAGGAAGAAACCAAAACCTATATGGCAGCTATTCACAAAATACACCTTCCCCACTGGCGGAAAAAGTGGAGAAGTGCAGGAGCCCTGTCTTCATGTTGGGAAGAAAAATGGAAAAATTCACCGTTACGCTTTGACCAAGAAGTGGTCATGACTGACTACAGAAACGCGTCGATCTTGCGAAGATACCCGAAAGCAGAAGGGTACCTTCATATGTTCTTTAGTCCCTGGAGAGTTCCTGTCGGACTTACGGACAACGAAGTCGCTATCTGCGTCCGCCTGTACCCTGCTCGCGTACGACTCACCGCCAAATACAATGCGGATGAAGATGCGAAGATTGCGAGGCTCAACCTTCCTTATTCTCCCACTCCGACTCTCTGCGACGCACTCGAACTGTTTGAGAAAATTCCCGATGGTTACGCAAATGTCAGTGAGGCACAAGAACACCTCTACCAATTCTGGGGAATGTATGAACACATGAAAAGACATCCGATTCGCACATTCTTCTTACCCATGGAGCTCTGTCCTTCCAAGGTGATGACTCGGAAAAACTTCCGCAAAGGAATCCGTAAAGTCATCGCCGAATATCGAAAAGCGTTCCCGAAACCATAAGGCCCTCCGAGGGTCTTTTTTATTTCCCAATTCCCTCCTTTCCCGATATCATTACTCTATGACTTCCTACATCGCCTTTCTTCGCGGTATCATGCCGACGAATCCCAATATGCGCAATGAAAAGCTTCGTGCAGTGTTTGAGAGGCTTGGATTTACAAACGTGCAGAGCGTGATCTCCAGCGGCAATATTATTTTCCATTCTGACTCAAAAAATGTTTCTGAATTGGAAGAGAAAATCGAAGAAACACTTTTGAAAGAACTCTCCATCAAAAGTCCTGCATATGTGCGGAGCAAAGCCAACCTCGAGCGCCTCATAGCCAAAGATCCTTTTCCTGGAGCAACGCATAGCAAAACTACCTATCTCATTGTTTCATTTTTAAAACAAAAACCTGGAGAGATTTTTACCGTAGTCGACACAACTGATACAGGCTCAACAAAATTTATGAGTGATATTGATAAAAGATACAGTAAAAATGTAACTACACGAACATGGAAAACAGTTGAGAGAGTTTTGGTGAGGATGAAATAGAACGTTGACTTTTGGCTCTTGTGTGATATTTTCAACACAGTAGTTTTTTAAACCTCAACCAATCTAATTTATGAAGCTCACTGGAAAGATCGTAGCGATTCTCTCAAACCACCCTGACATCCCCGGCTTACCCACAACAGAACTGAACCCCGTGAATCACGGCGAACCGATAGAGAAACAGCCCTCTCACGAGATTGTCCTACAACTTGCCCGCCTGCAGACTCTGATCTTCAGGGAACATGAGAGGGGTGACATCTCTCCTGTAGAAAAAGTAGGGGCAATGAGTTCAGGAAATGAAGAAAGCTCCTACGGCGCTACTCTCAACTCCATGGCGCAAGCCCTGAGTACACAAGAAGATGCCACCCGCATAGTCATGATGCTCGAACAACTGATGGTGCAGATTGTCCGCGAGAATATTCCTACTGAACACGAACGACTTGATGTCCGCTATCACGTAAATGAGGAGTGGAAGGTGATGTGGAGCCCAAATCCTTCTCGGAGATTTTTGGGTTAAATGGATTAAGAAAAACAAACCCCGTCGCGTACCGACGGTTTTTTATTTCTCCCGATGCATGCACCCCGCCCAGCAACACGGCCTCCGCTTCCCTGCTTTCAGTTTCTCAGAAAGTATTCGTATATGTTTGTCTCGCGTCTCCTGTTTCTTTGGAGAGATCACCCAGCAAATCCATTCATTGCGAGCGAGTGGAGTGATGTCTTCCCAGACTTCTCGTACTTTCGAGGAAGCAGAAATTGCCTTTTCCAGATCAGCTGGAACTTTATGGACGACGCCGGAGGAGATTTTGTGTGTGGACATGCTTTTATTTTATCATGGAAAACCGCTCATTGACTTTCTTTTTTAGAAAGAGTTAAATTGACCCAAAGCTCATTTGCTATGACAACACCCATACTCTGTAAGAGAGCGTTCTTTGGTCTCTGGTGGCAAGACCTTCTTGGCAACAAACCTCGGACATGGAGAACGGTAGAAGAATTCTTGGAAAGCGACTGGAGCGATCCTGTCTCTCTCCGTTACAACGGCCACCTTGTCGGCCAGCCTTTGATAAGCGATATTCCTCGCGAGAACGTCGAGGAAGAAATGAAAAAGCTCCAGATGCGCGGGTATCAGCGCTACGACTATCATGTGACCGAACAATTCTCTCCCTCAAAGATCAGATATCTGATCAATGGTGAGGCGATGCGATCGGAGGAAGGGCTCTGCCTTTTCTTTTCTTTAGAGAACAAGTTTATGCGCGCAGCTCTCGTTTCATCGGGGAAACAGGTCTACCGTACTACAGCGCTTCTCACCCTGCAAACAATACTGGAAGGCAACGATTGTGAAGAGCTCCTGGCGTTTGTTGATCGGTATCCGAACCACGCCGTAGAGTTCAGCGGGTTCAATCGCGGAGTCGGAAACATCGCGCGTCGCAAGATGATCATCTGGGAAATCCGGCAGTATTGAACGGACTCACACTGACCCCTCACGGGATCGGTGTTTTTTTATTTCCCTTCTTGAATCTTTGACAAATACAGAAAAACTGATAATTTGAGAGTAAATTGTCAGAGGGATATCACTTCCCTCCCCTCAAAAACTGGACGAACTATGTCTCACTCAAACACATCAGCACTTCCATCTACCCGGAGAAAATGGAAATTATCTGGAGCCGTAAGCTCTCTGGTTCCAAACCGCAAGAACTCTTGCACACAAACCCTCGAACTCAATGGGGTTGGAGTGCTCGAGCTCAAAGAAAAGCTCCTTCGACTTCCTGGAACAAGAGACCATGTCATCTTTGTCATCAATACGGCAGACATACTCAACTATGCCATTGCCGACAATCTCTTCGCCCTTGACTGGGATCTGCTCTTTGACAAGAAACAGAAACCTTTTGCACGAGGAACCTCGCCTCGTAAAAACATGGCGCATCTTCTCGACAAAGTTGACCCCGTTGCAGGACTGAAACTCAGGGAGATGTCGAGCACCACGCCTGTACTGGTTATCGACTTTGGGGTTGTCGAGGTCTTCCCCATCACACTACTTGAAAGGGGTGTGATGATAATCGATTGTGGATGTCCGGGATGGGTCAGTGGAGAAGGCCTTACCTTCGACACTCAAGATGCTCGTGAGCAGGAGTGGACGAAATGTCCTTTTTGCGAAAAGCCTTTTCGGATTCAAGTCAAATAATTGGACCTCATACTTGCCGGCACCTTTTGTGTCCGGCGGTTTTTTTATTGCCCTTTCTTCCCCGTGAGCCTCTCCCGATAAACAATCGTCACGAGTGCAAAGCTCAAGATAAGAAGCAGGAACCATGAACCTGTTTTGTTAAAGGAAACAAGGTGCCATGAAGCAACTTGGCTTGGGTAGAGCCAGATACTCGTAAAGGTTCCGATATTTTCTGCGATCCAAACACACAAAGCAGAGAGAAGCGCTGTGAGCAGAAACGGCATCGTGCGCACTTTTTGATATACCTGAAAATGCACTTTAGTTTTCCAAAAAACAACGATCGTATATGCAAAAATAAAGTAACGGATGTCGTAGATAAAATGATGCGAGAAAAAGTTTACATAAATAAGTACCGCCAAAATCCACACATGAAAATATGCCGGAAAATGTTCATAGCGAAGTTTAAGGAAAATAAAAGCTCGGGAAATATAACTCCCGATTGCTGAATAAAGAAATCCCGTAAAGAGCGGTACTGTCGCAAGTACAAAAACAGAATCCCCTATGCCTGGGTATGTCCATGAGCTGATAGCGGGATGTGTTTTAAACAATTCCATGACCGTCGCCAGGATGTGGAAAATAATAATCACAGAAAACTCTTTGAGAGTCTCTCTTTTTGTAATAAGCATAAAGAGCTGGAACGCTACAGCCGCAAGAAAGATAAAGTCATACCGGCTTACGAAAGGAATCGGAATAAGCTCAGTGAGAAGAAAGAGAAGAAGCAAAAAAACTCCGAAAACGCTCGCCTGGAGGCTTTTTATAAAGAAATGCGAGAATTCAATTGCTACATTTTTCATGTGTATACAGTCTACCGTTTTTTACGATAGACACAAATATGAGGGCATGATATAAAAGCGGAGGAAAGGATTTATTCATGGACAACTACTTGTGCATCGGTGCGATCTGCGCGATAGCATTGCTTTGGTATCTGTACAAACACAGAGGTCTTGATCGCGAAGAGTATTTGAAAGTCTTGAGCTTTACCGCGTGGAAAGACATCGATCAAATAAAGCGAGAGCTCGAGAACAAAGAAGATATCTTGCTCAACCCAGTTGAAATACAGCAAGCCATGTTACCTCTTCAGCGCGAAGGCTTGGTGGAACAAATGATGCTTCCCCGCCTACTGCTCAACGAGGGCCCTGTCATCTGTTACAAAAGAAAGTGGGATTCTGATTGGTCTGAAAGAAACGTCCATCCCAGAGATCCTTCATTGCCCCGTCGACGCTTCGATCTTGATCTACAACCCGCGTAATGGCGGTTTTTTTATTGTATACTTTATCTATGCCATCCAAACCCACAAAAAGAAATATCTGGATCATCCTTGCAGCAGTTTTAATCATCCTCTGTATTTTCCTCTTCAATTTTGCCCAGCCATTACCCTCTGCAGAAGACTACGTACGTGAAAATATTTCCACCCTCTCCCCAGTCAAAGAACAGGTGGGAGGAAAGTTTTTTGTAACAGAAATAGAAGCCAATGATGGATCAGGTTTTGTCTCATACGAAGACGGGCACAATGCGTATACGGCAGACTTCACCTACACATACGAAGAAGAAAATTTGAGAATCACCCAGTTTGAGGTGAGGTAATGAAAGTTTATATCTCTTTGTCCGTCTTTACTATATACTGAGCATATGGACACATTAATCAAAGCAGATATATTTTTCTTTATCGCATCGATCGCAACGGTCGTGCTCGTCGTCCTTGTCTCAGTCCTCCTCTACTATCTCATCCGAGCAGCTCGCAATCTTCATGCGCTCTCAGAAGCGATCAAGGGAGGATGGAAAGAAGGAGAGGAATTTGTGCTGGAGCTCAAAGACCGGCTCGAGAGCAATATGATATTTCGTATGCTCTTTCCCCCAGCGAGCAGAAAGCGACTGAAGAAATAATTATCACATTACATAATTTAAAAACACATGGCGAAAAAAACACAGGATGAAGGAGGGGCAATGAAAGTAGCGCTCGTAGGAGCGACCCTTGCAGGAATTGCAGCGGGAGCATATTTTCTCTTTGGACCAAATGGCAAGAAGCATCAGAAGCAGGCAAAGTCATGGGCGATCAAAATGAAGGGTGAGGTGATAGAAAAGCTTGAGAAAGCAAAGGATGTGAGTGAGGCAAACTATCACGAGATCATCGACAAGGTTACTACAAAGTACGCTACCGGAAAGTACGCAGCTGAAGAGGAAGTGCAAGAGCTCGCAGCAGATCTTAAAAAGCACTGGAAGACACTCAGTGGAGGTGGCAAGAAAAAGACAGCAAAGAAATAGTTTCTACTGGTTCCAATCAAGACTTGACTATTCCCTGCCAAAGGGTTATAGTTTTATACGGGTAGAACACGGGAAAATTTCAACAACCAGAAAATATCAGTCTTAAGAATGAAATCAAGTGCAAGTCCCACTCACGTATTCTTCAATTCCCAACGATGCAAAGTCATGGCACGACTCAAGAAAACCGGCATGCTCCGGATCATGGTCGGCTGGCGGCTGAATGAAGGTCCCGTTACTCGCTTTGTATACGAGCACGAAGTGACCACAGAAAGCCACAGCCATGAGTACTCTGGTGTCCACGGGACAGGGTTCGACAGCCACAAGCTGGGACTCGAGTCCCGTCGGCCAGCCATGCGTGCCCTTCGTTAAACAACCTCAACCATCAACCGTCCGAGCGTCCATCGCCCGGCCGGTTTTTTTATACTTTATACAAGTGATATACTTTAGGCATCATATAGTTACAATCACATGAAGAACCCCCCCCCTCCACAAACAATTGGGCTTCACTCTCCTCGAACTTCTAGTGGTAATAAGCATCATCGGAATGCTTTCAAGCATTGTTTTTGCAAGTCTCAACAGCGCGAGAGGAAAAGCAGTCAATGCAGCGGCTCTGGAAACCGCCCGAGGCGTATTGCCCATTGCCTCTGACTGTCGAGGTAACGGATATTATTTCGTAACCTTAGTAGACTCAAACTCCGGAGGGGGTCAAATATGTACTCAAGGATGGGGGTCCACAGTACCTTGGCCTCGACTCCCCACAGGATGGCAGTGGATAACTGGTTATCCCGGAGCTGCTCCTGCAGATTCACACTATATTTTGAGAAAAGAAGTAGGTGAGGAAGTTTACTACATTGGCTGCGGAGAATGGGGGTGCCAAGAGACCGGTCCTCATGCACCCGTCCCTTAGAAATTTTATTTGACTTCCCTGCCCCCATCCCGCATGATTGTCGATGGAGATTAATCGTATGTTTCTTAAACACAAAACCGGTAAAGGTTTAGTATGCTTGATAATAGGATCTGGCACCGATCTGAAGTATCTTCAAGCAGCGCTTCTCCAGCACAAGGATCTTGCGGATGTGGTGATTGTGTCCGACAAAGACATGATCTCCCTCCAGGAATCCCAACTTCGGGATATGAAGCAGATGGAAATAGTTCCCCTCGAGCAACTAAAAATTCTGACTCCCATTCATCTGCCTTTGAGGCCAGGCAAAGTTCTCCCCTTCATCGAAACTCCCAAAAAGCTTCAAGTGAAGAAGATCGTCGCAACACGTGCACGCCCAGCTCATGACCGCCGAGGACGCTAAAGTCCGTCGGTTTTTTTATTGCAAAAATATAATTGACTTTGTCCCCTTTTTGTCGTATGATTACGGAGGCAGCACACAAACCAAATATTCTCTTTTTATGAAAGCTACGACAAAAAAATTCTTACGGAAAATCGGTCAAGGTTTTGACACTACCGCTCTTCAGGAAACCGCACAGAACGTCCCAGTTGGAACCGTGCGTGGAAACGTCAAAGCACAGGACAAAGTCCGCGGGCAACAAGAAAGAATTCGAGGCGAAGGTCTTTTGACCGCCTGACAAATCACATCGAGCGTACTGCCCTTGCAGTACCTCGGTTTTTTTATACTCCACCACACCTTGACTTTTGGTGTCAAAGTGGTATACTTATACTAGGTCAGTTGAGTCTTCTGACAACCCCCTACAAAACTCAGGAGGAAATCAGAATGAAAATATTGATAATTGAAGATCACGCAGTGAGGCTCTTGTGGAAAGAGCTTCTGGAAAGTTTTGGGGTACAGGTTGAGGTTGCCGTCACGCCGGAAGAAGCATTGGAGAAATTCCGTATGCATTCCGATTGGACAGTAATCTTACTTGATGGTGAGATCGGAGAAGCGCAATTCAATTGCCTCCCCGTCCTCACCGAAATACTCCGGACTTATTCTGGAAAAATTGTAGCAACTTCCGACAAGGTGGAGCTACGAAAGATCCAGATGGAAAAGGGATGCACTGAAGACTCGCAAGGAAAACCAAATGTCCTCGCGCTTCTCAGTAAATTCATCCAATTCCCAGAAGCACTACCTAAAGCTGCCTAAGCTGTGAGATCATCAAAAACCCCGAGCAAGTGCCCGGGGTTTTTCTTTTGCCTTTATTACATTCCCTTCCCAATACTTGTCATAAACCTTGAGAGGAGTCTTCCTGTATCTGCTTCTCTTTCTCCAAAGCGTGATCGCAAGACGATAATAGCTATGGGGTATGTCGTGTCTCCAAATTGATATTTGAAGAGCGACACCATACTCTCACCTGCTTCGTTTGTCCTTCCTGTCTTGCCTCCTATGAAATACTCGTTGCGAGTGAGAGGATTGATGGAAACAAAGCGATGCGATCCGTGGTCAGTGGTTGTTGCGAGTATATACTCTCGAGTCTTCGTGATATCGAGCAAAGATTTTTCATAGCTGTAGAGATACCGAGAGAAGGCAAAGAGATCCTGAGCACTGGAAATATTTCCAGGACTGATACCTGAAGCATCTCGGAAGAACGTCTTACTCATACCGATCTCTTGAGCAAAGGCATTCATCTCCACGAGAAACTGTCCGTACCCATAAGAGAAAGCAAATGCTTCTGCTGCATCATTGCTTGATTCTAGGACAAGAGGATAGAGCAATTCCTCAGGAGAGAACTTCTCACCTAGGACCAGGTGTCCCGCCTCTCCATACCCCAAGAGTGCCTCTTCTGTGATCTCCACCTTCTTTTCGGGATCCATGACGTGGCGAGCAATGAGGGATGTGTAGAGCTTGCTTATAGAGGCAATAGGAAAGACGCTGTCCTTACCCTGGCTCATGTAGATCTCTCCCGTCTCAAGATTCCCTACCACGTAGGCTTCTGCTGTAATCGGGTTTACTGGCGGTGTAAGAGGGTTCTTGAGCAATGGAGCCTTCTCAGTCACCACACGATCACTTACATCCTCTCCAGCATCGGTGAATATCTTTTCATCAAGAGCATTTTCTTTTGGATGCAGAGCTTTGTAGAGACTAAATTCTTCTTTCACTACTTCATCATCTGTGGTTAACCGAGCTCTGTCGAGAACAAAACGTTCCCGCACCAAAAGCGCAATGATGATAAGGACGAGAGCGGAAATAAGAAGATACCTGTTGCGTCGCATTCTCTACAGTATACTCTATCTCACGACAGATATGACGGGAGTGATTTCCCCAACTGCGGAGACCGTCACGCGTCCTGAAAGATCGACACTCAAAGAATATCCTGTGTCATAGGATTCGGTGCTCGAATAGAAACTTCCTGTGAGCGAAGGGTCGAACGGAAGAGATGAAATGTAGGTAGGGACAAGACACTGCGCGATATCCACAGCGTCTCCACCCCCACTATCAACCTTTATCCGCGTAGGAGTTCCTGGTAATGTCTGCACTACTGCTCCGCAAGTAAAGATTCCTTTATGTTCAGCGAGATTTTGCCCAACTGCGTTCAATAGAGCTGTGACATTACTTACTCTCTGTGAATCTCGCGCAAGCTTAAACTGCCGTGCAGGATTTACCGCAACGAGCACGACGGTAGCAAGTACAGCTATGATGCCGATCACCACCAATATTTCAATCAACGTAAAACCACCCCGCATACCTACTTTTTTCTTGTGTATTTTCATACTTTTTATATTACTTAATTCTGCTAATACGTAGAGCGTATCGGAGCGAGATAAAATCCATATAAAAAAGTTATGAAATCTTTATAAAGAAAATCCCCGGGTGGGGATTTCTTGTTTATTTCTTTGCCTCCTTGAAGACGACGTGCTTGCGAAGAGTCTTGCTAAATTTCTTAAGCTCGATCTTTCGCTCCACTTTCTTCTTGTTCTTGCGGGTCCAGTAGGTTTCTCCGCTTTCCTTGTTTTTTATCTGTATAACTTGAATCTGTGACATGGGGCATACTATACCCTAGATATATTAAAAATGCAATCAGATTCTCAGACAAAAGAAAACACCGGGTCCTGTAAAGGATATCCGGTGGTTTTTGAGGGACAAGCCAATGTTATGGTTATTGCTGCGCAAGAGGCAGTGGTGGGATGTTTATGTTGATCTCGGCAATGGGTATGCCACTGGAACCAACGCCCGTCGGCTCTTCCTCCGTCGGACCCGCATAGACTGACTGTGGCGGGTTAAAGGAAGGATCCCATTCGAAGTAGATCCGATAGGTGGTGGAGACGAGGAGATACGTCGGTCCATTTTGATCCATCGGGAAGTCGAAACCTCCCGGACTTCCCGGCTCCACACCAGGAGGCAGGAAGTAGATACGGGTAGGGCGTATTAATACGCCTTGCCCGTTGATGTAAACGATACCGCAGACATCGAAGCCCACGTAGTATTGTCCGTTCGTCACTGACACCATGAAGGTTGGCCTTTTTGTGTAGGTCCCTCCGATGTTGGTGTGACTTTGGACATTGAACCGGTAGTGATTTGCACCCTCGAAAGAAACTGTCTTTCGCTGAACCCCTTGAACCTCGAGTGATTTCGGCACCGGGTCCGAGACCTTGTAGTTGGTGACCGAGCCATTGGTGTAGTAAACCACTAGTTCGGTGTTTGTACTTCCACACATGAAGGGTGGCCAGAGGAGCTGAGTGCTCTCAGTAACCTCGAGACTGTGTATTTGACCAATATTTCCAGTAGAGTCGAACGCATTAACATGCGCTGACTGAACTCCTGAGAACAGAGGCTGGTACATGAGGGTCATTGAGTAATCGGGCTCTAAGCCCGCTTCGTCTTCGGCACCGTTCCATTGCACTGCCGCAAACCACAGAACATTGCTTCTCACATCATAGAGATAGAGGTAGCCGGTGATGGTGGCGTTTGTCGTCAACAGCCGGTACTCGGGTTCTCCTTGGCAGAGTCGGTCTACGACCTGTTCTGCGCCAGAGCCCGTCGCTTCGATGATGGTTTGGGAGTTTTCGTACGTTGAGTCGATGGCAGTCGATTCAATTCTCCACACTCCGCGGACGACATTGTCGAGCGCGGTAAGGCGGAGGTGAACCAGACTGCCGATGGAGAGAAGTGCCTGATCGGCAGCCCCCAAGATGGAGGTCGTGCAGATGAGCACAAGAAGAAAGGACAATTTCGTTTTCATTTTCAGTTTCAGTTTCGTGTTGATTTTTTGTTGTAGTTTTTGTGCTCGATTATCTACGAGCTTGGTCGAGTTGGGATTCAGGGACAAAGCCGACCGGCTTGCCCTGGGTCAGCGGAGTGGTCTCGTGAAATTTGAAACCTTTCCGCTTAACAACAACCATTCGATTGCTCGATGACTCGTAAGAGGCACCAGCATCCTTTTTTTCGAGAGTCGCAGGCTTTTCACCCGCAACCTTTCTCGTCGCTTCGTCCACAGCCTCCTCTTGTTGAGGGGTCATGGACGGATACGAGGTATCCTGTTTGTTGGACCGCGTCACCATAAAGGCGATTGCTGCGACCAAACCCAGAGTACAAATGAATTTTGTTTTCATACTAATCGTTCAGAGAATTCCAATTCAAAAACACACAACGAAGCTCCACACGGAACTTAACATTGACTTGTTGTTAAAGAACTGGAGAGAGGCTGTTTGACGAGTCTCTTTTGTTTTAAGTAACTGTATATATAGTATCATTAAAAAGAGGTAAAGTCAAGGTACTCTCTGAGACCTGTTGGGGGTACAATATAATGATGAAAAAATGGCTTAAAAAGGCACTCTTTCGCCACCCCACTCGTACCCCCCTCATCACTGTTTTCCTCTCGCAAAAAGCACTTATCCACAACCTCCACTTCTTCCAAAATAAGGCCGGGCAAAGTCAGGTAGCACCGGTACTTAAAAGCAATGCGTACGGACACGGCCTCGTTCCTATCGCAGAGATTCTCGACTGTGAAGGACTTCCCTTTTTGATTGTTGACTCTTTTTTTGAAGCACACACGCTTCGGCATGCAGGTATCAAAAGTCCTCTTCTCGTGATCGGGTATTCGCGAGTCGAAGATATGCTTTCGCATCACATGAAAAATGTTTCTTTCACGATAACAAACTTAGACACTCTCAGAGAACTTTCTCAGTCGGCGCATAAAAATATTTCCATTCACCTCAAGATCGATACGGGCATGCATCGACAAGGGATCATGCTTTCAGAAAAAAAAGAGGCAACTGAGATCATCAAGAAAAATCCTCATCTCAAGCTTGAAGGGATATGTTCCCATCTTGCAGAAGCTGGAGCTCTCGAGAAAACTTTTACCGAAAAACAAATTGTTGAATGGAATACCCTTGTTCCATATTTCAAAAAGGAATTTTCAACCCTCAAGTATTGGCACCTCGCAAATACCGATGGACATTTTCATACGGGAATCGAAGCAAATGTCACACGTTTGGGAATCGGCCTTTTTGGAATACACGGACCAGCCGAACTGAAACCTGTGATGCGGATAGAGACCATCATCACTTCCCTGCGGACGATCAGAGCAGGAGAAACTGTCGGATACGATAGAACGTTTGTTGCACAGAAAGACACAGCCGTTGCCACCATCCCTTTTGGCTACTACGAAGGCTTTGATCGAAGACTTTCAAATGTTGGTTCTCTAAAAATTGGTACGACATATTGCCCCATTGTTGGACGAGTGAGTATGAATATTACTTCGATCGATGTATCTGAAGTTCCTCACGCGAAAGTTGGAGATGTTGTAACTCCTGTAAGCGATGTGCGCAGTGATCTAAATTCTTTTGAAGGAATTGCGGAAGCATGCGGAACGATCTCGTATGAAATGGTAGTGAGAATATCTCCGCTTTTAAAAAGGGTTGTGCGGGAGTAGGCAATAAAAAAAGCGCAGGTGCGCTCTGTGTTACTGAAAAATACTGTCTCAAGGGATAAGCATCCGAAGTCGGGCTGCTCTGCGCACAGTACTTTTTTCGTTCTTGACCTCATCCCAAAACCTCAGTTGATCTGAATGCTCAGCCTTTGCCAAAAAGGTGGCGCAATCTATGCTTACTCGCTGAGCAGCTGGCAAGCGAGGATCAAGAAGTCTTTGGAGATCCGGGTGCAGACGAAGCGTCGCACGAATGTCGCTCAGAGTGGCGGTGGAGATGCCAATCTCTGTGGCAAAGTCGTGGATATGTCCATCCCTAAGATCAGAACCTTGGCGTTCTGCAAGCACCTCCTCGATCAACTGAGCGATCTTGACCCGACTCATCTTTCGATCACGAAGCAAGCTTTTAATCATCGAGACCTTGTCGGAGTAATCGACCACTTCCTTTGCCTCTTCGAGGAAGACTTTCGCCTCCTGTGAAAGCGGGGTTGCGTGGACGTTAAATTGAGGCAGGGTATCCCGATCATTCCTCGTATCACCTCTCACCATGAGAAGGAAGGATTCTTTGAAATCCCCTTCTTCTTCAAGTGCTGAGGCACCTGCAAACCAGGTCTCTCCACGAGCAACTCGAACCCGTCTCCCACTCCCATCGAGGCAAAACATCTCAAAGGATCCTCCGATGAGCTTGCTTGGCACGTAGGAACAAAACATAGAGTGAGGGGCTTTTGCGATTATCTTGCTATCCAAGATAGTGATGTTGGTAAAGGCGTACTCACCCAAATAGTCCTTGAGAGCGTTGGGCTCTGTATGCCGACCAAAAAAGACCTCTGCGCTGACGACTTCGAGCACCCTCGTTTCGGGTGCTTTGTCTTTCTTTTCCATAATTTTCCTTGGCTGATTGTTGATACTTTCTGAACGCAAAGTATCACAAAAGACCATTGAGGTCAATGGTTATGTAAGTTTTTAAAAATGTGCGCCGTGCTGGACTCGAACCAGCGATGCCCAAAGGGCCGGAGATTTACAGTCTCCTGGAATAGCCGCTATCCGAACGGCGCATGTACTTACTATAAAAAAGAACTGGTATGAGTCTACCAGATTCCTTTTATTTCTGCACCTCTGCACTCGAGAGAAGGAGTGGAGCATCCATCTTCTTTCGCTTCTTTACATCAAAGGTAAATTCTCCGTTCTTCATACCGACGTTGATCACTCCCCCCCTCGACACTCCCTGAGAGATCATGAGGGACGCGATCGGTGTAAGAATTTTGTTTTGGATGAGACGCTTGAGCGGTCGCGCACCATAGTGAGGATTGTATCCCTCCTTTGCGAGATAGGTCAAAACCTCCGGAGTTACGGTGAGGTAAATCTCCTTTGCACGGATACGATCGACGACCGCCTGCACCTGGATTTTTACGATCTTTTCGATTGACTCGCGGTTCAAGATATCAAAGAGGATAATATCGTCGACACGGTTTAGGAATTCTGGGCGGAAATAGTCTTTGAGACTTGTCATCACTTTTGTTTTTGCTTCATCGTAGTTGTCCTTATCAAGACTTTCTCCTGATGCTTCTTTTGCAAAACCAATCTTTTCCATCTTCTCTATATACTGTGCACCAATGTTTGAAGTCATAATGATGACTGTGTTTTTGAAGTTCACTGTACGTCCCTTTGAGTCGGTGAGGCGACCGTTGTCGAGAACCTGGAGAAGTATGTTGAAAACTTCCGGATGTGCCTTTTCGATCTCATCAAAAAGAATCACAGCATACGGACGTCGTCGCACTGTCTCTGTGAGTCCCCCTGAATCGTCGTGTCCTACGTAGCCCGGAGGCGCACCAATCAACTTTGATACTGAGTGTTTCTCCATGTATTCAGACATGTCCACTCGGATGAGTGCACGGTCGTCACTAAAGAGAAGTTCTGCAAGAGCTTTTGTGAGCTCAGTCTTTCCCACTCCGGTAGGTCCAAGGAAGATAAATGATCCGATAGGTCGTGAGGGATCGGCAATGCCTGCTCGAGATCGCTTTATGGTATCTGCGATTTTCTTGACGGCCTCGTCTTGTCCGACAATTTTCATCTTGAGGTCATCTTCCATACGAGCGAGTTTTCGCGCCTCCTCTTCGAGCATTCGAGAAACTGGAATACCGGTCCATCGAGATACGACGTCTGCGATATCCTGTTCAGTGATTTCCTCCTTCAAAATTCGTCGTGAAGACTGGAGCTTTTTGAGACGCTTGTTTTTTGCCTCGAGATCTTTTTCGAGCTGAGGAATTCGGCCATAACGGATCTCTGCAGCCTTTGAGAGATCTGCGTGTGCTTCTGCAGCCTCCGCTTCAATACGCAAAGTTTCCAAATCTTTTTTGATCTGTTTGATATCGGCAATAGTTTCCTTTTCGTTCTTCCACTTGAGTTCGAGCTCGCTAGTGCTTTCTTTGAGATCGGCAATTTCACTCTCGATCTTCAGTGTTCGTGCACGAGCATTTTTGTCGTGTTCTTTTTTGAGAGCTTCCCGCTCGATCTCAAGTCGCATGATTCTTCGTCGTGTCTCTTCGAGCTGTGGCGGCATGTTTTCAAGAGAAATTTTCAATGCACTTGCTGCCTCGTCGATGAGATCAACAGTCTTATCAGGAAGGAATCGATCAGAGATATATCGACTTGAAAGGTTGACCGCGGCGACGATGGCGTCATCGGTAATACGCACTCCATGGAAGAGCTCATACTTTTCTTTGAGTCCTCGGAGTATTGCAACAGCGTCATCGATGGTAGGTTCATTTACAAAGACTGGCTGGAAACGTCGCGTGAGAGCGGGATCTTTTTCGATATGCTTTTGATATTCTTTCAAAGTTGTGGCTCCTATTGCTCGAAGTTCTCCACGAGAAAGTGCGGGCTTCAACATGTTTGAAGCGTCCATTGACCCCTCAGATGCACCGGCACCGACGATGGTGTGGATCTCATCGACAAAGAGAATAATTTTTCCTTCTGATCGCTCCACTTCTTTCAAAATATTTTTAAGTCGCTCTTCAAATTCTCCTCGATACTTTGTACCAGCAATGAGAGATCCGAGATCAAGAGACATGAGCTCTTTGTCTTTCAAAGATTCTGGAATATCTCCCTGTGCCATACGAAGTGCGAGTCCTTCGACAATTGCTGTCTTTCCCACTCCTGCTTCACCGATGAGGATTGGATTGTTTTTTGTTCTTCGAGAAAGGATCTGGATCACGCGGAGGATTTCATTGTCTCGTCCGATCACAGGATCGAGTTTGTTTTCTTTTGCGAGTTTTGTGAGTGAACGTGCGTATTTTGAAAGAGTTCGCAATTGCTTTGGCTTTGCATCGCCTACGACGTCTGTCGTTTTGAGATCTTCGATCACGGTGAGTACGCCTGCGCGGTCGATCTTGAAACGAGCAAGGATGTCTCGTGCCTGACCAGCGACATCAAAAAGAGCGACGAAAAGATGCTCCGTAGAGATAAATTCATCTTTGAGTTCAGCTGAAACTTTTGCCGCGCTTTCAAAAACTGAGGCAAGCTCAGGAGTGATATAAATCTGATATGAAGGAGAAAGGACCCGTCCCGCTTCTGGAGACTCGAGGTGCTCGAGGATGAGGTCAGTAAGGAGCATGGTGTCGATCTCCATCTTGTCGAGGATAGAGGTGACCATGCTCTCTTCCTGGAGGATCAATGCACACAAAAGATGCACGGGGTTTACGTGGTTTGTGCTGCGCTCTATGGCCAGTTCGTGAGAACGGCGAAGAGCCTCCTTGGCCTTTGTTGTGAAATTTCCCATTGGGGGCATATCAATACGATACCTTATTTTAGGGGGTTGTGGAAGGGGTTTAGGGCAAAAAATACTAAAGAAATGAATGAACGTAGAAAGTTGACATTTTAGCTTATTTATGCTAATATATACATACCGCTGAAATGTAGTAAGTGGTCCATCATAGCTTGGTTAAGCTAGAGGTTATCCGATGGATAATCACACAGTACCTTGACAACGATGTTGTCATCAGAAAGTTAAATACCATGAAAGCAAGTGCACATCTCTCTGTCGCCGTTTCAAACAACGTGGCAGTCTTCTCAATGCCCTTTCATCCTGGATGGATGAATTTCCTGGGTGCGAGTTGCACCGCCTGTTGTGAGGCTGGCAGTTCAGCCGCAACATTCACCATCACCGCCAAACCTGGTGAGGACGCTGTGGTTGTCATCATGACGACTCACAAGCAAACGAGTAAAGGAGGAGGGTTCGACGACAATCTTTGCGTCATTCCCATCACCTGGAACCAGGGCAAGATGATCGTTGATCTGGAAAAACCTTTCCTGTCGATGTCTGATCGCCTACTCAATGTGAGCAAGACTGTGACCACTGGGACATCCTTGATGGTTACAACCCGAGGACAAAAATTCATCTACACCAAGACCCCGCCAGCCGAAGGGGTCGAAGGGATGCGTCTTGTTGCGAATGCTACGACACTCCTCGGCTATGCAGTCGGTCATGTCTCATTCGAAAGCCTCGAAGCGGCGGCGACTCTCGACAAACGCTCGCTCGAGGAACGTGAAAAAACAGAGGCTCTCGCCAGGCTCGGTCAAGCCGAGAGCGAGATTAGCGAGTTGCAAAGGCAGCTCAAGAATTCAGCTTCGGAGTCCACCGAGGCGCGAAGGTACCTGAGTGAAACCTTAGTGCAACTCAACCAAGCCAACTCCCTCGTGAATACCCTTACGAGCACCAAGGAAGTACTCTCCGAGATCATCTTGGCTGTCACCGATGCGCTCTGGAATACGGGTGCCGCGAAAACTCGCTTTGGTTTTCTCTGGTGGACCAAACTTGCGAAGATCCGAGCAGCCTACGAACTCAAGAAATGATTCAGGTTTCCGAACACGACCGCCGGTGGCAACACTGGCGGTCTTTTTATTTCCTCAAATCACGCTATCTTTGACATTTATCAAGACCGATGATATTAATTCTAATTAGTCGAATCATTAATCCCGAAGAAAATTATGCCAGGACCCTATTTTGAAGGACAGCAGCCTTTTCACACTTGTGGATGTTACTATCCAGACATAACACGGATTAGCGATGACCCAAGAAACGGAAAGCGACTTCTTTATTGCAGAGTTCACGGTGAACTCCCCTATGATGTGGAGGCTCCTCCCGATACCAACTCACCCATACCCAGTCTAGCCTGGAGGATCCGAGAAAGAGAACGTATTCGGAAAGCTGGGAAGATCCATTAATTTGCGACAAGTATCGTATCCGCCGACCTAGAGTGTCGGCGGCTTTTTTATTTCCTCAAATTCCCTATCACCCTCAACACCTTTTTCAATTGCCCCTTCGTCGTCCCCCTTCCAAAAGAAAATCTTAGTGATGTTTTTGAGTCCGCTCCAATTGCTTTTAATACATACGATTCATCTTCATCTCGCAGACACGCACTTTTTGTTGAACACTCTATCCCCTTTGCATCAAGCTGGAGCAAGAAGAATTCATTATCAATTTTAGGAATGGAAACAGAAAGTATATGCGGTGCAGAATTTTCTAGAGTTCCATTGATCTTTAGTTCGGGGATTATTTTTTTCAATTCATCTATAAAAAACTTCTTGAGTTCCGCCACGCACGCAGTTTCTTTTTCACGCAAAACTTCAGCTTTCTCAAGTGCATACACAAACCCCATAATCCCTGGAAGATTTTCAGTTCCTGCACGCTTCACTTTCAAGCCTCGTCGTACATAGAGCATTCCCATTCCTCGTGGTCCATAGATCTTTGCACCATCAAGAGTCAAGAGATCAACTCCAAGCTGTTCTATATATAAAGGTATGTAAAGAGGTGCCTGGCAGGCGTCAGTGTGGAGCAATGGAAGGGCGGAATTGTTTTTCTTACGAACATCACGAACAATCTTTGCAATTTCTTTCAAAGGCTCGATAGTTCCGATTTCATTGTTTACGAGCATCACAGATACGAGAACTGTTTCAGAAGTGATAGATGATTTCAATTGCTCAAGGTCTACAACACCATGTGCATCGACAGAAACATGAACAGTGTTTGGAGCATCGATGAGTGAGGAGTGTTCAATTGCACTCATCACAATCTGCTTTCCTTCTGCGAGTTCTATTACCAACTTGTTTGCCTCTGTTCCGCCAGATGTAAAGACAATCTCATCCGCATGAGCATGGAGAACTTTTGCCACACGAGTACGAGCATCGAGAAGCGCCTTTGAAGCCAGCGTTCCTGAAGCGTGGAGTGATGAAGGGTTTGAATACTTGTCACTAGAGTACTTCTTTGCAACACGCAGAACACCCCTGTCGATCGGGGTCAGTGAGGCGTAATCAAGATAAATGCGAGTTCTCATTTGATAAAAAGTATTCTATACTTGTACCATGAATTTTACAATCGACTCAACACTTATCGCTCTCGCCATTCTCGTCGTCGCTGTTTTGGTTCTCGTAGGCATCGTCGTACATATGCATATAAAGCTCAAGAGATTTATGAGCATGTCAGTACCTGGAACACTTTCAACCTCAGTAGAAAACCTCGAAGCTTTCCGAGATGAGCTCAAAGAATACCTTGCGACAGTTGAAAAGCGACTGAAAAAAAGTGTGCAAGCAGTACACACCGTACGCTTCAATCCATTTAAAGGAACAGGTTCAGGAAGCAATCAAAGTTTTGCCACAGTCTTTTTGAATGAAGAAGGTCATGGAGTGGTCATCTCAAGTCTCTACTCACGCGAACATGTCAGCATCTTTTCAAAACCCATCAAAAGCGCCGGATCTGAATATGAACTTTCAGGAGAAGAAAAGGAAGCCATCGCAGTTGCTCACCGCATGACAAGGTAGCCCCCCAGAAAAGCTATAGCCAATAAGCGTTTTCTCTGATAGAGTGATGATTCACATGGCTAAAAAAGCACCTGCACATAAAGCATCTGGAGCCACATCCACACGACCCCCTGTTGTTGTCATCATGGGGCATATTGACCATGGTAAGTCTACCCTTCTCGACTATATTCGAAAGAGCAACATCGTCGCTGGTGAAGCCGGAGGTATCACTCAGCACCTCGGTGCATACGAAGTTCCACATGGAGATGGAAAAATTACTTTTCTCGACACACCAGGACATGAAGCTTTTTCAAAGATCCGACAGAGAGGAGCGAAAGTTGCAGACGTTGCCGTACTCGTTGTTTCTGCTGAAGACGGAGTGAAACAACAGACTCTCGAAGCTCTCAAATCAATTCTCGAAGTAAAGATTCCTTACATCGTTGCCATCAACAAGATCGACAAGCCTGGTGCAGATGTTGAACGCACAAAACAGAGTCTCGCAGAAAATGAAATCTACGTAGAGGGTTACGGAGGAGATGTGCCCGTAGTTCCCATCTCGGCTCTCAAAGGTACCGGGATCTCTGAGCTTTTGGATATGGTGATCCTCGTGACTGAAATGTCAGATCTTAAAGCGACAGCAAGTGTTACCGCAACGGGAACCATCATCGAAGCAAATCTCGATGCAAAGAAAGGAATCTCTGCCACACTCCTCATCACCAACGGAACTCTCTCTTCTGGAATGTTTGTGGTATCTGAAGATGCAGTCTCCCCTGTTCGTATCTTTGAAGATTTTAAAGGAGTGGCGATCAAAAGTGCTTCATTCTCAAGTCCTGTACGCGTGATCGGTTTCAACAAAGTTCCAAACGTGGGTGCAGGTTTTGTCTCATGTTCAAACAAGACTGAAGCAGAAGAAATGGCAAATGCTTACAAGCTCGCTTCTAAAAATGCTCCGAAGGAAGTTCGTCGTGAAGCAGAAGGAACCATCATCATCCCCGTCATCATCAAGGCAGATGTCATCGGCTCTCTCGACGGTATCAAACAGGAGCTTGCGAAGATAAAGCACGAGAAAGTTGTACTCAAGATTGTTTCTGAAGGAATTGGAAACATCAGTGAGACCGATGTAAAGACTGCACAAGGCGATCCAAACATCACCATCATCAGTTTCAATGCTCCACCCGACTCAAAAGCTCGCAACCTTCTCGAACGAACTACTGTTAAAGTTGAGCAGTTCGATATCATCTACAAATTGATTGAGTATGTAAAAGATGCTCTCACCGTACGTATTCCAAAGGAGTACATCTCAGAGATTACCGGTACCGCAAAGATACTTGCCCTCTTTAGCAAGGTGAAGGACCGACAAATACTCGGAGGAAAAGTACAGACGGGAAGTATCAGTGTGGGTGCAGAAGTAAAGATCATCCGACGAGAAAACGAGATTGGTGTTGGAAAGATCAAAGAACTCCAACAGCAGAAAGCAAAAACTTCTGAAGTCCGTGAAGGATATGAATTTGGAGCAATGATTGAGTCAAAAGTTGAAATGGCCGAAGGCGACAAGATCCAGTGCTTTGTCGTCGTTGAGAAAAAAGGATAAATAAAAACATGACATCAGATCGAGATTACAAATTGAAGGAATTGATACGAGAAGCTGCGGCTGAGTTTCTTCAGCGCGAGTCAAACTACACTTCCCTCCTTACCGTAACCGACGTCGCAGTGTCTGACAGAGGTAACGAAGCAACTATTTTCTTTACCGTGCTTCCCGAGGACAAAGAGAAAGGTGCACTTGATTTCGTAAAGCGAAAGCGTGCAGAATTCCGTGATTTCTTTAAAAACAAAGCTCGTATGCGTGCTCTACCCTACTTTGATTTTGCGATTGATAAGGGAGAAAAGAATCGTCAGAAAATAGACGAAATTTCACAAAGCATCATATAGAAATAAAAAATGCCGCGTGTATCACTACAACACGCGGCAAATGGAGCGAGAGATTCGGTTTAGTCTTATCGTTAAGAGAATACGGCCTGCTGCCTTTTTCTAACTGAACGATGGATTCTCAGTCACCCTATGATCACTTGAGTGCTGATACTTGGGAGTACGCTTATCGCCTTACTGACAGGAGCCGAAGCCACTGCGAGAAAAAGACGAGCTGGTACATTCATCAAAGACCCTGATGGTCTCTGAGAACTCCTCGATTGGATTGCTTTAAAGAAATGCCACCTATTGGCAAACCCCGCGAGCATATATCCACACCTTAAAGGTATATCGAAGTCCCTCAACCCCGAAGCTTTCGCCTCGGTTTAGACTGTTCCCCACTTAAAGGGAATCACGGTGTTTTATTCCACAAGAGCTCTCGCTAAGGAGATAGACTATACTGGAAGGAGGCGGAAGTCAAATATTTCTTTACTTAGTGCCAGATTGTGTATAATAGACAGACAAATGGCGTAGTGGCGAAGTTGGTTAACGCAGCAGTTTGCAAAACTGCCATTCACCGGTTCGATCCCGGTCTACGCCTCCGAAATTAATGTCGTGCGTGAAGTGCTTCCTTTTCGAGAGCGGCTTCTTTTCTTTCTTCTTCCTCAACCCTTCTTTTGACTTCAGTGAGACCAGACTCTTCTCTATGGAGATCAAGCTCTATCACAGTAAGCTCCTGCTTCTTTCTATTGAACTCTTGCTCGGCATGTTTAACCTCCATCTCCTTTGCACGAGTCTTTGATTGCAAATCTTTGATTCTTGCCTCGTGAGAATGCTCTTCTCGTCGAAGTGTATCGAGTGTTGGGCTGTGGTGTTGTGACATGTTTGTATTTTTTATTGAATAAGCAACCTTACGGTTTTTATGCTTACATGATAGCATGTGCAAAGTAGAAATCGAAGATGCCCGGGTGGCGTAATTGGTAGCCGCAGGAGACTTAAAATTTCCCGATCGCAAGATCATGTGGGTTCGATTCCCACCCCGGGCACAGAATTTTTGGAATAAAAAAACCGCAGCCGATACCGATCGACGTGCGGAGCTAAGGATGGTCAATGCTCGAAAGACAATTTCTTCTTCAGGATGTGGAAATTTTCCCGCGCAGCATTTACCTGAGACATCATTCTATTCATTTCAGTGAAGGCATTTTCGATGAGTTTCTGAGTCTCAAAGAAAAGATGAACGGGATACGGGTAATGCCGTTCCAGAAGTTTTTCCAAAGAAGCAATCGTAACTCGCTCAAAAGAACCTCCGAGCGAATAATCTCTTCGGAGACCCCTTACCCTTTTCTTTGGAAAATCCCCCGACATTCCATTTGTTTTCTTTGGGACATCGAACTTCCACAGGAAGACACCTTCTTGAGTGGCCACAAATCTCATATCCCTTGGATCTTTGATCTCAAAGTAAAATGGGGTTTCGCGAGTGAGGGAAGGAGGCATTTTTACGTTTCCCGGATGGATGCAGAAATTCGAATCCTGAGGATTGAAAAGGTGTGTCCAAATCGTCCGACTCGAACCCGTGTTACGGAAATACTCCGAATATGCATTTCGAGCAAAACACAAAACAGCAAAGAGAATGCTGGCTTGTGCTTTTGGCGACAACTCATCAATCGACACCCGATCTTTTCCGAGAATGTAGGTCAGGAGCGTGCTATCATCATTTTTTTGCCGGTCAAGCATCTGGGGATTCGAAATCTTGAACTCGTCACTCTTGGCGAATTCTTCGACTTGAGCGAGGATCTGCCCACGCGGAACTCCCCAGCCAAGACGGATAATAGTGGAAGAAGACACTCCGCGAGATGTACGGGCAACTTTAGGCTTAGACATAATTTTCCTTTTCTTTCGTTTTTGTTTCAAACAACCGTTATTACAGACTGTCCATCAAACTACAGTAAAATTATGGGGATGTAAAGACATATTGCGGAATCACGACTTTACTGGTATATTTTTTGAGCATTCAATACATGCGCCCATAGCTCAGTTGGTAGAGCAGATCCCTCTTAAGGATAAGGTCGTAGGTTCGATCCCTACTGGGCGCACACGTGCGCAGACATCACGATCGCACATATGCTCGGGTGGCGGAATTGGTATACGCGCCAGTCTTAGGAACTGGTGGAGCAATCCTTGGAGGTTCGAGTCCTCTCCCGAGCACAGACACAAAAAAGTACAGTTTGATGCTGTGCTTTTTTGATTGACAAATCTTTAAAATAGTTATAATGTGCAATTAGAAGGAGGTGAGAACTATGGCTTCCCCAGCCAAAAAAGTCTCGCTGAAGAAAAAAACAAGTACGAAGAAAACGGTCCCGCGAACCAAAAAAACCAAAGCAGTAAAAACTCTGGCGCTTGCAAAAGTTCCACGAAAACCAATTACGAGAAAACCGATCAGAAGAACTCAGACTCATCGGGATAGGGACAGTGAAGTAATCGACGTCTTTCCGATCCCACTGTTTACGAAAGGAGTTCAAGCTTCCACGGAAATCCCCGATCATGTAAATGGTCAGAATGTCCAATGGTTCGAAGTGGGTCCCCCGATAGAATTGAAGCGACTCAGTATGCCTGAACCCGAGGTTCAGGCTAGTCAGGAAGAAGTGGCTTCTACACCGGAGCCTGTACCCGCAGCGACACCGGACACTCAAGGGACAAAAGGAAAGTTTACGGAAAAAGCACAGAAAGCTTTGGGAGTGGATGAGTGGGGCAGGCCCATTAGTCAAAACTCCGTGGTCTTTCAATATCCCTTCAAACCTTCCGAGGTAAACCACTACTCGATTACCGTAGCAGGATTTCGGGTTCTTGTGAAAAAGCTCAAGAAAATCATCCGCAGGCTTTTTCGTAAGAGAAAAATTCCAGCAAAAACTAGTACGGACACCCTCCAGTGATCCGTTTTTTTATTGCAATTTTCATACTTTTTAAGTCTTTTCCCCAGTTGCACTTCCCTGTTTTTGTGGTACTATCTCCTCTGGTCGCTCTTTATAAATGGAAGTGTTTTCCAAGCTTATACGGAGTTCCTCCGACCTCAACCAAAAAACAGTTTGTTTAATTACTTATGGCTGATCAACCAGCTCGTGTAGCCGTCATCTTGATAGGCTACTATCGTACCGGAAAAGGCACTATTGCCAAAAAGTTCAAAGCCCAAGGGTGTCCGGTCTGGGATACAGGGCGAGAACTCGCAGCACTTGCGGAAAAAAATCCGCAGGACGCACGCCTCGATCCCGTCCGCAAGGGAACCTTGGTCGCATGTGAGACAGTTATGCGATTCCTGCGACTATGGATCATTGCGCTCATGCAACAAAACCCGGCCCACAAAATTGCTGTCTTTGATGGAATTTTCCGGAAAGACACTCAATTGGAGGTGATTCAATTTCTTCGCGAGCGAGGATATCGAGTTATCGTGATTCATCTTACCACCCCACCTGAGGTGTGTGATGCCCGGCCTCCTCGGCCAGGCCGAATCGAGGATGTTGATCCTACGATCATCGCAAACCGCCAGGAAAGCTGGGAGAAAAATACCGTGCCGGTCTTTGGTCAACTGGCCTCACATGGCATCTCTCTCGCGCGGGGCAATCTGATCGAGATCGTTAATCGGGATCAATCCGAAGAACAGACATACCAGCTCGTGTATGAGTTCGTGGAACAGCATCGGGCTGTCTTAGTCCCTCTCCACAAACGGCTTGCTCAACCAGCGGTGCCCATCTTCATGACGACCTCTCCCAGCAAGGTCCCTGAGGAATGCTTGAGTACTCGTTAAATACTTCCCGTTTCCCCTTTAGTTCTCACAGCGACGTCCTGTCAGTCAGGCGTCGCTTTTTTATTGCCTTTTTCACCTTTACATGCTTTAATTGCTACTCACACATTTAACCCCTATGGATATACGAAACATTGCGATTATCGCCCACGTGGACCACGGAAAGACCACGCTTACTGACGCCATCATGACCCAGTGTGGACATGGAGACGAAGGTACCATGGACTCAAACGCCCTTGAACAGGAGCGAGGTATTACCATCTACGCAAAGAACACTTCGATCATGTACAAAGGTACAAAGATCAACATTGTGGATACTCCCGGTCACGCCGACTTTGGATCTGAGGTGGAGCGAGTATTGCGATCTATTGATACCGTGCTTTTGGTTGTCGATGCGCAGGAAGGACCGATGCCACAGACACGCTTTGTATTGAAGAAGTCTCTTGAGCTTGGATTGAAACCTATCGTCATCATCAACAAGATCGACAAGCCAGCTGCAAACCCAGACCAGTGCCATGAGATGGTACTCGAACTCTTTATGGAACTCGGAGCAAACGATGCTCAGCTCGACTTCCCTACCATCTACGCTATCGGACGCCAGGGAGTGGCAATGAAGAAGCTCGATGATCCTCGAGTCGACCTCACTCCTCTTTTGGATATGGTTCTTGAACATGTTCCACCAGCAAACAAAGATCGAAGTGTCACAGCACCTTTGACTGCACAGACTTTCAACCTCGGATACGACAACTTCCTCGGCCGACTTGCTATTGCTCGTGTCTATGACGGAACAATCAAAACTGGTCAAACAGTATTTGAAAAGAAAATCGATGGAAGTGTACGCAGTGGAAAAATCACGAAACTTTTCATCTTTGAAGGAAAGAAGCGAATTGAAATCCAAGAAGCAGGTGCGGGAGACATCGTAACAGTTGCTGGATTCCCTGAGATCTATATCGGAGAAACTTTGACTGACAAGGAGGAGACTCCTGCTATGCCTGCTATCAAGATTGATGAACCGACTATCTCCCTTAACTTTTTTGTAAACAGCTCACCTTTCGCAGGACGTGAAGGAAAGTTTGTGACAGGACGACAGATCCGTGAACGACTTGAAAAAGAACTCGAGATCAACGTAGGACTCAAAGTAGACTTTGGATCAAACGAATATTTCCGCGTCTATGGACGAGGAGAACTCCACATTGCCGTGCTTTTGGAAAACATGCGACGAGAAGGATATGAACTTCAGGTGTCACAGCCACAGGTTATCGTCAAAGAGATCGATGGAGTAAAGAGCGAGCCGTTTGAAGAGCTTACAATCGATACTCCAGAAGAATTTACCGGATCTATTATCGAAAAGCTTGGTAAGCGAAAGGCAAACATGACGGATATGAAAACAAAGGACGGAAGCGCCCGTATGGTTTTTGAAATTCCTACACGAGGACTTCTCGGATACCGAGGTGCATTTGTGATCGACACAAAGGGTAATGGAATTCTCGCTTCACGATTCCTCGCCTTCAAGCCGTACGCAGGAGAAATCGAAAAGCACTCAACAGGATCTATGACATCGATGATGACAGGAAAAGCTCTTGCCTTCGCACTCTGGAATCTCCAGGAACGAGGACGAGTATTTATCGAACCTACAACAGAAGTCTACGAAGGAATGGTTGTCGGAGATACCTCAAAGGGTGACGATATGGATGTAAACCCATGTAAGGGAAAGCAGCTCACCAACATGCGTTCATCTGGAAACGATGAACACATCATGCTCACACCTGCATGGAAGCTTGATATCGAAAAAGGACTTGAGACAATGCGAGAAGATGAATATCTCGAGATCACACCACTCAACGTACGTCTTCGAAAGAAGTTTTTGACCGACAGCGATCGAGCAAAGGCAAAGAGAAAGGATTTGTAGAAGACTGAAAAACCTCTGAGAAATCAGGGGTTTTTCTTTTGGCTTCGTATACTTGATTTATTTTAGAGGTGTGGTATAGTGCGGAAAGTTCAACGTCTGCAACAATCAAACAATTCGGTAACAGTTCTATGAAAAAACAATTGTCCAAACGCCAGATTGCAAAAATCATGGCACTTTCCCTCGTCAGCTTCAGCATCCGCGAGCTCACATTTTGGACCACCCGCTCAGAGCGGAAAGGTCCGATCGCCTTGCGAGAATTCGACAAGGAACAAAGTAAGCAGGCAAGGGTAGATCAAGAGGCTCGGAATGCTCTCCTCTTGAAATACCGCTTACACGCAGAGATGCAACCCAAAACCCTTGGTCGACTGATCGCCGCGTATCCCTACAGACTTACCAACCAACACATGACCAAAGATCATGGTGATGGACGGAAGCTGGGTGACAAAACCATTCGTGAACTCAAGGAAAAGGTCCGTAAGCTCGGACTCACCCCTGACCACTGGGTGGCACTTGCCCAGCCCAGCAAGATCCTCGAGGGAATGACTAACAAGCAAAAGATGCTCGAGCTACCACTTCATGTGGCATTTCGGTGCAATCAGTATAAGATTTGTACGTTTCTCAAATGTCATCAGGACGAAGTGGCAGAGAAAACCCTCGATGATCTTCTGCAGATCAATCCCTTGGAAATCGACGAACACCGTGAATTTTTTCGCCACCGTTATTTTCGAGATCACCGCACATCGTTCATGGCACTCAAACAACTACTTGTGAGCAAGGGCTTTACGGTGAGGGATGGGAAGTTCTTCCTCTGGAGACCAGAGATGACTGCCATGAAGAAGGCACAGGAACTTCTCATGGGATATACCCTTACGAGAACAGAACGAGCACGCTTCGCTGAAATCATCGTAGCGCGCCGTTGGGTGACCTGACCCAACGAACTACAGTCTCACCCCAGCGGGTCCTCACGGATTCGCTGGTTTTTTTATTTCCATGTCTTAATATTGAAAATTCTTGCACGAAAAAGACATGCTATTTATAATATACTCAACATACGTACCCAATGTTATTTATGAGATAATTATAAAAATATGACCGAAGAAAAAACTCCGCATTACATAATTGAATTAAAAACTGATCTACTGAAACACATAGACAAAAAAATAGAAGATGAGGTCAATAAACTTGCCACCACAACAGCAAACCAATATGGGGCAATGTATACCAAACTAAACGAAACAACTGAAAGACTGGATGGAATGGATGGAAGATTTGAGGGAATGGATAGTAGATTCGATCGACTAGAATCTACTATGAGCGAAATGAAAGAAAGCATGGGCAAAATAGAAGCCCATATCGGCAGATACGAAGTACGAGCTACGAATATCGAACAAATACTTCTACAAGATCACAAGATAAGAATCGTTGATCTAGAAAAGAAGGTGTTTGCGTAGAAATTCAAAAAGCCCCGGATCGGGGCTTTTTGTTACCTCCAATTCGTCTTGATATAGTCCTCTGCCTCGCTCATAGAGAATGGCTGAGTAGAGTTCCCTACACGTACAAAGAACTCTTCTTTCTTGTCGCCATTTTGGAAATATGCAGGCTTATGGCTCTCTCGCACGCGCACGAGACAGATGTCTTTTTCTTCTATTTTTTCGAAATTGATCTGTATATATTTTGCAAAAGAAAGGCCGATTTGGGTTTTTACGAGCATGGTCAGATGATTCTCGAGGCCATCTCGATCTTTTTTGGGAAGAGATTTAAAGTCTGATTCAAGGCCCACGATCTTTCCGTCATCATTTGCTCCTATCACAAGAGTTCCTCCGTCAGCGTTCAAAAATCCAACAATTGTTTTAAGTACCATTTTTTCAATCTCCTTTGAAACCTCGCCCTTTCGTACATCGTATCGTAAAGTTTCTTTAAATTCTGTTGTATGGTTTTCCCCGCTTGTGAGAAGAGTTTTTGTGTCTCGGCCCAGCACCTTACTCGCACTACCTGCCATCTGTTTTATGATGTGAACATATTCATCAAAGTTTGCGACATTTTTAATCTTTGTTGTGCGACCACTTGTGTGTTCAATGATGATTGTTGCATGAAAGATCAATCGCCCCACAGGAGACTGGTAGAGCTCTACAGACGCAACATCAGAGAGACTCACTGCCTTACGATGACGAAAGAGGAGACCTGACTTTTTGATGATCTCGCGCTCATGTATCTCGTAATGGGAGAAATACCAGTTCAAGAAGAGTGCCGCGATATAAGAGAGCTGGAAAAGCGAGAAAAGAATGATAACAAAGATGTCATAGCGGATGGCCCCAAAGAGAAAGGAGCTCTGAAACAGCATCTCATAGTTTGCTAGGAATGAGGCACCAAAGAACAATAAAGTCGCGAAGACTTCCATTACCACTACGTCGCGGAGAAAAACCATTGGCCCTTCTTTGATAATAATTCGGCGCATTTTATTTTCTTACATCATACCACGGCACCCAAAATTTTTGTCCTTTCTATGCCGTATGCGATAGCTCCTACACCCAGATCTTTGCCTATTTCATGGGCAAGAGAGCGCATATAGGTGCCGCTGGAAGCCTTCACCCTTACAGTATGTATGACGAACGACTGAGTGCTATATTTCTCTTTAAATTCCTGCCATTTTTTGATGATTTCTTCTTGTCGAAAGTCGCCAGTAACTCGTGCGATCTCCCCGATTGCCCTTTCTGCGATTTGATTCCCTGTCATTTCTTTTTTCTCTATATCTGCAACCTCATAAATCTCTACTTCTTTTGTAGGCAATTCATCGAGGACTTCTTTTTGGGCAATAACAGGTGAGGAATATCGAGGATATGTCTGTGCAAATTTTCGTACATACTTTTGAAAGTCAATTTCTGCTGGTTTTTCTGTTGATGTATTTTTGATTACTCCCAGAGCGTCATAGCTATCAGTTTCCACACCCAGAAGAATCTCGACGACATATTCCTTATCAAATCCCAGATACTCATTTTTCTTTTTACATTCTTCTCCGAGAAGAATAAGTAGAGCACCATGTGCCATAGGATCTAGTCTACCAGCGTAGGTCATAGGCACGAGGGGATCAATCCCCTGTTCTTTTCGAACACGTTCAAGGCACTCGAGAGGCGTCTCGCCTTTTTCTTTACGGACGAGAAGTTTCTGTATCTTTAGATTGCTCATTGTTTTCTTCTGGATTTTTCTGAAGTTTCTTATGCAAATACTTCTTTCTCACATATCCTTTCAAATTTCTAACTGCACGATGGATTCCCACTGAGATTGCATTTTCTTTTTTGTTGGTCATCTTTGCGATCTGTCGCGGAGAAAAGTCATCGACATACCGCAAGACAATAAGTTCACGCTCGGCAGGAGAAAGTCTCTCCAGGGCATCCACTGTGTGTTCGAATTCTGCGTACTGCAAAATATCCTGTCGTCGTCCTACATCATGCGGTTCATAGCCGTCAGTGATGAGCTTGTCGAGTGACTCTGACTTCTTCTTGCGATACCAGTCGATAATGAGGTTGTGGGTGATACGATAAATGAGAGCCTTTGGGTTATCTACTGTCGGGTTCTTTTTATAATACTCCCAAAGGTTCGTAAAGGCCTGCTGAGTGAGATCGAGGGCTAGCTCGCGATCCTGGGTCTTGAAAAAGCACATTCTCGAAATACTGTCGGAATACAGGTTATATGTGTCGATAAAGGCTTTTTGGCTTTTTTTACTGATTTTCATCTAGTAATAGTAGCTCTTTTTTGCTACTATATCCAGATGAAAATTTCTACAGATTCATACAAGGGGGTACGCGACTTTTACCCCGAAGATATGGCGGTTGAGAATCAAATATTCGATATCTGGAAAGATGTTTCTCGAAAGTATGGATACGAAGAGTACAATGCGTCAGTTTTGGAACCTGCTGAGCTTTTTAAAGCAAAGTCGGGTGAAGAAATCATCACAAAGCAGACATACACCTTTACTGATCGTGGAGATCGAGAAGTCACCCTTCGTCCTGAGATGACTCCGACTGTTGCACGCATGGTTGCAGGTAAATTCCGTGAGCTCGCCTTCCCTGTGCGCTGGTTTTCTATTCCCAACTTCTTTCGCTATGAACAACCTCAAAAGGGTCGCTTGCGTGAGTTCTGGCAATTGAATGTAGACATCTTTGGTGTAGAAAGTTTGGAAGCTGAAGTGGAAGTGATCCAGATGGCCTACGATATTACAAAAAAGTATGGGCTTACTGATGCTGATTTTGAGATACGTGTGAACAGCCGAAAGATTCTCGACTATATTACAAAGCACCTCTATGGTTTGGATGAAGAAAAATCTTTGCAGATGTTAAAACTCATCGACAAGAAAAACAAAGTCTCAAAAGAAGCTTTTGCAGAGGGACTTACAGAACTCATCGGAGATAAAGCTGAGCAAGCCCTTACCCTTTTGAACTCTCAAAACTTTGAGGAATTTTCAGTTAATCTCAATCAATCGAAAGAAGAACATGAAGGACTCCGGGAAGTGAAATATGTAATGAACGGACTCGAAAAACTCGGTATTACAAACATCATATTTGATCAGTCCATAACACGTGGTGCTGACTACTATACCGGAGTTATCTTTGAAGTATTTGACAAGAATCCCGAGAACCGACGTTCAGTCTTTGGTGGAGGACGCTATGACGATCTCCTTGCTCTTTTTGGTGGTGACAAAGTGACTGCAGTGGGCTTTGGTGCAGGAGATGTGGTGGCACGAGATCTCATGGAAACATACGGAAAGATTGCTCCATTTAAAAGTTCTGCAGATATCTATATTTGTATTTTCAACAAAGAACAAACTGGCTACGCACAGGATGTGGCACAAAAGCTACGCGCCTCTGGTAAAAAAGTTTCTCTTGATTACTCATTCCGAAAGATTGGAGATCAGATAAAGACTGCAGATCGTCTAAAGATTCCAAACGTGATTGTTATCGGAGAAGATGAAGTGAAGACGGGAAAATTGAAGATAAAAAATCTTGAAACTGGAGAGGAGAAAGACCTTTTGATATAATCTCCCTCATGCGCAAAATTACGTTTGATGTTGAAACAAAAAATATGTTCAGTGACGTGGCGTCAAACGACCCTGTCGATCTCGATATTTCAGTAGTCTGTATTCATGATTCAGAAACAGGAGAATACACCTCATATCTCCAAGAAGATTTTCCAAAGCTCTGGCCGGTACTTGAAAAAGCAGATATGCTCATCACTTTTAACGGTGACCATTTTGATATTCCCCTTTTGAACAAATATTATTCCGGTGATCTTTTGAAGATAAAGAGTTTGGATCTCATGGCAGAAGTTAAAAAGACTCTTGGACGACGTATCAAGCTCGATACTTTGGCAGAAGCAACTTTAGGAAAAAAGAAATCTGGTCACGGACTCGACGCTATCGCTTGGTGGCAGTCTGGAGAGATCGACAAGATCATAAAGTATTGCATCGAAGACGTAAAAATTACAAAAGATCTTTACGACTACGCACTTAAAAACGGCAAGCTTCTCTACAAAGACCTTGGTATCAAAAGTTCAATCAAAGATATTCCACTCAATACAAAAGATTGGGAAAAGAAACAAGAAGGTTCGATGACATTTACACTTCCCTTTTAAATTCCTGCGAGTTTAATTGCAACAAACATCACTCCCGCCCCAAGAAGGGTTGTAAATGTTGTCCACAGTGTCGGATGACGATGATGGCTTTCTGGTAGGAGATCACTTGCTCCAATATAGAGAAAGAATCCTGCGAAAAGCGCAAGAATAACACCGAGCGTTGTTTGAGAGAAAGAGAAGAAGCTTGAGATGATAATACCGACGACAGGTGCAATAGCATCGAGAGTAAGCCACTTAGCAGCTTCTTTTTTGCTTCCCCCATTGCGCAGAATCAGTCCTACAGTATTGATGCCATCAGAGAAATCGTGCACAAGAACAGCGACCGCAACCACAAGTCCTACCGCAGGAGAAACTTGGAATGCGAGACCAATCGCAACACCGTCCAGGAGACTGTGGAAAGAAAGACTCGAAGCACCGAGACGTCCCCGATGATGTTCGTTTTCGCACTGATCATGCTCTTCGCTCGCGTGATGGGGCATGATAAAGCGATCAATGATCATAAAAACGAAAAAACCAAGAGCTGTGTATGCAGTGATCGTTCCCACACCGAGACTTTCAGCAAGCTCGATAGACTCTGGAATAAGATCGAAAAAAGCGACACCAATAAGGGCTCCTGCACTAAAACCGAGCACGAGATGGAGTTTGTCTTTAAACCTGAGCGCTAAAAGGCCGCCGACAAGAGTGGCGAGGAAGGCGAATATACTGATCAGAATAAGATTCATGATATACTGTTTAGCATTATAAGAGGCCGTTTGTAACACATTTAATATACCACGTCATGGAGTCTACACAAGCAAAAAGTTTCCTCACTGTCCCCGTCGCAATACTCATCGCTGGAGCCCTCGTTGCCGGATCTGTCATCTGGACAAACGTAGGAAAAGTAGGTTCTCAGGTAGCAGCCGTAGCCGATGCAGAGAAAAATATCGCGAGTCTCATGAAGCCAGTTTCATCTGACGAGCATATCCTCGGAAATCCAAATGCTTCAATAAAAATTGTGGAATATTCTGATGCCTCATGTCCATTCTGCAAAATCTTCCATGCAACCATGAACAAAATAATCGATACGTACGGAGCCTCGGGAGACGTGGCCTGGGTCTATCGCCATTTTCCTATCGATAAAGAAGATGCGACAGGACGAGTACTCCACCCAAATGCAGGGCATGAAGCACAGGCAATGGAGTGCGCAGCCTCTCTCGGCGGAAACCAGAAATTCTGGGCATATACAAATCGTCTCTATGATGTGACCCCTTCCGTTACTCCACAAAGTCCAAACGGTCTTGATCAAAAAGAGCTTCCAAAGATCGCAGAGTTTGTAGGGCTCAATGTTGCTGATTTTAATTCTTGTCTTTCTTCAGGTAAATTTAAAGACAAAGTAGAAAGCCAGTATCTCGAAGCTCTCAATATCGGACTTACCGGAACCCCATCAAGTGTCCTTATCACTCCCGACGGCAAATACATCCCCATCGAAGGAGCACTCCCTTTCGAAAGCATCAAGCAGGCCATCGACGCACTTATTGCTGAAGCAAACAAGTAGCCGATCAAAGTAGCTAGGCGGCGATCGACCGTAATGCGCACCACTCACAGTCGAGCTCGGAACACGTAGAGTTTATGATTGCTCCACTCATAACACTTTCTTTAAGTGTCTCTATTTCTTTTTCTACACGAAGTATATCTGACTCTTCTATCGGAAGAGTAATAATGGGACACCTTCCCTTTTCATCTGGAGAAACAAAGACTAAGGCCGGAATAATCCTCTTTCCTTTCCACCGAGAATCCGACTGTAAAAGTAGTTTGTAAAAGATGAGTTGGCGGAAATAATTTCCATCAGAGCTTTTTGTTTCTCCCTTGATTGCCGCCTCTGACATTGCTTCTCGAGTCTTGTAATCGAAGACGAGAACCTCGTTACCTCGATCCACGATCGCATCGAGCTTTCCGTGAATAGGAATTATTTTATGTGCCTCTACCCAGGTCTCGGTAAAGACTGCAGTGTTTGGAGTGGGGATAAAATGAACAACAAGAGCTCTCGCCACAGCTCCCACACGTTCCAAAAGTTCTGCCTGTGCCGACTCTTTTTCAGTGCGAGAGAGGAAAGAGTCTTTAAAATATTCTACGATCTTTTCATGCAAAATCCTCGTGATCTCCTTTTCACTTCGATCCTGTGATTTCCATGCCGCTTCAAATGCATAGTGCATTGCACTTCCCTTGTCTGCAGAGACCGAAGGAGCCTGAGGAAGCTTTAGAATACTGTTATAGAGAAAGAGATTGGGACATTCAATAAAGTGATTGAGGGCGGTGACGGAGATTCCTTTTTCAAGGATCACTCTTTGTGCAAGATGGAGAAGCGGTGTGACATCACGAAGTTTTTTTGATGTTTCAAGATGGGTTTCCTCGGCGCCTGCTCGGGGGAGAAAGATTTCTTTTACAGTCTTTTGTTCGAGCTCATCAATAAAGCGCAGGGGGGTAAGCGTTTTTCCATCTGATTCTTCGAGGGCAGAGAGAACTGTCACGTGTTTTCGAGCTCGCGTGATAGCCACATAAAAAAGTCTTCGGGTATCGGCTATGTCATGGCCACTTGTTCTTTTTTTCGGGACGATAAACGAAGTGCCTCGAGGTTTTCCTATCCACGCCTCCTCGTTTGCGTACGGGATAAATACATAATCATACTCAAGTCCCTTGCTCGCATGCGCAGTCATGGCTCCGAGCGGAAGTTCAGGATTCCCCACAGAAACTTTTACATTCCTCGACTCTGCAGAGGTGCGGTAGGCGATCAAAGCTTCGAGAAGTCCTCGAGGATCCGCTATGTCACCCTCCCGTACCAGTGACTCGGAGAGAGCAATAATCCCTCTCCAGACATGCACATACGCAGGATCGCGAGCGATGAGTGAAGTGAAGCCAGATATCTCGCCAGCATGCACCAAAAACCCCAACGCTCCGTCAGAGAGAAGAAGTCTTTGCACCTCTGCCAATCCCGGTAAAGTAATCTCACGTCCACTACGAAGATCTTTTACCAGTGCCACCGCCTTTTCAAAACTCACTCCCCACATACCCATAACAATAGTTTTTGAGAGAGCATCTACACGAGAAGGATCGAGAAAATATTCTAAAAGGTCAAAGAAAACTCGACCTACAGGATGGGCAAAGATATCGACGCTTCGTTCAGAGGAAACAGGGATGGCGTGGGACTCAAGAAGTCGGATAATGCGATCGAGGTCTTTGTTCCTGCGAACAATGATAGCAACGGTCGCTGTAGAGTCTTCTGTTGTGAGCTTTTTTAATTCCTGCACTAAATATTTTTCTAGAGCCCCTGTATTTTCAGCAGTTACCACATCCAGAGGTCGAGGAGCATCCTTTAACCCAGAGACAAGCTTTACCCGTAAAGAGGCGTACTCATCCCCTTCATAATTTTTCTCAATCATCCCAAAGCCTGCATCAAGAATCCCTTGATGTGAACGATAGTTGGTGTCGAGAGATATGCGCTTCATGGCAGGCCACTTTTTCTCAAGTAGCAAGAAATTTTCAACTGATGCACCCTGAAAACGATAGATCGCCTGCTTTTCATCTCCCACGATAAAGATGTTCGGGGTGTCAAAAAATTCTGCGATAAGTCCTACGATAAAATTCTGAGCATCGTTTGTATCCTGGTGTTCGTCCACATGAATATAGAGATATTTTTCCTGCAAAAGCCGGAGTAGAAGCTCATCATTTCGAAGTGCAAACAAAAGTTCAATCAGAAGATCGTTGAAATCCATTTTCTTGGCTTCCCTTTTCTTTTGTTCAAAGATCTCATACACATCAGCGAAAAGTTCTGTCTTTTTGCATTTGAGTATCGCCTCCTTTGCTTCCGCTTTCAATTGCCCTTTTGTGACACCGCGAGTGGAGAGTGACGCTTCATCCTTCTCTATCCTCGCTACTTCCTGTCGTGCATGCACGCGCACCATCTCTGGAGTAAGTGCTTCTTTTTTAGCATCGTCGAGAGCTCGCACGATCCCTCCTATATATGCATCAGGCTTTCCAGAGGGTCTGAGATCTTTAAATTTTGGTGCCTCAATAATAGAACGCAAGAGCGACTCGGCTTCCACATCTGTCATCTGCTTCATGTCCTGGATATGCAAAAAGTGATCGGGGTATTCTGATATTACTGAGGAAGCAAATCCATGGAAGGTATGTATTCGCACATCATATGCTCGATCACCGATAATATCTCTGAGCTTTTTTCTCATCGCTTTAACCCCAGCGTCAGTAAAGGTAAGGGCAAGTATTCCGTGGGCTGGTGTATCGGTGAGACGTAGAATATTTGCAATACGAAGCGTGAGTATGGTCGTCTTGCCCGTCCCAGGGCCGGCAATAACCATCACAGGGCCCTCAATAGTGTCTACAGCCTCCTTTTGGCCTTTATTGAGCTTTTTATAGAGAGTTTGAAATACAGCTTCTGACATGAGAGTATTATACCTTATTTGCATTTCCACATATATGTGATATAATCCATTTCAGCTCAAGGTTCTTTGAATCCCCTTCTGAACTGATCCTTTTGGATCACGAGCTACAAAAAAACCAAAACAAAACTTAGTTAAGAAAGGTAAACGCATGAAAAAAGTGCAGTCCCCAACTCTCAAGTTGAAGACGAGACAGAAACGCCGCCTGATGATCAAGTGGGTCAAACGGCATTGGCGCAACGCCATAACGGTGGTCTACACCGTCGTAACACACACGAGGGAGAAAACTTTTAGAATGCTGGTGGGCGTTGCAAATAAAAAATACCTCGTCGGACTCGTGGATGGAGCCATCGCAATCTTGGAATGGAGCAAGATCAAAGTCAAGGAAGCGGCTACTGATGACGGTTTCAAATTTGACCACGTCGCTGCTCTCTGAAGCCCATCACATGAAAAATCTTCCTCTGACAAGCAGACCCTCGACAGATTCAGGAAAATTTGCAAGCACACTCCGTTTTATCGAGGAGAGCCTGATGAGCACGCAAGTGATTGTTGTGCTTTCTTATACCCCAAAAGGCACCTTCACGCCCGTCTCACACCCAATCACGGGAGTAACGGACGTAGGATTCTCCTTTCTCTCGGAGCTCGATACGACCGAGACGACCGAATGGAAAGACGTTGTATTTCTGAGTGTCGGAACAGTCTTTACAGGAGGGCCTCGCGACCAGTACGGATTAACTCCGAGCACACTGGCACATAGGTGGACATACCCCGAAGAAGTTGTGGCGAGGAACTAATCATCAACACAAAAGCAACGCGCGGAGCATCACTGCCCCGCGCGCTTTTTTATTGCTTTTTTTAAAACCCTTAGTAATTCTTCAAACGATTGATCTTGTCATGCTGACGGATCTTTTCATGTGCCTTTGCTTCGATCTGTCTGATACGTTCTCGAGTCACACCAAACTCTTTACCCACTTCTTCAAGTGTGTGAGTGATGCCGTCGTTCAAACCATGTCGCATCTCAAGAATCTTTCTTTCTTTTTCAGAGAGATCGAAAAGAATTTCATTGACCTGATCGCGGAGAATTCTTCGTGAAGATTCCTGGTCAGGAGAAAGAATCTTGTCATCTGAAAGGAAGTCTCCGAGAGTGGACTTTCCATCATCACTGTCATCTCCCACAGGAGACTCGAGAGATACCACGTCTTGGTCAATCTTTTCAATGTTGTAAACTTTTTCTACATCGAGCCCCATTTCTGTAGCGATCTCTTCTGGCAATGGATCTCGGCCGAGATCCTGAGTGAGACGTCGAACAACCTGCTTGTACTTCGCAATTGTTTCCACCATGTGTACTGGCACGCGAATAGTACGAGACTGGTCTGCGAGAGCACGAGTGATAGCCTGACGGATCCACCATGTGGCATAGGTAGAAAACTTGTATCCCTTTGTCCAGTCAAACTTATCAACCGCCTTGAAAAGACCAAGGTTTCCTTCCTGAATAAGGTCGAGGAGGGTAAGGTCAGGACTTCGTCCTACGTACTTCTTTGCAATAGAAACTACGAGACGGAGGTTTGCACGGGCAAGAAGATTTTTTGCTTCCTTGTCCCCTGCCTGGATGCGTCGAGCAAGATCCTTTTCACTGGAAGCAGAGATGAGGGAATACTGTCCGATCTCTTTGAGATACATCTGGATAGAGTCGTACGAAGAGTCACTTCGTGATCCGTACGAATATTTCTTTGATGTGGGAGCAATCTCTGGCTCAACCTCAAGAAGTCCTCCTCCTTCGAGCACATCGATGCCTGCCGTCGAAAACTTTACGTACAATTCATCGAGAAAAACAATATCCTGCTCAATCGTAGGAAATTCTTTCAAAATCTCATCGAAGGTAACAAAACCTCGCTCACGTCCCTTGAGGATGAGTTTGTTTGCCTTGGTCTCAAACTCTTTGTTCTTTGTTTCTTTTACTGAAAGAGGTTTTTTTGACTTCGCTTTTGATTTTGGTTTTGTGGCTGGCTTCTTTTTGGGTGCGACCTTTTTCTTCGCAACCTTTTTTGTTTTTTTCATATATAAAATTTATAAACGAATATGTAATCTAAACCTTCCTATTCTGTGCAAGTTCTGAAAGTCTCTTTCCGATATCCTGACATTTTTGCATGAGTTCTCCTGCGCGCGACTCATCCTTGTTTCTTTCAGCGAGTGTGAGATCTGCCATAAGAAAGGAGAATTGCTTGCGAAGCACGTCTTCTTCGAAGTTCTGTATGAGTTCCTTCATTTCTTTTTCCACCGCACCCTTTGTATCGCCATGGAGTCCATGGGCAATCTCAACCTCAAGAAGAAGCTCATCCCGGAGTGGTTCGAATGTTTTCTTGAGATTCTCGTATTCGTCGCCGGCTATTGTGGTGATGGTAGCACGAAGGCTATCTGCATCAATGCCCGCGATCTGGTTTTTCTCTAGATAATAAAGAAGTCCGAAAAGCTTGCGGGTGATGGAATCAAGACGAGAGATACGTGTTGCCACTTCCTCCTTTTTCTCAACTTCCTTCACAAGAAGACGCGCCGAAGCCTCCATATTCTTGAGGTCATCGACAATCGCCTCTTCCCGAAGTCCTGTCCGCTCTTTAATTATTCTTATATAGTGTGCTTTTTCCATGGCTCCAGAAAGAGGAGCTATAAATGGAAATACGTTGTCCCTCAGTGCCTTTGGCACATTACGTGGGTCAAGTTTTTTCGAAAGCACAGTATCAAGCTGAAATTCTACCACAGGCTTGGATTTACGCAAGACATTCTTCCAAAGTTCCGGATCCTCCAGTATGAGGTCTGCGGGATCCTTGCCATCGGGCATATCTGCGATTTTAACATCCATTCCAAGGCCCAAAGCGATCATGGCCGATCTCATAGCTGCATTTCGTCCTGCAGAGTCGGAATCAAAGGCAAGAATGATGTTATGTGATAACCGACGGATAACACCGAGATTATTTACAGTGTTCTCTTTTGAGACCAAAGTATCTGCCAGAGCTGTTCCTGAAACTGCTACTGTATTTTTGACTCCTGCCTGATGCGAAAGCACGAGATCCATCTGCCCTTCAACAAGGATAGAGTAATTTTTGATGCGAATATCTTGCTTTGCTTTGTCGATACCGTAGAGCACGGTTGATTTGTTATAGAGTGGTGTGTCAGGACTGTTGAGATACTTTGCGGACTTTCCATCGTCGACAAGTATGCGTCCAGAAAAGGCAATGATGCGACCACTTGAATCTCCTATGGGAAACATGATGCGTCCACGAAAACGATCGTAGTATCCTTTTCCTGGATCATCCGGCTTTTTGATAAGTCCCGCTTTTTCGATATCCTGATCAGAATATTTTTTCTCTTTGAGATGCGTGTAAAGCAATCGCCAATCAGCGGGAGCAAAGCCAACGCGGAAATTTTTTGCCGTTTCTTCTGTGATTCCTCTTCCCTTTACATAGTCCACTGCTTCTTGAGAATTTTTAAGCCTTTCTTCATAAAAAAGAGTTGCATCTTCCATGATGGCAAGTAGGCGATCTTTTTCTCCTTTGTGTTCTTGGGTTGCCCGATCAAACTCAAGAGGGATACCCGCACGCTCAGCAAGAAGCTTCAATGCTCCCATAAAGTCCAAGCCTTCAAATTGCTCTACGAAAGAAAAGATATCTCCCTTAGCATTGCACCCAAAGCAGTAGTAGCTTCCGCGGTCAGGAGATACAAAAAAAGAAGCGGTCTTTTCATTATGAAAAGGACATTTTCCTTTGAGATTTTTCCCCGCCTTTTCGAGCTTGATATATGAGGCAATAACTTCCTCAATACCCAGGCGCTCCTTGATTTTTTCCACATTAGACGAAGCCATGAGAGGTATTATATATGATTGACAGGAAGAAAGCATTTGCGATAGGATAAGAGGACTAGAGGCTAAAGAAAAAGCCAACCGAGGTACCCTCCTTTACTGGATAGAGGGAAGCCGTGAAGCCCGCTGAAGAGCGGGCTTTGAAATTTTAGGGAAACAAAATCCTGACGAGAGAGTTTTTAATGAGGGCGAATTCATATGTAGTAATTCTCCTGATACATCTGTGTAATCGCTTATTGCTTATAAGACGTGGCTGAGTAAGCAGGATGGAATTACTTTTTTGTTCCAGAAGGAAATGATAGGGACTTATTTTATTTTTTGAAGTGAGAGGAACCACAAAACTTGTTTGGTTATTAAATTTTTGTACCACAAGGACAGGACGTGCAAAAAGCGTTCCTTTTCCATTTTCTTCAGATCCAATGTTCATGCCCAAAGAACACCACCAGATTTCTCGTTCCCTACAGAAAATGTGGGTTTTTCGACCTTGAATATATTTCTTTTGTTTATTCCATTTATCAAAATCGTCTTCCATTACTCCACTCTACCAAACTGAGATGAAGACAAAATAAAAAAGTTATGAAATTTTGATGAAGATTTTGAAAGGTGGGGATAAGAAGGGAATAAAAAACCAGCGGAACCGTGAGGAACCGCTGGGGTGAATCGATTCACGGTGTCAGCAAAACGCTGACGCGCTTCAAGGCACCATCTTTATCGAGGATGATTTCTTCAGGACCTTCACCATACTCCGCATCTTTTGCGAAGAAGCCAAAGCCTTGATTTGGTCTCCATTCGATAGTCACGTACGTATCGCCCAAACACACATCAAGCCAGTGTCCGCTACTCTGTTTTGCTGGTTCATCGATATGGAGCTTTACTCTCGGAAACTGCTCTTTGATACTTTCCACCAGTGATTCAAATTCGTTCATATAAAGCCTTTCACTTCAAGTTTACTAGCCATAATCAATACTATAGCTTTTTAATAGAAGTGCAATTGGGGTAATAAAAAATAGTGTGCAGTCTTTCAACCACACACTATTGTGAATTTCGAACAACTATCGATGTTGCATGTAGAGAAACTCTTTGACGAGGTCCTCGACTGTGACCGTGCCACGCTGAGCCAATTTTTTGATGGCATTAGTGACATCAGCTCCATCTTCGATGATAAGCGGACGGGTTTTGTGATACTTGCCAGCACCACCAAATGCGAGCAGGCTTTTTTCAGGAATGCCCAAAATTTCCGAGTAGGCCTTTGCACGAACTGGGTCAAGTTTGCTTGTCTGACCCAACATCAGCCGGCTGATTGCAGCGACTTCAGAGTGCGCACTGCTTTTGGTTTTTCTGGCAACGATTTCGCCGAACTCGGCATAGGAGTTGTACCCCTTGTGTTTCAGAGCAGGGCCAACGAGATCTATGATGGTGTTGCCATTTCCCGATCCACCAAGAATTTCGATCTTGATTTTCATTTGTTTTCTTATATCTGATTGTTCACCGCAGTTGTGACTTCCTACTTATCCACTAACAAGTGGTAAGAAGTCAATTTCTACGATGAACTATGACCCTGACTATGTTTGTAAAGAGCTATCTAATTCATATTATTATAGCATATATAAGACATATGTCAATAGCAAAAAACCCATATTTCTATGGGCCTTTTGTTGTATATATTCAATTATCTTTATTCCCTACTCAAACACCTCCTCGCCTTCCTGTGGCTGTACAGTAGCAATCATTTTCTGCTTTGGACTTCCTGCAAATCCTGATCCAGCTGGGATCAATCGTCCAATGATGACGTTTTCCATGAGTCCTACGAGATCGTCTTCACTTCCTCGTACTGCACTGTTGATGAGTACTCGTGTAGTGTGCTGGAAGGAAGCTGCTGAGAGGAAGCTCTTTCGTGAGAGAGAAACTTCTGTGATTCCCATCACCGTCGGCTCTGCCTTTGCTCCGACAAGTCCTGCCTCCTTTGCCTTTGCGTTTTCCTCGAGAAGAGGAAGTTCGCCGACAATCATGCCTTCTGCAAGATTCGTATCTCCTGCACTGGTAACTTTTCGTCGTGAGAACATCTGCTTTACGATAATCTCAATGTGCTTTCGTGCCACAGTTTCTCCCTGAAGCTCGTAGATCTTTCCGACTTCGCTGATAACATAGTCCTTTGCTTTCTCAGCTCCTCCGTTCTCAAAGACATCATCGATATCAGCAGAACCGTCGGTCAAAAGATCTCCTTTGTGAACCTTGTCACCTACCTTTACGAGAGCGACACGCTTGTAAGGGAAAAGATATTCTACTTCACTTGCCTTCTTGCCCTTTGCTCGATCTTCAACTTCTGGCATAACCTTGATAGATTTTTCCTTTCCGAGATCTTTCACTTCAGAAACAGTTCCTTCAACAGTAGCTACGACTGCTGGATTCTTTGGTCGGCGCTTCTCAAAGATTTCTTCAACTCGAGGGAGACCTTGAGTGATGTCTCCACCAACAGACGCTGTACCTCCGGCGTGGAATGTACGCATGGTAAGCTGTGTTCCTGGTTCTCCGATGGCCTGTCCCGCAACAGTTCCTACCGCTTCACCGAGGTCAACGAGCTTGCTCTTTCCGAGATCAACTCCGTAACACTGTGCACACACACCTCGCATACTCTTACATGAGAGTGGAGATCGTACGCGAACAGAAGAGACTCCTGCGTCTTCGATTGCAGATGAATCCTGCTTTGTGAGAAGATGTCCTTTCTTGAAAAGTGTCTTACCCTTTTCGTCTGCAACATCTTCAGCAAGTACACGTCCTCGAATGTTTTTTGAAAGAGGAATACTGATACCTGAAGCTGTCTGCTTTTTGATGACGATAGATTCTTTTGTTCCGCAATCATCTTCATTGATCATCACATCCTGTGCTACCACGAAGAGTTTTCGAGTGAGGTATCCTGCCTTTGCGGTGTTAAGCGCTGTGTCAGTAAGTCCCTTTCGAGAACCGTGGGTTGTGATGAAGTATTCAATCGGAGTAAGTCCCTCCTTTGAACATGAGAGAATTGGGAATTCAATTGTATGTCCAGATCCTGAAGCGATGAGTCCCTTCATACCTGCCATCTGAGTGATCTGTGAATACGATCCTCGAGCACCAGAGTTCACCATGTCGTAAACTGATCCCATCTTGTCGAGTGACCCTGGGATGAGCTTTTCTACATCGTTCTTTGCCTTGTGCCAGATTTCGATATTCTTTCGAAGTCGCTCTTCGTCTGTGATGAGTCCTTCTGCAAACTGAGACATCACTTCTTCTGATTGTCCCTTTGCCTTTGAGATAACTTCTTTCTTTCCTTCTGGGATAACAACATCGTCGATTCCCCAAGTTGTACCTGAGTGTGTAGCGTATTTGAATCCAAATGATTTAATGCCGTCGAGGATCGCAGGAATCTGTTCGATACCGTGTGTAGTGATGAGGTCATCGATAATTGCTGAAAGTTTCTTTCGGTCAATTTCCTTGTTGATGAATGGGTAGTCTGCGGGGAGCATATCGTTAAAGAGGATACGTCCGACAGTTGTTTCGAAAAGTTTTCCTTCGTATTGCTTGTACTTTGCATCGTCTCGAGGAAGAACCTTTATCTTTGCTCGGTAGGTAATCTCTCCAAAGTTGTGCACGGTAAGAGCAGCTTCAGGGCTTTCAAAAATCTTTCCTTCTCCCTTGTCTCCTTCTACCTGCTTTGTCATCCAGAAACATCCAAGTACGATATCAAGAAGCTTTGCCACGACAGTAGGATCTCCGTTTCCAGGCTTCAAGATGTTTTTGTCTGACGCCATGATCTCCTTTGCTTCGAGCTGTGCCTCAACTCCAAGTGGAACGTGAACGGCCATCTGGTCTCCGTCGAAGTCAGCGTTGAAAGCTGTACATACGAGTGGGTGAACTTGGATAGCGTTTCCTTCAATCAAGGTTGGTCGGAATGCCTGAATACCAAGTCGGTGAAGTGTCGGTGCTCGGTTCAAAAGAACGTACTTACCTTTGATCACTTCTTCGAGAATTTCCCAAACTTCTTTCGATCCGTCATCAATAAGTCGTCCTGCACCTCGGATGTTGTATGCGAGTTCTCGCTTCAAAAGTCCTGAGATAACAAATGGTCGGAAAAGTTCGAGGGCCATGTGCTTTGGAAGTCCACACTGGTCGAGTGCAAGTTCTGGTCCCACAACGATCACGGATCGTCCCGAGTAGTCTACTCGCTTTCCGAGAAGGTTCTGTCGGAAGAGACCTCGCTTTGACTTGAGGTTATCAGAAAGAGATTTCAAAGCTCGTTTCTGTGCCTGGATCGCTGCTGCACCTGTAGCTGCACCGTGACGGATAGAGTTATCGATCAAAGCATCTACAGCTTCCTGGAGAATACGCTTTTCGTTTCGAAGGATAACGTCGGGAGCATCAATTTCCTTGAGCTTCAAAAGACGATTGTTTCGATTGATCACACGTCGGTAGAGATCGTTTACATCTGAGGTCGCATATCGTCCTCCATCAAGAGCAACCATCGGTCGCAATGCTGGTGGGATAACAGGGATTCGAGAGAGGAACATCCATTCAGGACGTGTTCCTGACTTGATCATAGACTTGATAAGTGAGAGTCGCTTTGCGAGCTTCTCTTTGTCGAGAGAGCTTGCTTCTGTGATCTCTTTTTCAAGCTCTTCCTGGAGCTTCTTCATATCTGTCTTCTTCAAAATTTCAAAGATTGCTTCTGCACCGATTCCAGCCTCAAAGAGTGCTCCGTATTTTACAGAGTATTTGTGGTACTGAACTTCGTCCATAACAAATCCTGGTACGAGACTTTCGATCTCCTTTCGCGCAGTGACAACGAGTTCTTTCAAAGCATCTTTCGTCTTTTCGTCCTGAGCTGCCTTTACCTTTGTTTTAAATTCAGAATCAAGCTCTTTCAAGAATGCATCTTTTTCAGATTGAGTTACCTTTGTAACAATATATCCAGCAAAGTATACAACCTTCTCAAGGTCTGAAGTTGTCATTCCGAGTACAAGACCGATTCGTGAAGGCATAGATCGGAGGAACCAGATGTGAGCTACTGGTGTTGCAAGCTCGATGTGTCCCATTCGCTCTCGTCGAACGATAGATCGTGTGATTTCCACTCCACATTTCTCACAGATAATTCCCTTATAGCGAATACCTCGGTATTTACCGCAGTAACATTCATAGTCCTTGTCTGGACCAAAGATCTTTTCATCGAAAAGTCCGTTCTTCTCAGAACGCTGTGTTCGATAGTTGATAGTTTCAGGCTTTGTGATCTCACCAAATGACCACTCAAGAATCTTGTCAGGAGAAGCAACGCCGAGCTTCACTGCATCGAAATCATGGGGATCCGTTATTGTTCTTTGTGTATTGTTGTTCATAATTCTTAGATGAGTGAACTGTTAGTTGGTAATACTGAGTGTCATGTCGCTGTTATCTACAGCAATAAGGGTTGAACCTTCGTAGATAGCTACCTGTACCTTGTAAAGTCCTGGTATGAGGTTTGGGCAAGCTCCGTCAGGCCGGCAGATTGACTTTGGAACTGTCCAAAGATACGGCGATGAAGTCGCAGAGACGGTAGAAATGATCATTCCTCCAGACTCAAGTGTGATCTTTGCAACCTGTGTCGGCTTGATATTTCCTGTCGCCGCAAAAACAATGCTGTACTTCTGTCCGATCTTCCATGATTCTCCTCCGTTTGGAATCATAACTTTTACAGAGGCAGGTTCATTGTTGAAAGTTTTTACTGTGAAAGACTTGTCGCTTGTATCGCAGATTGTGTTCTTAAGATCACACACTTTGAGCTTGTACTCTCCTGGCTGGATTGTTCCGACTGTCTTATTTTGGTTGATTTGGAACTGGAATGTCTGTTTATTGTCTGTGTTCTCGTCAGTAGATGCAGATACAACCTTTCCAGCTGCATCGAGAAGATATGTTGAAAGTCCTTTTACATTTTTAAGCTCAAGAGTTACAGGGATTGTCGCATTGATGTTTGCGGTATCGATCGCAAAACCATCTCCACCGTTTGGATTGACGATCACGATTGACGAGTTCCCAGAAACATTTGTAGTAACCGCAGGAACTGCGGGAGCAGGCTTCACGGGTGCTGTGACTGGTTTTGTAACAGGTGTATTTGTTGTAACAGGAGTAGATGTTGCGGGAGTATTTTCTGAAGTGTTTGAAGGAGTCTTTTTTGAAGTAAGAATGACGGCTCCTACAATGACTACGATTGCGATAACAATTCCCCAAATAAGTTTTTTGTTCATATGTTTTTTATTAAGTTAATTATTATTCAGTTTCTTCCTCAACCCTTCCCTTTTTAATAAGTTCGACATCAAGTGCGAGACCTCGGAGAGATTTCAAGAGCACGTTGAATGAGGCAGGCAAGTTTGGCTGCTTCAAACGCTCACCCTTAACAATAGAATCGAATGCCTGTGATCGTCCCTGGATATCGTCAGACTTGATAGTCAAGATTTCTCGAAGTGTATAGGCAGCTCCATGACCCAAAAGCGCCCAGACTTCCATTTCTCCAAATCGCTGTCCTCCTCCCTGCGCCTTTCCTCCGAGTGGCTGTTGAGTGATGAGAGAGTAGGGTCCAATAGATCGCATGTGGATCTTGTCTTCCACCATGTGGTGAAGTTTCAAGATGTACATGTAACCCACAGCAACAGGCTGGTCAAAGTGTATTCCTGTTCGTCCGTCTCGTAGCTTCATCTTTCCACTTGGATCAAATCCTGCTTTTACGAGCTCTTCTTTGATTTCGACATCAGTAGCTCCGGTAAATGGAGGGACGATGGCCTGGTAGCCGAGTGTGTTTGCAGCAAGTCCAAGGTGGAGCTCGAGAATCTGTCCGAGGTTCATACGTGAAGGCACTCCAAGCGGTGTGAGGATCACATCCACAGGTGTTCCATCTTCCATGTATGGCATATCTTCCTCAGGAAGGATTCGTGAGATAACTCCCTTGTTTCCGTGTCGTCCAGCAAGCTTGTCTCCTACAGATACGTTTCGTAGTTCTGCGACTTCAATATAAATTTTCTTGATGATCCCAGACTCGAGTTTGTCTCCCTTCTCTCGTGAGAAGATTTTGACTGAGATAACTCGTCCTCGCTTTCCTCCTTCCATTCGCTTTGAAGTATCTTTTACATCACGAGCCTTTTCTCCAAAGATAGATCGGAGCAATCGCTCTTCAGGTGTAAGCTGAGTCTCACCCTTTGGTGAAATTTTTCCAACAAGGATATCTCCAGGTCGTACCTCTGCTCCAACTCGCACAATTCCGTCTTCTGCAAGGTTCTTCAACTTTGCTTCGCTTACGTTTGGAATATCGCATGTGGTAACTTCAGGTCCAAGCTTTGTATCTCGAACGTTTACGACAAACTCTTCGATGTGGATAGAACTAAATTTACTGTTCTTTACCACTCGTTCAGAAAGAATGATGGCATCTTCATAGTTGTTTCCAGACCATGACATGAAAGCCACGAGCATGTTCTGTCCGAGTGCCATTTCTCCTCCATCAGATGTAGAAGTATCTACGAGCACGTCTCCCTTCTTTACTTTATCTCCAAGGTTTACAATCGGTCGCTGGTGGAATGCGGTAAATCCGTTTGTTCGTGAGAAGTGAACGAGATTCCATTCATACTTCTTACCTTTCTTGCTTTCCATAACAACCTTTCGAGAATCAAGAGCAATAATCTCTCCGTCCTCAGGGGCAATAACAATACGCCCTGTGTCGATCACAGCTTTCTTTTCAATACCTGTCGCTACGAGCGGAGATTCAGGAATGAGACATGGTGTTGCCTGCTTCTGCATGTTTGATCCCATGAGTGCTCGGTTTGCATCGTCGTGGTT
>JAZKJN010000005.1:0-8294 GCA_040384285.1 Patescibacteria group bacterium
AAACTCTTAACTAAAATGAACGGAACAAAATAGAGAACAGAAATCTTTTAAATTTTCGTACTTACTTTGAGATTCTTTTAGATGCATTGAGTTTGGACTAGCTCCTATCGATTGTGAATATAATCGAATAAAATCATTGTTTAATAGACATTAGACTTGCACGTAATAATTCAATATAAATTGATATGAATACGTTTCTAATGCATAACTTACAAGTTGTCAAATAACTCCTTTTACCGAAGTAAAAACGCCCTACTTAAGGCGTGGATACCATTCTACTTGCCACAGAAATAAAGTCAAGCATTTAGAGCTCGAGATCAAAACCAGGCTTCTTTTGGAAAGGTGTAGGCTTAGAAAGTAGGTGTTTTACTACATCATGTACGTTTCTTAGGGTGGCATGATCATGTATCTGAGTGACCTCGATCTCCCCTATTTTCAATGCTAAATCTTTGTAAGATTCGAGTGATTCTCGCATTTTTATAAAAGCACGGACAATGAATATACTCATCTGAACCGCTTGCTCACTCTTTAATACAGCAGAGAGCATGGCAACGCCATGTTCGGTGAATGCATAGGGAGTAAAACGCGGGTCACGATGTTTCTGGGAACCGGTCACAATTTGTGACCGGTTCAATTCATCATATTCTTCTTGAGATAACCGAAACATAAAATCCCCCGGAAATCTTTCTTGATTACGTTTTATGGCTTGGTTAAATACTTTTGTAGCAACTCCATAGAGCTCTGCCAAGTCTACATCAATCATCACTTTGTGACCACGAATAATAAAGATTCTCTGCTTGATTATTTCATCTGCCCTACCTCTTTGGAAATGTAATTCTTTATTTTCTTTTTCCATACAGAAATAGTAATCATTACTGACCCGTGTGGCAATGGAAAATACTACAAAAAATTCATAAAGATTTTATCTCTATGAATTCCTTGTATGGTGTTTAAATTTTTCCCTATTTCTTCCCCTTCTTTTCCTGCCACTTCTGAATAGTTACGAGGAGTGGTGACGCGAGGAAGATGGATGAATATGTTCCTGTGATAATACCGATGATGAGAGCAAGTGCGAAGTGATGGGTAGATTCTCCACCTACAAAGTAGAGGACAATAAGGGCAAGGAGGGTTGTGAGAGAGGTGTTGATAGATCGAGTAAAGGTCTGACTGATACTCTGCCCTACGATATCTGTAAATGGTTTTTTGTCTCCATCGTTTTTGAGATTTTCTCGCACGCGGTCAAACACCACGATAGTGTCGTGAATAGAGAATCCGAGAACCACGAGAAGTGCCGTCACAAAGAGCGTATCGACTTCATATCCTTTGAAGTGTCCGAGAAGTGCAAAGGCTCCTGTAGGGACGATTACGTCGTGGAGAAGGGCTACGATGGCAACAATACCGTACTTCCATGAAGACACCGGCTGTGACACATGGCGGAAGGCATATGCAATGAAGAGCACTATAGCAATGAGGACGAGTGCGATAGAGGCGTAGGACTTGCGAAGCGCTTCAGATCCTAGGAGAGGTCCGATAGAGTCAAATCTTTTTTCTGTTGAAGTTCCGAATTGACTCAAGACACTTGAAAGCGATTCTTTCTCAGCTTGGTCGATAGTTCGCATGCGGATGATGTATCCGTTCTCACCTGTTGGTCGAATAGATTCATTAAGTGCAAGAGGTACAAGTGCTGTGGCGAGTGTTGCCTGCTCTGGACGAGTTTCTGCGTATTCGACTTCGATGATGGATCCTCCTTTGAAATCAATTCCAAGTTTCAATCCCCACACGATAATGGCCGCGAGAGCTGCTACGGTGATGAGTGCTGAAAGGATGTAAAAATATTTTCGGTATGTTACGACAAACATGGCAGTTATTGAGTTAGGGATTTAGTAAAACCGTTGCTAATAAGGAAGGTCGATAGCTTTGTAGTCTGCTTTGGCGCTACCGCATAGAGGAAGATTCGTGAAGCGGTGATGGCGGTAAACATACTCACAAGTACTCCGATCACAAACACCAATGCGAAGCCAGTGATGATAGAGGTGCTACCAAAGTAGTATAGGATTGCTCCGGTAATAATACTTGAGATGTTTGAATCTCGGATAGAAAGCCATGCTCGTGCAAATCCTTCATGCATTGACTCTGATATCCCCTTTCCACGTCGGAGCTCTTCCTTCATTCGCTCAAAGATAAGAATGTTTGCATCCACGGCCATTCCGATCGAGAGGATGAAGGCTGCAATACCTGTAGCTGTAAGTGTTACGGGAATCAATTTAAATAAAGCGAGCATGATGACGGTATAGACACCAAGAGAGACGACTGCGATAAACCCTGGCAGACGATACCAAATGACAAGGAAGATTGCGATCACAAGAAGAGAAAGGACTCCTGCACGAATACCTCCATTCAAAGCTGATTGACCAAGTGATGCACCGACAGTCTGGGTAGAAAGGAGTTCAATAGGAACAGGAAGTGCTCCATAGTTGAGATTTCGTACAAGAAGTTTTGCTTCATCGAGTGTAAAGCTTCCAGAGATCTGTGCTCTACCATCTCGTATCTCTTCACGAACAGTTGGGAGAGAGATGGGTTGTCGATCAAGGAAGATTCCTACAATATTGCCGACATTTTCTTTTGTAACTTTTGCAAACAAAGTTCGCCCTTCATCGGTGAAATTCAAAGTAACAATAGGTTCACCTGTGTTTGGGTTAAATTCGAGAACTGCCTTTTCGAGCATTCGTCCGGTGATACCTGTCTGCTTGAAAAGAGTTGCCATCTGAGCAAGTTTCTCTTCTTCAGAAATCTCAAGCGCACTCACTCGCTCAATATCTGCGGGAGCCACAGTCTGAAATTCGAGAAGCGGTGTTTGACCGATGCTTTTGACAGCCTCGTCGATATCAGTGACGCCAGGAAGTTCTACGATGAGCTTCTGTTGAGCATCTTTTGAACCGAGGATTCCTCCCTGTTCAACCTGGATAATAGGCTCACCTACCCCGAAAAGATTGACTCGCTTTTCGATCACATCACGAAGAGCCTGCATAGAGACCCCTACTTCCCCGGGAGCAACCTGAGATACGTCTGCTTTGTATACAAGATGCGTTCCTCCGTTCAGATCGAGACCGAGCTTAAATGGTCGGCCGATAGCGGAATTTGGATTCATCTGTGAATAGTACGTCAGCCATCCGATAAGCACTGCAGCGATAAGCAGGAATACAGCAATAATTCTTGTTTTAAGCATAATGGGTCTATTATAGGGTTTTAAAGGGTTTTTGCAATCAAAACCTATCGTCCCACAAAGGTGATGAGAACCTTGATAGTGCGGAGAGCAATTTTAAGATCGATCAAAAAAGAACGATTTTTTACATAGTAGAGATCGTACGAAAGCTTATTAGCAGTCATATCCATATCCACCCCATGATGAGGGTGCTCACCGTAGATCTGTGCCCAGCCAGAAAGACCAGGTTTGATGCTGTGACGAATATTGTAGTACGGCAAGGCTTCAGCATATCGCTGTACAGGCTCTGGGAATTCTGGACGAGGACCAATAAGAGAGATATCTCCTTTCAAAACATTCCAGAGCTGTGGAAGCTCGTCGATGCGAGTCATTCTTAAAAACCTTCCTACTCGAGTGACTTTGTTGGGAACACTTCCCCACTTGCCCTTATCATCGGCGACAGTCATGGTACGGAATTTCATAATTTTGAGAATTTTATTGTATCGTCCTACACGCTCTTGGTAGCTAAAGATCACTCCCCGATCATCGAGCTTGATAGCAAGGATAACAAAAGGATAGATGACGAGAGATATGATGCCGAGTACGAGAGCTACCATAAAATCAATCCCGCGCTTGATCATATCGTAGACAAACTTTGGGGCAATTGATGCCATGTTTTCTATGAACCAGTTTTGCTTTATATGAGAGAGGGGGATGCGATCAAACATTGCCTCATACATCGAACTTACATCAAAGAAAAGCACTCTCGAAAGAGCAAACGGATAGAGCATGGGTATTACTTCAGAGAGAGCCTCGTCATTTGAATCAATCACCACAACAGACACCTGATGTACGGTAAGAAGTTTTATGATTTCTGCTTTAAGATCAACAGATTTTTGAGAGGGCTTGAGTTCAGCAACAAAAGAAATATTGAATTGAGGATTGTGGGCAATCTCGTTTTTAAGTTCATCAATCTCAGAACTCTCACCGATAAGAAGGGCCTTTTGAAGCTTCCCTCCTCCAAACCGAGGAAGGATAAAAATTCTCCAGAGAAGCATGAGGAGGAGGGATAGGAGAAGATAGACAAAAAGTACAATTTTCGGAGTAATCGAGAAATATTCGATGAAGTAAAAGAAGGCGATACTTATGACCGCATTTACCAACTGAACATTGAAGAGCGTCGTGGGAAGACGCTTTTTGAAAAGAAGGGTGTGTTTCTCGTAGAGACCTGAAATGAAGTTGATGAGGATCGCCAGTATGAAAAGAATTGAGAAAGGAGGTATGTGAACTGCCCACGTCTCAGCAGAAGGAAATCCTCCATATCGGAGAACGAGAGTAAGGAACAACGCAACAAAAAGCACGAGAATATCGCCTAAAAGAGCCCAGCTGTGGTCTTTACGGTGTATGGTATTCATACGCGCTATCATACACAAAATCGGCCAAAAATGGTACTCTGGTATGCATGAACGTGCTTATTCTCATAACCAAATCAAATTGGGGTGGCGCTCAGAGATACGTCTACGACCTAGCTACAAACCTACCCAAAGACCAGTTCAAAGTAGAAGTTATGGCGGGAGGAAATGGCCCCTTGATCGATCGACTGAAGCAAGCTGGTATACAAGCTGATGGCAATCTTCCTCTGGGACGCGATGTGAGCATCACAAAAGATATCAAAGCATTTTTTGAGCTCATTTCCCTTTTGCGAAAAAAGAAACCTCAGATACTCCACGTTAACAGTTCAAAAATCGGAGGGCTCGGTGCGCTCGCAGGACGACTAACCGGAGTGCCAAAGATTATTTTCACCGCACACGGCTGGGCATGGAACGAAGATCGATCTTTTTTTACAAAAATACTTATCAAGATGAGCTACTGGGTTATGCTCTGGCTCTCACACAAAACCATTGCTGTGTCCCAAAATGTAAAGGACCAGGTACGCAATTGGCCCTACGTCTACGACAAGATAGTGGTTGTTCATAACGGCATCAAGACAGAAGCTCTCTTCTCTCGCATACATGCACGGGCAGAATTGATAAAAATATCTCCACAATTTGGAGAACTTCTCAGTCTTCACCCAGCGAAAGATACGGTCATCATAGGAAGTATGGGAGAACTTCATCCGATCAAGGGTTATGCATTTGCATTAAATGGTTTGCGAAATTTGATTGAAACCTACAAAACAAAATATCCAAGCAAAAAAGTCCTCTACGCAATCTGCGGAGAGGGTCAGGAAAGAAAAAATCTCACAGAACTCATTGCACACCTCGGACTCGAATCCCATGTAGTTCTTTTGGGGCACATCACCGACTCCTTCCAATATGTCCGAGCCTTTGACGTGTTCCTTGTCCCTTCTTTGTCAGAAGGTCTTCCCTACATGCTTCTTGAAGCAGGTCTCGCAGGCATGCCGACAGTTGCTACTGCAGTCGGAGGAATACCAGAAATCATCGATGATATGAAATCAGGAATCTTGATCCAGCCTCGCAAGGCCAGAGAGATTGCTCATGGCCTCGACTTTTTCATCTCACACAAAAAAGTTCAGAAGGAACAAGGTGAGGCTTTTCATGCAAAAATCATCAAGGAATTTAGCCTTGAAAAAATGGTCCGGGAGACACTCGAAGTCTATCTTACTGAGGTCCGATAAATTCGTTTTGAGTAGAGTCTTTGTGGGCAGTACGACGATATCGTCGCATTCCCATAAGTATTCCGAGTCCTGCAAACTCTGTGAGAAGATGCGTTCCTCCGTAACTTAGAAAAGGTAGAGTTGTTCCTGTTACAGGAAGGAGCTGGATGTTCATACCCACATTGATGAAAAAGTGGACGATGATGAGAGTTGCCACTCCTGCACCAAAAAGTATCTCAAAGTTTGTATCTCCATGCATGGCGATAAGAACGATACGCCACACCACCACTCCAAACAAACCAAAGAGAATGATAACTCCAAAGAATCCCCATTCTTCTGCAAAAGCAGCGAAGATAAAGTCTGTTTGATATTCAGGAAGAAACTTGAGTCGTGACTGTGTTCCATACCCCACCCCCTTGCCCCAAAGCTCTCCTGAGCCCACAGCAATCGTTGATTGGTATGCATTGTATCCTGTGCCACGAATATCAGCGAGTGGATTTATGAAGTTTTTGATACGATTTTTCTGATAGTCTTGGAATCCAAAATTCCAGAGACCAGCAAATGCAACGAGGCCTAATACAAACATTCCCAAAAGATGTCTCTTTGAAAGACCGGAAACAAGAATCATGCCGAGCCATATAAAGAAAATAATGATCGCAGAACCGAAGTCAGGCTGGACCAAGACGAGTGCAAAGATTACGAAAGCATAGAAACCTGAGATGATAATATGTCTGACATGTGCGATCTCGATATGTCTGCGTGAAAAATATTTAGCAAGGATAATGATAATCACAAGCTTGATCGGATCTGATGGCTGAAAAGAAAAGAGCCCAAAATCAAACCAGGACAAAGCTCCTTTTGCCACCTTTCCTACTGCAAAAAGAGAGAGGAGAAGTGCGCAAGATCCTGCAAACAAAGATACCGAAACCCATGTCTTTCGGAGGAATCTAAAATCAACAAAACTCAACGCAAAGAAAAGAAGGAGTGCAACAATGATCCAAGAAAGTTGTCGCGTAAAGAAATTACCATCTCCCACAAAGGAGTTCATGGTGATAAGTCCGGCACCAAGTAGAGGAAGAGTGGCGAGGAAAAGAATCCAGTCGATTCCTCTGTTCTCTTCTCCTCGAAGCCGGTAGCTTCCGAAAAGTGAGGAGAGTTTATTTTTCATATCTATTATCTATCCAACGTAGGTTCGACTACTGGAACAACCTCGATGGTCTTTACCCTACCATCTCGTGCAAACGGCCAGGTATAGGGGGCAACTTCCTGGCCATTTTTAGGAGCAATCTCATCGATAGTTGTTCTTGAAAATCCAATTGCATTACCTTCAATATCCGAAAGAATAACTGAGACTGTCATATTTCTGTAAGGAAAAAGTGTTTTGTTTTCAAGTGTCACTTCGAGCGAGGAGCCGTTTGCATCTTCTTGGTATTTTTTATCCGTCACCGCAAGCCCTTCCAGAGCATCATGTGATTTAAACCAGAGAGGCGGAGCGAGGAACTCAAATGTTGCTTTGGAAGGAATCCTCTGTCCCATATCTATCGCAGGTTCAAAAGCGAGAGCATTTCTATGGGCTGGCAATGTCACCACACCCTTTTTCTCTGTAATGAGGATACCAGCTTCGTCAAAGAAAGCCATCTTGTAGGGTACATCGAGGGCGGCACCGTTTAAGTTTGGATTTATGATATAGGCAGCAGCGTTATAGAGTCCGTCTGCCACTTTCTCAAACTTTGCTCCTCCCCACTCAATACGCGGTGGTAAGAAAGAACTCTGACAAAGAAGAACGCATGAACCTCCACAATCAATGCCGAGTTCATTGCCATTTTGCATTCTGTCGTTACAGGTAGGTGCTTTGTAGAAATAGAAAAAAGCAGGAACTCCGACTCCTACAATAAGGACGAGTAGGACGATAGAACCATAGAGTGCTTTTCTGCGTGATGCCCATGAAGCCATGGCAGTAGTATACCAAAAATTGAATGCTTTGTACTGGCGACTAGCTACTTTCCCCTTCATATGAGTATCATCGCCGCAACTGCGTTTCACTTCCGTGTTCGGAATGGGAACGGGTGTTTCCACAGCGCCAAATCACCAGAACAAAAAATTCAATTCGAACAATCAGTTTTCAAACTTCAAAAGGTAATTGCTGTCGTTATAGACAAGTAATTGTGGTTCTTAAATTTCCTAATAGGATCGACGGATTAGTACTTCTCGGCTCAACACATTACTGTGCGTACACCTAAAGCCTATCAACGTAATCATCTCTTACGGGTCTCAAACGATTCCTAATCTTGGGGTTGGCTTCCTTCTTAGATGCTTTCAGAAGTTATCCATTCCCGACATAGCTACACTGCGGTGCCCTTGGTAGGACAGCAGTCAGACCAGAGGTCAGTTCAACTCGGTCCTCTCGTACTAGAGTCAAATCCCCTCAAGAATCAACGCCTGCAGTAGATAGGAGACCAACCTGTCTCACGCTTG
>JAZKJN010000006.1:0-10187 GCA_040384285.1 Patescibacteria group bacterium
CATGACGGTGCTTTTTTCTACACCATCGGCGAGCGACGGGGATTTACTATTACCGAAAAAACTCCAAACGATGATCCCTACTATGTCATTGCAAAAGATGTTGAGGAGAACACTCTCACTGTGGCGCACAAGAACCCAGAAGGGCAATTGCCCCAGGGACGTACAGAGGTTGTGCTCAAGGATGTGAATTGGAACCAAGGTGAGGCACCTCTTGGTAAAAAGCTTCTTGCCCGAGCTCGGTACCGCGCTCCTCTACAGGAGATTGTTTTGATTGATGAAAACACGGCAGAATTTACTGTGTCTCAAGATACCTTGTCGGCAGGACAGTCCCTCGTGGTCTATGATGGCAAAATATGTCTTGGTGGAGGAGTGATTGGGTAATATGATATACTTTTTGCATGAATCACCTGATCACGATCACCAAGGCCGACGGAACACGAGAACTTTTTGAGGAATCAAAGCTTGTCGAGTCTCTCAAAAATGCGGGAGGCACAGATGCCGTCATAGAAGATGTGATTGATCATGTGGGTAAGGATATGTGGGATGGAATGCCGACATCCGAAATATATTCCCGAGCTTTTAAGCTTCTTAGAACTCATTCCCTACCTCTCGCAGTGCGGTATTCTCTTCGTCGAGCCCTCTCAGAGCTTGGACCCGAAGGCTTTCCTTTTGAAAAATACGTAGCAAAGATATTTGAAGCATGGGGATATGAGACTCTTACCGATCAGACAGTGCTCGGGAAATGTGTCCCTCACGAGATGGATGTGATCGCGTGGAGCAAGGAAAAACTCATCATGGTGGAAGCTAAATTTCACAATGAGCTTGCATTGAAATCAGATGTAAAAGTAGCTCTGTATATCAAGGCTCGTTTCGATGACCTCAAGGGAAACTATTTCGACTACGGAGGAATCAAAAGAACTTTGACTGAAGGGTGGTTGGTTACGAATACAAAATTCACAGAACAAGCGATTCATTACGGAGAATGTAATGGTATTAAGATGATTGGATGGAACTATCCACAAAAAGGAAATTTGCAGGATATCATCGAAGAGCTCCATCTTCATCCCTCGACATGTCTCACCACTCTTTCACAATCTCATAAAAAAGAATTACTCGAAAAAGGGCTTGTTCTCTGCAAGGATATTTTGAAAAATCCCCTCGCTCTGAGTGAGGTGGGGATAAAGGAGGGTGAGATGGAGAAGGTGGTAGAAGAAGCACGACAGGTCTGTGGGATACAATAAATTTTTAAATATACTGTATGAAAAAAACTCAGAAATTACTCAAAAAATCATCAAAAAAACAGAATTCCTCTCAATGGAATCTTGGTCTCCTCTATTCTTCTCCCAAGGATCCGCAGATTGAAAAAGATGTAGTTCAATTTGAGGCTATGTGCACGGCTTTTGCAGAAAAATATGACAACAAAGAAAAAGCGTATCTGATCAATCAAGATGCACTCCTCTCGGCTCTCCAGGACTATCTTCTCCTTGTTGCAAAGTCTGCCGCACGACCTGAGCTTTATTTCTATTTCCTTTCGGATATTGAAAGTACAAATACCTTTGCAACAGCCCAACTCTCACTTCTTTCAAACCGACTTCAGAAGGCAGTAAATACAATAAGATTCTTTGAATTGTCTTTGGGAAATATTCCTGAAGATGTGCAGGAGAAAATTATGGCAGATACCCGACTTTCGGAATTTAAAATCTTCCTCGCTCGTATTTTTAGCGACGCCCGCTACAAACTCTCTCTTCCTGAAGAAAAAATCATGAGTCTCAAAGAATTACCTTCGTACAATCTCTGGATTTCAGGTAATGAAAAACTTTTGAGTAGTATCAGTGTGGAATGGAAAAAGAAAAAATTGCCACTTTCACAAGCAATCTACCTTATTCCGTCAGTAGTAAAAGACTCTGAAAGAAACTCGCTCTCGAAACTTGTAGCTACAACGTTGAAAAATAATGCCGCCTTTGCCGAGTCAGAGATCAATGCTGTCGTGACGGACAAAAAAATAAATGATGAATTGAGGGGATACACCACTCCGTACCAAGAAACGGTTTTAAAATATAGAAATGACCCTGTCGTCGTGGAGAATCTTGTTACAACCGTGACAGATGCATTTCCTCTCGCACACCGCTTCTTTAAATTGAAGGCAGGATTATTTAAAACAAAGAAACTTAGCTACGGCGATCGAGGGGTAGACATGGCTGGGGTAAAAGGTAAATATTCTCTCGGCGATTCTATTGCTAAGCTTAAAAAAACTTTCGGATCTGTTGATAAGAAGTACGCCAATATTCTCGACTCATACATAGAGAAGGGACAGATAGATGTATTTCCTCGAATGGGTAAGACCGGCGGGGCATACTGCGCTGGAACCTATGGTAATCCGACTTTCGTCCTCTTGAATCATGTCGACACCTTTCAGTCCTTCACCACCTTTGCGCATGAAATGGGGCATGCTTTTCATACCGAACTTTCCGAATCCCAAGGTCCAATTTATTCAAACTATTCGACATCTCTTGCTGAAACTGCAAGTACTTTGTTCGAGGCCCTTGCCTTCGAAGAAGAGGTGAGTAAGTTGCCAGAGTCGGTGCGTATCAACGTTCTTCACAATAAAATTAGTGATGACATGCAAACAATTTTCCGTCAGATTGCGTGCTTTAATTTCGAAAAAGATATTCATACGAATATTCGCTCGAAGGGATTTTTGTCAAAAGAAGAACTTGCAGGTCTGCACAATCTTCATATGAAATCTTACCTTGGCCCAGCTTTCTCACTTGCTTCTGAGGATGGATATTATTTTGTCATGTGGACACATATTCGAAGATTCTTTTATGTATATTCATACGCCTACGGTCTTTTGGTAAGCAAGGCATTGCTCCGTCGCTACAAAAAGGATCCTTCATTCTGGTCTTCTATTGAAAAATTCCTCTCGAGTGGAGGACGAGGTTCACCCGAGGAGATTCTTGAGGGAATAGGTATTAACATATCTTCCCCCGACTTCTTTAGAGAGGGAATTGAAGCAATCAAAGAAGATGTCGATACTCTCGAGAAGCTTATGAGGGTTTCTAAGAAAAAGAAGGGTACGAAAAAATAGAGTTCCTATTGATCGGCTTTTTTATTACCCACTCCTATGCTATATTTTCTTCCATGCAATCATCTGAAATCCGCCAAAGATTCCTCTCGTTTTTTGAGAAGCGAGGACATGCTATCTTACCCTCAGCCTCTCTTGTAACTCCTGATACAAAGGGTGTTACAAATCCTACACTTTTTAACACTGCTGGCATGCAGCCTCTCATCCCGTATCTTTTGGGAGAGCCTCATCCACAGGGAACTCGACTTGTCGATGTTCAAAAATGCGTTCGCACAGTGGATATTGATGATATTGGAGACAAGACCCATGCTACTTTTTTTGAGATGCTTGGAAATTGGTCACTTGGAGATTATTTCAAAAAAGATGCGATCAATTGGAGCTATGAATTTCTCACGTCTAAAGAAGAGGGACTTGGACTCGATCCCACACGTCTCTACGTAACTGTTTTTGAAGGAGATGCAAACGCACCACGCGACGAAGAAGCCGTAGGTATCTGGAAAGAAATTTTTGAGAAGAACAATATCTCAACAGATAGAATTTTCTATTTGCCTGCAAAAAATAACTGGTGGGAAGCAGGAGACAATGGTCCATGTGGTCCAGATACCGAAATGTTTTACGATGTAAAAAATACCTTTGGAGGTAAGGGTCTTACTCATGAACAATTTGTATCTGCGGATGATTCTCGAGATGTTGTAGAGATTTGGAATGATGTGTTCATGCAGTATAAGAAGGAGAATGGAAAGATTGTTTGTAACCTCTCAAAACCATCTGTTGATACGGGCGCAGGACTCGAACGACTTACTATGGTGATGCAAGGGGTAGACAATATCTATGATACCGACCTTTTGAAACCTGTTATGGATCTCATGGCAAAGGCAGATAATGAGCTTCGTAACAAGCGAATTATCGCTGATCACCTTCGAGCAAGTGTCTTTCTGATCGCTGATGGAGTGATTCCTTCAAATACTGATCGAGGATATATTCTCCGACGATTGATCCGTCGTGCCATTGTAAATACAACTGACAAAAAACTCGATGAGAAAAGAATTGGAGTATTTGTCGATACTATCGCAAACGTATATGAGAGTGGGTATCCAGAGATCATGAAGAAGAAAGAGGAGATAAAGAAGATACTCAATGATGAATGCTCTAAATTTGCTGATGCTCTTACAAACGGTATGCGTGAGTTTGAAAAACTTTCTAAAACTGGAAGTATTTCGGGTAAAGATGCTTTTACTCTCTTCTCTTCATACGGACTTCCTATAGATGTTACAAAAGAACTTGCTTCTGAAAAGAAGCTTTCAGTTGATGTCGCGGGTTTTGAAACAGAATTTAAACAACACCAAGAACTTTCTCGTGCGGGCGCTGAACAGAAGTTTAAAGGTGGACTTGCTGATGCAAATGATCCGACCGTAGTGAAGTACCATACAGCTACACACCTCCTTCATCAGGCACTTCACGATGTTTTAGGTGAGGGTGTCGCTCAAAAAGGCTCAAATATCACTCCTGAACGTCTGCGTTTTGACTTTGCCCATGGACAAAAGATGACTGATGAAGAAAAAAAGAAGGTAGAAGATATTGTGAATGCAAAAATTAAAGAAGCTTTGCCTATGAATATGGTTACGTTGCCAAAAGAAGAAGCACTCAAAACTGGTGCACGTCACTTCTTTGGAGAAAAGTATGGTGATGAGGTCTCAATCTATTTTATCGGCAACGATCTTGCCACTGCATACTCAAAAGAATTCTGCGGAGGGCCTCATGTTAAAAACACCAGTGAGCTTGGAATATTTAAAATTCAAAAAGAAGAAGCTTCATCTCAGGGGGTACGACGCATCAAAGCAGTTTTGCAATAAAAAACTCGTGCTATAATTATTTGCATGTTCGGACTGTTCTCCAAGGAAAAAAAAGAATTATCGCTTCTTCTCGAAGTGCAGAGTGGTCTTGTCCGCGGAGCGCTTGTGGCGTATAGCGAAGATCATCCGCCTCGCATACTCTTTGTTACCACTCACAAAATTCCCACCACTCCGGATATCAATTCTACTCGTATTGTAAAGCTCATGCTGAATGCGGTACATGAAGTGGTCTCTCATGTGGCAAAAGAAGGGCTGAAAAGGGCGGGCAACCTGGAAATCAATAAGCGCTCACTTCAGACGGTGCACTTCATACTCTCTTCTCCATGGATTGTTTCTGAGTCAAAAACCATCAAAGTCTCGTACGAGAAAAATACTGAGATAAAAAAAGAAGCAGTGCAGAAAATTGTTGAGGATGAATCTGCTGCATTATCCAAAAAATATGAGGTGATGGACGCAGAAAGTGTGGAGCAGAAGATATTTGAAGTTCGTCTCAACGGATACGCCGTCAGCCATTTTGAAGGTAGGGAAGCTCGAGAATTGGAAGTTTCTTTTGCAACCTCGGTAAGCTCGGCAAAGTTTATCAATCGTATTCGAAATGAGGTGCAAAAAATACTCCACATTCCTCGAGTACACTACCATTCATGCCTTCTTCTTCAGTACAATGCTCTTCGCTCTCTTTCAAACCATAAAAATGAGTATATTTATGCGCATGTACATGATGAATTTACTGATGTTATCGTGGTTAAAAATGGTCTTTGCATAGGGCTTGCCTCCATTCCTTTTGGTGTAAAGACACTCATCCGAAAGATGTCTCTTTCTCTCAAAATAACGACAGAGACGAGCGAATCTCTCCTCACACTTTTGAGTGAACATAAACTTGAAGAAGGGGAAGAAAAGAAGGTAAGAGCTGTACTCGAACACATCATCCAAAAGTGGAAGCTCGATTTCTTTAAAATATTGACCACCGCCTCTCCTCCAAGCCTCGTTCCCCGTACGCTCTATCTCTCGGCACATTTTCATTTTGAGCTTTTCCACGACATTGTCATGATGGAAAATGAATTCAATTTTGAGATCATTTCATATGATGATCTCTCTGAAAATACACATTTTGAATTTGAGAAAGCTTCTGAACACAGCAGGATGATCGAAATGTATGCATACTCGCTTTTGAATATGGTACAATAATATCTATATATGCCTGCCAAAAAAATCGTACAAGATATTGTGCCAGGACAGAAAAAATCAATTCGCAGTATTGCGCTTGATCGGGAGGTAGAACCTGCTCTCAAAGCACCTCGACGACGTGTGACACGCCCCCGCATAGAAGATGAGGATGTACCTGTCGCGCCTCCCCGCGAGACCATACAAGAGGAACGTATTGAGGAAATGAAAAAAGAGGTTCCAAGAGAGCGTCCGACAAAGAAAAAGAAGGGCGGCAAAAATATTGTGCTTGGTTTTATCATTATCCTTCTTTGTCTCGGCCTTATCGCTACCGCTCTTTCACTTCTTTATTCTAAGGCTGTAGTGACTATTACCCCTCGCACTGCAAACTTTAGTATAGATGGTACATTTACCGCCAAAAAAGACCCTGTAGCAGGGGAGCTCGGATATGAAGTGATCACTGCCACCGATGACCTCAAAGAAACTATCCCCGCTACTGCCGGACCTCTCGTCCAGACAAAAGCAAAGGGAACAGCCGTTATCTACAACAACTATAGTAGCGCTCCCCAGACCCTTATTGCTGGTACACGTCTCTCAACTCCCGAGGGACTGATCTACCGAACCGCCACATCTATCGTAGTTCCCGGCAAAAAGACGGCACCGGGAAGTATTTCGGTAAATATTGTGGCGGATCAGGTGGGAGCCAATTACAATACCAAGGTAGCTGATCTTTCAGGGGACTTTAAAATCGTTGGGTACCAGGGCACACCTAAATACAGTGCTTTCTATGGGCGATTAAAGACAGATGTGACTGGAGGATTCTCAGGAAACAAGATGGTGATTGCTTCTTCAACAAAAGCTACCGCAACCACCGAGCTTCAGGAGAAAATCAAAGCAAATCTCATCGCAGAGCTCAAGAACTCTCTTCCTGAGGGATATCTTCTCTATGACACCGCGTATATATATGAGTACACAACCAGTGAGCCGGTCATGAAGGACGCTTCTACCGCAGAACTTTCTATGAAAGCTACCGCCTATGCTGTTATCTTTAAGGCCGACACCCTCCTAAAGTTTATCGCCGGCAAAGAGATCCAGAAATTCCCCTCAACAACCTTCCGTGTAGAAGGAGACAAGGAGCTTGCCTTTAAAATTTCAAATACAAAAGACCTCTCGCTCAAAAAGGGAACTTCAGTCATATTTACCCTCAAAGGACCACTCAAAGTGGTGGGTACATTCTCCGAAGAGAAGCTCAAAGAAGAGCTCAAGGGTATTAGTTTGAAGGATAGTAACGCAGTATTTGCTAGCTACCCAGCTATCAAAAATGCCTACGCACTTCTCATGCCATTTTGGATGAGGTCCTTCCCAAATTCCACAGAAAGCATTATACTAGAGTTCAAACCTGAATAAGGGTCTTGCATTTTACCAGTGCTTCTGGTAACATAACCAAACGCGCAAATTTAATGGATCAGAACATCAACAAGCCCCAGAACAACAACACCGCATATGGCGTGGTAACTGAGGCCTTGCCCGACACTTTGTTTCGGGTACAACTTGATGGAAAAGATGACATAGTACTGGCGTATTTAGCAGGGAAGATGAGAATGCACCGCATCAGAGTGCTTATCGGAGATAAGGTTGAACTCACGCTCGAGCCTTCCGGAGGACGAGCACGAATTACTAAAAGATTGTAAGCACTTAATATCAATTTTGCATGAAGGTAAAAGCCTCAGTAAAGAAAATTTGTCCTAAATGTAGCGTGGTCCGACGAAAGGGCTATGTCTATGTTATTTGCAAATCTAACCCTCGACATAAACAGCGACAAGGATAATTAATATAACTATATGCGTATACTCGGTATTACAATTCCAGATACTAAGCGACTTGAGATTGCTCTCACGTCTCTTTATGGTGTCGGACGACCACGTGCCCTCTTTATTTTGAATAAAGCAAAAGTAGATCCAGGAATGAAGGCAAAAGATCTCACAGTAGATCAGGAAAATGAAATCCGAAAGATGATCGAGTCATATCGCATCGAAGGAGATCTCAAGCGAGAAGTCGCTTCAAACATCAAGCGTTTGAAAGACATCAAAACATATCGAGGCTCACGACATGCTCGACGACTCCCCGCACGAGGACAGCGAACAAAGACAAACTCACGAACTATCCGAGGTAACGTTCGAAAGACTATGGGATCCGGACGAAAGAAGGAAGAAAAGAAATAACAGACTAACTATATGGCAAAGGAAAAGAAAGCTACAACAGAAAAGACAGAGAAGAAAGAAACGACTACAAAAAAGCCGGCTGCTTCAGCGCGAAAGCGACTCGATAGCGGTATCCTTTACGTACAGTCTACCTACAACAACACAAAGGTGCTTCTTACCGATGATAAGGGAGACGCTGTTATGTGGTCTTCGAGTGGAGCTCTTGGTTTCAAGGGTGCAAAGAAGGGAACTCCGTTTGCTGCCGCAAAGGTAGGGGAGACTCTTGCTATGAAAGCTGCAGCTCTTGGACTCAAGGAGGTTCGTGTTGTTGTAAAAGGTGTAGGATCAGGTCGCGAATCAGCTATTCGCGGCTTTATTTCTAAAGGAGTAAACATCTCAAGCATCAAGGACGAGACTCCAGTTCCTCACAACGGTCCAAAGCCTAAGAAGCCACGACGAGTATAATAATTAATATTTTTTATGATTATCGGACCAAAATACAAAATTGCACGACGACTTGGAACACCTATCTTTGAGAAAACTCAGACGCAGAAATTTGCGATGCGTTCAGAGCAGAAAAAGACTGGAAAGCCTCGTCCAAAGAGTGAGTACGGCCTCGGTCTCATAGAAAAGCAGAAGGCTCGTTTTGGCTACGGTATTACCAGCAAGCAGTTTGGAAACTACGTTGCAAAAGCTACAGAGAAAAAGGGTAACTCCGCAGAACACCTTGTGACTCTTCTTGAATCACGACTCGACAACGTTGCACTCCGTGGAGGATTTGCCTCTACTCGATCTGGTGCTCGCCAGATGACATCCCATGGACACCTCACTGTAAACGGAGGGATCGTCACCATTCCTTCATATCAAGTGAAGGTGGGCGATGTGATCGGTATTCGTGAAGGAAGCAAAAAGAAGGCACTTTTCAATACTCTCGACGAGAGATTGAAGACCTTGAAATTTCCTTCATGGATCAAGCTCAATTTTGATAAGAAAGAGATTACCGTCGAAGGAATACCGCACGCTGGAGCAACTGAGCTCATGTTCAATGTCGGAACCGTGCTTGAGTTTTATAGTCGTTAATCAATAATTTTAATAAAAAACATATGTCGAACCATGCAATTGTAGTGCCATCAAAGCCAAAGATCATCCGAGAGGAGGGTTTTAGTGGTGTATACGAGATTGACGGCCTTTATCCTGGATATGGACATACACTTGGAAACTCTCTCCGACGAATCATTCTCTCTTCTATTCCTGGCGCAGCTGTTACCAAGGTAAAGATCAAGGGTGTTGAACACGAATTCTCTTCTGTCGAAGGCGTAAAGGAGGATGTTATCACGATTCTTCTTGCCCTCAAGAAGCTCCGCATCAAACTTATCACTGACGAAGCTCAGACTATTACCATCAAGGCAAAGGGGGTAAAGACTGTTACCGCAAAGGATATTGAGGTCCCAGGACAGGTAGAAATTCTAAACCCTGAGCTCCATATTGCTACTTTGACTGACAAGAGTTCTGACCTCGACATGGAAATCACCGTTGAGAAGGGACTTGGATACGTTGCAAAAGAAACACTTCACAAGGATCGAGTTGATATCGGAGTTATTTCAATTGATGCAACATTTACTCCTATCAAGAAGGCAAACTACGAAGTTGAGAATATGCGAGTCGGAGATCGAACAGATTTCAACCGTCTCCGCCTTTCTATCGAAACTGATGGAACTATCACAGCTCACGAAGCTCTCGAAAGCTCTATCACTCTCATGATCACACAGCTCAAGGCGATTGTCGGATTCAAGGAAGAAGAAGTTGTTGAAGAATCAGCATCTCTCATGTCAGACGATGCATCTGGAGAAGCAAAGCCAGAGCTTGATGTTGAATTCCTAAAGACAC
>JAZKJN010000006.1:10197-38199 GCA_040384285.1 Patescibacteria group bacterium
GCATCGACTCTATCGGTCTTTCTCCTCGAACAACAAAGGCTCTTACTGGAGCAAATATCCGAACAGTCGGAGGTCTTGCTCGAAAGAAGGAAGTCGACATTCTTGATATCGAAGGACTTGGAAGCAAGGGAATTCAGGAAATCAAAAAGATGCTTTCACAGTACGGCATCACCCTAAAGTAAATAAGCAATAACTACCATGAGACACCATTCAGTCACACGAAAATTTGGACGAGAAAAAGATCAGAGAAACGCTTTGATGCGATCTTTGGCGCGAAACCTTATCAATGAAAATCGAATCACAACAACTCTGCCAAAGGCAAAGGAACTTCGACCATATGTTGAGAAGCTTGTTACAAAGGCAAAGACAGGTACTCTCGCATCACGACGACTTGTTATCTCAAAGATCGGAGGGGTCAAGGAGACAAAAGCTCTCTTTGAAACTATCGCTCCGAAGTACAAGACTCGAGCCGGAGGATATACCCGAATTATTAAACTTGCCCCACGAGCGCTTGACGCAGCCCCTATGGCAATGATTGAATTTATATAACTACCATGATACACACCATAGACGCACAAGGAAAGAAGATGGGACGAGTCGCAAGCGAAGCGGCTACTTACCTCATGGGAAAGCGAAGCCCTGGTTTTGCTCGTAACAAAGTTACACCTGTTCAAGTTAAGATTTTGAACACAAGCAAGGCAGACATCAATATCAAAAAGGGAACTGATAAGTCATACGTGACCTACACAGGATTCCGAGGAGGACTTTATACTGAAAACCTCGCTCACCTCATCGAGCGAAAGGGTGCGACTGAAGCATTCCGACGAGCAGTCTATCGAATGCTCCCTTCAAACTCTCTCCGAAAGATCATGATGAAGAATCTAACAATCACAGAATAATTTTATGACAACACTCGCTAAAACAGATCGATATATCGAAACAGTCGGACGACGAAAGACCGCTATTGCTCGTGTCCGCATCACACCTTCAGCAAAGATGTCATATGAGGTCAATGGAAAGAGTGTAGAGGCATATTTCCCAACAAAAGAACTCCAGGGTTCAGCTACAGAGTCTTTTGCAACATCAAAACTCTCTACTACAAAGTTTAAAATCACAGTTCTCGTAAAGGGAGGAGGTATCAGTGGTCAGGCAGATGCTATGAAGCTCGGTATCGCACGTGCACTCATCACTTATGACGGACAGCTCCGAGGTACTCTGAAGAAAGCAGGACTTCTCAAGCGAGATCCTCGAGCAAAGGAGCGACGAAAGTTCGGATTCAAGAAAGCTCGAAAGTCTCCTCAGTGGAGCAAGCGATAAAAAGCAGAGAAAGTACCCGAAAGGGTATTTTTTCTTGCCTTTTCAAAGTGTTTGGAATACTCTTAGGGCAGAGAGGAGAAAACCTATGGCTGATGGCCTACGTTGTAAACACTGTGGCTGGCAGGAATCCAGTCATGAATACGAAACCGATCCCACTGCAGATGTTCGTAAAAAATACTACCGGTATAGTCTCATTGAGTGCCGGGATAAGATTCTGAACTTTACCCTAAGCTCTCGAAGTGAGCGCGAAGCTCGTCGTATCAAAAGGAAACAAGATAAGCAACTCGAATGGGCGGGGGAGGTGTGTGCTAATCGGGAAAGAACAGCTGCATTTGCAATGCCTCGAGTGGCACGAGATTTAGCACGGTATGCTCAGCTTGCTGATCACATGTTCAACCCATGGAGAAAAAAAGAGAATCATGAATACTGACCAAAATGACGAGGAAGTCCTCTTGAGGGACTACCGAGAGTACCTTGAGGAATTGAGGCAGACTCACCACTCTGTCGAACTCATCGTGAACTGGCGTGCCGAAATCCTCAGGCTTCGAAAATTGGGACGTCATCCTTCTGCTCCAGCGATCCTGGAGATGGAAAGGAAAAAACTGCGCCCCCAAAATTATTATAATCCTAACGGGGTTATGCTCAGTTGCTAATTCCCGAGAATCAATCCGCACGGCATTGCGTCCGTGTTTTTTATTGCAAATCCCATTCTTTATCCGTATACTAATCTCTACTTATGGACGATATACATGTAGAGAAAGACGAAAACCTTGATGATTCTGTAATTGCCGAAGAAAACGCTGGTGATGCAATCAAGAAACTCAAGGAAAAACTCAAAACAGCTCTTGCAGAAAAGCAGGAGTATTTGAACAATTGGCAAAAAGACAAGGCGGAATTTCTCAATATCCGCAAGCGTGACGAAGCTGCCCAAAAAGATTTTGCTCGTTTCTCAAACGAAAATCTCATTACAGAACTTATACCTGTACTCGAAAGTTTTAATATGGCAATGGGTAACAAAGAAGTCTGGGAAAAGGCAGACAAAAACTGGAGAACTGGCGTAGAGTATATTGCAAACCAACTCAAGAAAACCCTTGAAGATTTCGGCTTGAAAGAAATTGATCCTCTCGGAAAACCTTTTGATCCTATGCGGGACGAAGCACTGGAGGACGGCAAGGCAAGCAATCTCGTGACAACGGTCGTACAAAAAGGATACGAGCTCAATGGAAAGATGCTCAAGGCACCGCGAGTGAAAGTGGGGGAGGAGGGGAAATAACTATTGACTTCAATTTTTCGTAGGAGTATACTTTATTCACAGTGGCCTTCGGGCTCCGAGATTCCCCGCCTTAACCGGCGGGGTTTCGTCTTCTGCGAAGGTGAGGATGAAGTGCAGTAAGCTCATAATCACCTTCAGAAACAGGGTTACTTTCAGTACGGTAATTTTTCTCAGCAATCTCTTACTGCTTATTGTTCTAATTTGTTCAACAAGTATCTGGGATTCTTCTCCAGAAAGTTTGATGTTTATTCGATAATCCCATTTGGTAATTTTGCTCGTGAGAGGGGCGATTAGAAGAAGACTGGGGTTAATTTTTCTTAGTATGAGTACAGGCCTCTCAAAAGATTCATTCTTACCATCCTGTTCGGATCCGATATTGGTTCCCAAAGCACACCACCAAATCTCGCGGGCATAGAAAAAGTCATTAAATTCTTTAGAATTGAGTAGCTTTGCCCGATCATTCCATGCATCAAAATCTTTGATATATTCTTCTTTCATCTACCTAGCCTACCAAACCGAGATAAAATCCGTATAAAGAAATTATGAAATCTTTATGAATTTCTGTATTAGGCCAATAAAAAACTCCCGAAGGAGGTTTAGCGAAAGGGCTTGCCGCAGTTGGGACACAAGATATCCAAGCAGTCAGTGCTGGTGTCGCACGGAATACATCGATACTTTCCCCGCCGCCGGTCGGCTTTTTGGTGAGGTGCGGGATAGAAGTAGAACATTCCTGAGAAGAAAGCAGCTCCATCATCCCACACCAGGAAAATTTCATCTTTCTGTTCGTTCATAATTTCCTTACTTCTTTTCACGGAAGATCACGAAGTATCCGATAGCCGCACCATAGTCTGTCTGACCTCCTCCCGGTGAGATGGCTTTTATTTTTCCATAGTGGTCAAGACGGACAACATTTGGAGACATCGCACTGACTTCCAGGTTTGTGTACTTCACCAAAAACTGGGAAAGTGAGTTTGGGAACTCAGCTCCTACGTAAGGAAAGTACCACACTCCTTCACCATAATTCAACATCTCACTGTAGGTATGATTTGATGAATTATTAAGAGTATAAGGTGCCTCACTCAAGGGGACTCCAGGTGTTTTGTCGGATTTTTCCCACCCTAAGTTAGATAACAGAGCGGCTCCTCCGAATATCGCACCGAAGATCAAAGTCATTACCCCAATGGTTTTCAAAGCTGCTACCCAGAACCTTCTGTGGCTAAAGGAATTATGATCTGATAAGTAATCAAAATTATCGCTCCTTTTCTTCATATCGATTTTGTATCTGGTTTTTGGCAACCAAGGCTTCTTTCAAAAGCCAGCCTGTTTGAGTTAAGGGACAATTTACCTCTAAAACCATATCATGGTATAGACCCTATCGTCAATACTCATTGACACTTTGCATAATGTATAATGATTGCAATGTTAACCCCCGTCCTTAAATCCCAATTCGTCACTCGCATCATCACCAACGCTTCTGGTGAGCAGTTTAAAGTTGTCTTTTTGGTGACCCTTGTGAATGGAAAGCCGGAAGCCCAGATTGTTTCTGCAACATCTCTTTCTCAAAAAGTTTATGCACTTCCAAAACCTGTTGTAAAAACAAAAGCAGTATACACATACCAACCTTCTTTCTCATCTATCATCTCTCCACTCAACTCTCTTTTCTTTTTTAATAGTCAACCAACACGTGCACCATCGTTTAGATAATATTTTGTTTTCGAAACATTATATATTTAATCTAAACACACAATGTCCAAAATAATTGGTATCGACTTGGGTACCACCAACTCCGCTGTCGCGGTGATGGAAGCAGGTACTCCAAAAATTCTTGAGAACGCAGAAGGTGCACGTACAACTCCTTCGATTATTGCTCTGTCAAAAACTGGCGAGCGTATCGTAGGACTTCCGGCAAAGCGCCAGGGAGTTACAAATCCTAAAAATACAATCTATCAGATCAAGCGATTTATCGGTCATAACTTTGACGAGCCTGAAGTGCAGAAAGACAAAGCTTCAGTTCCTTTCGAGCTCCGAAAGTCTGCAAACGGAGGAATCGAGGTAAAGATGTCAGAGCAATGGTATCGACCAGAGGAGATCTCAGCTATGATCCTTACAAAGCTCAAGAACGACGCAGAAGCGCGACTTGGGGAAAAGGTCACAGAAGCGGTCATCACCGTTCCTGCGTACTTTAACGACGCCCAGCGACAGGCCACAAAGGATGCCGGAAAGATCGCTGGACTCGATGTAAAGCGAATCATCAACGAACCTACAGCCGCAGCCCTTGCCTATGGATTCAACAAAAAGAAGGATGAAAAGATCGCAGTCTTTGACTTCGGTGGAGGTACATTTGATGTATCGATTCTCGAAGTAGGAGATGATGTGGTGGAGGTTAAATCAACCGACGGAGACGCACACCTCGGGGGAAAGGATATCGATCAGAAAATTATCAACTGGCTTGCAGATGAGTTCAAGAAAACTTCTGGAATCGATGTTCGAAAAGACACTCTTGCTCTCCAGCGACTCGACGAAGCTGCAGAAAAAGCAAAGATTGAACTTTCTACAGCCGTGCAGACAGAGGTAAATATTCCATTTATCACTTCGGGCGCAGATGGACCGCAGCACTTGCTCATCACCATGACTCGAGCAAAGCTCGAAGAGCTCACACGAGAGTTTATCGAACGCGCAATGACAATCACAAAGCGAGCGATGGACGCTTCGCCGTTTAAAGTGGGTGACCTTCATGAAGTCATCCTTGTAGGAGGACAGACACGTATGCCAGCTTTGCAAAAAGCTGTGAAGGAATTCTTCGGAAAGGAGCCTCATATGGGCGTAAATCCTGACGAAGTGGTTGCGGTTGGAGCTGCTATCCAAGGAGGAATCCTCGGAGGAGATGTTAAAGACGTTCTTCTTCTCGATGTGATCCCGCTTTCTCTTGGAATTGAAACGATGGGAGGTGTGGCGACAAAATTGATCGAAAAAAATACGACAATCCCTACACAAAAATCCCAGGTCTTTTCTACAGCAGCAGACAACCAGACTTCGGTAGAGATTCACATCACTCAGGGTGAGAGACCAATGGCAGGCGACAACAAGTCTCTTGGACGCTTCATCCTCGACGGTATCGCTCCAGCTCCACGAGGAATGCCTCAGGTGGAAGTTACCTTTGATATCGATGCAAACGGAATTCTCAATGTAACTGCAAAGGACAAAACTACTGGGAAAGTAAACTCTATCAAGATCACTGCAAGTTCAGGTCTTTCAAAAGAAGAAGTTGAAAAGATGAAGAAAGATGCAGAGATGCACAGCGCAGATGATATTAAAAAGAAAGAAGCGGTAGAGGCAAAAAACCTCGCAGAGCAATTGATCTACACTGCAGAGAAATCTCTCAAAGATGCAGGTGACAAAGTTCCCGCAGATGTGCGAAAGTCTATCGAAGACAAGATCACTGATCTCAAGACTGCAAAAGAGGGAAGTGATGCAGCCCTTATCAAAAAGTCTACAGAAACACTTTCAAGCGAGCTTTCAAAGATTGGAGAAATCCTCTCAAAAGCTCAGGCAGAAAGCGCACAGACACCACCTGCAGGTGACGCAAAGTCAGCTGAGGGGGATGTAAAGGATGCGGAGTTTAAGGAGAAGGAGTAGGTAAATAAAAAAGCCTCCGATGTGTCCCTGAGTGTGTAACTCGGGGGTACTATCGGGGCGCTTGACGATACGACCAAACTGAATGGCCGTATCGAAGATAATACACTGTCCAGGAACTTCCGAAGCTTCCCACAATCGCCAGAATAAGCCTGAGGGCGATATGGAGCGGTGCCGGCGCAATTGTGAGATTGGCAAGCACAAAAGAAACAGACAGAGCAAGAGGATCGCTTTCGTTTTCATAAAATGGAGAGCTGTTTGCAAACCGTTAGAAAGAAGTGTAGCATAAAATCTATTAACTGTCAAAATGAAAGACTATTACAAAACACTGGGCGTCGAGAAAAACGCATCTAAGGAGGATATTAAAAAAGCCTTCCGTAAGCTTGCGCATGAACATCATCCCGACAAAAACAAAGGCGAGGACACAAAGTTCAAAGAGATCAACGAGGCATACACCACACTCTCAGACGATGTAAAGCGTCAGCAGTACGATACATTTGGCTCAGCGGGTCCTGGTGGTTTTAATCCTGGGCAAGGTGGAGGTTTCGGAGCGGGTGGTTTTGACTTCTCTGGTTTTGCACGACAGTATCAGCAGCAAAATGGTCAGGCGTTTGAGTTCGATCTCGGGGATATCTTCGGTGATTTTTTTGGTGGTCAGCGCCGACCTCGCAGAGGTGCAAACATCACTGTTGATGCACAGATCTCATTTAAAGATTCAGTCTTTGGAGTTGAAAAAGAAATCTCCCTTGGTACTGGTGCAAAATATGCTGTAAAGATTCCTGCAGGTATTGAGAGCGGACAGGGTTTGCGTATTGCTGAGAAGGGTCAAGATGGTCCAGGAGGTAAAGGGGATCTCATTGTCCGCGTCTGGGTAGAGGAGCATCCTGTATTTCGAAAGGAAGGCTACAATCTCGTCATGGAGCTTCAGGTAAAGCTCACCACAGCGCTTCTTGGTGGAAATATTGAGATAGAGACACTGGATGGAAAGCTCGATGTAAAGATTCCACGAGGTACGACTCACAACGAAATCTTGCGAGTCAAAGGCAAGGGAGTTTCAAATGATCGAGGAAAGCGAGGAGACCTTTTGATTGTTACAAAAGTTGATATGGGAAAGAAGCTTTCTCGAAAAGCAGAGCAGTTGTTTGAGGAGCTGAAGAAAGAGGGGATTTAGGTATAAAAAAACCGCTTGGGGGGCGGGGCAGATCAGAGGGGTTTGTTGTGAAGTCTCTGAATAAATTCTTTGAGTGAGAAGGAGCCTACCTCACTCGACTTGAGAGACACGGCTCGGGCTAGACGCAAGGCAATCTTGCCCTGAAGGTCACCGACCTGTGGCTTCGGGTTCTTCCCATCAGTCCTCATTTCAGCAATTGGTGAGTCTGGATCAACAACATTGATCACAGAGAAGGATGTGCTGATGACATTACCGTCTTCATCAAGGATGATGTAAGGTTCCCACTTCACCCTCAGGTCACGACCAAGGATCGTTAGTTTCGAATCAATTTGCATAAGAATTAGAGCTTGAGTTACCAAGCTGGATAATATCACGCTATATTGATAAGGTCAAGGTATATTTTATCTTCAAAAGATCATAGAATGTGACAATGAAAAAACCTCAGAAAAAGATCGCAAAGAAAGCTTCGACAGAAACTCATCACGACCGTCTTGCGCATTTTCTTTTTGAGCTTGGCACCATGCGAAAGATTCCCCGTGCTCACATGCAGACACTCCTGACGACTGATCTTTCAGACAATATCGCGAGTCATTCATATCGAGTGACGATGATCGCTTGGATCCTCGCAAAACTTGAAGGTGCAGATCCGTATAAAGTAGTCATGATGGCCCTCACTCATGACATGGGAGAGATACGCAGCGGAGATCATAATTGGATTCATAAAAAATACGTAAAGATTTTTGAAGATGAGATTGCAAAAGATCAATTGGGAACACTTCCATTTTCCGATCTTTTTGATATTTCTCATGAATATGTAGAACGGAAGTCAAAAGAAGCACTCATTGCAAAGGATGCAGACCTCATTGACCAGATCCTTCTTCTCAAAGAGTATATGCTTCAAGGAAATCAGGAAGCTGGATCGTGGCTCGGTTTTGGAGAGAATCCAAAACATCATGTAGGTGACAAGGCAAAACAACTCAAAACTGAATCCGGCAGAAAAATTGCAGAGAAAATACTCAAGCACGGAGCAGCAGACTGGTGGGGAGGTGTGTGGACGAATGCGAATCGATAAGGTACCATTGCCTGTAGTATGAAATTCAAAAGTGCCGCTCAAAAGAAAGCTTACGACAAAGCTCTCGCCACCCTTCGAGCTATCAATTTTGATGAATTCTGGATTAAGGTGCGTAACAGTTTAAACAAGCGCGCTGGATATTCCAAATGGAGCTGAGATAACACCTCAGTCTTTTTTATTGACTTTTCATGTGAGAAGAGTAGATTTTAAACAGGAGAACAACTGTATGGAAAATGAATCTGAGGTGCCGAGTAGACCAAAAACTAAACGGCACAAACAAAAAGAACGGCGTTCTTGGCGCAAGAAAGACAGGAGTGCGCGTAGACGGCTCACTGCGGTCGGTGTCATGCAAACAACCCTCGATCACCTGAACAAAGGCAAGTGGGCTGAAAAAGTGGTGGACAGCCTCCATCGTCGTCACTATCCCGCGTAATTGAATCTTCCAGAGCCCGAGCCTTACCGCTCGGCTTTTTTTATTCTCCTTTTTCTGCTACTATTTCCCCTATGTCACAGAAAATCCTTCTTTCGGGAGTAAAGCCTACGGGCAAACCCCATATTGGAAATTATTTCGGAGCAATGAAGCAATGGGTAGAGCTTCAGTCCAATCCCGATTTCAAATGTTTTTTCATGATCGCTGACTATCATGGCCTCAACTTCATCCAAAACGCAGAAGAGATGAGGCAAAATATTTACGAGCTTGCCCTCGACTATCTCGCCATCGGCATTGATCCCGACCGATCCGTACTCTTTAAACAAAGTGATGTTTCGTCACACACAGAACTCGCTTGGATTTTTGATACCATCACTACCATGCCGTATCTCATGCGCGCACATGCGTTTAAAGACTCTGAGGCAAAAAACAAAGAGATCAGTGTGGGAACTTTCAACTATCCCATGCTCATGGCTGCTGACGTACTCCTCTATGATGCAGATGTTGTACCCGTAGGACAGGATCAGAAACAGCATATAGAGTATGCACGCGATACTGCACAAAAGTTCAACAGCACTTTCAAAGAAACTTTCAAACTTCCAGAACCATTGATCATAGAAGGTGTGGCGGTTGTTCCCGGTACCGATGGACAAAAGATGTCAAAAAGCTATGGGAACACCATTCCTCTTTTTGCTACACGAGATGAGATCACAAAAGCTGTCATGAGCATCGTCACTGATTCGAGCGGAGAGAATCCGATGAATGTTTACAATATCCACAAACTTCTTCGATCAGAAAGCGAACTCAAAAAACTTTACGAAGAAAACAAGGGCAAGTATAAAATCTTGAAGGAAGCTTTGGTAGAGGACCTCGATGCATTCATTGCACCTTTGCGTGAGCGACGAGAAAAGCTTGCACAAAACCCAGAACTCATCAAAAAAATTCTTGGAGACGGTGCTCGACTTGCACATATCAAGGCCAGTGCAAAACTCATAGAAGTCAAGAAAAATATTGGAGTAATCTAGGGTTTCCTGCTATCATATCTGCCATATGGAAAGAACTTATATCAAAGACCTCTCGGCTCAAGTAGGCAAGGAGGCACTCATTAAAGGGTATATAGACATTCGTCGAAACCAAGGGAAGATGGTCTTTTTCGATTTCCGCGACATGACAGGGAAAGTGCAAGGCGTTGTACTTCCAGGAAACACAGAGGCGCTCGAAGTCTCAAAGGATACTCGTCCTGAATGGGTGGTGGAAGTTACCGGAAAGGTCAACAAGCGTCCAGAGAAGAACGTGCAAGCAGGAAAGCAAAATGGAGACATTGAACTTGAAGTTTTGAGTATTAAAATTTTGAGCCAGGCAAAAGAACTTCCATTTGAAAAAGATACCGAGCTCAATCTCGAAACATATCTCGACCATCTTCCACTGACACTCCGAAGCCAAAAGGCAAAGGATATTTTTACTATGCAAGCAACTCTCGTCGAAGAATATCGCCAGTCACTTCGTCGGCAGTCTTTTACAGAATTCCAAGCTCCCGCACTCGTAGGAGGTGATGCAGAGGGAGGCTCAGCTGCTTTCAAGGTCAACTACTACTATGACCAGCCAGCTTTTCTCGCTACCAGCCCTCAGCTCTACAAACAGATCATGGTAGGAGCTTTTGAACGTGCCTTTACTATCGCAAAGATTTTCCGTGGAGAAAAGAGTGCTACAACACGACATCTAAGTGAGCTTACTCAGATGGACTTTGAGATGGGCTTCATCAAAGATCATACCGACGTGATGAATACACTCGAGACAGTTATCCGAGATGTTGTAAAAGTTGCAGAAGAAAAACATACAGATATCTTTGCTCGCATGAATGTTCCTGTTCCAGCACTCGGTGAAAAGTTTCCCGTCCTCACACTTCTTGAAGCTCAGGAAATTATCGAAAAGAATTTTGGAGGCAAGGCAGTTGGTGAGCCTGACCTCGAACCTGAGCATGAAAAGCAGATTTGCGAATGGGCACTGAAAGAAAAGGGTTCCGATTTTGTGTTCATCACACACTTCCCAACAACAAAGCGTGCCTTCTATACCTATGCAGATGAGAAAGATCCGACTCTTACAAAAAGTTTTGACCTTTTGTTCCGAGGACTTGAGATCAACAGTGGAAGCCAGCGAATTCACAACTACGATGAACTCGTGGAGAAGATGAAATCTCGAGGACTTGATGTTGAGAAGTTTTCATTCTATCTCGAAGCATTTAAATTTGGACTTCCACCGCACGGAGGATGCTCTACCGGACTTGAGCGTCTCACGGCACGTATGCTCAATCTTGGAAACGTAAAGGAAGCTTCTGCTTTTCCTCGTGACATGAACAGAATTGATAGATTGCTTTCGCAGTAATTTTGGAGTAAAAAAACAGCCGACCTGATGGGAGGAGGGCTGGAGTGAAGGAACGTAATTTAGGCGTTTTGAAGTTTTTGCGGAGAGAGAAAAATCTTCTCCGAAGGTGGAAAGAGGGGAGAGATAGGTATTCCGCCGCGATTCTCGGTGTTCGAGATCATAGCGACTGTCACGATCGGCCCCCTCACAGTCTCAAAAAAAACTCTGTTTCCAACACTTGTTGAAAGACACATGAGCCCGTAGAGATGCTCCAGGTTCTTGCTTTTCGCGCTGTTAAAAACGCTGAAGTTGAAGTGTCCGGAAATGAACACAGTGTCAGTTGCCCTTGATCCATGCCCCCGAGTGAGAACTGGACACTTGATAAGCCTATCCCAACCCTCTTCATACCAGGCTGCTAAGTAGGAAATGAGGATAGGAGAGAAGAGAACAATGAAGGCTCCGCCGACAGCCAGGAAAAAGGTGGCTGAAATCAGAAAAACAAGTACGCCGAGCCAGGGTACCACCCAAGTGATAAACTGACTATTCTTTTTTGGTGAACTCATACAAAAATTACCCTACCATACTTATACACAAAAGTAAATGCCTCTGTGGAAAAGTGAGGGAAGGGATCAAGTAATAAAAAAGGTCTAGCGCCGACGGCTAGACTTTAAGGCGGACACCTGGGAACGAAGACTGGAAGAAATACTGTAGGACTCCGTTGAGTTAAGTGGGGTGAAGTAAGAGATATTTATATCCTTACATGGAATCGGAAATATGACATCCGCCCCTGGGTACTGAGATGACGTATCTTCATAGACGTAGAAGACGGTAACTCCATAGTTTTCCACTGTCCTCGACTTCTCCTCGAGGACTCTCCGAGCAAAAAGTGGTTGCATCAAGTCTGACACTCGTCGACGTCGGTTGGATAGGAGCACGTAGATATCAAACACCATCTTTGCAAACGCAAATGAAAGTAAGCCAAAAGCAAGCATTGCTCCTGTTAAATCAATGTAGTTCATTCTTTCCACAAAATACCACATTTAAAATTCCGAGTAAAGCCATGATATAATTTCTTCACGTGATGGAAACTCAGTTTAAAATCAAGACAGACATCTTTGAAGGTCCTCTCGACCTTCTCCTTTCTCTTGTAGAAAAGCGGAAACTTTTTATCAATGACATCTCGCTCTCCCAGGTCACCGATGACTTTATTACTCATATTCAAAATTTTGAAAACATGCCGATGGGGGACTCGGCACAATTCATCCTCGTCGCCTCCACGCTCCTCCTTATCAAATCCCGATCTCTTCTTCCGACACTCACCCTCACCGAAGAGGAAGAAGAGGGGATACATGATCTGGAAACCCGTCTTAAAATTTTAAAAAGAATCAAAGACGCGAGTGTACACATCGACGGAATGTTTGGAAAACATATCTTGTTTGCCCCGTCACAATCTCGGGTAAAAGAACCTGTTTTTTCTCCACATTCATCTATGACACTTCTCTCACTTGCCCAGACGATCAAGGATACATTGAAGGCGTTGCCCAAAAAAGAAGCGATTCCAAAAGCCGTGGTGCGGAAAGTGATCTCTCTTGAGGATATGATCGACAATCTTACAAAAAGAATCACGCAGGGACTCCGTATGAAATTCAGCGATTTCTCTTCACAGCACAAGGAAGAACGGGTCAATGTGATCGTGAGCTTTCTTGCGATGCTTGAGCTTGTAAAGCAGGGGGTCATCCACGTCTCCCAGGACAATCATTTTGGAGATATTCACATGGAGACAAAAGAAATAGGTGTTCCAAGGTATAATTGATCGCACATGAAATCACCTCTCTCCGCACAACTCGAAGCCGTTCTCTTTTGGAAAGCAGAGCCTTTGACTATCAAAAAATTAGTAGCTCTTTTGAGCGTGAGTGAAGAGGAGATAAAAAAAGCGGCAGAAGAATTGAGAACAGCTCTCAAGCAGAGAGGAATCTCGCTCATAGAGTGGCAGGACGAACTTTCTCTGAGTACTTCAAAAGAAGTTTCAGATCTCATAGAAAATCTTACGAAAGAAGAGCTCAATAAAGACCTCGGAAAAGCTGGGCTCGAAACTCTTTCCATCATCCTCTACCAAGGCCCTATCTCGCGTGCAGATATCGACTACATACGCGGGGTCAATTCTCAGTTTATTGTCCGCAATCTTCTCATGCGCGGACTGATAGAACGCATCGACAACCCTACCGACCAGCGAAGCTTTCTTTACAAGGGTACCATCGAGCTCATCTCGCATCTCGGTATTACCGATGTAGGACAATTGCCCGACTTTGAAGTAGTGAAGAGGGATATTGAGAATTTTAAATCAACACATCATGAAGAAGGAGCTCAAAATTGATCGGATTTTTCTTATTTCAGTTCTACTCCTCTCGGTGGCGGGCTTTTTTCTTTTTACCTCCGCGTCACTCGGGCTTCTCGCACGTGATGGTGCAAGCTTTCAGAATGTAGCACTGAAACAATTGATCGGACTCGTCCTCGGAGCAGGTGCCTTCTTTCTGATGTCAAAGACTCCTTACAAATTTCTTCGTAAAAATGCTTTCTATATTTTTATTGGAGCATATATTTTAAATCTTCTCCTCTTCATCCCTGGTCTGGCGCAAACTCACGGAGGAGCATCGCGATGGATTGACCTTGGCTTTGTGACGTTTCAGCCTTCAGAATTTTTGAAAATCGCCTTCATCATCTACTTGGCGGCCTGGCTCTCTGGGGTAAAGGAAAAAGTCACGGAATTTAAAATGTCAGTAGTGCCGTACTTTGTTATCTTGAGTTTTTTGGGAATATTGCTTTTGGTGCAATCAGATACAGACACCCTCGCCGTGATCGCTTTGACCGGTCTCATCATGCTCTTTTCAAGCGGGGCAAAGATACGGCACCTTGCAGTGATCGTGCTTTTTGGAATATGTGCACTTGGCGCTATTATCTACGCACGCCCCTATGTCCGAGATCGTGTGATGACATATCTCAATCCTGGTGCCAGTCCTCAGGGATCAGGATATCAGATACAACAGTCACTCCTTGCCATCGGATCAGGTAAATTCTTTGGGCGAGGTTTTGGACAAAGTATCCAAAAGTTTAACTACTTGCCGGAGCCAATCGGCGATTCCATCTTTGCAGTACAGGCTGAAGAGTTCGGTTTTGTGGGAAGTGTAGGACTCCTTGCCCTCTTCCTTCTTTTCCTCTTTAGGTCAATGAAAATAGCGGGGAAGGCACCCGATTCCTTTGGTGGACTTGTCGTCCTCGGAATTGCTATACTTATCATCGTAGAATCGTTCATGAATATTTCTTCGATGCTCGGCATCATACCTCTTTCGGGAATGCCGCTTCTCTTTGTAAGCCACGGAGGAACGGCGCTCATTATCACCCTCGGAGCGGCAGGAATTATTGCGAATGTCTCAAAACATACCATACACTAAATCACCATCATGAAAATACTTTTTACAGGAGGAGGAAGCGGAGGACATTTCTACCCCATTATTGCCATTGCTGAAGCCTTGAGTGAGAAAGCTAAGGAAAGAAAAATTCTTGCTCCAAAGCTCTACTACATGGCCCCCTCAAAGTACAATCCTCGGGCATTGTTTGATAACGATATCGAGTTTGTCCAAGTTCCCGCAGGAAAGATCCGCAGATATTTTTCTATTCTCAATTTCACCGATATTTTTAAAACCATCGCTGGTGTTTTTATTGCACTTATCAAAATGTACAGCATCTACCCTGACGTGGTCTTTGGAAAAGGGGGTTATGCGAGCTTCCCAGGACTTTTTGCGGCTAAACTTCTCAATATTCCCGTCATTATTCATGAATCAGACAACTCTCCTGGTCGGGTAAACGCCTGGGCAGCAAAGTTTGCAAAGCGTATCGCCATCTCATACCCAGAAGCAGCCGACAAATTTCAAAAAGACAAAGTTGCTTTTACGGGCAATCCAATCCGCAAGGAAATAAAGCTTCCACTCTCGACTGGCGCACGTGAATTCCTCAACCTCGAAGAGACCACTCCTGTGGTTCTTATCATTGGAGGATCTCAGGGGTCACAGATTATAAACGACGTAGTGATCGACAGTATTGCTGAACTTACTACCCGTTACCAAGTGCTCCACCAGACTGGCAAAAAGAATTTTGACCTCGTCAAAGATACTATGAACATAGTTCTGAAGGACAAGCCCACCTCGTATCGCTATCATCCTTTCGATTATCTCAATGATCTTGCTATCCGTATGTCGGCAGGTGTAAGTGACGTCGTAGTATCTCGTGCAGGGTCGAGTATCTTTGAAATTGCAGGGTGGGGGATACCCTCAATCATCATTCCCTTGAACAAAGAAGTGAGCCATGACCAGACGGCAAACGCCTTTTCATATGCCCGAAGCGGTGCATGTACTGTTATTGAGGAACACAATCTCAGTGCTCATATTCTCATTGCAGAGATTGACAGAATCGTTAATAATCAACATATTAAAGACCGCATGAGGCAAGGAGCTAAGGATTTCAGCCATCCTGACGCTGCGGCGAAAATAGCTGATGTTATCCTCGAGTTTGGGTTGAAACATGAGTAGGAAAGTGGTAGTATAGGGGAACACCTTAATTATTAGTAAGTTAATACATTTATATAAATATATGGAACAGAATAGCGGAGTAAAAGGATGGCAGTGGGCGGTGACAGTTATTGTCATCATCATCCTCATCGTTCTTGGATACTACATGATCAAGAGCGGTTCAAAGTCAGGAGATACAACAAACAATGAACCTACAGTTGAAGATACAACAAATCCAGCAAACGTAAACCGAGTTGTTATTTCAGACCAGTTCCCAGGAAACATTGTATACCTTTCTTCAGTACAGCTCGCAAATCCAGGATTCGTAGTTATTCACAAGGATAACAAGGGAGTACCAGGAGACATCATTGGTTCTCAGTATTTTGACAAGGGAATCAACCCAGGAAAGATCACTTTGACTTCACCTACAGTTGAAGGAGGAATCTACTACGCAGTACTCCACACTGACGACGGAGACAAAATCTTCAGCGCCACAAAAGATCTTCCTATCAAGGATGCTTCTGGAAACATCATCATGAAGCTCTTCCGAGGATCATCTACAGTAAGCAACGAAGTTAAGGGATAATTGAGCCACAAAAATTAAACTTTCACAAAGCCCCTCCGGGGGCTTTTGTGTTATACTTATGCCCATATGTCAAACACCGTCGTCACCCGCTTTGCCCCATCTCCAACAGGTTTTCTTCATATCGGAGGAGTACGAACTGCTCTTTTTAGCTTTCTTTTTGCACGAAAAAATAAAGGCGTCTTTGCTCTCCGTGTAGAAGATACCGACAAGGCTCGTAGCAAGGAAGAGTGGACAAAGGGTCTCATCGACGATCTCGCATGGCTCGGACTTAAACACGATACCTATGTACTACAGTCAGATAAGGTAGAAATTCATAAAAAATATATTCAGAAACTTATAGATTCTGGCCACGCATATTTTTCAAAAGAAAAAGTTGTTGAGGAAGGACAAAGAGAAGAGGTTATACGTTTTAAAAACCCGAATAAAAAAGTTGTCATCAACGATCTCATCCGCGGGGAAGTAACTGTCGATACAACTGATCTGGGAGACTTTGTTATTGCTCGAAGCCTAGAGGAGCCTATATTTCACCTTGCGGTAGTTGTCGATGATTACGAAATGGGAATCACGCACGTTATCCGTGCAGAGGAGCATCTTTCAAACACCCCTCGGCAAATCCTCATACAGGAGGCTATCGGCGCCCCACGGCCCATATATGCCCATTTACCACTCATTTTAGCCGAGGATAAGTCAAAGATCTCAAAAAGAAAACATGGCGAAAAGGTCTCCCTTACGTACTACAAGGATAGGGGGTATTTGGCGGAAGCAATCATAAACTTCGTCGCCCTCATCGGCTGGAGTCCTGGCAATGATCGGGAAATATTTTCTCTTGATGAACTCATAGAAGCTTTTAGTTTCGATGGTGTCCAGAAGGGGGGTGCTGTCTTTAACGAAGAAAAATTGAGGTGGTTCAATCGTCAGTATCTGGAAAAACTTTCTGTGGAAGAATTTGTTGCGTACTCTGAAAAATTTCTACCAGAAAATGTTTCCAAGAAACTTTTCCTCCACGTACTCCCACTTGTTCGAGAAAAAATTCAGACCTTTGGCGAAATTCCCGAGCTCTTCAAGGGAGAGCTTTCTTTCATCAATCCTCTCGGAGACTATCCGAAGGAGTCTTTGAAGTGGAAACAGGAACCTGATCTCGTGAGTACGAAAATATATTTAAAAACAATCATCGACACACTTTCTTCACTTGAAAATTTCTCAAAAGAATCTGTAAAGGAGGCGTTGTGGCCACTCGCCGAAGAGAAAGGGAAGGGGAACATCCTCTGGCCGATGCGCTTTGCCCTTTCAGGAAAAGACCGATCACCCGACCCCTTTATAATTTCAGAAATTCTCGGCAAGGAAGAAACACTTAAGCGCCTTACTTTTGCCTATGAATCGATATAAATATTTCATCATCTGCGCCCTCATAGTTTCTTCATGTGTCGCGCTCACCGAAGTGCGTGGTCAAAGCGTAGAAGAATTGAAAGGGAAGATCGAGGAACGCAGTGCGAGTATCCAAAAACTCGAGCAGGAGATAAAAGCATATCAAGTCGAAATTGACTCTCTCGCAAAGGAAAAAGACACACTCAGCAGCGCTCTCAAACAGCTTGATCTTTCAAAGAAAAAACTTGAAGCCGATACAAAGCTTACCGAAAGCAAAATCGCAGAAAAAAATCTCGAGATCAAAGCGCTCTCACTTCAGATCGGAGATAAGAATGAGCGAATAGGGGATGGCAGGCGAGTGATTGCCCATGCCCTCTCAGCCATGTCTCAGATGGGGAATGCCTCCCTTCTCGAAGACCTCTTGGGGAAGGACTCACTTTCACAGATATGGAACAGGGCAGACGAGCTTGGAACACTCCAAAAAGGCATGCAAGACTCTATTACCGACCTTGAAAGCCTTCGGACCAATCTTGAAAGCAACAAAGCACAGACAGAAAAAAAGAAAGCTGAACTTGTGGTGCTTACCAATGATCTCAAAAACAAAACAAAACTTGTCGCAGAAAACGTAAAAGAAAAAAACAGTATTCTCGCTGAAACAAAAAACAGCGAAGCGGGGTATAAGAAACTTCTCGCGACTCGCGAAGCACAAAAATTGGCATTCGAACGAGAGATCGCCGCCCTCGAGTCTGCGTTGAAGATCGCTATTGACCCAACACTTCTTCCTACAAGCGGTAAAGGGGTTCTTCGATGGCCTCTTTCGGCTATTACTGTCACTCAATACTTTGGTAACACCGACTTTGCTAAAAAGACTCGTATTTATGTCAGTGGAAAAGGACACAATGGTATCGACCTTCGTGCAGCCATCGGAACACCTATCATCTCAGCTCTGAGCGGTACAGTGGTCGGCACAGGAAACATGGGCAAGTGTTCCTATGGTAAATGGGTTATGGTTGAACATGCAAACGGCCTCTCAACCCTTTACGCACATCTTTCACTTATCAACGTGACCACAGGTCAGAAAGTATTCACCAGCGAAGTTCTGGGTTATAGCGGAAACACCGGCCTCGTCACCGGTCCTCATCTCCACTTTGGAGTATACGCGACTCAAGGAGTCCGTATACAAACCATTGCAAGCTCATGTGGTAGGATTCTCTATCCTTTGACCGATCCGAGTGCATATCTTGACCCAATATCGTTCTTGCCGGCACTTTAGTCGTGATATAATTTATTCATGAACAAAGAACAAGGATTTATTAAACTCATCATCATGATCGTCGTAGCACTCATCGTCTTGGGTTATTTTGGCTTTGATATCAAGAAGGCGATAGAGTCACCGGTAGCTCGCACAAACATCGAGTACGCAAAAGATGCTACGGTTTATGTGTGGAATAAATATTTAAAAGGACCTGCAACATATCTCTGGAAGGAGATCTTCCTCAACCTTATTTGGGAGCCCGCGATAGAGAACTTAACGAAGAGGAAAGAGACAGCTGATTCAAGAGCCCCTAACGGGGTTTTTGTTTTAAAGGCTTGTTTGTTTACATAACGTAGTCGTAAAAGATATATTGTGCGACACGCAGTATTTCGCAAGGCCAGGGCTTCCCCATCGAAGATACGCGTGCTAAACTCTGAGCTAGAAAAACAAGAACTCAGCCAAAAAAAGTTATGGGAAAAATTCTCCACAAAGTTCGAATCACGGTCCTCTCCTCTTTCGTCGGCCTGGGGATACTTTTCAGTGCCCCTTGGATAACTCAAAAGATCGATCTTTCGATCTACGTCAAAACCCTCGAGAACATCTTTGTCCTCGACCTCCTCCCCTTCGTATAAGGATGCTTATGAAGAAAGATAAAATTGAAGACTTCATTCTCTACTTTTTGATGACCGATATCGCAGTCCTCTTTTTAAGCGCCGCCGCAATTGATATCAAGATCGCGATCTGGTTGTACTGGACACAAAACCCTCCTCCTCTGGGTTGGCTCGAAATGATTAGCATTGTCAGTGGATTGATTCTTTTGGTGGCAGTAATAATTCAGCTCTCAAGCAATCCGAAACGCTATAGCTGAATCTTTCGTTGCCCCCTCCATCATCCAAGCCCCCTTTGTGAGAGCTTGGTTTTTTGTTTTTAGGAATGCTTGTGCTATCTTAAAGGTTAGAAGAAAGGAATTAGTTTTTATGAAACTCTCTGAAATCGCTTCGACCAAAATCAAGATTCCTGACTGGAGTAAAAAGTACGACAGACTTCCCGAGCACCTGAGGAACTGGCGGAATGTGTTCTTCGGCCTTCTTGTGATGGGTGTCCTCATACTCGTCGTCATCGGCTGGATGATCTCAGAAGATCGATCGAGAGAAACTTGGTATTCGATCGGCATCCCAATGCTTATCGGATTATTTCTTCTCAACTGTTTCTTTTGGGACATATACCACGATTGCACTCGACATAAGCCCTAGGCCTCACTCGATTCATCAACCCTCCGCGCTCCCCCCGCGGAGTTTTTTTATTTTCCCAACACAAAAGCCGGACTTTCATCCGGCTTTGTGTGAGATCTATTGACCTCAAGGAGTCATTTTAGATTATTTGATTGCTACTACTTTGTCTCCCCAACATGGTTTTGACGCATTCCATGGAGAAGTTCCGTACGTATCGTAGAGATACTTCGCATAAGCGACGTTACCTTCTACGGTATGGATATCGAGACCAAGTCGTTCAGCAGCTTCAAGGTGATACTTTTCGTTGATCTGCATCACCCCCACGTCAGCATTGTTTACACGTCCGCGGATCACGTTACCCTCTTTGTCATACTGCGTGAATGTTGATTCACACCATGCGACTTCTACGAGGATAGGTGTACTAGCGAAATGCTTTCGAAGATAGATTTCAATGTCCTTTCGGTCAATAGTCTGTACTGATTCGACCTCGTTTGTAGGGGCAATAGCAGGGGTTGCCTGTACTGCGGCTGCAGTGTTACCTGCACCATACATAGACGAGAGAAGGAATACGATACCTGTTGTAATTTCAATCATAAATTTAAAATGAGGCTATGTAAACTTAACGTCTACTTCGCCTCACTTATAAGATAATGATAGCATATTCAAGACTACTTGTCAAGCTTTTCCGTGAGTCAAAATACCCTAAAACCCTTGTAAAATAAGGGTATTTTAGCCATATCCCCTACCCCACCTGGGGGATATTGCATTTAAAAACGACCTAGTATATACTGAACCCCACTATGGCAACCAAAAAATCCGGAGGATCCACCCAAAACGGTAGAGATTCCCAACCAAAATACCTGGGAGTAAAGGCAAATCACGGCTCAACAGTCGGAATTGGCTCTATTATCGTACGACAGCGAGGTACAGACGTACTTCCTGGCAAAAATGTTGGTATTGGAAAGGATCACACTCTCTTTGCTCTCAAGGCAGGAGTAGTGGAGTTTGGAACAAAGCGACAGACACATTTTGATAACTCTATCAAACGAAAGAAAATCGCTCACATTGTCTAACTAAGACAACCAAAAAACCACTCGAGATGAGTGGTTTTTTGTTATCTATCCTTACGCTATCTTGATATCGAGAGTGAAAACAATAGACTTGTTCCCTGCCTTTACTGTGATCTTGTGCTCCCCTGCTTCCTTGATCGGCTTTTCGAGAATCATGTGTTCTGGATCGATCTGTACTCGAGCCTGCTTTTCTATTGCAGGAATGATCTCAAGTTTATGGATGCCGGCAAAGAGGTTACCCTTTTCATTACCCTTTTCAGTAAGAGTAATCTTCTTACCTTCAAGCATCGCGAGATTCTTTTCGAGAAGTTCCTGATGAACCTTCTCCTCACCTGCGGTACGAGACTTTTCGAGATCGAGACGCTTCAAAGCTTCCGGAGTCGCTGGAGTAGCGAGACCCTTTGGCACCAGAAGATTGAGGGCATATCCATCGCTGATATCTTTGACCTCAAATCTCTTTCCTACCTTTGGAACATCTTTCAGTAAAATTATTTTCATAGTGTACGTATCTTACAGTTATTTGCGGATGATTTCAAGAGCCTTATCGAGCTGGGGGTCTTTCTTTGCATCGAGATCTTTTTGTGTCATTTTGACCTCGTAGTCGGGATTGAGTCCGTCATGTGAGAGATTGTGACCCTTTGGGGTGAGCCAACGGGCAATAGTGACCTTGAGCGATGTCTCAGGAGTGATCTCGACAAGCTCCTGTACCGATCCCTTTCCAAATGTTTTCATTCCCACAAGCTGTGCCACTCCTTGTTCCTGGAGTGCTCCGGCGAGAATCTCTGACGCAGAAGCAGAACCCGCATTTACAAGGATCACGACTTTGTAGTTCTTGCCAAAATATGCGTTCAAGACATCGTATCCCTTACTTCGATACACTCTATTAGTGCCCTTTCCGCCAAAATCCTCGGTGACGATCGGCATACCTTTTGGAAGGAACCAGCTGGCGATATCCCACGCAGCATCAAGATATCCTCCTGGATTACCTCGAAGATCAACGATGAGTTTGTTGCTACCTGATTGCAAGAAAGTGCGGAGCGCATTTCTAAAGAGGTTTGGTGACTGCGCCGTAAAGCTAAAGAGGCGAATGATGAAAACATCTCCCCTCACTTCAGTTTCAAGAGTTGGAATATCGATCACGTCTCGTGCAATAGTCTTTACCAGTGGCTCTGCCTGTCCCTCACGGATAAAGGTTATTTTTACAGTTGTTCCCTTTGGTCCCCGGATGAGCTTTACAGCTTTTTCTACCGTAAGATCGTATGCGTCGGTATCATCGATCTTTATGATCTTGTCCCCTGCTCGCACGCCAGCTTTTTCTGCGGGACTGTTTTTGATAGGGGTAATAACGGTCAAAAGCTCATCTTTGAGGCCAATTTCCATACCCACTCCTTCAAAGTTTCCTGCGATGTCACTTTTAAATGTAGTCGTCTCTTCTGGAGGGAAGAAGATTGTGTAGGGATCATTTTGAGATGAAGCGAGTCCTTGGATAGCTCCCCAGACTCTCGCTTGGGTATCTGTTGTCGTAGCCGCAACATATTTTTCACTCAAAACTTTCCACACTTTCCAAAATGGAGCAAACTGCTCATCGGTGAGATTGATATCTTTTGGGATGTTCACGTTGGCGCCGGGAGAGTTTGCACTCTTTTGTCCGACATAACTTCCTGTAAAAAATACAGCGATGAGTGCGAGGAGTCCCAGAAAGCCTGCGACCCATTTTTGTTGTTGTTGATTATTCATATGATGTAATAGTATACTATTTCTATGGTAAAAACATATACGCATCGAAATCTCGCATGGATCGATGCGGAAACTCCTACGAAGGACGAGGTGAGTATCCTCGTTAAAAAGTATGCGCTCCACCCTCTCGTCGGTGAAGAACTCCTCTCCCCCTCTCGCAAGCCTCGTATCGATGTGTACAAAAACTATCTCTTTCTTGCCCTTCAGATTCCTATCCGTTCAAAGGTAGGTGGACGCTACGTGGTCGTAGAAAAAGAAGTGGACTTTGTAATCGGAAGCAACTTTATCATCACCTCTCGCAACGAAGTCGTAGAACCACTTCATAGCTTTTCTCGCGTCTTTGAAACCAATTCGATCCTTGATAAAAGTGGCGTGGGCGAGCATGCAGGAATCATCTTCTACTACATGTTGAAGAAGATTTATGGGCACATGCGCAGTGATCTTGAAAATATTCGTGACTCTCTAAGCTTGGTAGAAAAACATATTTTTCTGGGACATGAGCGCGACATGGTGGAGGGACTTTCCGAACTTTCACGAGAAATTATCGACTTTAAACAAACAGCACGACACCACAAAGAAATGTTTGAGTCATTTGAAGATGTACCTCGAGGTTTTTTTGATGATGATTTCCAAAGCTTTATGGACGACCTCAAGGCAGAGTACGCAGCGGTGCATGATCTCGTCACGAACAATCGCGAGCTTTTAAACGACCTTCGCGATACCAACGATTCTCTCCTCTCAACAAAACAAAACGAGCACCTCAAGCTCTTTTCCATCCTCGCTTTCATCACCTTCCCTCTTTCTCTCCTTCTTGATATATTTTCCCTTCCCACCGAAAACACTCCCATCATAGGGTCAGCATATGACTGGGAAATACTTACCGGTATCGTGATCATACTTACCGTTTCCATGTTCTATTACTTCAAAAAGAAAGGATGGATTTAAAAATTTACAATACGCTCTCAGGTGAAAAAGAAGATTTCAAGCCTCTCAAAAAAGGTGTTGTTGGAATGTATCAATGCGGACCGACAGTCTATGATCGTGCGCATATTGGAAACCTTCGCACCATGGTCATGAACGATCTCGTGCGTAGAGTTTTTGAACATCAAGGATACAAGGTCAATCAAGTGATGAACATTACCGACGTCGACGACAAGACGATCAAGAAAAGTCAGGCGGAAAAGAAAAGCCTCACAGAACTTACCCGTCACTATGAAACTCTCTTTCTTGCTGACATTCATTCATTGAATATTCTCACCCCTCATCACCTTTTGCGTGCAAGCGAGCATATCGAAAAGATGATCGAAATGATTTCTATCATTCTTGAAAATGATCATGCATATCAAAGCAAGGATGGAATATATTTCTCAATTGGACTCTCGAAAAACTACGGTGCTTTGGCAAAATTAAAACTTGATGCAGAAGTACAGGAACGTATTGCAAACGATGAATATGAAAAAGAAAATCCTCGAGACTTTGCTCTGTGGAAATTTGCGACACCTGAAGACGGTGACGCTGTATGGGACGCACCTTTTGGAAAAGGACGACCTGGATGGCACATAGAATGTTCAGCAATGGCGACTGAAGCTCTCGGACCCACTATCGACGTCCACACCGGAGGAAGCGATCTCATTTTTCCACACCACACCAATGAAATTGCTCAGTCAGAAAGCGCTACAGGAAAACACTTTGTGAAGTACTGGCTACACGGTGGCTTTATGAATGTAAACGATGCAAAGATGTCAAAGTCCAAAGGCACTGGATTGATTCTTTCTGATATTGAAGATGCAGGTATTTCCCCTCTAGGCTTCCGATATTGGCTTCTAACATCGCACTATCGCACCCCGGTAAACTTTACTCTGGAAGCTGTTTCAGGCGCCCAAAACGCATTTATACGCCTTGTGGAGACCTTTGTACGTCTTGGGGAGGTAACTCACGAGCATATTCACGCACATGGTGAGCCACGAGACTACCGGGCTGAGTTTAAGGAAAGAATCAGCGATGATTTTGATATGCCTGGTGCACTCGCCCTGACTTGGGAGATGATAAAAGATCACTCGCTTGAAGCTGACAAAAAGATTAAACTACTTCTTGATTTTGATACTGTTTTTGGACTTGGGCTCAAGGCTGTTGCAGACATGAAAGCAAGCGGCGATGCTGGAACACTTATACCTGCAGAAATTATTGCTCTTGCCGATGCGCGTGAAGATGCACGAAAAGCACATGAGTGGGACAAGGCAGATGCATTCCGAGCACAGATCGAAGAGATGGGATACGAAGTGAAAGATACGGACAAGGGGCCGGAAATAAAGGTGTTGAGGTAGAAAATTATTTGATATACTTCTCACCAGAAAGGAGGTGAGCACATGACACAAGAAAGACGTCGTGAGCTGGCGGAAAAAATCAGAGCTGGTTCACTGAAGAGACTGTATGTACGAGGACAGCAAAGCCTTGCTGTTCCATGGTGTACAGTTGTTTTTAAGGAAATAAGGGAAAGCACAGTTACCCCCTCGCATGGGTACTGGATTCTCTCACTTCCGAGAGGCGCTTTGCGTAGCTCGGATGTGGACTTCGTAGCACAAAGCCTTACAAACTCTTCACATGAACTCGAATTCTCTGACGCACCGTTCTAAACTTCAACAGCGGTATTACACCGCAACGCTCGGAGATTTCAATTGTCTCCGAGCGTTCCTCTGTCCGCCTCTCAATTTTAATATCCACACCTTATTAACCCTTTATCACGGTTTTAGTGGATTTTGTATATAAACTAATTTTGATTCTGGTATACTTTATCCACAACACCTCATGAACTCCCCTTCCCCATATTTCAAAACGACAAACCTTCGCATACCTCCGCAAAATCTTGATGCTGAGAAAGCTTTGCTTGGATCGATCATGATCCGTCCCGAGGTGATCCACGATATCACCGACGTCATTTCTGAAGAATCTTTTTATTCCGACCGCCACAAAGGTATCTGGGTGGTGATGCTCGAGCTCCAGGGTCTCAGTGTTCCCATTGATCTTCTTTCTCTTTCCACTCGTCTCAAAGAAACAGCGGTACTCGATCGCGTGGGAGGCATGAGCTATCTCACTGAACTTGTGCAAGGCGTACCATCTTCTTCAAACGCCACATACTACGCCGAGATCGTACAGAAAAAGCGCATCATGCGAAACCTCATCAACGCCTCTGAACACATAGGTGAGCTTGGCTTCAATGAGGAAATCGCAATTGATGAAATGCTCGACAAAGCAGAGAAAAAAATCTTTGAAGTGACGAGCTTCACCGGAACCCACAAATTCATTGCCCTCAAAGACACACTGGTAGAGGCTTGGGAGAGAATTGATAAATTGCACAATACAAAGGACGAGCTCCGCGGAATCCCCACTGGCTTCCCCGCTCTCGACAGCAAGCTTGCAGGACTTCAAAAGTCTGACCTCATCATCCTTGCTGCGCGACCTTCCATGGGAAAGACCTCTCTTGCCCTCGATATTGCTCGTATGGCAGCGATCAACCACAAAGTCCCTGTGGGTATCTTTTCTCTGGAAATGAGCTCACAGCAGCTCGTCGACCGTATGCTTGCCGCAGAGTCGCAAGTGGACTCATGGAAACTCCGCACCGGACACAATCTTTCGGTAGAACATGACTTCAAAGCCATTCGTGACGCCATGGATCGTCTTTCACAGGCACCTATCTATATCGACGATCAGCCCGCAAACAATATTTTGAAAATGCGTTCTGTCGCACGACGTCTGAAAAGCGAAAAAGGCTTAGGACTTATCGTCGTCGACTACCTCCAGCTCATGGTTCCTACACAGTCTCGCAACTCAGACAACGTGGTACAGCAGGTGACGGAAATTTCTCGATCCCTAAAACAGCTTGCGCGTGAGCTCGAAGTTCCCGTTCTCGCCCTCTCACAGCTTTCTCGAGCCGTGGAGCAACGTGGAGGAAAACCTCGACTCTCTGACCTCCGAGACTCCGGATCTATCGAGCAGGATGCCGATGTCGTGCTCTTTATCCACCGAGAAGGCAATGAGGAAGGCGGAGGACGAAAGCAAAAAGCCGAGATCTTGATCGAAAAGCACCGAAACGGTCCGACAGGTCTCGCCGAACTCTTCTTTGATGACAAGAAAACAACCTTTATGTCGATCGAGAAAAACGACTTTGGAGATTTTAATAGCGGCTCTGATGGATCCTCTTTCTAAACTAGCAGAATATTTTGGTGAGTTCCCCGGCATTGGTCCGCGCCAGGCAAAGCGCTTTGTGTATTTTCTCCTTACCCGCAACACGGCAGTACTCGAAGATATGGCAAGACTGATTTTAGATATCAAAAAAAGCATCCGTGTCTGCCCTTCCTGTTTTCGTTTCTTTCCTGAAAGCGGAGCGAGTACCCTCTGCTCTGTCTGTGGCAATAAAAATCGAGACCAAGACGAGCTCATGATCGTTTCTCGAGATGTGGACTTTGAAGCAATCGAAAAAAGCAAAGTCTACAATGGCTTCTATTTTGTACTCGGTGGCAACATCCCTATTTTGGAAAAAGAACCTGAGAAAAAAGTACGGCTCAACGAGCTTTTGAAAAAATTAAAGGAAAGCCAATTTAAAGAAATCACTCTTTCACTCAATGCAAATGCCGAAGGAGAACATACTGCAGAATTTTTGCGTTCATTTATCAAGGAGCGATTGCCCGAAAAGCAATTCAACATCTCAGTCCTTGGCCGTGGACTTTCTACAGGAACAGAGCTTGAGTATTCAGATGCAGAAACAATTAGAAATGCATTGAAGAATCGGGAGAGGGTGTAAAAGAAAAGAGGCACCGCACGGGCGCCTCAGTTTTTTGTTTTTACTTCATAACCACCTCCGTATTTAATTGTTTCAGCAACCAGGCCGTCGTTCTTTCGGACCGAGCATCCAGCGGTTTTTCTGGATATGCCAGACTCCAC
>JAZKJN010000006.1:38209-143227 GCA_040384285.1 Patescibacteria group bacterium
AAAGAACTCTACCTTTCGGGCAAAGATACTTTGTTGATTGATCCACTTCCCCACTTCGTCAGAAGCACAGCAGAGACGCATGGTATCGTAGCGTACATACCTCTGCATTTCTGGTGAAAGAAAAGTCACTTCGTTACGTACACCGAAATGCACACAACAAACACTTTTCTCACCCCGTGGCTTGTTCTGACAGTTTGAAGGTATACCGTAAGCCCATCCGATGATGTGCCCACCGAAATACCACAAACAATCACACTCGCCATTTTCCATCCAGATGGTCAACTCCGAAGCACTGACCGCGGTCTTGATCTCAAGGATCAGCTGTTCTTTACTCATAATTCTCCTGCCTGTTAGGCAGAAAGAATCATGAGCTCTTACTTATGTATTTTTTTGATTTTTCTGCCCGAGTTTTTAGTTCGAGCCCGTTCAGTACATTATCATGATTATTTAAACATGTCAATTATACATAGACAATAAAAAACAGCGCCACGATCCTGAGGACCATGACGCTGCGGGTTGTGGGGGGGTTAAAGCTTTCTGAGCAAACCTAAACGAGCCCTGGCTCTGAGGCGGAACACTGCGCTCATCCGATCTTCCGACAACCGGGGACGCGGTTGATCTGTGGGTCGATAGACCGTGATAAACGTGCGACCCTCGCCTACTTCAGGCGGTCTGTTGGTCAGCCGTATTTCCTCATTTCTTACTCTCCCCTCCCCCTGCACTGTTTCTGACATTGTTCTCTCCTTTTCTGTGTTTTGTGTTGAATTTTGTACTGTGTAAACCGACCCACACCATAACACACAAAGGAGATCTTTGCAACTCCCCCTCCATATACCAAAAAGACCCGCAATGGGGTCTTTGTTGGGTTCATCTACTAAGAGAGACGTGCTTATGCTTTCTTTGTTACAAAATATGCGATACCTCCGATAACAAGCACTGCAATAATCGCAAGTGATGTGTAGAGAGTTGCAGATCCTTTTGAATCTGTATCTCCTACTGCCGCTGTGATGTCACTTGTGGTAGCTGAAGTATTTGTTGCTGTAGATACGACAGGACTGGGAGTCTGTACAATAGGAGTAGCTGGAGCTACGTATGCTCCGATCGTTACTGTTGCAGGAGTTCCGACAAGAGTAGACTGTGAGTTTGCATCGAAGGCAATTGAGTTACTTCCGACAGAAACAGAGGCTGTGCCGGCTGTCTTTGCGTAGAAAGTAATAGTTCCAAAAGTTGCAGTCGATGTAAATCCTGCTGGATATCCGGCACTCTTTATGAGTACACCGTTTGCATTGTCGATAAGGTCATATCCTGGCTGATTCAAAGCTGTCCATGCAGAGTTCAGAGTAAAATTTCGAACTTCGAGCATTCCTGCTGGGTATTTGATTTCTACCTTCTCAGCATAGTTTGAAGCTCCGTTTGGATTGATAGCTACCGTCATAGTAAATGTCTGTCCTGCAGTAATTGAAGCTGTCGCAGGAGTGAACACTACGTTTGTTGCAGCAGATACAGGAAGTGCAAACAGTGTGATTGCTGAGAGCGTGATGATTGATGTAAGTATTTTCTTCATATATTTTATATTAGGATAATTAATTCTTATTATTTTGTCCAAGATGCCATGAGGAGAACGAAATCAAGAACGTCTACCTTTGCATCAGTGTTAAAATCTGCTGAAAGGCCAATTGCTGAACGATTCCATTGTGCCATAAGAAGGACAAAATCGAGAACGTCTACTTTGCCATCCTTGTTTGCATCGCCCTTGAGAAGAGTAGTCTTGTTGCTTCCACTACCTCCTCCCCCACCTCCGTTTCCTCCTCCGCCATTGTTATTATTGGCATTGTTAACATTTTCAGTTGAAGTAGCTGTAGTAGTTGCTGTATCCGCTCCACTTACTCCTGTACCACCTACGGTAAGAGGACCTGGAGGAGTAATAGTGTCAGAACCGTTTGTGTTTGTTCCTCCGACAACAAGAGGATCGTTTGAGGCCACTGTTGCTGTCACCGTTCCTTGCACCTGTGAGGCAAGAGCCGCTCCAGGAGCGATGAGGAGACTTGTGATGATGAATGTCGTAATGAATGTTTTCATGTGTGTAGTGTTAGTAATGATTAGTAGAAGATTGGATGCTCATAGAACAATTCTGATGCAGCAAAGATAGCGTAGCTTATATCCAAAGCCTGTCGTCGTGTTGAAGATTGATTATCTCGAATTGCAATTGCCTGGTTTATAACAGCTTGGTATGTGTCGATATTTCCTCGAAGTTCAGGGTATTCGCCAACCTTTGTTTCTGCATACGCAATCTGCACAAGTTCTTCATCGATAATTCGTGCGAGGCTCACGTATCGGTCATCGTCAGCACGAGCGATGAAAGTTGCAGTGATAGTGTGAGGAGCGTTTACTGAATTGAAGGTATGACTATAGTTTCCATCAAGAGGCTGTCCTGAAAGGCGGATAGTGTCGCGAGGATAGGCAAAGATAATCGGCTGACCATCTACCGTGAGTCCTGAGATTTCATAGCCAGGATTTCGAACAATTGTAATTGTCTGGTTCTGTCCTGGATTTACAGAGACTGAAGCTCCTGGAGTAACTGATCCTCCAACATCAGGAAGATTTGTAGTAATTGTATATGTAGTAGCAACCTCCTCGTCTTCCACTGTCACTGTTCGAGTAACATGTGCTGACTCGTTGCCAGCATTGTCGATAACCCAGAAGGTTAGATAATAGGTACCGGCAGTATAGATATCGAGACCAACAACACCTGGGACAGATGAAGTGACTGTTCCGTAGAGCTGGTGAAGACCAAACTCACCATCGACAAGGTCGTATGCTGATGCACGTGGATCGATATAACCTCCATTTACACCTCCGACAGGGATAGTAACTTCTGAAGCACCATTCAAAGTGATGGTAGGAGCAGTAGTATCTTCAACAACTACATTGAAAGTTGTTGACTGTGCAGAGTTTCCTGCAGCGTCAATTGCTGTACAAGTTACGAGTGTTGTTCCGAGAGCAAAGACTGATCCAGAAACAGGAGAACATGAAGCAACGAGGTTTATATTTACGTTGTCAGTAACTGAAGGGAGTGTGTAGGTAACAGCTGCGCCAGTAGGGCCAGTTGCTTCTGCAACGACTTCTCCGTGAGGAGCAATAACAGGAGCAGTTGTGTCTACGATAACAACAATTTCTGGCGTCACAGTAACCACGAAAGAAGAGTTTGCAGTATTTCCTGCAGCATCAGTAGCTGAACAGTTTACTGTAGTGTTTCCTACCGGGAAGACTGAACCAGAAATTGGTGCGCATGTTACAGCAACGTTTCCACCAACTTCGTCTGAAGCTGTAGGATTAGAGTATGCGACTACGGCACCAGCGGCGCTTGTAGCTCCTACTGTTACATTGGCATGAGGAGTGATCACGGGAGCTGTTGTATCAACGACAACAATATTAAATGTAGTCTGCGCTGTATTTCCTGCTACATCAGTAGCTGTACATGTTACGAGTGTTGTTCCGAGAGGAAAGAGTGATGCAGAATCTGGATTACACGTAGCGACAAGTCCAATATCGTGGTTGTCAGTTACGACAAGTGGAGACCATACAACATATGTTCCACCAGAATGTATCGCTTCTGCTCCAACGACATCTCCACGAGGAGTGATTACAGGAGCTTCAGTATCGATTACTTCAGGGGCTTCTGATGTAATTGTGTAGTTAAATGAATATGATCCTGGGACAGATGTTTCAGGAAGTTTGAAATCCACAACAAGCTGGATCTGGATACCAGCGAGAGCTGGATTGAGGTCGAGGGCAGGGCTTATAGAAAAGAATCTGTTCTTGTATGTCTGTCCTGCTCCAACAGAAGCACCTCCACCAAAGGCCTGCAGGGTATCAATTCGTGCATTGTCTACAGCAGTTATCACGTTACCTCCATCAATGAGACTGTAAACTTTTACATTCACGTTTGTCTCCCCATCTGGAATCGTTACATTAAATTTCCAAGAAAGTCCGTTTTCAAAAGTACTTCCTGGAAGAGCTGTGGCTCGTACAGTCTCGATACTTGTGACTTCAAGTACGGCAGCAGATGCAGAAGCTGTGAATCCAAATCCAGCAAGAACAGCTACTCCGAGGAGTACTCCTGTCTTTACTGCGTTTTTTATAATAAATGACATATTCGTTGTTTTGTTTTCTAATAATTATTAGTGGCTTTGTTCTACCATATTCCTTGAAATAATGCAAGTAATATTGTCTGATTATTTTTCAAGGCCATTTTTCCTGTATTTGACAGAGAGTCAATAATATGCTATATATATTTTCAGACCTCGTGCGAGTGCGTGCGGGGCAAAAAACCAAATTAGATTACAAGAGGAACAAGTTATGTCAGTGAAAAAAGTTACGATCAAAGTGCTTCCTGTCGATGACCACCCGGTCGTCGTGGAGGGAGTCCGGAGCATGCTCCGAGCCCACATACAGTTTGAAGTCGTCGGGGTGGCTGCAGGTGGTGAAGATGCTCTGGCCAAAGCCAAGAAGTTCTCCCCTGACGTCATCCTCATGGACACAAACATGCCGGGACTCGACGGAATCGAAACCATGCGTAGAATCTTGGCGGTCCAAAAAAAAATCAAGGTTCTGATGTTTGCAGGCAGCGAAGATGCCGAGACTACGGGCGAAATGATTGCGGCAGGTGCCAAAGGCTGCATTCGCAAAGGTGCTTCGGCAACTGAGCTCGTCTCCGCTCTCGAACGTGTGCATCGCGGCGAGACCTTCTTCTCGGCCGACGTGGCGCAGATGTTTTTCGAAGATTACGTCAAGCGGGGTGGGCGGGCCGGAGACAATGCGGTCAAAAGGATCTCGGAGCGCGAACGCCAAGTCCTTCACCTTCTCGTCGATGGTGCTGCTAACAAAGAGATGGCTGATACTCTTGGTCTCAGTGTTCGAACCATCGAAAAACACCGCCAGCGCATCATGAAGAAACTGGGGGTACATAAAGCCACGGAACTGGTGCGCTTCGCGATCACCAAAGGCCTGGTCAGCATAGGCTAAACAATATTCCAAATTCAAAACGACAAACCCCGACTCGAGTGAGCCGGGGCTTTTTTATTGTCTGTATCTTCCCTACTTATTTCAATCCCTCAATCTTTACCAAAAAGTATGGCTGTCGGTGTCCGTTTTTCTTAAAGTATCGGCTCTTCTGTTTGTATTTGATGACGTTTACCTTTGGAAGTCGTCCAATCTTTGTGATAGTTGCGGTAACCTGAGCCTTTGAGATAAAAGGTGTACCGATCGTAGTATCAGATCCATTGTCCACGAGCAAAACCTGGTCAAAAACGATCTTGTCGCCTTCCTTGTGCTCGCCAATGATCTTTTCGATCTTTACTTCCTCGCCGACAGAGACGCGATATTGCTTGCCTCCTGTTTGTATGACTGCAAATTCTGCAGTTTTTTCCGCTGTTTTCATAGTGAGGGATATTATACATGAAGCTGTAATTTATGCAATAAAAAAGCCAGGAGTGGGTACCTGGGGGTGTATTTTCTCTTGAAATAATCAGCAGACCTAGCGCGGATGTGCCTTGAGCCGTAAAATCTCTCCGCGACGCCTCCCAGGACCATGATGCTGCACCATAAAGACCTGGAGTTGATCGGGGTCAACGACTCGAATAACGACGTGTCGTGGAGAAAAAAGATGATTAAGGGTGTCGACATCATCGACCCACTGAGGTTCATCCATGGCGAACACGACATGGTGCTTACCGAAAAAAATCGGTACTGCCCGCAAACGCCAGATCATATCGTCACAAAAGAGAGGATCGATAAGAAGTGGTGTTGTATGTGCCCTCATATCAAAGGGTGTGAAGTGGAACTGGTCAGCACACTGCTGGAGTGGGGGTTCAATAGAACCCGACTTAAGAAGAGTGGTCATAAGTTTTAAACGGAAGAGGTCCTCAACCAGCCTATCCCACCCCTCAGGAAAAATCAACTCCTACTCCCCAACCTCGGGTCCCTCTATCACTCCCGCCTCAAGCGACGGTGACTCTCCTGTAATACGTAAAATATCTTTATCCACTTTTTTGAGCTCCTTTGTAGAGTGGTTGTAGTGGTTTACCACAGTACCAAGCGATGTCCCGAGCTTTACATGATACTCTTCATATTTTTTAAGATGCGCACCGAGGTCGTCCACTCTTTTTATAATATCTTTTGCAGTCTCTTCGATCTGGAGTGCTTTCAAACCCTGTAAAACTGTCTGCAGATATGCCAGGAACGATGTCGGTGAGACGATGATCACTTTGTATTTGTTTGCTGCACGCTGGATGAGGTTGTCAGTATCTTCTGTCACTGCTCCCACTTTGTTGATGAGAAGGTCGTAATAGATGGCCTCGTGAGGGATAAACATAAAGGCAAACTCCATTGTCCCCTCAGAAGGACGGACATACTTTGCGGTTTCTACGATACGATTCTTGAGATCGCTCACAAAAGCTTTTTCCAAAATTTCTTTTTGCGCAGGATCACGCTCTTGGACGAGACGGTTATAGTTTTCAAGGGAGAATTTTGAATCGATGGGGATGATCTTGTCTTTGACAAAGACCGCAGCGTCTACGATCTCGCCATTTGCAAACGCATATTGCATCTGGTATTGACTCGGAGCCAAAACATTCCTCAAGAGAGTTTCGAGATAATACTCGCCGAGTATTCCTCGATGCTTTGGATTTTTCAAAATATCCTGAAGACTTTCGAGCTGCTCTGCAAAAGACACCACTTGCCTGTTGGTCTCATCAAGCTTCGTAAGCCCTGCCGTCACCTCGCGGATCATCTTTGCAGACTCAGACATCATTTGAGTGGACTGAGACATCTGCGATTGCATCGATTCACGCACACTTCGTGTACTTTCTCCGATCTTTGAGTCAACCGTCCTATTGATCTCGTTCAATTGCTCGAGAATGAGCTTCAAACCCATCTCATCTCCCTTGGGTGCTTCGGGAATATTTCGATTGCGCAAAAGGATCACGATCATAAAAACGAGTGCGAGAATGAGAATGATGATGAGGATAATGAGTATGGTTTCCATGGGTATAGTGTAGTATATTAGTAGTATTATGGCTAATACAAACAAGCAATTCCTCGGCTTCCTCGGCAAAAAGATTCGTGCAGAACGAGAAAAGCTAGGACTCTCTCAAGAAGAATTTGGAAAGAAGTCAGGCTTCCACCGTACCTATATCGGTATGATCGAGCGAGGAGAGAAAAATATCACCGTCGGCAATATGCTCAAACTTGCAACAGCGCTCAATATGGAGCTGAAGGAGATGATTGATTTTTAATTGACTATTCCCTCTTAAAAATGTATTGTCTTTTCTGAACCAGCAGAAAGAACAATTATGCATACCACCAATGATACTGATGCTATTTTCTTGCGAGTCCTCGAAAATAGCTGGATTTTAAACGCCCACCTGAAAGGCAAAGCTCAAAGAAGGATGAAATATTCTGAGGATGAACTTCTTGTTCTGGCGATAGTAAACAAGTATTCCGGACTCACCGCAACACAAATTGCTATCTTTTTAAGCAGGACCTTGGAGGACATCTGTCGAATCCTGCTTGAGCTGAGCAAAGACGATGTATTCACAGAAAAGAATATTGAGGGCGGACAGTTAAAATTGAGTGAGCTCGGCAAAGAAGCTTACTCCAGAATGATTCGAGACATCATGGGTCGCCAAGTAGATCTTCTGTCCGCTCAGATGGGAGGAAGGTTTCCGGAATCCTCTGCAACCCTCGAGATCATTAAAAACGCCCAGTCCAAAGTGATGCAGGGTCTTCCTGAGCCAATCTGACACGCGACACTTGTTGTCCGCGTTTTTTTATTGATTTTTAATTCTGTTTCTTCTTGAGAATAAGAATCGCTGGATCCTGAGCAAATATAGCCTTAGCTGTTTCTCTTATAAGTTCTGGGTTGCGAATCACCTCTTCATAAAGAGAGTATTCTTCTTCTAAATTTTTTATTGAACCCGTAAGACAAAACATTTCTGAATAATAGGAAGCTTTTTTTAAACTGTCTTCAAGAATGAAGGCTTGATGGGCCTTCATCATGATGTAAGCTTTCTTAATTTCATCTTCTGAGACAAGCTCTATCGTTAGTTTTTTTAATTCACTTTTTATTACAGAGATGGTTTCTTCGATCTTTTGTTCGGTAACCCCAACTCTTATCACAAATCCTCCATTTGCTCTTGTATAAATAGGATAAGAACCTATTACATATGCGAGTGCTCTCTTTTCTCTTATTTCCGAAAATAGTCGAGACGTGCGTCCTTTCGTAAGGATACTTTGGATGAGATCGAGAGCATATTTACGAGGGTCAGATGCAGGAAAGGTCTTAAAAGCCATACTTAGAAGAGAGTGGCCAATATCGCGATATTCAATCACAGACTCTTTTAAAGGCAAGGATTCGGCGGAAGGAGGAGCAACTCTATTACCGGGCTTTAGATCTTTAAAATACTTTTCAGCTAGATTTTTTATTTTTTCTAAAGGAACATCACCACAAATCACAAGTACGGCATTCCCTGCCTTATAGGTGGCCTCCATGTGTGAAAGAATTTTTTCTCGAGTTATTTTTTGTAAATCTCTTATTTCTCCAGTATTAAATTTGCCCAGACTTGAATTGGGAAAAAGTATTTTGAAGATAGCTCGCTGAGAATACTTCTCCGCATCGGCGGTAAATACGTTAATCTCTTGTTCGATTATTTTTTTCTCTCTTTCTATATCAACTTCCTTCAAAAGAGGGTGCAACAAGACCTGAGAAATATAATCGAAGCCGACTTCGACATCTTCTATCATTGTTTTTGTCCAATATTCAACAGTCTCTTTTCCAGTAGCCCCATTCCTCTGCCCACCCTTTTCTTCGATAAGGCCCGATAGCTTTTGTTCACTGGGGTACTTTTCTGTACCATCAAAAACTACATGCTCCAAAAAATGGGCTCCTCCTTCAGAACCCTTAACATCATAAATACTCCCTGCAATAATTCGAAAACTTAAAGAGACACTCAAGCTTTGAGGTCTTTCGATAACAATCACTTGTAATCCATTACTTAACGTAAATGATGAAATTGATTGATTCATATTGGATGTATAATACACTATTTTCTCATAAAAAATGGGTGTCTATTTCTAAACACCCATCGTGAACACGATAACTATTGTTGAGGTTAGTCCCCGGAATCCGGGCCGCTCCCGTCATCGCCATCGTCGCCACAGCAGTCGCAACCGCCGTGACAAATGATTTTGTCTTGCATATAAGTCTCCTTGTGTGCAAAGTTCTGGTCGTATCGAGCTATCCGGCACATACCGGTAGTTCTCCCCATTTTAGGGTTAAGTATTGGCAGGCCTAGTCTTGCAGATCGACCCCTGAACCAGAAGGACCAGTACTGTCGGTGTGGTTGCGGGAAGAATTTTGATTATTCACCATTCTCTCCTTCGCACGAACCTCCGCGACCGCCGTCATCTTCTCGGCACCGGACAAATCTCAGTGTACCATCCCACTCCCCATCGACCTCGCCCTCAGGACTTTTACGAGTTTTCATGCTCGCCTCCTTGTGCTCGACGCTTTACCCGACTAAAGTGTGCACACCCATGCCTACTCTGGGTATCGCTATCTATACATAGCATATACTTATAAATAGCAAAGTCAATGCGCTAACTGTGGATATCTTTTCTAATTCAAAATCTTGATTCCCAAAACTAAAATACCCATAAGTATGAGGGCGAAAGATGTAAGTAATCCAAGTGAGGCCTCATGCATAATTATCAAATTATAACATTGAAAAGTGCTCTCAAACAGGCTATGATGGAGCAATGACAACAACAATCCACGAAACTATTAAAAGCCAGATTACCGATGCTATGCGCGCAAAGGACGCTTTGAAACTCGAAACTTTGCGAGGTCTCCAAGCTCTCTTTTCAAACGAGCTCATTGCCCAAAAAAGCTCAGCTCCCCTGCTTGCCGATGACTCTGTACTTTCAATTATCAAAAAGAGTGTAAAGCAAAGAAAAGATTCTATTGAACAATTTGAAAAAGGTGGACGAAGCGATCTTGCTGACAAAGAAAAGGCAGAATTAGTAATCCTTGAAGCCTACCTTCCCGCTATGATGTCTCGTGAAGAGATCAAAAAAGTAATCGATGCAAAGATCGCCTCTGGTGCCGTACTCGACAAGACAAAGTCAGGACAATTTATCGGCATGCTTTTGAAGGAACTTAAAGGAAAAGCTGATGGAGGAGATGTGAAGGCGGTAGTTGACAGCATGCTTGTTTAGTGGTATACTTACCAACAGTAGTCAACCGCAACACTTAACAAAGGAAAATCATGAGTTCCCTTTTCTCCCACTGGCGAGAACAAGTACAACTTGCACATCGTCTCGTTGACGCAGCGCCCGCCCCAGAACTACCAAAAACGGATGCCCTCTGTCAGGCGATCTGGAAAGGAGGAGTATCTCTCACTCCTGAACAAAGAGCTGAAATCGAAGAAATAACGAAACATCAGCGCCGAGTGCACCGAGAGAAAGTTGCCTATCTTCTGGCAACTCAAGACTAAGAAGATGTCTCATCAGGAAGCCCTCTCGAACACAATCGGGGGGCTTTTCTTTTATAAAATTGTATTGTACAGTGTGGAAAGTATGAAAAAAGGAATGTTTCCGAAAACAGCCGAGAAGCTTCACGACAAGCGTAAAGCCGAAGCTCAACAGAGAACATTCATCGATAGACTTGTCGATGAGAAAGTTGGAGAACTCATAGTCACACGACACCCACGCACCTACGTGCACCATCCTCCCCACTTTGGTGGAGTCGAAACACTCCCCGAAATTCAGGCAAAATACAACACATCAGACCGAAAGGTCTAGGTGTTTTTTTATTACAAAATTCCCTACGCTGTGAGTGCTTGGAAAACTTCCCAGATCGCAAAACCCGTGAGAAATATTGCCGCCGGATACATTCCCCAACCGACGTAGATGATAAAGCCCACGATGACGGCGATCCCCACACGGTGATGTAATTCAAGTTCAGGCATAGCTATATCGCAGTATCAATCTCCATAAAGAAGGTCGATCCCTTACCTTCCCCTTTTGATTCTGCCCAGACACGTCCCTTGTGTGAGGTGACAATTTCCTTTACCACAAAGAGTCCGAGTCCCGTACCGTAGATATTCTGCTTGTTGGCATTATTTGCACGGACAAACTTTGCAAAAAGCTTTGGCATCACTTCAGGCGACACTCCCACACCGGTATCTTTAACAGAGAAAATAATCTTGTGGAGCTCTGCGTTTTTAGTAAGCGCCACCTCGATACTTCCTGATGGAGTGTATTTGAGAGAGTTGTCGATGAGATTTGCGATCACCTGCTTGAGCTTGTCGCGGTCTGCCTTTACATCAAAGTGTTCGTTCTCTCCCGATGGAACTGTCATAAAAGAGAACTTTAGTCCTGTCTTTTCAATATTTGGCTTGAGCTCAGCAATCACATCTTTTACCATGGCACGTAGATCAAGCACGGTAAATGAGTACACCATCGTACCGAGCTCGATGCGAGAAATGTTCAAATAGTCGTCCACAATGTTTGCAAGAGTTTTTGATGAGTCGTAAATACGTGTCACCGCCTCCTTCATCGTAGGCACAAGCTTGCCCATCTCACCTTCCAAGATGAGCGATGAATATCCCTTCATGGCAGTCAGAGGCGCACGAAGCTGATGCGTCGCAAAGGAGACGAATTCAGATTTCTGCTTATCCAGCTCCTTTAGACGAGTGTTCGCGTCAGTCAGATCCTTTGCAAGCTTTTCAATATGTTCGCGTTGGTTAACTTCTTTGATGACGGAACGGATGAGAAAGAGACTAAAGATGGCCATGAGAACCAAAATTAAAAAATTTAATAGCCAATCAATTAGTTCTGAGGATTTTAATAGATTAAATAATGAAATAAGAACAAGAGCGGTTGAAAATATTTGAGCAGATACCACTTTAACGTTAAGCATCTTATACTTCAAGACCCCGTAAACCATGAATACTATGTAAAAAATAACCAGATAATTTCCAAAAGGATAAACACTAAATAATTGTGGGAAAAAATTTGTGACGCCCCCAAAATAAGCGAAGGTAGAAGCTATAAGAATATTTCTTACCTGGAACCGCACCAAACTTCCCCTTGGAGCTTTTATATATTGTTGAACCAACAACCCAAGAGTCATTACGGCAAAAATTACAAAGTAAATAGGAAAAATAATATAATAATTACCAGGATTCACCCAGTAAAAATCATACAGCATTTTCATGCCGTCTTTAAATAGATGACTGAAACTAAAAATAGAGAGTAGTAGTGCTGCTATAAACGAAAAGTACCTTGTTTTCATGCCACGCAAATGCAAGAGTTCAAGAATAAGTAGAAGAGATAGGGGAGGCAAAAAGATAGCAGCAATATCAAGAAGATACTGCCACAATAATGCAGTTTCAATATTAGATGACAATGTAACTCCGGCCAAACCAAGCGACCAGAGAGAGAAGGAAATCGATGAAAAAAACCAAGCACGATTAATTTTGTTTTTTCTATCAGACCTATAAACAATCAGCCCGAAAATTATACTACTAAAGCACAATATTAGACTTGAAACGCTGAAAAGATTCATCGTTGTCTAAGTATAGCACGGACCATTTTTTTGCCTGAGCATATTTCCACAGTTCAGAAGAAGGATTGACAGCTACCGGATTTTTGGCAATCGAAAACAGATTCACGTCTGAATAATGATCAGCAAAAACTGAAAGACTTTCTTTAGAAGCTCCAGAAGTCTTGATGTATTCTTCCACTACATGCGTCTTTTTTTCACCAAACACTGGTTCCCCCAAGATTTTTCCTGTGTAAATTCCATTATTTACTTCGAGTCGCGTCGAAATTACATCATCAATTCCCAAGTATTGCTTTGCTCGGAAAGTAATTGGATAAATAGCGGTTGAGACAAGTATGGTATGGAAATTATTCTTCTTTAAAAAATCTATCAATTCTTTACTATTTTTATAAATTAGTGGCACACACCGTGAGGCAAAAAAAGTATCGAAAGCATCTTCCATTTCTGAGACTTTTTTATCTTTTATACACGATGTTGCAAAATTAAATACAGTTTTTAAACTTAAAAATAAATTCATTTTAAACAACAGAAACCATCCCAAAAGAGCACTGTATCTGGCTAAACTCATATATTTCCGTCTGAAGAAGAAAGCGATAAGCAATTTTTGACTCTGTCCTTGAATAAGAGTCCCATCAAAATCTAGAATTGCGAGTCTGGTATTTTTAGTGTTCATGAGAATATCTTTTTCCAGACAAAAGACTGATTTCTTGCATGACCTTATGGGTAACAGCCTTATAATCGAGATGAGTTAAATCATTGCGTTGATGATATTCTGAAAAATAAATTGGTTCTCCTATGTGGATTTCAATATTTTTCAAAAATTTTGGTTTTTTATCGTGTACCGACATAACAGGAAAAGCACCTTTTATTCCCACGGGAACTATCGGAACCTTCTTGAACAAACCATATTGGGCCACACCAGTAAAAGCCTTCAACATATCATTCTCATGGGGAGAGCGAGTTCCTTCAGGAAAAAGTCCAATGACGCGACGATCATCAAGATGACTGTGGACCACTGCATGTAACTCGCTTTTATCGTCAGCCCTCCTATCTACCCTTATCTGCCGTGTAGTTTTCATTAAGTGCTTCCAAAGCCAATGATTGAAAAATTTTTCAGCTGCGAGAAAATGAATGTTACGGGGGCTAATGGCTGCAAGGCACAGGAAATCAAAATAGCTTTGATGATTCATTGCCAAAATTACCCCTCCCGTTGATGGAATATTATCTAGACCGGTCACCTTTTTAATCCAAATCATAGAGATAATTGGTCCTAAAATTTTTCTTAAGACATAATGAGTCATGTCTAACAGATTATCCTTTATTTTGATTATATGAAAAAAAATTGAGCTTCCTTCATTAAGACCTTTCTCTGATAAGAATTTATTTTCCCTCAATTTGTGAGTATCCATCTTAGTTTTTATATAAATCAGAAATAGCGTTTTGGAATCCGTGAGTTATGGTCTGAGGAGACAAAAGAGAACTTACCTTAATGGGTTTACCTATATTTATAGTAAATTTATCTTTTCCCCTTATATTTTCTTCTATTTTCATGGAAATAGGTATTACTGGAACTTGGGTCTTTTGAGCCAAGAAAGCAGCACCTAGCTTAAATTTTTCTATTTGCCCAGACTTTGTGATACTACCTTCAGGATAGATAACTACATTCCCACCGTTTCCTATTATTCTTACGGCTTCACGTAAATTTTTTTCTATCCCCCGACCCTCCTCAACAACAAAAACCCCAAAGATGACATAGAGTATGTCGATAATGAAAAGTCCAGACAGAACATTTAGGTACCAAATATCAAATTTATTTACAGCCATAAATCTTAGTGGCAACTTTCCACTTGCTCTTCCCAATATGAGCCTGAAGGCAAAACTGTCATATTCAGAAATATGATTAGAAATAATTATAAAGGGTGAAGAAGTTACCATTAAATTTTCTCGTCCCTTTATCTCTAATTTGAAAAATAAACGAAAAAAAATAAAAACAAAAGGCCATGACAAAAATTGAGTGGTTCGTGCAAAATACTTCAGTAGGGTGTAGTAAATTTCAGGCTTCGTATTTTCTTCGTGGGCAATATCTAGTAATGCTTGAACGTTCATGGTGGTATATACCATGAATTGTAACACACCCCATTCTCCTACAGTATCCACATAAGTACTAAAAGTGTATAATTTATATCACATGGGATCAGAAATACATGCCTTAATGGATTTAGCTGTGGGGTTAATTACGGCGGCACTAGGAATTGGCATATATGTTCTAGCAAAAGAATCTAGATCCGCAAAATTATTCTCATTAATATGCTTTTCTGTTTCTATTTGGAGTCTATTTGTATCGATAAACACTTTCCCTTTATTTACAGAATCAACGGCCTTTACATTTAAATTTAGTTATTTTCTTGCAGCAACCCTTGGAACACAATTTGTAATATTCTCAATACTATACCCTCGAGATCAGAAAGTGGGTTCTAGGATTGTTTATGGAGTAATTCTGATTGAAATTATTTTATTATATTTAATTTCTTTTACAGACTTGATAATCTCTCAACCAACCATCTCCTTGGAAGGTAATCATGTGGGTTGGGGGTATGGTCCGCTGTGGTTTATATTCGATGTTTATTTTTCTGGTTGTTGGCTCTATGGAATTTATAATTTATACAAAAAAATAGGACAGGATGAAGAAAAGTTTTCTCGAAGAAACCTGCAATTTATGTTACTCGCATTCATTGTAGGACTCATACCGCCTAGTATTACTGGAATTATATTGCCTCGAATCGGAATTTTTGAATACAATTGGTCAAATCCCCTTTCAAGTTTGCTTTGGATCTCCATCATCGCCTACTCGATCATACGCTACCATCTCTTTAGCATCAAATTGATCGCCATCCAACTGGTCACCTTCTCCTTCTGGATATTCATGCTCATTCGCATTTTCTTTGCCGCAAACCGACAGGAGCTTTTCATTGAAGTCGGTATCCTCTCCATTTCAGTGATTCTTGGTATCACTCTCATTAGAAGTGTTTTGCATGAGATCAAGCAGAGGGAGCGTATTGAAGGCCTGGTAAAGGATCTCAAAGGTGCATATGCAAACGTCAAAGACCTCAATGATCATCTTGAGCAGAAAGTGGAGGCGCAGACACGAGAAGTACGTGCTTCATACGAAGTGGAAAAGAGAGCTCGGCAGGAGCTTTTGAAACTCAATGAGACGAAGAATCACTTCATCGGCATGGCACAGCATCAGCTTCGTACTCCGGTGACTGGTGTGAAGTGGCAGTTGGAGGCGATATTGGGGGATCTTTCTCGAAAAGATAATGAGGAAATACGAGAAGAACTCGAGGCGCTAGCTGGTTCAGTAAAAATACTCACAACTACTATAAATAAAGTAACTGATATTGCTGAAGAATAAATTCTAGATGGAACTACCCATTCTTCATCCCCAAAGCCTCCCTTGCGATAGCGATCTCTTCTGGAGTTGTCGGCGGTTTTCCATGCCATTCAAATTTACGCTCAAAAGTGGGAATTCCTTTTGAAGAAATAGTGTTCGCAATGATAACTGACGGCTTGTCGAAAACAGCGAGTGCCTGTGTATAGGCCTGGTCAATTGCCTGGAAGCTGTGCCCATCGATCTCCTGTACATGCCAGTTAAACGCTTTCCATTTATCACCCAATGGATCAAGAGGCATGATATCCTCAGTAAATCCATCGATCTGGATGTTGTTTCGATCGACAAAGACGGTTACATTTTGAAGTTTCTCTTTTCCCGCAAGCATAATTGCTTCCCAGTTCTGTCCTTCATCAAGTTCTCCATCGCCAGTGAGACAAATAAATTGTTTTCCTGAGGTGCGACCAAAATCAATACGATCTGCAATCGCCATTCCCACAAGCTGTGAGAGTCCTGAGCCCAGTGGACCTGAAGAATTTTCAAGAGCCGGTAGAAATTCTCGATGAGGATGGCCTTGGAGTTTTGACCCGAACTTTCGCAGAGTTTTTAACTCTGACAAAGGGAAATATCCTGCATGACCCATGGTTGCGTAGAGCACAGGACAGATATGTCCATTTGAAAGTACGAGACGATCACGATATGGCCAGTCAGGCTTCTTTGGATCATGTTTCATCCCATGGAAATACAGGTAGGTAAAAATATCCGCCATGCCGAGAGGTCCGGCAGTGTGTCCGCTTTTTGCCTCAATCAACATTTCGATGATTGATTGCCTGATAGCGTAGGCTTTTTCAAAAAGAAGTTGTGATTTCTCTGGGGTAAGTGCCATTACCTACATATTGTAACACTAGATAGCCTTGAACTGTGCGTAGGTATCCACAACATCCCCCGCAGCATCTTCAAACTCAGCATGCGTACCAAAAAGTCCACTTCCCACCACCAGTCGATCAACTCCTGCATGTTTCAAAAGTGATGCATTTTCAAGAGAGACTCCACCGTCGATTTGCACGAGAAGATCTGGGTACATTTCTTTTACTTTCTTTACACGATCTACGACTGAAGGGTTAAATCTTTGTCCTTGAAATCCCACCTTGTCGATTCCCATAAGTTGAACATAGGAAATCTTGTCTTTGTATTCTGCAATTGATTCAAGTGGTGTAGAAATATTTAAAGCGAGCCCAATATCAACAAGACCTGAGAGCACATCGAGTGCAGGGTGGAGATTTTTTGACGATTCAATATGAAGAACAATACGTGTGGCACCCGCAGAAAGCCACTTGCGTGCGTCATCCTCTGTTGGTTCATGGATCATGAGATCAAACTCATAGTCGATCACTTCCCAGGAGGGCATTCCCTTTTCCTCATGCAGAATTGCTTCAAAGTTTTCATCATGCTTTTTGTATGGCCATGTCGATGAAGGGACAAATTTACCATCACAAACATCAACCTGAACTCTTTTTGAAAGTCCTCGTACAAGTTCGATTTTCTCCTCTATTTCAGCAAAATCTTTTGGCAGTATTGCGGGAAGTATTTCCATAAATATATTTTAGTGATTATCCAATATTATCCATCTGCTCAATTCTTCGTATGTGTCGCTCGTCCTGAGAGAAAGGAGTTGCGAGCCAGAGACGTATAGCCTCCTGTGCTTCATCGGGAGTTACGAAACCTGCACCTATGGAGAGAATATTTGCATCGTTGTGCTCGCGCGAAAGACGAATGATCTCAGGGTTTTGTCCGTAGTATACGACAGCACGTACCCCCGGAAAACGGTTTGAGACCATTGCCTCACCCTGTCCTGACTTACCAAAGATGATTGCCTTTGTGTTTTCAGGATCTTTGATCACTCGCATTGCCACAGGTACCATGATTTCAGGATAGTTGTCATCCTGCATAAAGGAATGCGCACCCATATCTTCTACGTCAAAGTCCTCATTCTTCAAGAAATCGACAATTTTGTTTTTAAGCTCAAATCCAGCGTGGTCAGATGCAAGTATGATTTTCATGCCTTTATGATACGTTGCTTTCGTCATTTGCGCAAAAGTCATCTAGGTGTACACTATTGTATGAACAGAAACCCTATTGGCTCTTCGCCAATTCATCCCGGAGGTACTTACGAACAACGCACATCTGTCTTCGTCTTCAAAAATCACCCACGCCCGTTCTCGTCTCCCCTCAAACAAACAGCGCCACACCTACACAGGACCGAAGCGACGCAAGCAGAGCACTATCGCTCTCCATCACCAAAGAAAGAAGCGCCACGCGAAACATCATCGCAAACATCTCCACTCTCCCACACAACTGACGACTCATCACCGTCTTCCAAAACGCTACGGCGGGCATGCGACGTCTGAAAATATTTCCATGGTCACCTGGATGCACCATGATGCTTGGAACGTGCTCTTTGATCGCAAGTCGGAAGCCTACAGCCTCACGAGCTATGTCGGGGTGATCGCAGAACGTCTGGCAAGCTACATCAACGCCTACATGGTCGGCTTTGACAGCTGTCAGTGGTTTATCGATCGCAAGTCAAAAGAATCTTGGGAGGTTCTTTTCGGGGGACTTACTTTGAACCAAATCATGCGTACGATCAACTCGGTGTGGCTCCCCACCACATTCAGACTCGAGATCGTCGGTCGGGTCAAAGTGCAAGTCCATGAAGTAAAATAACTTTCATTACCAGAAATTTCACAGCCGAGCTCAGCAATGGGTCTCGGTTTTTTATTGTCAAAATTATATTGACACCAAAAGGTCACGGGTATACACTTGTAGCAATATTGTTCACGGTCATTGGAGTCGCACGCCAAGCTGATATAATCGGCATTATCGCTGATAGTGAATAGTACCAAAAGCTCCTTCGGGAGCTTTTGTGCTTCTACCCTCGCATAATGCTAAAGAAGTGCTTAGTACCTCCCTTCATTTGCCTTACTACTACAATAATTTTTATATCTTGATGCGTCTGTATAAAAGACCAGAAATTAGCATTGCCTTCACTTTTATTCTTATTAAAATCTCTAAATTTTTTACTTGAACCAACTACCGAAGGGGCATGCACAAGTAATTGCAATCGCTCAATCTGCTCTTCAATATCTCTCAGATAGTGACCCTTTCTGACAAGATGCCGAAAACCGTGCCGATTAAAATATACTTTCTCACCGTCAAAAGCAGGGCATTCTACATGCCCTATTTTCTTATATTCTGCATAATGCTTTTTAATAAATTGCTTATGCCTCTCGATATCCATTCCCTCACGATATCAGGGGGAGATAAAATCTAGATAAAATCGGGGTGAAAAAGGAGTTGGGAAATAGATTTTAGAAAGTGACAAGAGATATCTTACTTCCGAGACTTCCTTCTCACCCCAATATAGACAAGCACCGCAACGATCGCCCCCAACGTATCTGAAAGCATATCCTTCTGCGCATCCCAAATATCGCCCTGGCTTCCGAGAACGGCGATGCCTGCTGTGGGATCGGAAAGTATTGCGTAGATCCATTCAAAGATTTCATAGACCGCAGCAACTGACATGATTGCAAAAAGCCCAAAGAGATATGCGATCCATCTTTTTGTGACGATTCCTTTTGCAAGAAGATATTCGATCACTGGAAATGCGTAAAAACCTACGCTAAAGTGCGCCATTCTGTCATATCCATTTCTTTCAAGTCCCAAAAGATTGGTAACAAAATCAAACGGCACGCGTTCAAAGGTAAAGTGTCCTCCGATCGTGTGGAGAATGATAAAAACAAACATTAGCGAGTATGAGAGATTTGAAAAGCGAATCCCTTTTACATACAGGAGGATGATAGAGATGAGCACCACCCAGACAGTCATATTTTCCACAAACCACACGTCACGAGCAAAAGGATTAAACGCGCAGATCGTAAAAACGATTGCGTAGATTGCGAGAAGATATTTGGGGTAAGAAGAAGCGTTTGGCATGGAATCTATTTGTAAATCAAAAATCTATTCCTAACGAATAGTAATTCTACCTATATACCATTAGGATACTTTTCAGCAAGGCCTATCATAAATTTCATAATAACAAACCAAAAAGATCCTGGTATAACGAAACTATATAAAATTACAGTTAAAGCACGGCTCGGATATTTTTTTAATAATTTTTCAGAAATTCCCAAAATTATACCTGCTACCAAAAAAGCTACTATTCCAAATCCTAAGAAAAGGTAACCTATAAGTGACAGGAATGGAGAGAAAATGAAGTCTAGGGTAAAACCTGGATCAGGTAAGCCGGGGGCAACTGACTGATAGATCAATCCCAAAACCCAGAATCCCATGAGAAGAGAAATTATTTTTTGCTTTTCATTCATATTGTTGATAATTAAATTATTAAATATGTTTCCCCGCTTCAATCACATGTCTCACCAACGTATTCGTATACCCCATCTCATTGTCATACCACGCCAAAACCTTTACGAGATTTCCACCGACAACTCGTGTAAATGCGAGATCTGCGATAGATGCATGTGGGTTTCCTACGATATCTCGAGAAACGAGATCCTCTTCGGTGACAGTAAAGATCCCCTTCCATCGATCACTTCCTGCTGCCTTTTTCAAGATTTCATTGACCTCCTCCGCTGTAGTATTTTTCTTTGCCACAAAAGTGATGTCGACAATTGAGCCCACAGCTACAGGAACTCGGATAGAGATACCATCAAAAAGTCCCTCAAACTTTGGCATAACTTTTCCAACAGCGATCGCTGCACCAGTAGATGATGGCACGATGTTCATAGCTGCCGCACGTCCTTCTCGCATATCTTTCTTGCTTGGACCATCAACAAGGGCTTGAGAGGCAGTATAGGCATGTACAGTGTTGAGCAATGCTTTCTCGATTCCAATAGCTTCATCGAGGATGGCAATCAAAGGACTGCCGGCATTTGTCGTGCAGGAAGCGTTTGAGCTGATTTTACACTCCTTCAACTTATCCTCATTCATACACATCAAAACCGTAGGAGATACATCGTCCTTTATCGGAGCCGAGATCACCACACGCTTTGCCCCAGCATCGATATGTGCCTGAGCCTTTTCAGTTGCCGTAAAAAGTCCGGTAGATTCAACAACCACATCAACATCAAGCTCTTTCCATGGAAGTTTTGTAGGATCTTTCTCAGAAACATACTTTACACCCTTCAAAGTCGCATCACTTTTTCCATAGACCGTATCGTATTTCAAAAGATATTCAACATTTTCGATAGAGGTAAGGTCGTTGACCGCTACGATCTCAATATCTTTGTTTTCCGAAGCTACTTTATAGAAAGCTCTTCCGATACGTCCGAATCCATTGATTGCAACTTTGATTTTCTTCATAGGGAAAGTGTGATTTTTAGTTTAATTAATTAAAGCGTCCACATCCACGGCTGAGATACTGTGAGAAATGCCAATGCTCCCGCCATAAGGGCAATATTTTTTGTAAATTGCACGTATTCCATTGCCCGAGCCTCTGGAGTAGGGGAATTCCAGAAGTCGTGAACCATGAACGTAATAGGGAGCAAAAAGAGAATGATCAAGAGCACTGACAGATTGACATAGACTCCGAGGATAAGGCCCAAACCTCCGAGAAGGGCAAATATTCCGCTTGTGATGACTGCGGCCTTTGGACTTGGAACATTTTTGGAAGCTGCGTATCCTGCAAGCATATCTGAATTCCTAAAGTGATTGAAAGCATTCATAATAAAGAATCCTCCAAACACCACTCGCGCTAAAAGAAAAATGTATTCCATAAAAGTATAGTCTTGTTAATGCCTTGTAATACCTCAATTATAGTACATATTTCAAAATTATCATATAATATGGGCATCATGAAAAAAACACATGTTGTCATCGTGGGAGGAGGTTTCGGCGGAGTCTACACAGCACGCCATCTTGAGAAAATGTTTGATACAGAGGAGATCGATATCACCCTTATCAACAAAACCAATTACTTCCTCTTCACTCCCCTTCTCCACGAAGTGGCAACAGGTGCCCTCACTCCCGACTCTATCGTAGAACCTATCCGTGAAGTGTTCCGCCGAGGACCAATACATTTTGTAGAAGATGTCGTGACAGAGATCGACAGCGAGAAAAAGCAGGTGATGACCGCGACACAGTCCTTCCCCTACGACTATCTCGTGCTTTCTATGGGAGCAGAGACCAACTATTTCGGCACCCCAGGCGCACAGGAAAATTCTTTTACTCTCAAGCATCTTGGCGACGCCATCACTCTTCGCAATCATTTTGTAAAAACGTTTGAGGAAGCGATGGAAACTAAAAACAAAGATCTTCTCTCTATCGCCATAGTCGGTGCAGGAGCAACAGGAGTGGAGCTTGCAGCTGAAGCGGTGGAGTACTTTAAAGATACGATGTGTGCATATTACAAAAATTCGGGCATCACACATAAAGATGTCAAAGTGACCCTCGTCACAGCAACTCCTGACCTTATCCCAATATTCCCTACCGAAATGCGCGCTATTGCAGAGAAGGAACTCGTGCGCAAAGGTGTAAGCATTATGAAAAATGCAAAAGTAGTCAAAGTCGACCCTCATATGATTTCTTTTGATGGAGGAGCAACCCTCAAAGCCCACACCATCGTCTGGGTTGCAGGAGTAAAGGCATCAACATCAGATATCAAAGGTACAGAGACAGGTATAAAAACTACCGACAAGAGACGTCTCGAGATCAATGACTTTCTCCAGAGCACCACTCGACCTGAAATATTTTCTCTCGGTGATGTTTCAGGAACTTCTCCCATGCTTGCCCAGGTTGCAGTACGACAAGGAAAACTTGTTGCAAAAAATATCAAGGCACTTGCAAACGGAAAACCCGAGGAACTTAAGAAATGGCATTTTGATCAAAAAATTCTCTTGATCTCTCTTGGTCAATGGTACGCCGCAGGACATTTTGGCGCCATAACCCTCAAAGGTGCACCAATGTGGTGGCTCTGGAGAACTGTGTACCTTTTCAACTTCGTATCATGGAGAAAAAAGGTTGAGATCGCCGTAGAGTGGACCATCAACCTTTTCTATCCTCGAGATATTACGATTATTGAGTAGTACTACTTCGTAACGACTCTGAAAGTAAATTTGTAAGTTCCTGAACCAATCTCCTGTCCTGCAACAGGCGCTGGAGAGACGTCGGTGAGAGTTACCATAACTGCACCCGTATCAAAGGATACTGCGGTACCGAGAGTGAAGTCAGTGGTTCGTGTACCTCCAGCAGATGTTACCACCTGCGCACGAAGACGAACTGTTCCCGCCTGGATACACTGGACATCTATTGGACAGCGACTATCTTCAAGAACCGAGAGTGGTGTAACAAAGAATGTTCCAACCTGGGCTTTTTGATTGATGCTTGCAGCGACAGTGGTTGTTCCGGAAGATGTAGAAGTCGAAGTAGGAGCTGGACATGCTGCAAACTCACAGTTTGGTCCCTGGCGCCCTACCGCAGATCCATCAGGACATATCCTTGCATCCATCGTACATGCCACAGGTTCATTGGTATTTGGAATATTCACTCTTACAGTGGGATTTTTCTCTTTGTAAACCGATATTCCCCAGATTGCGATTACTACCAAAATGATAATAAGAATAACCGGAGCGAATGTATTTTTATTTTGCATACAGATGATGACGGATTAACCCACCCTAACCTTACATGGAGACTTTAAACGATAGGTCGTCCCTTGATGAGTCTGATGAGAACAGCGACAACCGCAAGGATAAGGAGGATGTGAATAAAACTTCCGAGAGCATTGAATCCAATGAATCCAATTGCCCACAAGACAATGAGGATAATAGCGATTGTATATAACATAGTTTTTAAATAGAATTACGAGTAATTAATGAAAACGTTCGACTCCCTAGAGTATACCCCTAATACCCCGCGGGCGGTAGCGTCTTCTCCCCAAGCATCCCTAAGTTTAAGACGTTGACCTCGGCGGAAACTTTCTCAACGAAATTCTGGAGTGCCCGTCGCTGCTCTTCTGTTTTTGAAGAAAGAATATAAACAAGGGCTTTGTCGAAGTCATTTTTAAATTTCTGATTGATATCTTTCCATGCAACATCCTTCAAAAGATCACACATTCCCTGATCGTACGAGACAACTCCGGTCTTCATCAAAAAAGCGACCGCAGGATATCCGAGTGTTTCTTTCCAGTACGAAGCGTTGTCGTTTGACATGATCGCCTGCTTTGCTGGATCATACATGACGTAATAAAACTTGTTACGAGTGGAGGAATACACTTTTGCACTGTTGGGAGTCACAACTTCCACACGACCATCGGCAATAGCTCCGAGGCTTTCGTAGATTTTAGTTGGTGAAATCGGGAGCCATTTCATGGAGAAATTATATCAGAGGATAAACGTCCAAAGCCACCTCTTCATAAGGATGAACTTTTTTAATTGCAGTGATCACATCTTGAAGTTTTTCTCGAGAACAAACTGTCTCGATTCTTTCTTCATTAACCTCTTCCAATTTTCCCACTTTACCAATATGAGGCTGTGCTCCTTGTTCTGGCTTAAACCTCCCCGTTCCTTTTGTAGAAAAGGAGCAGAAAGAATAATTGCCGATTTTGCCAGCACCAGCATTTCCCATAGCCTCTCGCACAATATCAGTGTGAGTCTCTGGAACAAACACAACAATTTTTACGTTTTTTGAATCCATGTCAGTACTGTTTGAGCCAAGTCATCTTCAAAACCAATATATCCATGATTCGCATCTCCGAGAATTTTTGTTTCCACATGAGAACTTTGTGTGGAGGCTTTTGTGATTCTCTCCATTGTTTCCTCTATCGATACAGTGAGGCAATCATCTTCTCGTCCCATGGTTACGAAAATAGGTTGAGTGATAGTTCCAAGTACGGGAAGTTTAAAATTTGGATCAAAGAAATTAAATATTGCCACAGGAGAATCGTCCCCAAACAAACTTAGATATGTGTTTGCACTCAAGGGACATTCATCCCATATCTCATGAGAGAGCAATTCCTCACCCTTACCCGCCTTTACCAAAGTACGAGCTTCGTTTATATCTCGTTCAAATGTTTCTTTTTCATCACGGACCAATCCAAGCATATCGGAAGGTGAAAGCAGGATGAGAGATGCAACTCTTTTGTCTTGAGTTTGGGAAAGGTAGTAAGAGACTTTTGGACTACCGAGACTATGCCCAGACAAATGAATGTCATTGAACCCCCATAGAGAAACAGCGTCGATGGCTCCCTGAATATCAAGAAGTGAGTCTTCAAATTTTTCATACGAATTGCCTGCACGAACATATTCTTTCTTTCCACCTGGAAGAGTCTTCGTCAGATATTTTAGAGATTCACATCCACGATTGTTAAAGGCAAAGAAAGCTATTCCGTTATCAGTTAAGGTTTTTGCGAGAGCATCAAGGAATCTATTTTCATAAAAATTACCAGCCATCCCGTGAACATGTACGAGAATCTTAGAAGTTTTTTCTTCAGGCTCATACAGCAAGCCAACCAATTCCAAATTATCCTTCGTGAGTATGCGGTGGAGTGATGTTTTCATATCCTTAATTAAACCTCATTTCCCCTCTCCACGCCAGAGTTTGATGTGTCAGACTCTTTTTTAGATCGCTGGTGTATAGACGTTTACCTCAATAGCTCCGTGCTCGGACAATACTTTTGAAACATCTATCACCTCAGGCGCATAGACTACGACGAGCACATCTCCTGCACGCACATAGTCTTCATATCTCTGAGCATTTTCTTTTCCTACACCAAGGTTTGCGAGAGCGCCGATGAGTCCTCCTGCTGCCACTCCAGTGAGCGCACCTGCTGCCGTAGTACCCAGTGCACCTGTAAGGCCGAGGGCTGCAATGATAGGTCCCGCCACAAAGATGGGACCGAGAAGCGGAATAATTCCTACCACAGTCGCAATACCTGCCAAGGCTCCGAGTGCCCCTCCTACCGTCGCACCTTTTGCAGCACCTTCTCCCGGTGTGTCTGAGCTGATATTTCGTGCGTGTACTTCTTTTACATTTCCTTCAGTGTTGCGGTACACAAAAGAAATATCCTCGTTGGGAATTCCAAGTCCTGAATGAAGTTGATTAATTGCTTTTTCTGCTGAATCTCGCGATTCAAAAATTCCTGTTATTGTTTTTTTCATATACATCTATGACGGTAGGCAGGAAAAAAACTTACAGATCTATTCTTTGAAAAATTCCATAAATCGCATAGGGTCAATCGAAACACCGTTCAAACGGATTGTCATATGTAAATGAGGTGATTCCGCATATCCCGTATCGCCCGAAAGACCTATAGGCTGACCTTTTTTTATACTGTCCCCCTCTTTGAGATCGCGTCGAGAAAGATGCATGTAAAATGTATGCACGCCAAGTCCATGGTCTACGACGATCGTGTTGCCGTAGATAGTATAGAGGCGAGAGATGCGCACAATACCATCATTCATAGCAAAGACTTGAGTGCCTTTTGGTGCACGTAGATCAGTCCCCTTGTGGACAATTGTCGACTGCCCCGTGGCTCTATTGTATCCATAGTCATCAGTCACAGTTACAGATTCAAGAGGAAAACGAAAGGCCTCATCCCATAATATTTTGTTTTCAGTTTGGACTTGGGCGAGTTCTGCATTTTCTTTTGCAAGATTGCTGATGACGTTTTTCTCTCCCGCAGGAGTATTGCCTCCAAGCTTTTCAGGAATTCCCAAAGGAGCTTCGATCTTTGGACGTTCATTCACGCGTATCGCCTCTGAGCTCGTTGCTCCGCTCTCCCAGGTAAGCAAGAGATGATATGTTCCAGGTTTTTCGGTAAAATCCACGGGGATCAAAACTCGTGATTGACCCTTATATACAAAAGTAGGAACTTTTTTACTTTTATACACAACTTCTTCAGGTACTTCGGAAAAAGAAACCATCACCGGATCACCTTGGATGATATGGGTAGGAAGAATTTCTACAGTCGGTGCAGGCACGACAACTGGTGCAGGAATCTCGGGAACCACTACTACTTCTTTGGGCTCGGGAACAACTTCTTTTTTAGGCATATCAAAAGAAAGAGCGTATACAGCGATTCCTCCGAGAATTACAATAGCAATGAGTGTTTTAAACATGAAATGATTCTGTAAATAGATTATACTACATATATGAAGAAGCTTGATTCTAAATGGTTTACGATCAAATATTTAGTAGCCTATGGTTTTGCTCTTGTAGCAATCGCCTTTGTTACCCTTGCCTCATATAGCTATGCACAATTATCTCATTTGCGTGATGATGTATCTCTTCTCACAGCACATATTTCAAGCCTGGAACTCACACTTGCTTCGACCACAGGAACTCTTGCAGAAAATATTACACAAACACGCTCTTCCCTTTCAGATGCACTCATCGAAGCAGAGAAAAATGCAAACAATCTTGAAAAACAATTAGGAAAGTTTCAGAAAGAGGTAGGTAATATTTCCGGAACTGTGGATGATCTTGAGAAACTCTCAAAAACCGATCCAGAACTTTTGCAAAAGTATTCAAAAGTATTTTTCTTGAACGAGCATTACTCCCCTCCTCGCCTCGCAGAGATTCCTGATTTTTACGAATACATTGAAGAAAGAACAACAAAGATCCATGAGTCAGTCTGGCCGTACCTCAAAGAGATGATCGATGACGCAGGAAAAGACAATGTAAAAATATATGTCTCATCTGGATTCCGATCTTTCAACGAACAAGGTGCACTCAAGGGAGCGTATACCGTGACCTACGGAAGTGGTACTGCAAACCAGTTTTCTGCAGATCAGGGATATTCTGAACACCAGCTTGGAACAACTGTTGATCTCATCACGGGAGGACTGAACGGAAGTCTCGATGGTTTCGAAAAGACACCTGCCTACACCTGGCTTCTTGCTAATGCCTACAAGTATGGTTTTGTCCTCTCATATCCGCAGAACAACGGATACTATGTCTTTGAACCATGGCACTGGAGATTTGTGGGGGTAAAGCTTGCTACCTATCTCAAGAAGCAAGGAAAAAACTTCTACGACCTCGACCAGAGAGTAATCGATACCTATCTTATTTCAGTATTTGAGTAATCCCCCTTTATCTTTCTAATCGTGCTACACTGAGACTCTTATTCCCTTAATTAAAATACTATGAGTTCAATGACATGCACACAATGCGGAGGCGAAGTGAAGCCAAACGAAGCAGGAGGAGTAATGAAATGCGAAGGATGTGGATGCGAGGTAAAAGTTGAAGCAACAGTGGCTACACCAGAAGCAGAAGTTCCAGCTGCTACTCCCGTAGAACCAACTGTGTAATACACATTTAGTATCCTCAATAAAAAAACCGTGGCTTTCACCGCGGTTTTTTGTTGCCTTTGTGGATATTTTGGTTAGATCGTCTCCATCTTTTCAATTTTTGTAAAGATCATTGTACCCTCACCACCTTCAAGCATGAGTGATAGATTCCCATCGGTGAGCGTGAAGCTCTGAACTTTTGCGAGTTCTCCGGTAAATTCTGCTTCTTGTGATCCCTCACAGTACATCTTTGTCATAGCAAAGGGACCAAAGGTGAGAATGCCTTCTGTACCCACCATATATATTCCAGAGAAATTGTTGCAATCAGTTGTTCCTGAAACCTGTGTATCAGAGGCGAGTGTAATGGTAAATTTTCCGGGAACTTTTGGAGCTGTCGTTGATCCTGTAGAAAGGACTGTCTTTTCCCACACCCATTCTTTGTCTGCAACGAGAGAAATATCTATCGGAGGAGTACTGCCTGCAGGAAGCTTTGGAGTTACTTCATCTTGTTTCGGCTTGAGAAATACAATTGCGAGAACGGCGAGGATAATGAGGATAACAACACGAATGATTATTTTTGATGTCATAGGGGTATAGTATACCAAAAACTTTATTCTCGAGGTAGATTTGACTCCCCTTCAAAATTCACTGCAACTTCCCCGAAGCGCATGCTTGGGACATCAAGCTTGAGCCAGAGACTCTTTCCATGAGATGGAGAAGTGGTGAAAGGTTCGTTTGGGAGACGTTCTGCATAGTTTATGACGACAATTCCTGGATGTACCCCTGGCTCTGTGGTCTGTGGAGCAATACGATCACCAAGAAGCACTGCATCGGTTCCCACGTATCCATCTGAAGTCTTTACCGCTCCGACGACATAGTAGAAGGTTCCGCTACCTCCCGGAGAATATGTGATGAGAAAAATCTTGTCTTCAACCCCATCGAGATCAAGATCGATTGCAAGTTCATTGCCAAAGTATTGTATATCTCCCCCAATTGTTGCCCGTGCGCCATCAAGAAAAAATTCTGTTTCCTTATAATCAGTGGCGACAGGAGCTTGTTTTTCATTGTAAATATAACTATTAAATGCAAAGAAGGCTCCTATGATAATCCCAAGTATGAGCACAATTATGATGAGTTTTTTCATATGCTTAGTGTAGCAAGTAAAGTGATTTTTGAAAATAAAAAAAGAAAGTATCGCTACTTTCAGTTGCGTCGAGCCTGGAGGAAGGGGTTAAGTTCCCTTCGGATCTGGCTGGTGAGAAGTTTCATTCCTAAGGCACTCAGGTGAAGTTTGTCGCCAAAGTCATACTCCGGACGAAGCGCGCCGTCCGAGCCAAGATATCGCGCATCGATGAAGCGTACGCGTGGGAGTTTGAGAATCTCCGCGTTCAGCGCATCGATCTTTTGCATAGGAAACTGGCTTGTAGGAAGAATGAGTACCACAAAGATGGGGACGTTTGTCGGGATTGCATCAATTATTTCTTTCAAAGCCTTGATGCTTCCCTGCCTCGAGACTCCGTGGTGCACATCGTTGACCCTGCCGTTTATGACGACGGCACGGGCATTTGAAAGCGAGTGGTAGTCCCTGACACGCCGAGCAAGTCCGAGGGAGTCTTCTCCGCCGATGCTGTAGTTTACTGCGGGACTGACAATCGAGTTTTCCTGCATTCGCGAGAACATACTGTCGCCGAGGAATACCACCGCATTCTCCGGAGCGTTTTTGTCCGCTTCCGCAAAGACACGACAGTCTGAACATTTCTCGGGACCACCAATGCTCACGAACACTTTCTGAGAGAATTTTGAAGTAGCGAGGAAAAAGAGGAAGCCGACTGAGGCCACAGCCCAAAGGATTGGATTTGTTTTCATAGTTGCAAGCTTTCTCCTTGCATCCTATCAAAGTCTCGGAGGGAGTCAATTAACCTTTACTCACCATTCGCTTTTTCATGTAGATATGTCCCAGGTACGTAAAGACGATAAACATTGGCAATGCAATGACAGTAAAGAATACATCATGTCCGATTGCTATGTTGTTGAGAAGCCCGAGGATGGTAAGAATGATTCCTACTCTCAATGAAAGTCTGTAGGTTGATTCTTTTGAGAGGTATGTTGTCACACAACCTGCCTTGAATGCTCCGAGTACCCATCCGACAAAGACCAGAATGTACGCAACCCAAGGAAGAGATGCTGTGAAGGCGTGGACAGCTTCTACATTTCGTATATCGAGATCTGTGGGAAGTGGGTAGAAGATGGAGTTGATAAATTCACAGATCATCATGACCACAAATGCAGTGAGGAGTCCCGCAACCACCGGCCAGAGCTTTGTTTTTAAAAATGTTTTCATGGGAGAAGTATAGCAATGAGCAGAGTAAATAAAAAGCGCGATGGGAACCCTCCCACCACGCCTGATGACTTAGCGACCTTGACTCGCTTGATGCTCTTTATAAGCCTTCCATGCCTCTTCGTACCTCGCGCGCTGTCTCGGTGTAAGCTCCTTGAGACCGTCTTCTACTTCGCGCAAAGCTCTGGCATGGAGCAGTTCAAGTTCTTCTTTCGACATGTTTGACATGCGACGATTGGACCTGACTACTGCCTGGTTCAGCTTGTGTTTTCTTCTCCAACGATTCGACAGAAACTGCCAACTGGATCACAGACCCAGCGCGACAATTTCTGCATAGTTTGTGTATTCATTTTTCACCTCCTTTCTTTGGATACGTTCTGGGGAAATTGTAGCATACCTCTATTTAATCCTCTCCAACTTCCCTTTTCTCTTCACAATATTTTTGTAATCCCACTGAATATCTCGTGATTTTTTGAGCCAGCGTGCGAGGTCTTCTGTATTGATCTGGTCTACGGAAGTATATCGAGCTTGGGCTGCTTTGAAACTTCCCTCAGTTTCCAAACCCTCTTCTTCAAAAGATTGACCGCTCCAAAAGAGTAGCTGAACAGATTCTTTGAGTTTTGCGTAACCTGCAACAGGATTGCCATCAAGAAACCACACAGGATGTCTGTGCCAGATTTTGTTTTCTGCTTCAGGAAGAGCTTTGGTGATTTCGGTAGCAAGAAGATCACAGATTTCTCTGTTTTCTTTGGTGAGGGCTTTGTTGTAGGTGGTGATGTCGGGGTTCATGGTGCTGTAACTATATTGTTTTTTCTTGAGTAGGCTTCACTTTCTGCAATACAAAAAGACTTATGACGAGAAGGAGCATCAGAGAGAACAGTCCCACCTGATATCCCCGCACCCCTTCTCCTACAGTTATGAGGGCGAGGCTCCAGATCAAAGGTCCTACAAATGTTGCAAATCTTTCAGCAACGACATAGTAGCTATATGAGGAAGAAAGAAGATTTGGAGGTGCAAGCTCTCCCACCAAGGCCCGACTGATTCCCCAGACCGGACCGAAAAGTATTCCGGCGAAGAGAAAGATGACGACAAGAACCTTGAAGCTTGATACGAATATCATAGCAAGGAATATAAAGCACCAGATCACCAAAATTGTTTTCAAAACTTTTAATTTGCCTTTTTTATCAGCGATTTTTCCAAATATGACGGCTCCGAGTGCTGCAAGAATGAGAATGCTTGCAGTGAGAATTGATTTTGTTGTGTCAGTGGCATGATGAACTGTTTCGAGATACAGCGGAAAATTGTTGGCAAAGGTGAGCATGGCATCACTAAAGAGGAAGTATGCGAGCAAGAGAAATGCCAGTGGCTTATATTTCAACAAATTTTTGAGCAAAGAAAGAGGATGGGCTCGGAGCGTATCTTCAGACAGAGCGACGACAGGATCAGTGTTTTCCCGATAGAAAAGAAGCATAGGTAATACCAGGAGCCCAAAGATAATTGTTGCTGGAAAAAGAGCTTGGGCTCTGCCTGGATCTCCAAACAAAGTAATCCCATTTACAAACGGAAGCGTAATCAAAATTCCTATCACCTGTCCTATTGAGTTTGCCCCTTGGCCGATACCTGAGACGAGTGAGCGATTTTTTTCGTTTGAAAGATCATTGAGCATCGGCGTAAAGTACAAGAAACAGAGAAGGTACACGTAGGTAGTGAGCGTATACAAAATAGTAACAAAAAGTTCTAAACCATCAGTGAGTGTGGCAAAAAGAGATGTAGCGAGAAATCCCGTAAAACAGAGAGCTGTGCACAGTCGGAGACCTCCGATCTTTCTGCGAGTAATATCCACCTTCTTACTTACCCATGGTGCAGTGAGGATAAAGAGGAGAGAAGAAATAATGAGAGCAACGTTGTACCACCAGGCAGGCTTGCCCTGATCGATCACCAACCACTGAGAGAAGTAGAAAAGAAACGCGATAAGAACGATAGAGTTTGCAAAGTCGTAGAGTGACCACAGGAAGACTTTTTTGTTCATGAGGAAAGTATAGCAATTTAAAGATATTTTGCGAGGTTTAAGAAAATAAAACACTCCCAGACTGCCGAGTCTGGGAGGTGGCCACAACTGCTACTGATGATTGCCAGACATCAGCACTCCTTGCATGGAGACTACCAAGTCAGAGTTACGAGGCAATCCCTCTGGTTAAGTCAAAATATATCAGCAAGCCAGAATGCCGACAGGGTGATGATAGCACGAAGTATTACGGCGGTACAAGAAATTTAAAAGGGCAACAAAAAAACGCCGTCTGCAAAGACGGGCGCGTTAGGAAAAGTTGGAGGAAAAAGATTATTCAGACAAAACAATCACTCGATTTGGATTGCCACGAGAATTTTGAACCCTTTGACCGGCAATATTCAAGCTCGTGATCCAGGCATCGGCTTGGGCGTTGGCAGCAATTTCCTCTGGAGTAAGAGCGGAGACGATCAATTGAAGATGACTTCCGTCACCAGAAGCAGAGCCAATTAATCCTGTGCCGTCATAACGACAGAAGAGTGCTCTGTTGGCCTGGTGATCTTCGGGGGTCTCGGCGGTGTAGTCAATAACCATTGTTCCATCGGGGTGGAGTGACAATTGTGTTTTCATACGTAAAAGGTGTGCAGGTTGTTTCACCAACACAATACAACATATATCTAGGTATTGCAAATCATCTACTTCACCGCATCCTCAAGTTTCTTGATATCAAACTTCTTCATCTGCAAAAAGGCCTTTGTGAGTTTTTTGATTTTTTCCTGATCTCCACTTGCCATCACTTCATCCATCATAGTTGGCACGATCTGCCATGAGACACCAAACTTATCCTTGAGCCATCCACATTGTTCTGACTCAGGCACATGAGAAAGCTTGTTCCAATAGTAGTCGATCTCTTCCTGGTTCTCACAATTGACGATGAATGAGACTGCTTCATTGAACGCAAAGTCGTGCGACCCCGGTCCATCCATAGCAGCAAACCATTGTTCAGCAAGTTTGTAGTCGGTAAACATCACTGTACCTTCTGTATGAGGATCTATACCTGCGGGATAGAGGGCGAGAGTACCTCGTTGTGCTTCTTCTTTTGCGTCCTTGAAAACAGAAAGGTAAAAGTCAGTAGCTTCCTTGGCCTTGCCATAGGCAGTGTTTGCAAAAAGAAGTGCAGGAATGATCTGTGGTCGCTCTTCTCCAGAAGGATTAGTGAGGATCAACTGCCAGCTCAATCCGTATTTGTCCTCTATCCAGCCGTAACGCTCGCTGAAAGGATACTTGTCGAGTGGCATGAGTGCCTTTCCTCCTTCAGACAACTTTTCCCATACGAGGTCGAGATTCTTTTTTGCATCTGCGTCTTTTGAAGGATCAAAGTTCACCATCATCGAAATCGATGGATTGAATTTAAAATATGGTCCTGCACTGATTGCCTGAAATGGAGTTCCTGCAAGTTCGAAAGAAACAATGTCGCAATCCCCCGATGGAGTATCAGTGATTTTTGAAATGGTACCGATTTTTGACGGTAGATTTGAATAGGGAAAAAGAGAGGTGTAGAAGTTTGCAGCCTCTATCGCCTGTGTATCAAACCAAAGATGGGTTGTTATCTTTTTCTTGTTCATATTTTCTATATTATCTCTCCGCCACCACCTTCAATATCTCGAGGGCCTTTGGCCACATACCATTGAATTCGTCTTTCATTTCATCCACAATGTCTACATCCACTTTCACTTCAGTTCCCCCATCCTTTTCTATGAATGTGTAGTTTTCAAAAGACGGCGTCCACTTTTTCACCATATCACTTGTTGTATCGATCACACCATCTTGGATCATCCCAACATGCTCGATAGAGATAAATTCATGCGGACGATTGACCCGCACCATACTATACATACCTCCCGCATTCGGCTTTCCGTTATCATCACAGCCAAGAAACTTCATCGCAGACCCCGCCTCCCAGTTTCCCTCAAAATATGAGCCGGGATTAAAAGGCTTTGTCCATTCACGGTATGAAGCATCATCGAGCATCGCATGCCAGACTTTTTCTCGAGGAGCATTGATAAAAATTGAAAAATGTAATGTTGTCATATGTATTTTTTAATATATATGTTGTAAGTATAGTAGATGACGTGGTGAGGGGCAATGGGTTACGGGGAAATTATTGATAATTATTTTAGAGGAATTAAATTGGCCAAATGGAACGAAAGTGATATGAACAAAACAATCGTTACAAATGTAAAGAATGTCCACCAATAAAATATTCGATCCCATTGTTTCTCATCAAGGTTAAATCTAGAAAATAATTCAGGACTCTTGTCCCTAAAAAAACTTATGTTTTTGAAAAAGATGTAGATTATAAACAGAGAACAAATTAAAAATATTAGATCACTCCTAGAATCACTGTCTTTGAGAAAAACTGAAGAAAAAGTTAGGAGTGAAAGTATTTGAATTAAATTAGGAATTTCATGTGCCCAACACTCTAGATAGTTTATGTAAATATCGAAAATAGAAGCAGTTGACTTATTCATATTTTTATTTTGGCTGCGGGACTTGGAATCGAACCAAGATTCACGGCTTCAAAGGCCGCTGTACTACCATTATACGATCCCGCAATGTGTATATAAAGTACATTAAAAATCACGAATATTCAAGCCGTTAACGTGGGTTTTATATTAGATCTGCTATAATCTTCTCATGAAAAAGAACGCTATCCTCCCCCTCTCCATTATCATAGTCATTGTTGTACTAGGCTCATATGTTTTTAAACCTCAAGAAAAACCTGAGACTCGAATAACTTCGGCCACCTCAACAAGCCCCACACCGATTATCGAAAAGAAACCCCTTACACCCGATGAAATAATAATGAATTCAACAATGGTTGTTGTAGGTCCGTATGACAAAGTCCCAGAACTCCATTGTCCCGAAGGTTACGGAGCTATCGCAATAGCGGGTAGAAATGACACACGAGCGTGGTGTAGTCCCCTTCCTGCAGTAATAGAGCGACCCGTCTATGGTCTATATGGTAAATATACTACATACGAGAGAATAGACGAACGAATCTCATCCGAAGTAAGGACTTGTACGGCTTTCACTGTATACGAAGGGAGCAATGAAAATATCTCGGAATATATCTCAAAGATTAAAAGAGGAAATACCGTCAATCATCTCGATAAAGATGGCCGTCTCGTTTTAAATATCAAACCAATCCAACTTCCCCTTGAGGATCATGCGCTTCTTGTTAATTCCACCTCATCGATCACACTAAAAGTAAGGAGTAGGGTTTTGGAAGGAGGAGATGCAGATGCTTGTGAAAGTTTTGTGGAATTGGTTTCTGTTGAGAAATAACTCCATGGACAATCCAAAAGTTACAGTGAAGGAAACAGGAAAATTTGGTAAAGGTGTCTTTGCGCATGAAAAAATTCTCAAAGGCGAAGTTATCGCCGAGTTTGATGGAGAAATATACGGCTGGGATGATGAGAGATGGAGTCAAGAATTGTACGACCACGTTGTTCAATTTGAAGAAAAGAAATGGCGTGATTCAAAAGGCATAGCACGTTGGATAAATCATTCTTGTAATCCTAATTGTGGAATCAAGGAACTTTTTAAAGTTACCGCGATGCGAGACATAGAACCTGGCGAAGAAATAACTTGGGATTATGAAATGACAGAGAAGCATCCATGGTGGAGAATGAAATGCGAATGTGGAAGCACTCTTTGCCGTAAGGAGATTGGAAATTTTGATGCTATGCCACAGAATATCCGAGAAAGGTATCGTGGTTATATTTCGGAATGGTTGCTAAAATAGATAGTATGAGAAAAATTATCACATCAACTTTTATCACCCTCGATGGCGTCATGCAGGCTCCTGGTGGACCGACAGAAGATACGAGCAACGGCTTCAAGTACGGCGGATGGCAGACATCATTTCCTTCGGACGAAATGGCAGGGTCTGTTCTCTCTGGATTCTTTCAGTCTCCCTTTGAGCTTCTCCTGGGAAAAGTCACCTATGATATTTTTGCGGGATATTGGCCACAGGCAACCACAGACCTCGAAGTAGCAGTTCCTTTCAACACAACAAAGAAATACGTAGTGTCACATTCCTCATTTGAACCTTCATGGAACAATTCAGCGTGTATTACGGGTGATGTTGTAGCGCAGATCGAAAAGCTTAAAACTGAAGACGGTCCTGATCTCTGGGTGTATGGCAGTGGAAACTTGATCCAGACATTACTCAAACACAATCTCATCGATCGCATGCATGTCTGGATACATCCCATCACCATCGGTACAGGCAAGAAACTTTTTCTAGAAGGAACACAGGCGCAAAACTTCAAACTCGTAGAATCAAAAACAGGAAGCACAGGACTTATTTTAGCTACGTATGAACCGGGAGAAGAGTTGAAGGTAAACATTTAATAAACTCGATGAAAAACTCTATCCTAAAAATCATGGCATGGTCAGCGGTTGCATTGATTATTCCCCTTCTAGGAAATCAGTTTATTGAAGGTTGGAATTGGAGCTGGCACGACTTTGTCTTCGCATGGGTATTTTGGGTAATCATGGCTACGAGTATTGTTTTTGCTATGCGACAATTTGGTAAATATCGAATCGCTATCGGCATAGCTGTCTTTCTCGCCTTTGCTGCTGTATGGGTACTGCTTGCTACGGGATAGAATAAACATATGCAAACAAGAAAAGAATTTCCGACTGACAAATTCGTCTATAAATACCTTGCGGGTCCCGTTGAAACCTCAGAAGAAATCGAGGTCGGAGTACCTGAGGGTAATTGTCGCTTTGCCCTCCAACTCTACTTCTATCGCAACCACGGAATTTTCTTTAAGAAAGATCAGATTTACCTTCCAGGTGGATACAAAGTTCTTGGTAAATTTATTTTTCAAGAAGAATCTATTGACTTTGATGAGTTGAAATTAGGAGATGTTATATACGCACAGAACCTTCGGAACAAAGAAGGAGAAGAGGTAGATAAAAGTTTGGAGAGGTATAAAGACAAAGATGAATGGTTATACTATCTTCATTCTGCGATTTACTTAGGAAAAATAAATGATGGAACAGATAATCGATATGTCTGGCATGCAACCCACATTGACGGAGGTCCTACCCTATGGACCCTAGAAAAGTTTGAGCATTACTATAAACCAATTTCAGCCAAGAGAGTTTTGTAAAGTAGAGAAAGGCTTAACCCCTCGGCCCACACCCCAACAACACCCTCCCCAACCGTATATGTAAATACGAAACATTTGGCCCCACTTTGTTTTTGACCTTCGACAGGAGTACTTCATCATCTGTCTCAAGTATTTCATTGATCGCCTTCTCTATCTTCTTCCAATGAGCAAATGATATTTCTTTTTTAAGATATGCGATATCAGGTTCGACTCCTTCGGAGATGAGTTTTTCGATATGGGTAAGTATTGTCTCTGTTGTCACTCCTCGCTCGCTCGCCATGTCTTTGAGACTTTTTCGCTCCTCGATCAAAAGTGCAGTGAGCTCATGTGGTGCAAGTTTAAGTCCACTTCCCCCCTTGCTCTTTGGTACCGCCCATTCGAGAAAATCTTTTTGCTCTCCGTGAAGTTTTTCAGTATTTTTTAAAATTGTCTTACGCGCAACACTTGATTGTTCCTGGAGTTCTCGATCGAAAAGAAGAACATCTTCGTGAACCATAAGGGCAGTAGCGTTGAGACCGAGTATACTCAACCCTGCAAGCGACCTCACTCGCGACAAAGCCACATATCCCATCCCTGGCTCAAAAGCTTTTGAAAGATCCACCTCCACCGCATCCAAGCTCATCCCCTGGCTTTTGTGCACCGTGATCCCCCAGGCATGACGAAGTGGGTACTGAGTGATCTCAGCTTTTACCTTGCCATCCTCCTCGATCTTCCATGAAGCAGGCTCGATGGTGATCTCGCGCCCTCCTGTCGTGCGTATGACGGGGTGTAAACTTTTCTTGCAGGAAACCACCATACCGAGCGTACCGTTTACATATCCTTCTTCAAAATTGTTCTTCACACACATCACCGCTGCACCAAGTTTCAATTTCAGTTTCTCTGGCGCAAGACATGACTTTTTTAAAATCTCAACAATAGGAAGATGACCTTTTGCAGACATCACATAGAGAGCCTCTTCGGGACTCTGGAGCTTTTCGAGCTCGAGTGCATTTAAAGCATCTACATCCATGTTGTGGGTAAAGAGTTTGGTAGCACGAACGCCCTTCTCTGGTGTCTTTCCCATCCGTGTCTCAAGTAGTTTTTTAGATGCATCACTCACATCCCCACTTCTGATTTCATTTAAAATATCTATCATCGAGTCATCTTTTTGGCGGAACTGTTCGCTCAGATAGCAGACAGTAAAGTCTCCTTGTTTCCACGCCTCTCCGTGATATACAAACTGTGTCTCTTCACCCGATTCCGAAAAACCTCGCTGTACTGGAGGAAGCTGAAAGAAATCCCCCACAAGCACCACCTGCACACCACCAAAAGGGTCACTGGTACCTTTCATTGTTCGGAGCACCTGATCCACAAGATCAAGTCGGAAATGATGGAGCATAGAGACCTCATCGATGATGAGCACTCTCACCTTTTCAAAACGTTTTGAAAGATATGGTTTCTCAGCCATGGCTTCGAGATCACTTTCATCCAAAGTATCCTTCACTCCAATCCCCGCCCAGGAATGTATGGTCATCCCTCCCATGTGCGTCGCAGCAATACCGGTCGAAGCAGTGATCCCTGGATCAATATCGTTCTTTTTGAGATATGCAATGTAGGAATTGGTAAGATGCGTCTTGCCGCTTCCAGCAGGACCTGTCAAAAACACATTGCGACCAGTCTTTAAGATTTCTAGGGCTTCGAGTTGGGTCATGGAAGTAGTATAGCAAATGGTTAAGGCGGGCGATCATGAGATCGCCCGCCAGGGTTTAAGTTGTTCTCTTCTTCTTTTTAGCCCCGCATAGGTTTGCGAGGTATTGGAAGACGTTTGCGAGGACCTGAAACAGATTTTTCAAGAGCCATCGCCCAAATTGGGTAAGCTTTTTAAGCTCCCATGAGAGAATCTTGTTTGCTCGTGCAGGTCCACCCATGATCAATCCTATTGCGTAGGAGATGATAAGGATTAACAAGACGAAAACAAAGAGTGGGTTGAGGAGTTGCATCTGTTCCTTACCATAACATATTTATGTATATAAGTCAATAATCTTCTTGTCTTGCATTCTCTCTTTAAATCCGTAGTATTCAGTTTAGACAACAAGAACAATTAGCAACGGAAAAATATGGCAATAATGTTCCTACTCCTCAACGGTCCCAACCTCAATTTCTTGGGATTGAGAAACACCAAAGTGTACGGGACCCTGACTCTAGAACAGATCGTCAGGGGACTCCAGAAAGACGCGGAATCTCTGGGATGCGAAATCTTTCCTCTTCAGTCCAATCACGAAGGGGTTCTGATTGACAATATCCAGCAGGCAGCTAAAAATGGATTTGGTGGAATTATTTTCAACCCAGGAGGGTACACGCATACCAGTGTTGCTCTTCGCGATGCTGTAGAGATTGCTCGGGATCTCGGGGTGCCTACAGTGGAGATCCATATCACCGACATCACTCAGCGCGAGCCCTTTCGCCAAAAATCTTTTTTGAGTGAACAGCCCTCGGTGGTTGTAGACACGGTTATGGGCTATGGTCATATGGGATACGGTGTGGCACTCAGAAAGCTTATTGGTCATATCCTCGAGAATGCCCTACCCAAACAACCTTGATTTCAAGTCTGCGCTGTTCTTGCTCTCCTCGGCAAGCACGGCTTTTTTATTACTATAATTTGTAAATAAAAAGACCCCTCGTTTGTACGAGGGGCTTCGGGGCACTGCGATGACTGTTTAGCCGATCTCGCAAAGATTGCGCGAGGCTACCTTTGGCGTGAGATAGATATTTGGATAACCCGTTGATCACCGAATTTCTCCAATGGGTGGGTTTGTTATTGATGAAACCGAAGCCAGAGTCGCCTTTCGACTCCGTACCACTTTCCTGCCAGGATTTTCTAACCTGGCATATCTGTCACATCAAGCCCGCAGGCGTATCAGTGACAAGGTTTTTCTCATCCAGATAAATCTAGAAACGAAACCTCCCACAACCCCCAGATCCGCGAGAACCTAGGTTTAGGCTGTTCCCTTTTTAAGGGGGAATAATTATTCAGGAACCGCAATGCCACTGGCAAAGATATCAAACGCCTCCCGTAAAGTCAACAATAAAAAAACAACCTCTGCCTGTCACGCAGAGGTTGGTAGAATTCAAACCTTCATTCAGTTCTTCTGGAGGTTGAGGACTTTTTCCAAACCCATCTCCCGAGCAAGCTCATGGATGTCTGGCTCGCCGATACCTGAACTTATGGTATGAGCCATATCAACCTTGAAACATTTTGCACCAAGGCGATTTTGAGCATTTTCTGCAAGTGCCGGAATCTGAGTGTTGACCAGCACGGTACAACCGATCTGACGGAAACGCGCAAGTGTTGCCATGCCGAGCCGTTCACCCTGACTTGCAGTAGTGCCAGTACCGGCTTCGTCCCAGAACACAAACGTACCGTTCATGGGATGGTTTGCAACCTCCGTTACCACGGCCCCAAGCTTTTCCAGAGACAGCTGCATCGTCGAGCCGTCGCCATGCTCCAAATAAATGGAACCAATGACAGTCCGCAGATTCAGGCGCACATTTTTGCCAAACACGGGAAACCCACTGGCAGCATCGTGCAGAAGACCGAGGATTTCCTCCCCTGTCGTCGTCTTGCCTGCCCCATTTCCTCCTGTGAGCATTGAGATGCCCGCAGCAAGATTTCCGAGTGCAGTGATAGGACGCAAGTCTTTTGATTCGATAACCCGGCCCTTTGATCCGGAGGTCTTCCGGCCAATCAAGGCAACAGGCCAGAGAGCATCAAACGATAACGTTGCCTGTTCCCCTTCCACAATTTCAGGAAAGGAAAGCGGTAATTGCCACCGCCGTGAACGCTCCACGAAGGTATTAGCAATCTTTGCAACATTGAGAAGCGTATACATGTGATCCGCAGCAAACTCACGGACGTCTTTCGATGCCTGGTAAGTTTCCGTCCATTTCTCCCGACAAACCGTTTCTCCATGAGACCACTTGAATTGATCGTCAGAAGCTGGGGACGGGATAACCATTCCATTGCTTCCAAGGAGTTTTTCAAAGTTACCTGCGAACCATTGTTTGAGCCGGGGGTAGTAGTTAGTGAGCAGATGAGTGATGTACGAACGACGACGCAAGTTATGTTGCATTGTATCGATCTTTTCGAGATCGTCGGAGCGGTAATACCGGCTCCACTTTTCGTCCATCGGTTTTGCCCACCTTTCTTCAAACTCGGGGGGAACTGTTTGCTGATCACTGAGTCCCACGAGTTTGATCTTGAGACCCTCCCCATTATACGAGAAGCGAATAACCAGATCCACAAACTCGCCGTCTTTTGATTCGTCAGGAAAAGGAAACAAGCTTTTTTCTTTTTTACCTTCCTCCCGAAGAATATCGTTCATGTAGTTGCAAATGTCTCGCAAGACCTCGTTCGGAAGCTCCGTCACGATGATCGGATTTGCCCACTTGCGGATCTCACGCCGGATACGGCTTTCTTCGCGCCGCCGGAGCAAGCTATAGATGCCAATTTTTTCGAAGAATTCATGTTCAAAGAATTCATGGATGGAGACCTTGTCCTTCGGTGGATTCAAGGCATACAATCGATGACCCACCACGTCTTTCGTCCAAGTGGCGAAATTCCACCGACCCTCCTCCTTACGTAACTGGAGGGTGACTGTACCGTCGAGGGTCGTTGCCTTCAACAATTGATCGACGACTGATTTGCCCATCGCTGCTTCGGAAGATTCCAGCCGCACCTGTTCAGTGCGAAGGTGCTCAGCCATCTGCGACAAGGCGGGGTTGCTGCGTGAAAAATCAGGAATCTGAGAGACAATCTCTTCAAATTGTTCTACCCTCGTCCAGAACTCATTCTGCTCGTGAGGGTTGAAGTAGTTCACGAATTGCTGACCGTCTGCGGGAATCCGGACTGCCGAGCCCATGCGGGCAAAATGATCCATAAGCACGAACTCGCGCAAAGAATCATTTTCAACGAAGAGCCTAATCAGGTTTTGGCGACGAATCGCCTCTGCCCGATCAGCCGTAGCAAAGGATGAACGAAGTTCACTGTCTTTGATGCCGCGCAACGACAGATGCCGATCACGGTTGAGCCCATCGTTGATCCAGAGGATCGGAGAAGCCTGAGAGTTCCACAAGGAAATCGAAGGCAGGGTCGAAGTGTTCATAATTTACTCGCTTTTGTTTGTTGTACCGTATTTGTTATTGTCAAAAAACCAGTGAGATAAAGACCTCATATAGTTCCGTCAAAAGTTACCATTATTTTTGAAAAGTGTCAAAATTTGACGACCCTATTTACAGACCCCTACCACCGCCATCTCAAGTGGCAATGTTTCGAGATACGCCTTCCCTGTCGCATCATAGGCTCGTAGGAGCTCGAGAAGCACGGGTGATGTCATGTCACCAGTAGTCGAAAGCCACGCATAGTCTTCCTCTGACATTTGGTCTTTGAGTTCTTTCGCAAGACTTGGTGCATTTTTAAAGAGAAGCAAAGCTCGAGCTTTTTCGAGAACGAGAGCGTTGAAAGTTTTCATAGCGATACCTCCACTATACGCTTTTGTAATAATTGAAAGCGCTTTGTCTTTGTCTTTTACAATGAGTGCAGTGAGGAAAGTGTTTACGAGTTCACTTTTTGGAGCACCGGTAGAATCTTCGATATCTTTCAGAGAAACTTTCTCTGCCTTTGCAGAGCCGATGACTTTTTGCAAAACTCCCAAAGTATCACGGAACGATCCATCACCCAAAAGAGCAATGAGGTCAGCACCTCCTGCTTCAAGAGTAATACCTTCTTTTTTAGAGATGGTTTGAACAATTGTTTTGAGGATTTCTCTTGTAGGCTTTTTGAAAGAAAAAACTTGGCAACGAGAAACTACAGTTTCAGGAATCTTGTCCGTCTCTGTGGTAGCGAGGATAAAGAGAGCGTGTGCGGGTGGTTCCTCGAGAGTTTTCAGAAGTGCATTGAAAGCTTCTTTGGTAAGCATATGCACCTCATCGATGATATACACTTTGTAGCGTGATTCAAAAGGAAGGACATGCACTCCATCGCGAATCTCACGGATGTCATCAATACCTCGATTTGAAGCAGCGTCGATTTCATAAATATCGTTTTCACTGACATCGAGTGCTCGTGCAAAAATACGAGCAAGTGTCGTCTTTCCTGTTCCCCTACCTCCCGAAAAAAGATATGCGTGTGAGATGCGGTCATTTGAGAGTGAACCCTGGAGAGAAGAGACGATATGCTCTTGCCCCAAAACAGCATCCCAATCAAGCGGACGGTACTTTCGGTAGAGGACAGAGGATGTGTGAGTTTCAGCTTTCTTTGCCATAGTAGAAGTAAGTATATCGTAAAGGGTTTATATATAAAAGAAAACTCCAGCGAGGCACCATGCCTGGCTGGAGTTGAAGTGTGCCCGCTCAGACTTGACGATGAGCAGGTGCTTCTCTTCTTGTTGTGGCCTTCTTCTTTTACTTACAGAGGACGATCTTCATCAGTTAGTCCTTTTGCTAAAACTTCCAAGGAGAGGAGCATGAGAGGTCCAGTGATAACAAGGCAATCACTGACATGTCCGTAAATATAGTAAAGGATATTTATTTAAAAAGCAACGTAAAAGAAAAAGCGCCCGGCGGTATGTTGGCCGCCGGGCGCAAGCAAGTCTTCAGATGGTTACTTCTTCGTGTCCACCTCCCCCCAGGTCGGATAGGTGGGCCGGGCCCGCCCAGGATCCTCGTGGCGCGCGCTGATGTTGAGGTGACTGTTGCCGGTTGTGGCTGATTGTCCAATCGCAAAGCAAAACGATGCTTCTTGCGGTGGACCCGATGACTGATGTTTACCTTTCATCTTCGGCCTTTCTTTTTTCCTGTCCGGAATCGTCCCGTCAGCAGTAGCGGGTAACCGGATGGATAAGTACAGGATACGATTATATTAAAATGTCGTCAAAAATTTTATCCCCAGCCCTACTTCCCCTCCTTCAAATACCTCTTCACAATCACTTCCACCTCCCCCACATTGTTTGTCTCCATAAGTTCCACACGAAGTTCCTTTGCGCTATCCCATCCCGAAACAGACGCTTTAAAATGTTTTTTCATCAATGCAAAATTTTTCACATCTCCCAAAAGTTTGTCGAAAAGCTGTGCATGCTCGAGCATCACAGTGAGTCGCTCTGCCACAGGAAGTTCCTGTACATTTTTTCCACTAAAACACCACGGGTTTCCAAAAATTCCCCGTCCAATCATTGCTCCATCGCATCCACTTTCAGAAACTTTTTTACGTGCATCTTCAAGATTCACAGCATCACCATTGCCAAGCAGGACTGTCTCGGGTGCAAGCTTGTCTCGCAGAGCCACGATCTCTTTCATATAGTCCCAGTGGGCTGGAACATCAGACATTTCTTTTCGTGTACGCAAATGCACGGTGAGTGCTGCCACACCTTCTTCCAAAATTTGTGGGATCCAGGTTGCAATTTCAACTTTGTTGTACCCCACACGAGTCTTTACCGACACCGGCAAATTAGGCGCACCTTCTTTTGCTGCACGGATGACAGCACGCGCCACCTCTGGATTTTTCATCATCGCCGCCCCTGCGCCCTGCTTCTCCACTGACTTGTCCGGACACCCCATGTTGATATCGATACCATCAAAGCCGAGTTCTTGTGCCAGTGCTGCCGCTTCACGCATTTTTTCTGGATGTGCAGTGAAAAGTTGAGCAACGATAGGTCGTTCGCTTTCTGAAAATTCAAGATCTCTCAAAAGAGCCTTTTTGCCAGGAGAACAAAGTCCATCGGCCGAGACAAACTCTGTCCACGTCACGTCAGGTTTTCCATACTTTGCAATGAGACGCCGAAAAGCAGCATCTGTCACATTTGCCATAGGGGCAAGGACAAACATAGGCTTTTTAAGCTGTTTCCAAAAATTGACAGGATTTCCTTTTTTCATTGAAACTACATCCTACTACCTCAAGGCCTCATCAAGCAAATCCAGAATATCGTTGTCACGAGTAGCACTGCCGAGAATTACCACCGCATAGAGTCGCTGTTGTTTACCGAGATTGAAGAGTGAGATACTGGTACGATCTGCCTCTGGTGTATACCCATTCTTTCCACCAGCGTATGAAGCGAGGTTTAGAAAATGTGTAGGATTGGTCCAAGTATGTGTACGGACTGTTTTTGATTTTAAAAGAGTAATGTCGAGAATGTCGGGATCATTTTCTTGAATCCAGTTGATGATGACGGAGAGGTCGCGGGCTGTGGAAACATTTTTTGGAGAAAGACCTGAAGGGTCAGCAAAGTATGTTCGATATGCCCCGATACTGTTTACCCATTCATTCATCTCTTTCAAGAAACTTTGACGGCCCACCGGATATTCTCCGTATGACTGAGCAAGTGCTTCTGACGCATCGTTACTTGAAACCATAAGAAGAGGATAGAGGAGCTCGCTTGCACGAAGTTTCTCCCCCACTCGGAGGCGCCCTTCATTACCATACGCAGCAAGCATCTTGCTATCGAGAGTGATGTAGGAATTTTCATTGAGAATCTTTCGCGCGACAACTGCGGTTACAAGCTTTGTGACGGAAGCGATGGGGAGCAATCTGTCTGCATCTTTTTCAAGCACCACCGCATCACGATCAAGATCAATCACCACATAGGAAGGAGCTGAGACCGTCACCTTGCCTGTAGTAGGAAGAGAATTTTTTGCACTTTCTATGATCTCTCGTCCGTCATCTGCGGAGTATATAAAGACGCGGGAAAAACGAGAGACGAACGTGGGATCTTCTTCACCTTCTTCGAGTACATGAGTGTCGATATCATCGGCATGGAGACTTGCAGTCATTTCCGTATCAACCTCGAGAGCCTGGGTGGCAAAGACAGAGCTTCTCGTAAACAGAGTAAAGGCGAAAATCGCACAGAAAGCAATGAAGCCCCCAGTGGCCATAGCAGTTAACATTGAAAATACAAGCGTAGTGATCTGTTTCGGCATGCTTTTATATCTATACCTCTATTTTAGTACGTAAAAGATATTATTGCCAAAGCGAAGGTTGATATATTCAAAAATTGGAGTAGTGGAAGTTCCCAGTTTCTTGTTTTGGGCGCTATCCCAGAAGGCGGTGAGGTTTGAAGAAGTCTTTTCAAGTGACGATCGATCATCAAAATAAATAATCGCCTCGGAGAGGTCTCTGTTCTTGATATAGAGTTCATACATTCCATCTTCTCCCACAAGCATTCCTAAAACTGAGATGCCGCGGAGAGTGAGGGATTTTACAAAAGCCTGAAATTCTTTAAAGCGACCAGTATCTACAAAATTTTTCCCTACCGGATCTACCCCTTCATCAGACCGTATATAATAGCGGACATAGACTCCACTTGAAAACTCCGGTGCGGGTGCAAAGACGTATCCCTCATCATCAGCAAAAAAACATTTCTCCTCTGTCTCAAGAACATCTTTTTCATGAAAACCTGGACAGACGAGCACTGATGGCTTTCTCTCCTCAATCTTGATCGCAAGACCCGAGAGACCCTTACGAGAAACTGCAACTTTCTCAACTTCTTTAAATGACTCGAGTACCATCTCTTTTATCTTTGCTTTTGAAAGAAAAAGTGTGCCAGCTTTTGGAAAGACTCCGAGGTATACTCCGGCCAAAGTCTCGTGTGTACGCTCCTCCACCTCTGTTTTATCGATAGTCACCGCACCCTCGACAACAACCTTTGAAATTCTTAGAAAAGGAGCTCGGAACAAAAGGACAAATGCCACAATCACTGAAATACCTGCAACAGAGAAAATGGAATACGTGAGGATACGCTTTTTTCTCCTTCGCTCAAGCACTTTTTTTGATTGTAAGATCTGTGAACGTTTGTTCATTCTAAAGCGATGCTATGCGATGACACTTTTGCCCATGTATTTCTGGAGTACTTCAGGAATCTGTATCGTACCGTCAGCCTGCTGGAAGTTTTCCACGAGAGAAACGAGGATGCGAGGTGTGGGGATAGCTGTACAGTTCAAAGAGTGGGCGTAGCGAAGCTTTCCCTCTGCGTCTCTGTAACGAATATTGAGTCGTCGTGTCTGAAAGTCATGGAAATATGAAGCAGAAGAAATCTCGCGATACTTGCCTTCCTTTGGAACCCAGAGTTCAACATCGTATTTTTTCACCTGACCAAGACCGAGATCTCCACCACAGTTGATGACGGTGTGATATGGGATGCCGAGTGATTCGATGAATTCCTCGCTATTTCGATTCACTTCCTCATGGAATTTCACTGATGTTTCGTGATTCGCTTCACAGAGTATCAATTGCTCAAATTTAAAGAACTCGTGCACGCGGATAAGTCCTTTGACATCCTTGCTGTGTGCGCCTACTTCACGTCGATAGCATGGAGAAAAACCGAGATATCGATACGGCAAATCTTTCATTTCCAAAACCTCATCTCCATACATAGACATGAGTGGAACTTCAGCAGTACCGGCCAGCACATCACCATCTTGAGTTGTATAAAAATCTTCTACATCACCTGGAAGATGCGCAGTACCGTAGAGTGCAACCTTGCGTACAATAGAAGGGGCAATGATAGGGATAAATTTCTTGTTTGAATAGAAGTCGAGAGCATATTGCCAGATTGCAAAAGAAAGACGAGCTCCATCGCCAGTCAAAAAATATCCTCGGAACCCGTGCACCTTTGTTCCCCGCTCAAAGTCCACCATCTTGAGCTTTGTCATGAGCTCGACATGATCTTTTGGTTCAAAAGCAAAGTTTGGCTTCTCCCCCCAAGTCTTTATCTCCTGATTGTCCTCGTCAGTATCTCCGTCGGGTACAGAAATATCAGGAATATTTGGAACCCTCAACATCAGCCCTTGCCATTCCTTCATTGTTTCTTTCAAAGTCTCCTCTTCTTTCTGAAGTGCGTCCTTGACCGTCTTCATCTCGGCAATCATAGCTTCGCGTTCCTCAGGTGTTGCCTTTTGGATCTTGTCAGAAACAAGATTTTGTTCAGAACGCTTTTTTTCGATAGAAGCAAGAAGCTCCTTTCGAGTGTCATCGAGCTTCAAAAGAGCTTCGATATCTACATCGACATGCTTTTTCTTTGCTCCCATCGCCACCACGTCCTTGTTCTCTCGGATGAATTTGATATCTAACATAGTGTGTACATGATAGCAAAAAGAAGGCGTAATTGAAAGAAAAAGAAACCACCCCGTAACTACTGCTAGTTGCGGGGTGTGTTTGTGTGACTGAATGAGCTTCAGGAGATGGCTTGATCAAACTCCTTCCGGATATCGCAAGCTAAATCCGTAATGAAGGCATCCGGAGTGTAGCAACGTCCGGCATTCACGGCGAGGATGGCGACGATGGGAGTTGTCTGACCTATCTTGTGAAAATGGAAAGGTTTGCCAACTTCCAGGACAGCTTTTTCGATTTCTCCCGGAGGAAAAATGAAGCTGTTAATTTTTCCTCTCCGCCCCACACCTTTGTTCTCTTTGACGTTGGCAAGGAGCCAGCGGTGAGACACCTCATCCTGCCAAATCTTGTAGAGGTTGCCAGACGATGTGGTGAAATAAACTTCGGTGAAGGCATCACCGCCCAGCATGGCCGGGTTCGATATGTTGGACAATTGGAATATCGCGAATCCCCGACCCAGGTATGGACCCGTCGAATTAGGGAGGCCTACGGACTTGTTGAGAGCAACCTGAAGGTTGGCTGCAGTGACTTTAATTGATTCAGCGGTCATAACAGAGTATCTCCTCAATTTCTTCACACACTCGTTAATGAGAATGTTCATGGAAATCTTTTCGCACTATATCATATTTAATGCTAATGTCAATAGATAAATATGCCCGATTTTATAAAGATTTTATCTCGCCTGTGTATGATAGGTTGGTGAAACAAAATCAAAAAGAAACAATAATTTTAGAGAGTCAATCAATCCCCCACCTTCTGCAACATATCCCTCATCCACCAAAGAAACTTTTTCTGCAGGGCAAGCTTCCCCACCCTGAAGCAAAGATTCTCTGTGTAGTGGGATCAAGAAAATATTCAAAGTATGGAGAAGAGGTGACAAAAAAACTCGTCATGGGGCTCAAGGGATACAATATATGTATTGTCTCGGGCTTGGCACTTGGGATAGACAGTATTGCGCATCGTACAGCACTGGAAACTGGTTTGCATACTGTTGCCTTCCCTGGCTCCGGACTTGATCCTTCAGTTCTCTACCCTCCTCGACATGCCCGACTCGCAGAAGAAATACTCTACGCGGGTGGAGCTCTGATATCAGAATTTGAAATGCACGAGCGAGCCGCACGGTGGATGTTTGAAAAAAGAAATCGACTGCTCGCAGGCTTTTCTCATGCAACACTCATCATAGAAGCAGGACTGAAATCCGGCACCATGATCACTTCCAAATACGCAAACGACTACAACCGCGACCTCGCTGCAGTTCCAGGAGATATTTTCTCGCCCCTTTCCGAAGGACCACATCAATTGATCCGTATGGGTGCAGTACCCGTCACCTCAAGTAGAGATATTTTAGAAATGCTTGGATTTGAATTGCCAGATGAGCCTCGAGTACCTATCCAAGAAAATCTTTTACTTTCACTCACTGAAAACGAACGCAAAATTATCGAATATTTAAAAGTTGAGTCGCACACCAGCGAGGAGCTTGTCAGAAAAAGCGAACTTTCTGCACGAGAGATCAATGAAATAGTTTCGTCGCTTGAAATACAAGGACTGGTAGATACTTCGTATGGGAAAGTAAAATTGAAATAAAAAAAGCGATGTCCTGTGACACCGCCTTTGCAGTTTGACCTCAATCTCACGACATCCAATGAGCTTGGAATTCCTCCAGCGATAGCCGTGAGGCTCTGTGGAAGATGTTGCGATATCGCTTCGTCGTGTCCTGGACAGCCTTGGATGAAAAAGAAAGTGGCTTCTTAGGGCCGCTCGCCCATTCCCTTTCGGCTTCGTCCCGAAGAGGCTGCTTGTCGAGAAACAATGAATCTTCCCCCTCCTTGATCTCGTAGAGCTCAGTAAATCGACTACTGTCAGGAGTGACAACTTCATCAGCCATATAGAACTTGCCATTATCATCGAATCCCACTTCAAACTTGGAATCCACGAGTTCAATCCGATGACCTAAGAGCAAGTCGCGTGTACAATTGTACACGCGCGCCGACAAGGCACAAGCTTCTGGATACGCCCCCTCCACAAAAGCAGCGGAGATAGGATCATCTGTATCTGACTTGTGGGTAGGAGTGAACACGGGCTGAGGAAAACGATGCATGAGTTTGATACCCCGCGGTAAATCGAGACCATAGGGATCGGGCTCACCCTTTGAATAGAACTTCCTCCACAGACTACCGGCCATGTAGGCTCGGAAAATAAACTCAAAAGGAATGATGGTGAGTTTTTTCACAATGATTGCACGAAGATGCAGATCATCAGGGTAATCGAACCGATTACCTGGCAAGTATTTGTAGATCTTGAGACCATACACCATCAAGTGATGGGGGATTCCTTTCTGTGTAAGGAGACCTGTGAACCAGAAGATGGTGAACGCAGTGAGCACATAGTCCTTTTGGGGAATTGTATTCAGATGAATCACATCGTGGGTGGAAACCCTGCATGTCGCCACGATCAAGAGGAGGTCAGGATGGCCGGGAATTTCAAACGTATCCCGAGTCTTGCCCTGATGGACAAGTTTGAGACTCGAGAGAGCGGGCGGAAAAGACAGTTTTTTCATGAGAGGAATCTTTCGTTGTTTTACTCACAGTTTATGTCGAGGACGCCTAGGAAACGTCTGGGGTAAAATTACAACAAATCATAGAGAAAGGCAATTAATACTTCCTGATCACCCCCTTCACCACCGCAGCAATATTCATCTCATATTCAGGATAAATGGCACTGTACTTTTTGTTTGCAGGTTCAAGGAAAATTGCCTTGCCTGGCTTTTTACGTAAATATTTCATGGTCCATCCACCGTCCACTTCAGCAATGACGATGTCACCATCTTTTGGTTCCTTCACACGTTCGACGACAACAAGATCACCTTCTTGTATCGCTGCTTCGATCATTGAGTCCCCTTTCACCTCGAGAATAAAAGTTTTAGAAGCATCTCGTACGAGGTATTCCTCAAAATTCATCATATCTAAAAGCTCTTCTTCAGCCACTGTGGGCAGTCCAGCTTCCACAAGCCCCAAAAAAGGCACTTCACCGATCATTGTTTTCGGTGTGAGCCTTCCTTGAGCATCTTTTGCTATAGCACCTTCCGCAACCAGCTTGTTCACAAGCTTGTACACTGCATTCTTGGACTTGAAACCGAGAAGATCCATGATCTCCGTATAGCTCGGCATACGTTTCTTGCTCTTATAAAAAGAAATGATTTTGTTCTTGTAGTCAGACATGATTTAAAATACGAGAGTTGAAACGATATGATTGAGCCGGCCGAGGAAACTAAAGGATGAGCTTGGGTATCGAGTGACTGTATTGAGCTTTCGCACGAGAATCTTATGTCGCTCCCCAAGTGCCTTGTATGAACGACCTTGAATGATCCTTCGATCGATCTCTTCATTGAGCTTTTGAATCTCTTTTCGAAGCTCTTTTACAAAAGTGTGTTTGCTCATTGGTTTTATATAATTAATCTACTAAATCCTTATGTAGATAGTATAGGTGAACGCTCGTTCACCGTCAATATAAATCTGTGGATAACTACTCTTTTTTCTTCTTTTTTGTTTTCACCTTTGGAAGTGGCGCATGCTCTGCAGTGATTGAGATCAATTCCCGGAGCCATTGCCGATCTTCAAGCTTGTCCGAATCAATCATCATCCAAGGTTTGGCTCCTGGATATGGTGCACCTTCTTTGTAGAGATCTTCGACAAAAGTCTTTCCTTCTTCAGTGATCTTTACAAACAGAGTATCATCGCAGACAAGGGCCACAACTTTTCCACTACAATAGAGTGCATACTCGCCAAACATTTTTCGCGATGTGACCACTTCACCTCCCGCGAGTTGATCGAGAATATAATCAATAGTCGACTGTTGCGTGGACATGAATTGATTTTAGCACAGCCTGTCTCTCCTTGTAGTCTGGCATCACTTCCCGCACCTTATCCCAAAACTTCTTTGAATGGTTCTTCTCTACTATATGCGCAAGTTCATGTACAATCACATAGTCGACAGTCGTAAGCGGAGCCATGACAAGTCTCCAGCTAAAATTAATTGTATTTCTCGGACCACAGCTTCCCCATCGCGTCTTTGCACCATTAATACTCATTGATCGATATGTCCAACCAGTGAGCTTGCTGTAGTACTCTATTCTCTCAGTCAATATTTCTCGAGCCTTTTTCTTGTACCAGTTTTCTGTTTCTTTTTTATTCTTAAAATCGATTGTGTTTACTTCACCCAAATACATAAGTCTTGTATCTTTTTTCTCTACTACACGCTTACGAAAATATTCCTGCTTTTTTTCGATCCATTCACCCTTCTTTTCTACAAGCCGGTCGATGTAGCCTTTTGAAACAAACAAAGGAGCGCGGACAACCAAGGTGGCATCACGAGAGATAGTGAGGGCAATAGAACGACGACGAGAACGGATGAGGGTGTAGGCGTGGGGCATGGAGGAAGTATAGCAAAAAAACATACTCATCTCTTTTCTAAACCCATTTAAAGCCGCTATCTCGAAATAACGCCTAAGGGTATGAAGTTTCTATAAACTTTTGAAACCTGAAGGTAGACTGACTCAACTACTTGTTCTAACTCCTCTTTATCCATCAGGCCCTTTTGTAATAGCAAAAGACGCACGTTTTGTCGTATTCGTGCTTTTATTGTTTCATTATTATTCCAATCAATAACAAGGTCTCTTCGAATACGTTTTACCAACTCTTTCGTGAATTCTTTAAAATCTATATCCGATTTCTTTAGATAGGGGTCTGCCACAAGAGTGTCGTAGAAGCTTATTTCTTCGTATGACAATCCCAGGTCCTTGACCTCTCCATCAAGTTTTTTGATTTCATCTGCAATTTCAAGAAGTCTTTTAATTATCTCTGCGGAACTAATCACGTTATTTTCGTAACTTTCGATCAAGGAGGTTAGGAGTGTGAGCATGGTCTCATATCGAGCCTTATTCATCTTCATTCGAGAGACTATTTCTTGATCGAGCAATTTGCGGACAGCATCAACTGCGAAGTTTTGAAATCTGACCTTCTTTATTTCTTCCACAAATTTCGCATCAAATATTGAGATGCTCTTTGACTGCCCATCCTTAGCGAACAAGTCGATAACTCCTTCAGCTTGAATTGAATCCTGGACAAGACTACGAATTGCGCTCTCTGTTTCTTCTGGAAACACAACTTTCGGCACAAGAGTTTGTTTGTTAATTCCTTCTTTAATTGCCTGCAGAAATTGCACGTCAGTTACGATATCCATTCCAGCCTGAGAAGGCATCACGAGAGCATGAAGTTTAGATAAATGATTTACTGTAGCGATATATTTCATCTTCTGATCATCCGAAAGTCGATCGTCTTTTGAAATAACCTCATTGATACACTCCTGCAACAAATTAGATAGGTCTATTCCCCTTAGATCTCTCCAACCTTTAAATTTCACTTCACCCAAGAAAGCAATAGCTTCTCGATGGGCCTTTTTCATCTCTGAAATAATTTCATCAAGTGGTAGTAATGCATTCTTTTGAATATCAGAATCATACATCGCCAGAGCTTTCTTTAGGTTTTCAGCGATACCAATATAATCCACAATCAGACCACCTGGCTTATCTTTATACACCCGGTTCACTCGAGCAATCGCTTGCATGAGGCCGTGATTCTTCAGGGGCTTATCGAGATACATCGTATGCGCACTTGGCACGTCAAAACCCGTCAGCCACATATCACACACAATAGCTATTTTGAGAGAGTCACTCGTTTTTTTAAATCGTTTTTCTAATTTCTTTACATCTCGCTCTGATTGAATATCACTTGCAAACTCATCACTATTTGAAATCACTACAGCACACTCAGGTGCACCTGATATCTTTTGTATCTCTTTATACATAGATACAGCGATTCGACGACTCATAGTAACCACCATCGCCTTGCCCTCAATAGGTCGATTATTATAGTGATTCACTATGTCTTTTGCTATCTGTTCGATACGACTTTGAGATCCGACCACTTCTTCAAGCACCGCCCATTCTTTACGAGCTTTTGCTTTTTCATCTACAATTATTTCTCCTAAGATATCATCGAACTTTGAATCAATAAATTTATCGGCGAGATGGAGTGGAACGAGCCTACCTTCATAATATATAGGGACTGTCGCACCGTCTTCTACAGACTGCCCAATTTTGTATGAACTAATTATAGATCCGAACTCTTTCTGAGTAACTCTATTGTCTTGTGCAATAGGAGTTCCTGTAACTCCCAGGAGACTTGCGTTAGGAAGTGCTTTTCTCAATATTCCAGCAAAAATACTGTACTGTGATCTGTGTGCTTCATCGGCAATAACAATAAGATTCTCTCTCGTTGAAAGAATGGCCACATTGTCAGGATCATCCTGAAACTTTTGTATGGTTGTAAAAATCAATTCGCCCCCAATTTTTTCTAGCTTTGATTTTAAATCGCGAATACTATCTGCCCTCTTTGCAAATGTCTCGTATCCAGTACGTTTGAATGTTTTATAAAGTTGATCGTCTAGGTCTTCACGATCAGTCAAAAATACATACGCAGGACTTTTAAGTTCTTCAATATTTTTTGTCTTATTCACATAGAAAACCATGGAGAGTGATTTACCAGACCCCTGTGTGTGCCAGAAAACTCCAATTTTACGATCTTGTTCACCTCGTATCGAGCGTAGGGTACTTTCCACGGTCGCATTTACTCCATAGTACTGATGATATAAACACATCTTCTTGGTAAATGTTACGGCCTCACCGTCCCCGTCAGCTTCAAATACAAGGAAGTTTTGCAGTACATCCAGAAAACGCACTTTATCCAATAATCCTTTTGTTAATATTTCTAGCTGGTTTGAGTTCTTTGGTGCATCGGTCGGAGATGTAATACCTTTCCATGTTCCATACCTTTCCCACGATGAAGAAATGGTCCCGTGTCGAGCGTTAAGAAGATCCGACAATCCAATAACTTGATTGTACAAAAACAATTTTGGAATTTCTTTTTTATAGCGCTCTATTTGTCGATACGCTTCACCAATATGAGCAGATTCTCGCACAGCACTCTTCAATTCGAATACAGTGAGGGGTAGACCGTTCACGAAGATAACGAGGTCGAGACGGGAGATAGCATCAATACCTTGTACGGTAAATTGATTTACTGCTAGAAATTCATTTGCGGAAGGCTCCTTAAAATCTATGAGCTTCACGAGTTCTGTTTTTTCTTCTCCATCCTCTCGGAAAGTAACTTTTTTCCCATTTACAATCCATGAATACATCTCCTTGTTACCGAGCATGGGGTCACTGTGAGAGTAATCTGCTATTTCCTTTACAATGACTTCTGCTTGTTCTGCTGGTAGAGATGGGTTGATTCTTCGAACTGCCCCGAGCAGGCGATCTTTCAAAACAACGCCTTGAAAATCCTCACGTTCTGACTGAGCTTGTCCCGGATTGATATCTGGGCCATAGACATGCTCATACCCCTGAGCCTTAAGCCAGCCGATGAGGGATTGTTCTGTTAAATTGTTTTCATTGAAGGGGTTCATGTTTTTTATATCTATCAGAAAAGACTATCACAGTGTAAAGTATAATTCCCGAAACGATAATTCCTGCACCCCATTCTATCTGATTATTAGTAAGTAAATTAACTCCGACTCCACCGCATACTACTGAAACCACGAACTTTAATATTTCATGAAAAATTAAAGTATGATTCCTACTTACCTGCACAGCATTAGTTTTATCGGCTTCATGATATTTACCTCGGTAATTCTCGAGCTCGTCCTGAGTCGTTTTTAATGATTTTTCTAATATCTTAACTTTTTCTGCCATTAACTTAAAAGCGGCAGTAGTTTTCTGCTCCTTAGGTGTAAGTCCATTTCCATTTTTATGTTTACTCGGCATATCTATTGGAAAAATAAACTTATAGGATCTCGTTGTGACCAAGAAAAACTTTTCAGCGGCTTTAGAGGGACATGTTGTGTAAGCGGTCTAAGGGGTGCCAACTCCACAAACCCCGGAAAGGGTTTAAGTTGTTTGAATGGAAAAAGGGGGGCAGGATAATCTATAGGTTTTTCACCAAAACCCACCACGTAACCATCCCGATCCCGCATTACATCGTTCTGAATCCATCCAACATATTCACCTGAATAGTTAAAAAGGTTTTCCCCCTTGATAAAGCCTATATTTTTTCCAGAAAAAGAAACTAGCCGCCAGTCACTAAGGAGGCGTAATACTGGTGCACCGTAACGATTGTAAATTACATTAATTTCTTTCATGGATTTAAATTAATTTTACAAGTAATCTCTCTCTCATTTTTGCTAGATTCTTTTTTTCTTTATCGAGTACCTTAATTCTTTTCTTCATAGAATTAACCATGAGTTCAAATTTTATTAACACAGTTTCTTCTGGAACTATAATCAGAATGGAGTTAAGATTTTGTTGAGTAATCTTTGGCTGCACTCCACCTGTGATGTAAGAATCTATGTTTATATTTCTTATTGATAAATATAGAAAATAATTTGATACCTTATCTCCCGAGATTATATGAGCATGATTATTCACCCAAAAATCACCGTCGACCAAGTGAATGACAGGGGTATTTTTTCTTGTTTTTACACTTCCGTCCTCAGCAAATAATATATATTCACCAGAAAATATTGACTTGTCGACATAATCAAGGACTCCATTTGCTCCATAGTAGGGGATTTTACCTCTTCGTTTATTTCTTTGCATAGAAGAGAGCGGGATCCTTTTATTGTCATGATTTTTTGAAATATTACCTAGAGAAGAGACTTCCCACCCCTGTGGAATCTTCCCCAAATCACTATCAACCATTCTTATTTTTTCCCATCCAGGAAAGCGGAAATTTATAAACCATTCATCAAAGAGGGCTTGTGCCACAGTCTCAAGGTTTTTAATTATTTTGTGATTATTTTCAATCTTTTCATCATATACATTCAAAATCTCTGCGATTCTTTTTTGAGTTGAGATATCTGGTACAGAAACGCTCACATGTTCAAAACTATCCTTAGTAATAGTATCAAAAACAGCACCGTGCACTATTTGTGTTAATTTAGGTATAGATGATTTGAGTAAATAGTATAGGTAACTTTGATCCATGTCTCTTTTAGCTCTAATACCGTAACATGATTGATTAAACGCCATCGGACGAGATAATTGCGCCAAAGCACCCACGGTACCTCTGGCAGAAATGATAATATCGCCTTTATCTAGAACTCGCGTTGAAGAATTTTCTACCCCCACCTGAGTAATCTTTTTCTCCGCATTTGAAACCCATCTAAAATCATTATTGAAATCGACTACCGACAACCATGGAACGTCTCCATTCCAATATTCTTTTACCGTTGTCTTTGGAGTTCCACCTCCAACAAGATCAATGAACGAGGACAAGGCCCCTGTTCTCTTATTTGAAGTATTTATTTTTTCCAGTAATTTACTCATAATTAAAATCCAAGTTCCTTAAGATTCTTTTCGATCTCTTTTTCAAGCTCTCGACCTTTTATAAATTGCTCCCGAAGCTCACCTGAAAGCTTACTCATTTTTTCTTCAAATGAAATTCCATCATCTTCAATGTCCGCAAGCCCGACATATCTACCAGGAGTGAGGACGTATCCATTCTTTTTTATTTCCTCCGCATTTGCAGATTTACAGAAACCTAAAACATCTTTATATTTTGGCACTCCTGATTCCCCGCGCCATGCACTGACGGTGTCTGTAATTTTTCTAACATGATCCTCATTGAAAATTACTTGTTTACGAGAAATCTGCTCAAAGATTTCTCGAGCATCAATAAAGAGAGTCTCTCCCTTTCGTTTTCGAAAGCGGTCCCCTCCTTTATTTTTTGCCAAGAACCAAAGTGACACCGGCAGCGATACATTATAGAAAAGTTTGGAAGGACAAGATACTATCACATCTACCAGGTCAGCTTCGACAAGTTTTTGTCGAAGATCTCCTTCCTTACCCGACACAGCTAATGCACCGTTTGGCATAACGAATCCCGCCTGTCCCTTTGGTGAGAGATGGTGAATGAAGTGTTGCACCCACATAAAGTTTGCATTTCCAGATGGAGGTGTACCAAGCGTGATGCGAGGGTCATTATCAGAAAGCTTCGACGGTTCCCATTCTGCGTTAAATGGTGGGTTCGCAATGATAAAATCTGCTTGGAGGTGGGGAAATTTGTCTTGATAATAAGTATTACCTAGCTCGATCTTTCCGGAAAGTCCACGGATAGCGAGGTTCATTTTACAAAGACGAAGAGTGGTTTGATTGCTCTCTTGACCACTAATTGCCAGCTTTGACGGATCCATCTTTTGTTCTCGTAAATACTGCCCCATGGACACAAACATTCCTCCGCTACCACATGCAGGGTCCATTACCCTTGCATTTTCATAAGGCTTGAGGATTTCTACAAGTAATTTAACAATAGAGCGTGGCGTGAAAAATTCGCCTCCACGTCTTCCTTCAGATGAGGCAAATTGACCCAAGAAATATTCGTAGATACGTCCCAAGATATCTTTTTCTCTATCAAAATCATGATCAAAAGAAATTTGTGAAAATATGTTGACGAGTTCGCCTAGAACTGTGTGGTCAAGATTGGTTTTTGTGTATACGCGAGGAAGCACATTTTCAAGCTGTAAGAGATTGTCTTTCTCAATAAGCTCCATTGCATTATCAAGAATTTTTCCCAATTCCGGACTCATCACCTTTGTTTGCAGATATTCCCATCGGGATTTAGTGGGTACATAGAACACACCCTCAGAGGTGTAGAAGTCCTTTGTTTCAAGGATTGCCTTGCGTGCTTCCTCAGTCGTTACATAAAAATCCTCATCTTTGGGATTAGAAGTCTTTTCAGTGAGAACTTCACGACGTTTATAAAAAGAATCTGAAATATATTTCAAAAAAAGTAGCCCCAGAACAATATTTTTATATTCAGATACATCGATATTTCCCCGAAGTCTGTCGGCGGCTGCCCAAAGCTCCTTTTCAAACCCAAGATCGTGATGATTATTCTTTGTAAGAACATTTTCCGTATTTTTCTTTTGTTCATTCTGAATACGATCTTGTATCTCCTTTGAAAGAGAAGATTTGGGTATTAGGTATGTTGGTTTTGAAGAATCTCCGACATTCTCAGCCTTAATTTCACCTTTTTTGATCTTTTGATGCACGGCAATACGGGTAATACCTAGCATCTTGGCTAGCTGTGTTGGAGTTACAAATTTGGATTTATCGATTGACATACCTACAAGCTTAGCAAACTACTTTACACATGTAAAGTCCTATATTCATAATGAGGGTGAAAAGTTAGTAATAGTCCCCTTGACTTCCCCATTAAAAATGCCATAATCGTATCGCAAAGATGGAACAGGTTTCCAAAGACCAGGTAGTGGCGTGTGGGCTATCACAGTGCGAAATAGTTCACGCGACATGTACGGGTGGAATAGAGACCAAGTCCTTTGCTGAGGTGGTATTGAAACACCAACAGTGACCAACGTACCTTAAGTGGCGACGTATGGACTGACAAACATCGAAAACTTGTTATTGTATCTCTGTTGAGCGGTCTAACCGTATAGAGAATGGCCACAGCGATTCGCACCGCTGTGGCTTTTTTATTTTTCAACTTTACAACCCCAAACCCCATCTGCTACTATTACGAGCACATGAAGACATCACTTCATACAAAGCGAGCAGCGATTTATACCACCCTGTTTACAGTGTGGGATTTTTCGTTCAGTGCCGGCTTGTGTGATGGTGATTCGCTCTAAGGTATGAGATGAGAGAATTACGATGATAGAAGCGGGCTCTGAACACCAGAGTCCGCTTTGTTGTATGGTACGCGTGTGCGTATCATAAAGAAACAAAGGTTCTTCACTTCAACTCATTAAACGTATGAATGCTGCTAGTTTTTCTCCCTGTGTGAGTCATCGGGGCTGTGGAGGTGGACCAACCGCAGAGGAAATTGCTCGTGAGTTTCTTCTGCGAAACCCAAATCCAGAAATCCATAGAAAAAAACACACAACAACCCTGCTTCCAGAACCTGGACCCAAAGTGATTCATGGGTGGATCGCCTTACCATCTCCACGGCAATGGTTTCCGGTATATCGTTTCAAGAGTGACGCTCAGTGGATGACTATCGCCCAGTACAACGAAGCCAAGAGAGCAGGTGCGAAGGTGGGAGATTTCTTTACCACGAAACGTGGATATGGACCCGCAGACCCCGCTCGACACACTCACGCATGGAGGATCACCTCGGGTAAGCGCAGAGTTCCTGTTATTGCCAAGGATGGTGTATTTGTCCCACACAATCGCGCACACGAAGACTGAAAATTTTTGAGTCCCCTTATCACCACTATGGTTCGAGAAGTTCCATAGTGGTTTTTTATTTACTTTTTATTTTACCGACTTCTTTGATACTTTCTTAAAAACTTTCTTTGCCTTTGGGGCTACTTCTTCTGAAGTTTCTGCTACAGGAGTTTCTGTTGTGATTTCAATTGCTTTTGCAATGGGAGAATTTTGTGTGAGGGCGAGAGTAAGTGTATGGATTGAAGAGATGAGCTTGTCCATCTTTACGGTCATTGCTTCCATTTTCTTTTGGAGATCTCCTGTTGTGTTGGGAGTAGGAGCTCCGGCATATGATGGCTTTGGAGAATTAAAATCTCGTTTCATCTCACTTCGTCCTTCAGTTCGGAAATCTTTTCTGTTTGATCGTTCTCCACCCATAGCAGATCGTCCGGCAAAACAGTCACGGCAATAGACTGGCTTGTCACCGTTTGGTCGGAATGGAACTTCGCATGTCTTGCCACAGCTTGCGCATACTGCACTGTGAAGAGTTATCGGGCCTCGCTCTGCGCGTGGACCATCAAATCCTGCACGTCCTCCTCGGTCTCCTCCTCGATCACCACCACGAAAAGCTCCTCCTGGTCGGAAGGCTCCACGATTGCTACCTGTTCGTTCATCTCGTCCTCCTCGGTCATTGCTTCTGAAGTTTTTCATATGTGTTTGTTAGTCGCACAACAGTATCATAAAAGTTATATTTTGTCTAGGTTTTCGGTTGGAAACGTCTTTTATACAAAAGAAAACCTCCCCACAAGCACAAGGCGAGTGAGGAGGAACTCATATGAGGCAAAAACGGAAAGAGCAAATAGAAATGAATGGATGAAGAGAGAGTGGATGATGTGTCGAAGCTGGGAAGCGGACACATTCACACCGTCTCATCATGGATCCAGATCTCAAAGAACCTACGTATATATTGTATACCCGCACACAAGAAAGTCAAGCAATTTTTATAACAAAAAAACAGCGTTTCCGCTGACGATTTAATGCAAAAGTTCAAGGGGTACCTGGAGGATTCTCACTGAATAGAGTCCGAGGATCTTATAGTGATCAGCAGGCGGAACTGCCCCGCCTTGTAAAGCCGTGTACTCTGCTTCGCTTTTAACCACGAGAACCTCTTCAACACCCTTTCGTAAAATGATGGCGGAGAGAGTGTACGCTCCCCCCAACAATGGAAATGGTCCGTGAATGTTGAAAATTGGACAGCCATGTTGTTTTACAAAATCAGGCCCAAAATTTGAATTCGTTTTCATGTCTGCAGAGAATCTACAACAAGTGTATGTAAAATACAAGACCTCTATGCTACTCTATATATAGACAACCCCGACCCCCTAAACCTATGCCCTTTGCAAAAAACTTTGCCAGGACCTACGGAAAATTGCGATGTCCAGAATTTCCACACTCGGGACGTCGCGAAGTTCCCCCACCCTGCTTCCGACTACAGATCAAAGATGTTGCTGAACTTCTCACGAGGTCAGTCCAACTTGTTAATCAAATAACGGCGGGAAGAAAATCTCGCAAGGCCTCCACCTCACGTCGATAGAACCCACCCGTTCATCGCCGTTTTTTTATTACAATTTTTCTCCCCACATTTGCCTCATTTCCCTCTCTCGTGTAATACTTAGCGCAAATATATGAAACTTCTCATTGTAGAGTCACCTGCAAAAGCAAAAACAATTTCCAAATATTTGGATGGCAAATATACTGTGAAAGCTTCTGTGGGACATATTCGTGATCTGCCAAAGAACAACAAAAAGGCAATCGACATTGAAGGCGGGTTCATTCCCCACTATGAAATCTCTCCCGGCAAAGAAGCGGTGGTAGCAGAGATCCAAGCGCTTGCAGCAAAAGCTGATGAAGTGATCCTTGCAACCGACCCCGACCGTGAAGGTGAGGCGATCGCATGGCATATCGCAGAGGCCACAGGCTTGAAGCATGCAAAGCGAGTTGTTTTCCACGAGATTACAAAGGAGGCAATTCTCGAAGCAATGGAGCATCCTCGGGCAATCGATGAGAATCTTCGCATGGCACAGGAAGCACGTCGCGTGCTCGACCGACTTGTGGGGTATGACCTCTCAGGACTCATTTGGAAAAAAGTTCGCTACGGACTTTCTGCAGGACGTGTACAGTCACCTGCACTCCGCATCATCATGGAACGCGAACGAGAGATCCGCGCGTTCAAGTCTCATGCATTCTGGGTCATCACTGCAGATGTCAAAACAAAAGCAGGCATTGCCCTTTCACTTACCTGTTCAAAAGAACCAACTGACAAAAAAGAAGTTGATAGTATTTTGAAAAAGGCAAAAGAACATGAATGGGAAGTTGTTGATGTTGATGAAAGCACCATGAAGCGCTCTCCAAAGGCACCCTTCATCACCTCTACCCTCCAGCAAGCTGCAAGCTCACGTCTCGGCTTTGCCCCTTCTCGCACCATGTCCATCGCTCAGAGACTCTACGAAGCAGGACATATCACCTATATGCGTACCGACAGTACCAACTTGAGCAAAGTTGCTCTTGCCCAGATCTCAACAGTGGTTGAGAAAAAATATGGCAAGAAATTCCTCGAGTTCCGCACCTACACAAAGAAAAGCAAGAATGCCCAGGAGGCTCACGAAGCTATCCGCCCATCACACATCGACAAAGATAGCGCGGGAATGAATGATGAGCAGAAAAAACTTTACAGTCTCATCTGGCAGAGAACTGTTGCCTCACAAATGGCAGATGCGGAACTCCTTCGCACAAAAATCATTGCGAATATAAAGAACGATACTATCCCCGAGTTCCATGCAAACGGATCTCGAGTCCTTTCCCCTGGCTGGCTCATGGCTGATCCAGATGCGCGAGGTGAAGATGTAGAGCTTCCAAAGCTTGGTAAGGGTGATGATCTCGACTTGAAGGAGATAAAGAGTGAAGAGAAGCAAACACAGCCACCAGGACGCTACAGCGAAGCGGGGCTCATCAAGGAGCTTGAAAAGCGAGGTATCGGACGACCATCAACATACGCCTCTATCATCCGCACAATTGAGGAGCGCGGGTACGTAGAAAAAGAAAACAAAGCTTTGAAGCCAACAGATACTGGTGATGTGGTTTCAACATTCCTCGAAACAAACTTCATGCACTATATTAATGACTCTTTCACCGCAGAGATGGAAGACTCGCTCGACGAGATTGCAAATGGAAACAAGCAATATTTAAAGACGCTCAAGGATTTCTATATTCCCTTTTTGAAAGATATAAAGATGCGCGAAAAGGATGCAAAGATCACCAACCTGGGGGACGCTCCAGCGGAGTTCAAATGCCCTACGTGCAACTCACCGATGATCATCAAGCTTGGCCGCAATGGAAAGTTTCTCTCATGCGCCACATATCCAGACTGCGAAGGAGCCTTGATGATGGATGGAACAGAAATCAAAAAAGATGAGCCGATAGGAAATGATCCTGTCACAGGTCTCCCCATCTTTGTACTTGTTGGAAAGTATGGACCCTATGTACAACTTGGTAAATATGAACCGAAACCAAAAAAAGTTGTCGGAGAAAAGAAACCTCGACGAAAGAAGGGTGATCCCATCGTTCCCAAACCACCAAAAGCTCCAAAGCCTCGTATGGCCTCCATTCCAAAAGGTGCAGACCTTTCAAATATTCCTCTTGCTGACGCACTCAAATATTTGAGTCTTCCAAAAGTTCTCGGAGTATATCCTCCAACAGGAAAAAATATCACTGCAAACATTGGTCGCTTTGGACCATATATAGTGCACGATGCAGACTTCCGATCGCTGAAGGCTAAAGAAGGTGATGATCCATATACAGTCACACTCGAACGAGCAATTGCAATTTTGAATACTCCAAAAGTTGTGCGTAAAGGACGGTTTGTGAAGAAGGCTCCTGCAAAAACTGATGTTGCAGAGAAGAAGGAGTAGGAGTACCATTACCCACTGAAGCAGAGCACACAATTTTAACCAAGGAGGAAGCAGTGGCCGTAGACACAGAAAAAGACCTTTCAGTTATCCCGCCAGAAGAATTAACTCGAGAGGAACTCATCGAAGAAGTTAAACGCCTTCGAAAGATTGTTACGAAAACTCAAGGCAAAACAAGTTGCCAACCAGCGCGAATGATTACGGACGGATAAAAATTTCATCGGGCAGTCTCGTCGCAGGACGGGACTGCTTTTTTTATTTCAAAAACTCTTTTGTCTTTTCTAGATAGGCCAACACATCTTTAATTCCCTGCTCTTTTCCTGTCTTGCTCCAATAAGGAAATTTTGTAGAGGCTTGGATAATGAGAGCAGCCTGAAGAATCTTGCGATCAAGAACTAGACCTTTTTCGGTATAACCTTTTATAAGATGTTCGGCGGCCATGTCTGCAATCCCTCGTCCAAGAGCGGTAACAATAGCTCGAGCAAGGTCCATGTAGGGATGACTGAGTATTGGTACCGGATCAATAACCGTAAAAGGTTCTGTGGCGAAAATATTCTCATATGTATAATCATTGTGACAATATGAACTTTCTTTTGACGTTCCCACAAACGCAATAAAAACTTCTCTGGCGCGTGCCAAGTCACCGTGTTTTTCTGTATCAAAGAAAGCCTCAGGATCTTCCTTGAGCTTTTTTCTATCCATTTCGTTTTCAAGCCATAGATCAAACGTAGGAGATGTACCGACTCCATTGTCCAGAGTTCCAAATCCTTTTCCTTTTGCAGAGTGCATCGTGTATAAAATACTTCCCATCTTCACAAAAATTTCCTTGCGAATCATTTCTCCTTTTTTATATGTGCCATGAAGTGTTGGAGCATCTATATACTCCATGAGCATGTAGTATCTCTCGCCAATCATTCCTTCTTCAAAAATATGTGGGACTTTTACCCCAACCTTCTCCCAAGTTTTTAAGAAGGTGCCTTCAGTCGTATACAGAGGCAAATTACTCAATGGAATTTTTAACACATACTTTGCATCAGGTATTTCAATGATACAAATGAGAGAAGATGCTCCTTTTTCTGGGAAAGAAACTTTTACATCTTTGTCCTTAAAAAGATTGTGGGTACTGAGAAATTTTTCGACCTGTGGGACGAGTTCAGGACGACGTTTATTATAGTCAGCTTGAACCTCATGGGGAGAAAGGGTGGGTTGATTGAGGAAGGTTATCATAGGTGAAAGTATAGCAGAGTGGAGAAATAAAAAAACCGCATGACCCAGAGGGTCAATGCAGATTCAGGATTTAGGAAATTCGTAACGATTGGCAGTCTCTTGATCAAGCACCCAATCCATCTTGAGTAGGTGATCGAAATATTTTTGCGCAGAAGTCTCCATTTTCATTGATACGTATAAGGTGTTTGAAGGTGCATGATAACGGATAACGAAAGCCTTGGGAATTTCCCTGGTTGCGCTAGTTATCCACTGCGTATCAACAAGAATGGATTTTGCAAGTATTGAAGAGAGGAGGTCTGGGGTCAAATCTACCTCCTCCACCTTCCTAAAAATAGGCGGGTTGACACCTTCTGTCCAAGCAAGATCGCGAGGAGCAGTGAGAACGATACTAACGTTGATTGTGCTGATTTTCATGATTCAGATTCCTGAACCGAAAATATCACACATTCCCTACTTTTACAAACCCCTACACCCCAAAATTCTTTATCGAATACAATTCCTGAGGATCTTCTTCGAGTCCCTGTGTGTCCTCTACTGGTGAGCGATCGTCGACTGGTACTTCTGAGACTTCGAGTGGAGTTGCGGCAGAAATAGTGGCTGCATCGGGAGTAACTGCAGAGATTCTAGCTTGAGAAACTTTTTCCAAAATCATTTGTATGTCATCGTCAGTAAAGAACTCGATAGTGATCTTTCCTCCATTTTCTTTTTTCTCAATCGATACTTTTGTACCCATTGCCTCTTTAAATTTTCGCTCAAGCTCGGCAAGTGCAGGATCAATGAGTGACTTCTTGCGCACACGGTCCTGGGCAATGTAGCGGGCAGTCTTTTCTGTCTCACGCACGGTGAGTTTTTTAAATACAACTTCTTTGAAGAGCGTCATCTGCTCTTCTGGACGATCGGCAAGCATCAAAAGCGGTCGTGAGTGGCCTTCTGAAATTTTCCCAAGAGAAAGTGCATCGAGGATCTCGGTCGGAAGATCGAGAATTCGCATGGTGTTTGAAACATATTCGCGGCTCTTCCCCACTTTTTCCGCAACCTGGATATGCTTCATACCAAATTCATCCACAAGACGCTTGAAAGCGCGGGCACGGTCGACAGAGTTGATATCTTCTCGCTGGAGGTTCTCGATGATGGCGATCTCGAGCTTTACCCGAGGATCTTCTTCACCACTTCGGATGAGGGCAGGCACCTGAGAGAGTCCCGCAAGGCGAGAGGCGCGGAGACGTCGTTCTCCTGCAATGAGTTCATATTCTACAGCAAGTCCCCCTTCTGGCTTTTCAAACTCACGACGAGTGACTACGAGAGGCTGGAGCACTCCGTACATGCGGATAGACTCTGAGAGGTCTTTTAGACGTGCTTCATCGAACTCCTGACGAGGCTGGTAAGGGTTTGGTTTGATCTTCTCCACATCAATCCAGAAAACAGAGTTTTCGAAATAGTGTGTTGGGTTCGGTAAGTCTGACATGCGATAATTGTATCATCAATTGATTTTCCAGCAATTTTTAGTACACTAGCAGTATTGCCGAAGTGGCGGAATTGGTATACGCACACGACTCAAAATCGTGCGGGGAAACCCATGAGAGTTCAAGTCTCTCCTTCGGCACAGAAATTTATATAAAAAAACACCAAGCAGAACGCTTGGCGATGAAAACGTAGCGGATCTTATCCCACCATAAAAGCATTGACACCGTACACGGTCTGGAGAGTCTCCAGGATAATTTGCGTGTACTCACGCGCTGAAATATTTTTATCGAAGAAAAAGACCATTCGATCTGGGTAAATGGAGAAATGTGTCAGCTTTCCCATCTGACTCAAGACTTCGTAGAGAGCATGCACTCGAGGATTATCTCTTTTGAGAGACGTGAGGATACCATCTTGAACAGAAACGTTGAGGGAAAGCGAGATCATGGTCCTCGTACCGAGAAGAGGCATCAGACTTCTCACCGACAGTGAATCCAAAGGAGGATCAGGAAGCACTGGGGACTCAGGCTTCCGACGAGTAGTCAGGAAAGGAAGAGTTAAGAGCATAACTTAGAATTGATTTGGTTTTTGTTGCACAGCTGTCCTCAAGTATTGTACAGTACCTTTCATGAAGACAGAAATCGTAGCAATCGTAGGCCCTACAGCCACCGGAAAGAGTGACTTTGCTGTAGACTATGCCCTCGCCCACAATGGTGAGGTGATTTCTGCTGACTCACGACAGGTGTATATTGGGCTCGATATTGGGACAGGAAAAATTACACAAAAAGAAATGCGAGGGGTGAAGCATCATCTTCTTGATATTCTTGATCCCAAAAAACGCCTCAGTGTAGAAGGATTCAAAAAACTTGCACAAGAAGCAATTGTCGACATCTCTTCTCGAGGTAAACTTCCTATACTCTGTGGAGGTACTGGCTTCTATATCGACACCGTTATCAAAAACATCACCTACCCTGATGTTCCGCATGACAAAAAACTGCAGAAGAAATTGCTCGCAAAAAAATCTCCTGAGCTTTTTGCAATCCTTTCCAAACTCGATCCAAAGTTTGCAAAATCTTTAAACAATTCAGAGAGAAACAATCCACATCGACTTGTCAGATCAATAGAGATCGCAAAAGCTCTCGGCAAAGTTCCTCCTGTTAGAAAAGCTTCATCGCCCTATGACGTTACCTGGATCGGACTCACTTTTCCCGATCAGATTCTCAAAGAACGCATCAACCTTCGCCTTAAAAAACGCATCAAAGCAGGGATGCTACAAGAAGCAAAAAAACTTCATGCAAAAGGTCTGTCATGGAAACGCATGGAGGCACTCGGACTCGAGTACCGATATCTCGCACGCCACTTGCAAGGAAAAATCTCAAAAGAAGAAATGATCGCGACTCTCGAAAAAGAAATCTGGCAGTATGCAAAGCGACAGAAGGCGTGGTTCAAAAGGAACAAGAAGATAGAGTGGGTGGAGAAGATGGGGAAATAAAAAGACCCGCAAGCGAACTTGCGGGCGTGTCCCCTTCACCAATCTCAATCAGAGTGAGGTGGCGGTTTGGTGATCCAATGAACGTTACCGACAGCGACAAGGGAATTTGTCGGGATGCAGATGGTAAGGTGAGGGTGGACAGTGACGAGCAGTCGGTTTCTGTTTCCTCTTTGAGCACCCTCGACGACCCGGAACTCGTACCACCCCAGTGTGGGAATGCCGGTTTTGTCCTGCATTTCATAGAAGGAAGAGTAATCAATGGGGATAAAGAGGGATCGGTTGAGACCTCTGGATCCGTACACGGGAGTAATTTCATCCAGCCAGACATACGCTTCGATCATGAGATCTTTGGCAATCTCCAAGGCATGCAGGAGTCCGAATCCAAGCCTCTGGTCACGAATATATTTTGCCATAGCTCCAGCATCATCCCCTGTTGCAAATCTCGTGATCTCACGAAAGAAATCTGTACCCACAATTGCCTGCTTCGTTTCAAAAACATTTGCTTTCGTTGAAGCAAGCTTGGGCTGTAGCTGATCAAGCATCTGTGCATTGCCAGGAATGGTTGATTGACTGTGCTGCTCTTTTACCTTCAGATCACAGTATGTTGCTTCATGACTTCCAAGTTCCCAACCAAGGAGGATGGGACTCACGAGGTAGGTCCGTGTCCCATGGCTTCCTGGTTGAATTCTCGCCATCGCCCCGAGAACCAGTGCCATTTGAAAATTGGCACTTGGGATACCGTACGTGAAGCCCTCAAAAAATCCAGGGTATACCCCGGCATCGAGGATTGCTTTGACGAAATTGACAGCCTCACGCGGAAGCCGTCCGTTCTTTTCATGTGTTTTCATAGGTTGCTTTATCTGCAACAAACTTAGCGCGTAGGTACAAAAGTGTCAAACATAAAGGCATGCTCAGACAGACGATAGAAATAAAAAAACGCTCCGGACAATCCGTGCGTTTGTAGTGCAAAAACTTCGCTCTATTTCATCTTCCTGAGCATCGGCCGGATTTCAGAAACCTTCCATTGTCCTGCCACACAAGCCTTGCTCAGATATCCGTAAATGAGAGGAGCTCCTCCTACTGCAAGCAAGAGTCGTGAGACTTTGCCAAACTTGTCGCCGATAATCATCGGAGCAATCTCTACATCCGATCCTCGCAAGGCGAGGGTGGGTAAACATCCGAAGAAGGTACACACATCATTAAAAGAATCAGGATGCAAAGCGATTTTGCAGATATTTCCGCCAACACGGTTGCACATCCTGTATGCGTCGATAGCAAGACGGGGATGCCACGGCTCAGCAAGAATATGACGGGAAATGATGACGCCGATGCCCTCCTCTTTTGCCCGAGTGACCACAGCCATGAGGGCGGGGTCCTCTACAGTCGAGGCCTCGACGTCGATGACGTGTCGCATGGTGCAAGTATTGCCAGTACCAATGAGCACGACCCGCGTTGCTCCATTCTTGATCTTTCCCTCCCTCTTTTGGATCACGAACGGTGACGATGATGGGGCGACCAAGCTTTTGAAGTTTACTAATCCCCTGTTCAGCTGTCGGGCCCGGAAAACGGTCGACGCGCCACTCGTAGATGTCAGCGATGCGTGGAGTCCGGAGTGCAACTCGAAGGTCCGCTTCTGAGGCAATCACACCAACCGTGTTGGAACGATTAAGGATATTCCGTAATTTTGTCTTCATAGTTTCAATCTGGTTCAGTTGTTCTGAGACCATATAATCACGTTTGAGAATACTTGTACAGTATGCGGGCGATCGAGGAATCGAACCTCGGCCAGAGCGTTTGGAGTGCTCTGTTCTGCCACTAAACTAATCGCCCAATTGAGTGCCTCTAACTATACCGACTATTCCACCGAAAGTAAATCGACCGAGGTCTTGCCCAGACGTGCTACGGCCTTACGATAAACCTTCACACCTTTATACTCCCCATACACAGAAATCATCCTCAGATCCCCTTCTGGCAGAACAGAATCAATCACGCAATGGAAATCAGGGACCACCTGAGGAACATCAGGATTGAAAAAATAATCATGGGCAAGCTCAAGCACTGCCTGGTCAACACAGTTATCGGCAAAATATCCACTCATGAGCCGATACTTTTTCTGCACAGTAAAATCAAAGAAATGTGCTGTTTCGATCGACTGCACCGCAACAAAAGCCAGGGTAATCGATGAAACAAAGATCACAAGGGTCAGTGCAATAAATCCTTTATTCTTCATGGAAGTTTTTAATTAAAAGCTCATAATCACTTTCTTGAAACTGCGGTTTGTCATAGATGGGTGAGGTAGTGGTAGAAAAAATCCCGAGTATCAGAAGCGAGAGCAATCCCATATAGACAATTATTTCAATTAAAGAAAATCCTCTGTTCATAGTTATTCTATAAATTTTAAAACTGAAAAGCCTCGGTGATCCCCTGTGGCGAAATAGAAGGTGGAGTAGTCACACGCCATCTTTACAGAGTCCACACCAAGCGATGTTTCAAAAAGTTTTGTGGCAAAAGTGGAATCCCATACCTGAAACTGCGCGCTCGGAGCATGCGTTAAAAGAAACACATACGGTGGCCGGAGAATTGATCCATACACCCCGCCAGGAATATCGCGCGAAAGCCTCTGCGATATATCGGTACTTGTAGGAAAAATAAATGCTTCGTGATTGCCCGACACATTGAAACCTCCCACCGTCCTCCCCAGAGTAAGTGCCCCTTCAAAATATTCCAGTGTCTTCCCTTCCTGCGTCTGCCATCCCGAAGGTGAAAAGGAATCGATGAGAACAGGAGCACTCGGAACTGAAACATCGAGCATACGTAGTTGCAAATTATTTGAGTCAGCGAGATAGGCAATATGGTCTCGCACGTAGATATCATTGATCAAGGTATTTGTCTCAAAACTTCCCACAAACGCCGGCGATGAAATATTTGAAACATCAATAACAAAGAACTCAGGACCTACCCATTTTTCCGTACCAAGATATATGAGTCCGTCTTTATAAAAAATTGCAGTGGCAAAAGGCGGAGTCGTAGAAGGTGTAGGCGTAGGCAATCGAAAACTCGCAAGAAGAGCCGGATGTGTACGATCTGCTATATCAATAATCTGTAATTGAAAGACGGTACTCATCTGCGCTACAAAAACATATGGTCCCGCAACTTCAAGGGCCGAGAGTCCTGGGCCCGTATTGAGTGAAGAGATAAGGGTAGACGAGGTCGGAGTGCGTGCATCTACAATATATATGTCATGTGGCAAGGAGCTGTTTGCATCGGCTGCAAGATACACCACTCCATTGCGCACTTCTATATCCGTACTTTTGTTTGTTGCTCCGAGTTCTATCCCCTGAGAAAAATATTCTATCGACTCTGCATCAAACTCAATATCACCAAATCTTGGAGAGCACGTGGTCCTTCCCCACGCATCTTTATAATCAGAATTTGATAGAGAAAAATAATCATTTGAGAAAACTACCGTATCATTGCCAAAAGCCTCTGATGAACTTGCAAACACTCCTCTATCAGCCGAACGCACCGACTCTCTCACCTTTCCCAATTCCACGACCGACCACTCCTTCAGTCGCTGTATGGAAAAGACAAGAGAAAAGATAGATACCGTAAAAAGCACGCACAAAGAAAAAGCGATCATGATCTCGACCGTCATAAAGCCTCCTTGAAAACTCCTGCTATTTGTTGAGATGGTTTGTGATTTCATAGACAGGAAGAATAATGGAGAGAGCGATCGATCCCACAATAAGTCCCATGAGCACCATGAGAAGCGGCTCAATGAGGGCGGAGAATTTCTTTAAACTGTTTTCCACTTCTTCGCCATAGAGCTTTCCTGTATGCAAAAGTATCTGGGAGAGATTGCCGGTCTTTTCTCCGATCATCACCATATTGATAAGGAGTGGAGGGAAAAGCTCAGGCTTTACAGAGTACCGACTAAAAGCTTCCGCAAGTGACACTCCCTCCAAACATTCCTGTGCGACCTCTCCAAAAGCTTTTTTGTAGAGAATATTTTTTGAGGAGGACTGCGAAAAAAGAAGCACGTCGTGGAGAGACCTTCCGGAGGAAAGGAGAATATGTCCCGTAGAAAGAAGTGACGAGAGTGTATATATCTGTATAAGGCGACCGAAGAGAGGCAAAGATAGGAGCAGGCGATGGAACAGAAACCGCACCCCCTCATATCGCTGTATCAAAAATATCAACACACTAAGTGCCACACCACCTCCGAGAATCGTCCAAAGCCCGTAGGAAATAGAGAAGTGATAGAAGCCAAGTACAAGACGAGTGATGAGGGGCAAGGTTATATTGAGACTCGTAAGAAGCGGAATAATTTTTGGAAAAATAAAGAGGATCAGAAACAACGTCATGCCAATCGTCGCACAGATAATAAACATAGGATAGACGAGTGACCCTATCACTTTTTTCTTGAGCTCGTTTTTCTTTTCGAGATACTGGAAGGCCTGCCTCAGACAGAGGGCAAGCGAGCCCGAGGATTCCCCTGTCTCGATGAGTGCTCGGAGCGTCCCATCAAAAGAAATCTTTCTTTGTGCCAGGCTTTTTGAAAGAGAGACTCCAGCAAGAGTGTCTTCTATGAGCACATCGTATGCGCGCTGTTTCTTTGCAACCTTTTCTATCCCTCTCAAGATCCGCAAGGCCTCAGCAAAAGATATTCCTGCATCAAGAAGAAGAGAAAGTCTTTGGGTAAAATTAAGTTGGTTATATATTTTCATAGCTATTCATGCAATATTCGTAAAATCTCTTCTTTGCTCGTAATCCCCTGCTCGACCTTTTCCATCCCGTCTTCATACATACTCTTCATCCCCTTGCTATGAACGTAGCGGGAAAGCTCACCCAAAGGTAGGCGCGACATGATATACCGCCGAATCTCTTCGTCGACCACAAAAGTTTCTGCCACCACCGTGCGTCCTTTGTAGCCGGTACCTCCGCAGAGCGAGCACTTCTCCCCTTTGCACACCACACAGACCTTTCTCACGAGTCTCTGGGCAATAACGAGAGAAAGTGTCGATGCGACAAGGTAGGGATCGACCCCCATGTCGATGAGGCGAGGGATGGCACCGAGAGCTGAGTTTGTGTGAAGGGTGGAGAGAAGCAAGTGTCCTGTCAAAGAAATATTTGTAGCGATCTGGGCAGTCTCCGGATCGCGAATCTCTCCCACCATAATAATGTCGGGATCCTGACGGACGATGGAACGCAGACCAGTTGCAAACGTGATCCCGTGTTTTGCTTGGATTTGTATTTGTCGCACACCCTCCATGGCATACTCAACAGGATCTTCGAGTGTGATGATGGACGCACTCTCGGTAGCAAGTGATCCGATGAGCGTATAGAGAGTCGAAGTTTTTCCTGAGCCCGTAGGACCAGTGACGAGTATCATACCCTGATGATATGAGAGACACTCCACGATGCGCTCAATATCGTAGGCAGAAAAGCCGAGCTCAGAGAGGGTGGTCCTCTTACGCGTCTGTCGCAATATTCTGAGCACAGCGTTTTCTCCGTAGTGAGTCGGTACAATTGAGACACGCACATCGCAATCACACATAGATTGTGCAAAACGAAAACGCCCATCCTGAGGAACAAAATGTATATCAGTCCGCAGTCCAGACATCACCTTGATCCGGGCAATGAGTGTCTCATGTAGATCCCTTGCCAGGGTGTCGGTATATATGAGAACGCCATCGATCCGAAAACGCACCATGATATGCTCGGCCGAAGGGTCGATATGTATGTCGGAGGCATTGCGATGATATCCATAGGCAATGAGCGCATCTGCAAGCTCCACAATAGAGCGAATATCATGGAGTCTCTTTTCAGTTGGCACTATGTCATATATTTTGGGGGACATAGAAACATCATATCGAGGAGAGATAAAATCCGTATAAAAAAGTTATGAAATAGTGATGAAAAATAAGGGTTCTGGGGATAACCTGTGGGCAGAAAGCTCCTCGGACAGAGGGTTGACAAAGCTGTATTTTTATGTATAATTATATATAGTAACTTGAGAATCTGGAGAAACGTGTAGTTTCCCCACCAATAGATCCTCGACAACAGAATTCCCCTACGGATACGATTGATTATGAAAAAAGTTAAATCCAAAAAAACGGTCTCGAAAGAGAAGCTGACACCTGCGAAAAAAAGTCCCCTCGATAAAGTGAAGACGATTCGCAAAACGTCAGTCAGCACCTCTCAGACCTCGGTAAGTGGAGGGAGTTCTCCTAGAAGAGCTCCGGCTCCTCCAGTAATTCCGTTCACCCCCAGACCTCCTGTATCTACTGCCGCCCCTGCACCGACTCCCGCACCCGCGGAAGCTGAGCAAGAGGCGCATGAGGAACAGGAAGTGCAAGAAGGACATCAAGAACAACCTGCCTCGGCTCCTACTCCAGCGGTGGCGACGACAGCAGTGTCGACCACTTCTGCTCCTCCCTCGACAGTCGAGGAAGTGACAGTAATGGAATCGGCAGAAGCAAAGGCACTGCGTGAACAGCATCTGGCCAACGAAGCAAAAGCGAAAGCTGATGCCGAGGAAGCTGAGCGTAAACGCCTTCATGATGTAGCTCTTGCTGCAATCGCTCGAAGTCGAGAAACTGCTTCCCCAACCACACCTCCCGCAGCATCGAGCACAATCGATGTAACGTCGGAAGTGGCACAGGAACATGTGCGCGAACAGCATGAACAAACAGAAACACAACAGCAGAGACCCCAGCCAACTCCTCCAGTAATATCCTCTGAGCCTACACGGTGGCAGAGGTGCAGGGGATGGTTCAAAGGTCTCCCGTGGTTTCGGATCGGCGCAGGCTGTGTCATTGGAGTCGTCCTCCTTTTCTTGCTCGCTATCCCTGTCCTTTGGTGGAAGGGAGTGAACATGGAAAAGGTGTGGGCGGATCTGAAAAAAGATCACGTCACGCTTCCGGAAAGCAAGGCCAAGGTTTCACCGAAGCCTGCGACGACCAACAGCGCGACTCCCCTGGCGGCAGTGACAAAAACTCCACCAGCGACAAACAGTACCGCCCTCGTTCCCGCACCGACACCGGCAACACATGAACCCGCGATGGCGCCAAAATCTGTGGTCCAGATGTCGGGACAAACTCCCGGTATCAACAACCACAGCGGCGGCATTATCCACACAGTCAACTTCGGATGCTGTCATGCTGGTGAGGTGATAGAACGTGTAAAAACTTCTAGCACGACCATCATCGAGCACGGTGCGCCCTGGCCCTACGGGTACGTCCCGGACTATGTAGATCCAATCCCTGCACCTCTATCCAAAAGAGGTGACACGGTCATAAAGACACTTCCCCCAGGCGGATCGGGTACTGTGTATCCCACTCCTCTGGGTGAATGGAAGATAATTCCTGTCCCCTACTCCTACGATGTCAAATACCTTCAGTACATGGTAAACATAGGGAGTGACGAAACACCTAAGTGGGTACAACCACTGGGAGAAACAAATCAGATCAGAGCGTACTGGCTCAGGTCCATCGGAACCGATTATCCGATCACGATTAAGTTCGAAGTGCAACCTAAGCACTGAAAATTTAGGAAACAAAAAAAGGCAGACCTCCGGGTATGCCTTTTCTTTTTTATATAGATAATAAGCCATCGAGTGAACATTGACTTTTGTGTTTTAATATGTTAATATATACACCAGATGTAGCCCTGTCTTTTCAACGCTTGTGCTTGAAAAAACACGACTACACCTTTGACAATTTAGAGTAAACAACAATCAACGAACGGAGAAAATATGAACGCAAATTTAGTTGCAGTAGAAAAACATGGTACAGAGGCACCAGACCTCAAACCATTCAGCAATCCTATCTCATGGCTGGTAATCATCGTCATTCTTTCCCTCTTTATCTTCGGAGGCATGTTTACCTTTGCAGGATTTTGGTCGGGAAGGATGTTGTTCTGGTTTCCAGGGATCATCATGTGCATTGTGGCAGGCCTCATGCTTGCCTATGGTCGCATTGATCATCCTGCGGGAGAGGAAAAAGGGGAGCCTCGTACTGGTGGTATCATCAGCTTCTGGGGCAGTCCTATAAAAATCGACGGGAAGTTCGAAGTTGTTGGCGGTAAGACCATCCTCGCTAACTACTTCCCTTTCTACTTCGGGACCATCAAGATCGACATGTCCAACAAAGACAAGTTGTTTCCCATGACAATCCTTACAGAAGAAGATCCGATACAGGTGAATGGGAAAACAGAAAGACTACGCATTCCCATGAAAGGTACCGTATCTTTGACTCTTCGGGCAAATGAAAAAGACCCTGTCGACTTTGTTCAAGCAGGCAACAACATGGATGCTGTATTTGAACAGCTCAAAGATATCGTGACAAGAGAAACTCAGAACATTGCAAAGACGTGGTCAGCCGAAAGAATCCAAACAGAAGCCAAGGAATTTTCTAAGGCACTGGAAGACGCTGTGAGGAAAAGGTACCTGGAGGGAGGTTCTTTTGGCATAATCATCATCAAAGCCCAAGGAACATTCTCTATACCTGAGGAGATACTTGCTGAGATGATCGCTACGGCCAACGAGTTCCAACAGCGAAAGACTCAACTTCTGGAACTCGAAACAAACGCTATTGCAGCAGAGGCCATCTTACAAAGAGACAGAAAGCATAGCGGACAAATGACCTACGATGATTGCCTACAGGAAGTCAAACACCAATGGCTCATCAAGGGTAACTTCGTCCGACGAGTTGAGGTGAGCGGAGGAGGAAGAGTGTTCCTCAACGCCGACGACCTGTTCCAAGAAGGCGGTGACAGGAAGAAGAAAGGAAAGTAACCCATGACAGACAAAAGTAAAATCATCTGGGGAGCTGTCGCGTTTGCACTCTTCTGCGGTATCGCAGGGTGTGTGACAAGAAAGGCTCCGGAAAAAAGTGCCGAGAGACGTAGGGAGGAAACTCAACACGTCTCAAACACAAGTCCTCGCACCGAGACCATCGAGATTACAAAGGAGTGGTCGACGACCATTCCTATCTACGACGGTGGTCTGAGAAAAAACTTCTCGTATTGGGTCCCACGCGACGATGTTGCATACGAGGTTGAATACAATGACGGTGAGAGTAAGGGGGGATGGATTGATCCGCTCCCTGCTCGCAACGACCGTGATTCTGACTGGGTAGCCCCGGTCCATGAAGGAAAGCTCCTCAATGCACGTTTTCGAATCTCCAAGGATTCGCGTGTAAAAAAGGCGTGGCTCACCTACACCATCGCCCTCAAGCCAGAAGGGTAACAAAGTTCTTCAAACACAAGCAAAAAGCGGCCCGCAAGGAGCCGCTTTCTTTTTTATATTCAACTTTCTGACTGTCTAAAGAAACGGATCCTCCACACCTACCGTAGCGGCGATGAGACGAATGATGCCAAAGACTGAGAGCATGACTGCCATCCCGATAGTACCCCAGAGAATATTTCTCTGTCCGGTCGTACGAGTCTCGCTATCCCCTTCTCCGCGGATCATCCCGAAGACTCCCCACAGAAATACTACGAAAGACGCAATGAAGAGAACGCCGACAATAGGAGTTACGATATGCTCCGATATCTTTTGGATAAGAGGAGCTACGACAGGGTCAGTGGAATACTTTGAGAACATGGAGCTTTGTTAGACGCCGCTTGGTCGAGGAATCTTTATATTGTTGATATCCTGAGTAGGAACATTATCCTGAGTTCTAAAAGATGATCGAAGGATGTATACGAGTCCCCAGATAGAAAGGATAACAAAGAGTCCGATCACACCGTAGACGATAGCGTCTCGTCCCTTTGCACGTCCATCTTCTCCTCCTGCGATGAGGTATCGCACAACACTCACGATAATCCAGATAACGGCAAAAGATATCGCGAGTTCTACTACCAAGTTACCGATATTTGTTGCCTTTCCTGCTACGGAGTTAATGTCTGTTAAAGGTTGTGCAAATGCAAGGCTTGGAGCAAATGCAACAATAGATGCGATGAGTTTTTTCATAATGTAAATTAATTAATAACGTATATGTTACCCACACATTATACCAGAGTAATAACGAGGGTCACAAACGAGTATGTGGATACTTATTTGGGCTGAGTGGTAGCTCCAGGAAGAGGTGTGGGCGTATTGCCATAATATACACTGGAATCGTAATTAGAGTTTGTATTTACCGAAGGGAAAGATCCGCCGGGAGCTGTAGGGGCTTGGTTTGAGGCGTTGGTATTAAAAATGTTAGCGTCTGGCTTATAACCTATACCAAAGTCAGAATAGGGTCCTGTAGCGGGAGAACGAGAGGATCCTTGATTGAATCCAGGGAAGCTTGGTGCTCGGTCATTAAGTTTGAGAGAATTGCGAAGGATTGCTACGAGTCCCCAGAACGAAAGGATGACAAAAAAGCCGATGACGCTGTACATCACATAGAGACCAGCCTCTGTCTTGTCCTTTTCTGTAAAAAAGTATCGATATACATTCCAAACAAAGGTGACGATTGCAAGACCGATGATGAGATAGATGGCGATATTTAAATATTCTATGACAAGCCCCGCAATATCTTTTAATGTTTTATTCATAATATATTATTGATTTTGATTAAACTGCCCCTCCTTTACCACCCCAGCGTTTGTAAGTGTATTTTTCAAAACTTCGACAATCACTTTTGAACTGATGAGTATTGCTGTACCGATCACTGCATAGAAAAACCATTTTTTAGCGTCTGCAAGTTCTGTTTCATTGCCCCGCGCCATGACAAATTTGAATCCCACCCAGAAGAACATGAAGACTGCGATGATAACTCCAATAAATATGGCGAGGTCAACAAATTTATAAAGAAGCCCGTCGATACTGTTGATATTATTTAAAGGATTTTGAAGAGGGACGATTTTTGCAGGAGGAGGAGTACTTCCTCCTCCGTCTGGTCTTGGAGTGCTTCCTCCCCCATCACCCACGGCAGCAAAGGCAGAGTTGACAGCAAACACTGATGCTAGAGCGAAGATCGTAAGGAGTGAGACTACTTTATATTTCTTTAAAATTTTCATGTGATGTTATTTGGTCCCGATGAGGGTGGTTGCTCCAGAGTCAGGCGAAGCAAACCATCTCAAAATAGTGGACACTGCAAACCATGCTACAAGCATTATTATAAACCCGATTGCCACTGAGAGAAAGATCGCTTTTGCAGTGTCTATTTTTCCCTTTTGTCCTGAGAGGTAGAGAAGTCCTGCATAGGCAAAAAGGACGGTAGCGACAGGAATGGAAATATAGAAGAGCCAGTTGATCATCTTTTGTACGAGAGCAATAAGTGCAGCGAAGTCACATTTTGTCTTTCGACCTTCCTCCCCCTTTGTTATCACCCCATCACAATTTACAAACCCCGAGTAATCGAGCTTTGGCGCTACAGGAGTATTTGACTGAGCAAGAAGAAACGCTCCTGGAGTGAGAATCGAAAGTGCAAGAAGGGTGATGACGAATATTTTTTTCATACGTTATATATTTTGAAGAGACAACTCGAGCTCACCGTGCGCGTCATCGATCGCCTGCTCTGTATCCTTGCGGCCACTCGTGATGGACTCGATCATTTCAGTAAAGATCGTGTTTGAGATAGTTGTATTTACATCGAGCCATCCACGTGAAATGAGTGCTGAGTCGAGAAAGATCGTCATGTAGGGATCGGTAGAACCCTGAGCTATCACATCTCTGCGAACAGAGGGTAGGTAGGTCAGCGACTCGAGCCCGGCCATGTATTCGGGAGAAGTGAGTATCTGGAGAACCTGGAATGTTCCTGACTGGTTTGCTGAACTTCGTGCAATAGAGAAGCCGTACATAGAGCCGTAGGTCACACGGTTCTTCCCTGCTCGCGCCTGTGGCAGTGGTGCCACGTCAAAGTCGATGTTGGGATTCTTTGCACGAATATCAGAGAGCTCTGAAGCAAAGCCAAAGTATGTAGCAAGATTCCCCGAAAGGAATGAGCTCTTTGAGGCGGGGAGTGAACGGTTCCAGGTGTATTCTTTCGCTCGAGGATTTGAAAACTGAGTATAGAAAGAGAGAGCAGGTGCGGTGATCTGACTACCCGCGATCACTCCGTCACCAAGTGTGCTCTGCAGTCCATCTGCGGTAAAAGCGGTAATAGGGTTCCCCGCCTGCATAAGGAGAGTGGAGAGAAGCTCGCGTGCATGTGAGACATTTTTAAATTCTCCCATCGCCAGAGCACTTCGACGAATATTTGAGTTTGTATCTTTTATGGTGATACGATCGATAATTCCAGCAAACTCATCCCAATATCGCGGATAGGTAGCAATCCCCGCATTGGTAAACATGTCACGATTCCAATACATCACCAAAGGATCGATCACAAACGGAAGCGCAAAGCTTCCCTCAGACGTCCAGTAGAGCTCCGCTTGAGGAACGTAGGTATTTTTAAAGTCGCGTTCGTTCAAGATAGCTCGAGGAATAGCTACTACCTTATCCCCAAAGAGAGTTATCTCTTCCTGAGAGAGGAGGATGGCGTCCGGACCTCCACCACGAGCAAGTGTGTCAATAAACTGTTTTTGAAAATTTGCCTTTGAGATCTCTACGTAGTTTATAGAAAGCTGGGTTGAGCGAGTAATGTTGATCGCCTGGAGGTATTGCGCAAAAAGACTTGAGGGAAATGTTCCCCAGATCTCGATCGAAGGGAGAGCGGTCTCTGCATCATTGTTCTTGTATGTTGCAAACATCGTCACACCGATGGCTATAAAGATGACGAATATTGAAATCAGGATTACTTGAAATTTACTCATTGCTTTTTAAGTATTATACCGTAGTGGTGGTCTCCTGCGTCAAAAGTTTTCTCTTCTGTAAAGCCTACTTTTTGGAAAAGAGCTATAGCCGTAAATTTTGGTACACATTCTTTTGGAGAGAGAGGGCTACCGGGCGTCCAATCAACCACCATAAGCCTTCCTCCTGGCTTCAAGATGCGTTTTACCTCAAGCGCGAGGTTGTCTCGATCGGCTGAATGAACCTGAAACAAGGTATTCGAGAGAATTACTCGATCGGCAATATTTTCTCGAAGTTTTGTCCCTCCGAGCTTTTCGATATTCCCTACTATTACTTCTATATTATAGACACCTGCGAGACGTGCAGAGTTTTTGAGACGGTTGATGAGATCTTCCTGAATATCCACGGCATACACGCGACCACCCGCACCTACTTTTTTACCAGCCTCTATAGTATAGAAACCGGAACCGGCTCCGAGGTCGACGACCTTCATGCCGTTCTCGATACCAAGCTCTGAGATATTTTTTACAGGATCAGAAAACATGATCCTATTATACCTTGCTATAGACAAATAAGTGAAGCGAGGGAATCCCCATCTCGAAGCTTCATGACGCGTACACCCTGAGTTGAGCGTCCGAGTGTTGGGATTTCTTTGATGTCCACACGGATAACCTGGCTCTTCTTTGACATTGCTACGATCTCTTCATCGTCATCTGTTACTACCTTTGCACCCATGAGAGGTCCTGTTTTGTCGGTGACATTCATAGTAAGGATTCCTGAACCTCCGCGGTTTTGCACTTTGTATTCAGCGAGTTTTGTTTTCTTTCCATATCCATTTTTGCCCATTACAAAGAGTGCTGGATTTTTTGCATCTTTTGATACAACGTCTGCAGAGATGACTGAATCCCCTTTTGCAAGCTTGATCACACGCACACCTGCTGCATTTCGTCCCATTTCCCGCACATCTGCTTCTTCAAATCGAATAGATTGACCATCTGCTGTAGCAATCACAACATCATCACCCTTACAAGCAAACGAAACCGACATGAGTTCATCGCCTGAATCGAGAGTAATGGCGATAAGTCCTGAGCGTCGCACATCTTTGAACTGCTGTGCTGAGGTTTTCTTTCCTGTTCCTTCTCGCGTCACCATAACAAGAGAAAGTCCTTCTGCCTCTTTTTTGTTTTTTGGCATCGGCAAGATAGAAGTGATCTTTTCGTCCTCAGCAAGTGAGAGGAAGTTCATCACTGACTTTCCTTTTGTTGCACGCTTTCCTTCAGGAAGATCGTACATCTTTATCTGGTACGCCTTTCCTTTGTCGGTAAAGAAAAGAAGGTCGCTGTGTGCGTTTGCATAGATAAGATGAGAGATAAAGTCCTCTTCCTTTGTATCGAGATCGACAACTCCCACACCTCCACGCTTTTGCTTTCGGTATTCGTCGGGATTTGTTCGCTTGATGTATCCACCCTTTGTGAGAACAAGTACGCTTTCCTCATCAGGAATAAGATCTTCAGGGTTGAAATCTTTCAGACCATGTCGGATAAGCTTGGTGCGTCGTTCATCGCCATATCGTGCTTTGATTTCTACGAGTTCATCCTTGATGATTCTTCGCACTATCTTTTCGCTTCCCAAAATTTCTTTGAGTTTTGCAATAAGCTCCTGAATCTCTGCCAATTCATCCAAAACCTTCTTTCGCTCAAGTCCAGCAAGCTTCTGAAGTCGCATTTCCAAAATTGCTGTTGCCTGCTTTTCAGAAAACTTAAACTTCTTCATCAAGTTTGCATGCGCTTCTACTGCATCTTTTGATCCTCGGATAAGAGTAATAATCTCGTCGATATGATCGAGTGCTTTTTTGAGTCCGAGCAAGATGTGTTCTCGGTCTTCTGCCTTTGTAAGGTCAAACTGTGTACGTCGTCGCACAACTTCTACACGGTGGAGGATAAATTCTTCGAGAATAGATTTGAGAGAAAGCGTCTGAGGTACGCCTTTTACAAGCGCCACAGTGTTTACGTGGAATGTATCCTCGAGAGGAGTGTGTTTGTATATAAAATTGAGAACTTTTTCAGGATATGCGCCGTTTTTGAGATCGATCACAATACGCATGTCTTTGTCAGACTCATCGCGAAGTCCTCGGATTCCCTCGATTGCTTTGTCTCGTACAAGATCAGCGATCTTGATAATAAGTTCAGCTTTGTTTACTCGATATGGGATCGAAGTAATGATGATTTGGAATTGTCCCTTCTTGTCCTCGACAATTTCCGCCTCTCCACGCACGACAATTCCTCCACGACCGGTAGAGTACGCATGATGAATATCTTTTTCACCATACATCACAGCGCCTGTAGGAAAGTCTGGACCTTTGATATGTTTCAAAAGGTCTTCTGTGGTAGCTTCTTTGTTTTCGATGAGATGAACTGTTGCATCGATCACTTCACTGAGGTTGTGTGGAGCAATGTTTGTTGCCATACCCACAGCAATACCCAAAGTTCCATTCAAAAGAAGGTTTGGTACAGCTGTTGGCATGACGGTGGGCTCTTTTCGAGTACCGTCGTAGTTTGGACGAAAGTCTACCGTATCTTTTTCGATATCACGAAGGAGTTCCGCAGCCGGTCGTGACATACGTGCTTCGGTGTATCGCATAGCAGCAGCTGGATCTCCGTCGATGTTTCCAAAGTTTCCTTGACCCTGGATCAATTGGTATCGCATCTTGAAATCCTGTGCCATACCTACCATAGAGTCGTATACAGCCACGTCACCGTGAGGGTGATAGTTACCGAGCACGTCTCCGACAACCACAGCTGACTTTCGAAACTTTCCGCCGGCAGTCAAACCTTTTTCATGCATAGCGTAAAGGATGCGACGATGCACAGGCTTCAAACCATCTCGCACGTCAGGCAAAGCACGGGCAGTGATAACTGACATGGCGTAGTCGAGATACGACTCTCGCATTTCAGTAGTGATACTTCGATTCACAATACCCAAAGCAGGATCTCGTGGGGTAGGATTTTCTGGAGCCTCAGGTGTTTTTTTAGCCATGGTGTAGGGGTGAAATAAGATTTTTTACTTGGTGATTATAGCAAAAAAGCCTCGCTCTGTCGCGTTTTCTGTGCATTGACTTTATGTGTAAAATATGCTATTATATAAACATAGCCAGAATTGGCTATCACTGTTATATGTTTACCAGTGAACTTCAGAATTGGAGTCTAAAAATGAAAGAATTAGTTTTAAGTGAGTTCAGTCTTAATCTTCTCTCGGTAGTCCAGACAATACTTGAAGTGCTGTATGGGAAAATCGAGATAAAGCACGTTAGTATCTGTGGTTGCAAGGTATGGGGTCGGTTAGTGAAGACTGATTTTCGCTCGCCCTATCCAGGTGGCGGATACCCAAAAATCTCCGAGGACTTCCAGGTATTTTTTAGAGGCTTGGAAGAATGGGAAGATCGACACATCCCCGACCTCTACGAGCCCATCGATATTACAGACCTTTCCCTCTACATCGGATACAGAGCTTGGTGGGACAAGGAGACGAGGACAGCAAGGGTTGTAGGAGGAAAGACCGAACCATCTGCCGATTTCATCGGGACCTCTGCAGACGACCGCCGTATCTGTATTAACAAACACTCTTCAGAGAAGAGGCTCGAATATCGAATGTACGAGATCTGATTCACCTCCCCGCATCACAGGTAACTGTGCTCTGCGGGGATTTTTTATTGCGTAATTTTATTTCCCATACACCTCATCATGCGAACCAATATTAATGAGAGTTATTGCCTCGCTTCCCATAACAAATACGATGCGGTAGCTCTTATCTATACTTGCCGAATACATTCCTTTAAGCTCTCCAGAGAGGCTATGAGTTTTATTTTTTGGATCAAAAGGATTTTTTGCCAGACGATCAATAAGGGAAGAAATTTTTGTCCGCAAATTCTGGTGAGATTTTACAAAAGAAGTGAGTCTGCGTTCAAACCGAGGAGTGGTGTGTACTGCCCTTACCATGCTTATATTCCAAGCTTACGAAACAAATCCCTTGACGAAGTGTAGGATTTTACTTTTCCATCGAGAGCTTCGTCAAAACTGAGATACGTTTCAATAAGAAAACGATTATGTTCAACAAGGTTGGCCGCTTTTTCTGCTTGACGTGCGAGTTTTTTTATGAGAGTTATTTGCTTCGTAGTCATAGGAGAATCGTATCAAAAATGAAGCAGCTGTCAAACACTACCTCGTCCCTCCCTCTATCTCAAACGCATCTGATGAATATTCAGTCTCATTTGAACTTTTAAAGAAATTTTTAATATCACCCCAGAGAGATCCTGCACTTGCAGTGAGTGCCGATACCGGCGCCTCTATCTGACTTTTTCCTTCAGCGAGAATGGGAGATGATTTTAAAGTATATGAACCGATCCATCCGGCAAGAATGAGAGCTGAGAAAGAAAATGCAGTCAGGAAAGCAAAACGCTTTCGAATATGGACTGGTTTTGTTTTGAGATCTTCTATGTAGTCGAACATGTATATATTGTACTACTCTTTTGAGGAATCAAGAACCATCACATCCGCCTCTTTTCCTTCGAGATCTTTCTTTTTGAGGGTCAATTTTGGCAAAGATTCCGGCGACTCCCCTGCTTCTTTCAAAAATGTTTTGAGTGTAGCATCGGTATAGTGCATAGGGATGATGATTTTTGGTTCAAGAGACACGGCAAGTTTGTAGGCCTTTGCAGGATCGAGCACACCCTCGCCACCGATAGGTACAAAGAGAATATCGATTTCATCCAAAGCTTCAATGGTCTCTGTTTTGAGTTCTGTCGTATCAATTGCCCCAAGGAAACAGATGTTCATATTCTCGAGAGATACTGTATATATAGTATTGATGAGTTCCTTGCCGCCAAAGTTTGAAAGTGAAGGAAGACCTTTGATGAAGACTCCGCCAATCTCGTATTCACCGGGACCACTGACTGCAAAAGGAGTTTTTTCTCCGTGAGTAACTTGGTCGACACCATTGAAATCTTCGTGATGCGTTGTAGAGAGAACAATATCAGCACCAAAACGAGAAGGTTTCAGTTTTGAATCTTTTGAAATGGGATTAAACGCGAGCGTCGTATCTCCAAACTGCACCTTGAAAAATTCGCCTCCGAAATAGGTAATAATCATAGATGGAGAGAGTATAGCAGAAAATTGTGGTAAGGTTAATACATGCAAGAAAACGTGTGGGAAAGAGAGTACAGAGATCCAAAACTCGTGACCCTAGGCACGGAAGCTACTTCTGCGATCAAAGATTTTGCACGATATGTGCGCAAAGAGCGGAAAGTTGAGCTCGATAATCTCAAAATTCTTGATCTTGGCTGTGGTAATGGTAAAAACAGTATCTATATTGCAGAGCAGGGACTGGGCAATGAAGTAACAGGTGTTGATATTTCTGAAACGGCACTGGAGTATGCACGTAAAGCGTACCCAGCGGGAAAATTTGTAAAACTTTCTATCGGCCAGGCGCTTCCCTTTGCCGATACTTCTTTTGATATCATCATTGACTCGACGTCTTCGAACTCCCTATCTGAAAAGGAACGTGAAGTATATCTCTCCGAGATCAGTCGCCTCTTGAAACCTGGAGGACATCTGTTTGTGCGCGCACTCTGTAAGGATGGAGATAAAAACGCGCAGACTTTGATCAAAGAATTCCCAGGACCTGAAAAAGACACATATATAATGCCTGAACTTGGACTGACTGAACGAGTTTTTTCAAAGGAGGACCTCATTGCCCTGTATTCCCCATTGTTCTCACTCCTTTTTATAGAAAAAGAGACACATTACACGAAATTCAACAACAAATCCTATAAACGTAACTTTTGGCTCAGTTATTGGACAAAATAGCTCTTTTCCACTATAGTGTGGACAAGCGTAACCCCGCAACTTTATATTTATTAGCTAAAAAGCGGACCGCGGATATACATGTTTGAAAAACTTAAAGAAAAGATGCTCGGACACGAAGCTGTAGCAGCTGAACAAGCACTCACAGATGCGAAAGTAAGTGGAAAGGAAAAGAAGGTTAAGAAGGAGAAAGTGGCAGTTGAACCAAAGAATGATACTGTCATGGACCGTGTTGTAAATCAGTCACACATGCCACCTCTCGTCGGAGACCTCGTAGAAGGACCAGTTATTAATATTGAAAAGTCAGCAGTCTATATTGACCTTGCTCCGATCGGAACAGGTATTATCTATGGACGTGAATACATCACAGCTCGAGATATTATCAAGAAGATCAATGTTGGAGATGTTATCGCTGCAAAAGTAGTCGATACAAACAACAAAGAAGGCTATATTGAACTCTCTTTGAAGGAGGCTCGACAGGCTTTGATCTGGAGCGAAGCTGAAACTGCTATCGCAAACAAGGCCGTTCTTGATCTTCCTATCGTTGAAGCAAACAAGGGAGGACTTATCATCCAATGGCAAGGAATTTCAGGATTCCTTCCCGCATCTCAGCTTAAAACTGAGCACTACCCTCGCGTAGCTGATGGAGACAAGGACAAGATTTTGGAAGAGTTGAAGAAACTCGTAGGTACTCGAATTTCAGTATCTATCATCTCTGCAATTCCAAAGGAAGGAAAACTTATCTTCTCTGAGAAGAGCCCAGAACAGAAGGATAAGGACAAGATTATCGGAAAATACAAGATTGGTGATGAAGTCGAAGGAACCGTCACAGGTATCGTAGACTTCGGAGTCTTTGTAAAGATTGAAGACGGACTCGAAGGACTCGTCCACATCTCTGAGATCGACTGGTCACTCGTGGAGGATCCTCGAACACTCTTTAAGGTAGGCCAGAAGGTCTCTGTAAAGATCATCGAGATCAAGGAAGGAAAGATTTCACTTTCTATCAAGGCTTTGAAAGAAAACCCTTGGATGGAGGCTGGAAAGAAGTACAAGAAGGATATGGTTGTCGAAGGAGTTGTGATCAAGTTCAACAAGCACGGTGCTCTCGCCTCTATCGAGGAAGGTATCGCAGGACTTGTACACATCTCTGAGTTTGGATCTGAGGAGAAACTCCGAAAGACCCTCGAGCTCGGCAAGTCATACAGCTTCAAGATCACATTGTTTGATGTAAAGGAGCAGAAAATGGCCCTTTCGTTTACAGGTGAGAAGAAGTAATTGACCTGAATTCTGAATTTGATAGAATTGTAGAGTAAAGTAAAAACAGTGCCTTCGGGCTTTCCTCCTTACGGAGGGTATTAGTGAGAAAAGGTCATCAGAGCAAGTCTTTGATGGCCTTTCTCGTTGTTTCAAATTTTTCTTTTTCTAACATGCAGATCTTTCGTGCCAAACGTTTCGTATCTATAATTCTTAATTGAGAAATAATTACACTTGCATCCATATTTTCTATAAATCCAATAGGAATTCTCATTGAGTGCTTATGCTCAGAAGATGTTAGAGGAACAATAAAACATGTATGTAGGCTCAATCTCTTTATAATAAGAACCGGTCGTTTGTATTCTTTGTCATCACCATTCTGTTCAAAACCAATATTTTTTCCGAGTAGACACCACCAAATCTCTCGCTCCTTAAAGAAGGGGCTCGAGTTTCCATGGTGAATACTTTGTTTATATTGACTCCATTTATCAAACTCATTTTTCATCTACTAACCCTACCAAACCGAGATAAAATCTAAATAAAATCTGGCAAAAAGAAACCACCGGCAGCGCAGGGCTTGCCGGTGGGATTTGTTTAGGAAACATCAGGTTCACACTTCTGGATTGAAGTCGATCATGATAAGGAGCGGGAACTCAATGTCGAGATCGCAGGTCAGGCCTTCAAGCCGAATCGAGATGACCTCTTTATCGTGATCCCAAAAGACGATCTTGCAAGGCTTACCTTGAAACCCCGAGCTCACGGCAACCTTATAGAGATCGCTGAGCGCCCACTTTCCCACCTCTTCTTGGTATCCAGTCAAGACCTTGCCGTTCGTAAGCAGTAGAGCGGGATGATCTACCACTTGTACGGATTCTCCTTCAGACTCAGACATTGAGCCCGAAGAAAGAATGATTATGCCCGTAAGACATAGTGCCACCATCACACCCAAAAAAGCTAATGCTCCAGGTGAGGAATTTGGTTTATTCCAATCTATGTTTGAAGCGACCATGAGACTTAGGACAAGGCTCACGATAATTACTGACCAACCAATTATGTTTTTCACAACACTATTACTAACATGTGTGCGAGAGGTTTTAGGCCTCTGGGTTTGGAGATGCACACCAATCTCGTTTCAAAGGACAAAGTAAACTACTCTTATATTATACCACCATAAATAGCCACTTGTCAATGGCTCTTGTGTGGCTTATATTCTATATACATTAAGCAACTTCCCCTACCCGGCGTTATAAACACTCATCGCCTTTTCTCTTCCCTCTTTGACCAAAACTTCTACCATCTCAGGAATTTTTTTGTAAATCTTTTTCAATTCCTTCATTTCTTCATCTTTAAATTTTCCGAGGATAAATTTCTCGATCAAGGCATCGCCGTGGGGAACCTTTGCGGTACCTTTTGCATTCTCTGGAGCAACACCGATACGGATACGGGCAAATGCTTCCGTCTTTACAGATTTTATAATTGATTCAAGTCCATTGTGACCACCTGAACTTCGATTGAAAGAAATTCGTACTTTTCCGAGAGGAAGGTTGAAATCATCATAGATAACGATAAGTTTTTCTGCAGCTTTTATACTTTTTACAAGAGTAGCGACAGATTTTCCTGAGTTATTCATAAATGTTTCAGGCGAGACGAGTTTTATTTTTTCTTTTCCGATCTTTATATCAGCAACAAGCGCATTTGTCTTTTTGTCATGCTTAAAATCACCCTCAGAAAGCGCGTACAGCATCATTCTGCCTGTGTTATGTCGTGTGTGTTCGTATTCTTGTCCTGGATTTCCTAAGCCCACAATTATGTATGCCATGGGTGTAGTGTGACACACTCATAAATCTTGTGTCAAATGAATATTCATACTACAATTACTCTCAATGAATCCTCTAGAAACTCCAAAGAAAGAAAGTTTTTTGAAAGAAATTGTAAAGTTCACTCTGATTGCTGTTGCCATCGTCATTCCTGTACGACTTTTCATCGCTCAACCCTTCATCGTCTCCGGCGCATCGATGGATCCGACATTTTCTACTGGACAATATCTCATTGTCGACCAAGTGAGCTATCGTTTTGAAGATCCGAGTCGAGATGATGTGATCATTTTCAAATATCCTCGCGATCCCGAGACATTTTTCATAAAAAGAATCATCGGACTTCCCGGAGAAACACTCGAAGTCGAAGATGGACAGATCACCATCAAAAATACTGAGAATCCAGAAGGATTTGTTCTCGATGAATCCTTTATTTCAGAAAAACATAAGACCTACGAGACCTTTACCGTCACGCTGGCAGATGATGAATACTTTGTAATGGGTGACAATCGCTCTCAAAGCTCTGATTCACGAGCATGGGGACCACTTGAGGAAAAATATATCGTCGGTCGACCCCTGGTCCGACTCCTCCCTGTCTCAAAAGTCTCAGTGTTCCCTGGAAGATAGCTCGGAAAAATATCTCGAAAAAACTATGGCAAAAGAAAAGAAACAATCTGCAGAACCGAAATTCCTAGAGTTTAAAAACCTCGACAAGATCGGCGAAATTCCTTTCTATTACGGTTTTACTCCACACCAGAGTCCAAACATCAACAAAACAGATCTCGATCACGCCAAAGCCCTTCTCGAAGGCGACTATATCGATGACGACGAAGACGGCAAGAACCGACTTCCACTCCATGTCGAAGAAAAAGTAGCTCTCTTGCGCATGTACAGTGAAGAAAACCTTTTCTCATTGCCCCAACCAGTGATGCTCTACTTCAAAGAGCCTTTCAAAGGATCGATCAAGCGAGGAACAGGTTTTCATCGATACTGTGATCTCGAAATTATCGGTGGATCAAAGAGCATGGCTGAGGCCCTCCTCATACAAACTGCAAAAACAATATTGAAAGAAGAAGGATTTGAAAATATTGGGGTTGAGATCAATAGCATTGGAGACAAAGACTCTATCAACCGCTTTACCCGTGACCTCAACAACTACTACCGAAAACATGTCAACGACATGCATGCAGAGTGCCGCCAGCTTTTGAAGAAAGACCCTTTCGAGCTTTTGAGTTGCCAGAACGACAAATGTAAAAAAATGAACGAGGGTGCTCCACGATCGATGGACTTTCTTTCAGAATCAAGTCGTATACATTTCCAGGAAGTGCTCGAATATTTGGAATCGATTGGTGTTCCCTACAAGATCAACAACCATCTCATTGGTAACAAAAAATATTGTACCGAAACAATCTTCTCCATCAACAATCTTGATTACGACAAGAAAAGCAAGGATCAGAAAGTTCTTGCCATCGGCGTACGGTACGACGGACTTGCAAAGAAGATCGGGCTCAAGAAAGATATCCAAGGTATCGGTATTTCACTTCTCATAAAAGGCAACAAACCCGAACTCCGAAAAGATCTCAAGAAGGTACGTCGGCCCGCAGCATCCTTTGTGCAGTTGGGCTTTGAGTCAAAGCTTCTTTCATTGCCCATCATCGAAAGCCTCCGCCAGCAAAAGATTGCCCTCTGCCTTTCCCTCACCCGCGACCGACTCGGAGCCCAGGTTTCTGTGGTAGAAAAAGCTCATATTCCCTACTCTATTATCATGGGCAAGAAGGAGGCTGTAGAAGGCACCGCAATCGTCCGAAACACCGATACCCACGCCCAGGACATCGTTTCCATCAAGGAATTGCCAAGCTATATGAAAAAGCTTGAAAAGTAATCGAGGGCGTGTTACTATCCTAGAACTATGATAAATATTGAAGTATCACGAAACGGCACCGAAAACAGCATGGGCGTTCTTCGACGTTTTACCAAGCGAGTTCAGGGTGCAGGTATTCTACCTCGAGTACGAAGCCTCCGATATAACCAGCGCGTCCTCTCTCCTTATAAAACAAAGATGAAGACCTTGAAGTCTATCCGCCGCCGAGCAGAAGTTGCAGAATTGATCAAACTCGGAAAGATGCAGGAAAAAACATCACGATTTAGCAAATAATGTCTGACGTTTCGTTTAACCTCACCAACACTACAAAAGCCAAGCTTCCCCGCTTGGCTTTTGCCGATATGAAGGATGCCGTACTTGGGAAAAAATATGAACTTTCCCTCATCATTGTCTCAAAAAAGCATATCCAACACCTGAACCGCGAGTTCCGCGATATCGATAAGCCAACCGATGTTTTAAGCTTCCCTCTCTCAGAAGATTTTGGAGAAATTTATATAAATATCGAGATGACAAAACTCGAAGCAAAGAAATTTGACCGGGATTATGAAAATTTCTTCGCCTTCTTATTTATCCACGCTCTCGTGCATTTGAAAGGAATGGATCATGGTAGTACAATGGAGAGCATAGAAGCTCGTTTCCGAAAACAATTCGGGGTTTGAGCTTCTGCTCAATTCCCTCATGTCACGCTCACTCATTACCGGTATCGATATTGGAACCTACCACGTCAAAGTGGTTATTGCCCACAGTACAGAGCGCAATGAAAAAGGATTTCCTAAAATCATCGGCACAGGGACCGCAGAGTCTCGAGGACTTCGTCATGGATACATCGTAAATATTCGTGATGTCACCAACAGTGTTCGTCGTGCCCTCGATGAAGCTGAGAAGAAAGCGGATGTAAAAGTGAAGAAGGCCTTTGTTTCAATCGGAGGTATTGGTCTTTCTTCTATGACATCTACAAGCTCTGTCATCATCACTCGCGCAGACTCAGAAATCACTGAGTTGGATTTACGTAAGGTACAAGAACAGTGTGAAAAAGATATTCCTGCAAATGCATCCCTCAACAAAAAGATCATTCATAGTATTCCTATGCAGTTTAAGATCGACGGAAAGCCTGCACTCGGAAAACCTGAAGGTATGAAGGGCAACAAGCTTGAAGTGAAAACTTTGTATGTTACGTGTCTCGAACATCATTTGAATGATCTCATCCAAGCCGTAGAAGAAGCAGGAGTAAGTGTGCAAGATGTCATGGCTTCACCTGTGGCTGCAAGTTTGGTTACTTTGAATAAATCACAGAAGATCGCAGGATGTGTGCTTGCAAATATTGGAGCTGAAACAGTCTCGATCGCAGTCTTTGAAAACAATATGCCGGTATCTCTCGAAGTCTTTCCCATTGGTTCTACAGATATTACCAATGATATTGCTCTTGGACTCAAAGTTCCCCTCGAAGAAGCTGAACAAATTAAAATTGGAGCAATTACTGGTAGCTCATATCCTCGTAAAAAGCTTGAAGAAATTATCTTTGCACGACTTTCTGATATTTTTGAATTGATCGAAGCACATTTGAAGAAAATCGGTCGCAATGGTCTTTTGCCTGCAGGTATTGTCATCACTGGTGGAGGCTCAGGACTTGCAAGTATCGAAGAGATGGCAAAAGCATCGCTGAAGCTCCCGTCACGACTCGGCACAGTCAATCTCGGCGTACAAGACAAACAGATTTTCCGTGACTCTACCTGGGCAGTTGCCTATGGACTCTGTATTCTCGGTGCACATGCTGACGAAGATATGCCGATCGACTCCTCGATCCGTGTTTTTGAAAATTCAAAGAAAACAATCAAAGCCTGGCTCAAGCAGTTTTTGCCATAAAAAAATCCCGGGACGCGAGGCGCCCCGAGTTATTTGTTCACAAATCTTCTACCACGAGTGCCCAATTGGGACCAAAGGTTCCATGAGCTCGGACAAAGTTGAGCACCCTCCCTGTTCCGCTCCGGCAAGCAGAAATATTGCACGGAGCTCCATTCTTATACCGGAAGACCGACAGGGCCGAGGTACCCATCGCCACAATATCTTTGCCCTTAAATTGCGGGGGCATGCGGGTTTCAGAAAATGCCGCCATGAGACCGAGGAAATAGTTTGGCGCATTATCACAGGGACGTTTACCGTGTTCCCGAAGCCGGGGAATAACGTCCAATTCCTCCGTAGTCCAATTGAGACAGAGGAGGGAGACGTCTTTGGGCCTTGTGCATGGAGGAAACGTGATCATCCCGCCGACGAAAAACGGATCGTAAGCACGAGTGTCCCCAAAAAAACCTCCCCTTTCAAGGGCTTCCTTAATTGAGTTTACGGGCTGGATGTTACGGAACGTATAGACGGTGGCTGTAGGCAGTTTAGGCAATTCTTCAGACAAGTTTTGAGTGTTCATAGTGTCGATAACTGTATCTAGTATATTTAATAACATGCCACAATATATGGCGTCAAGACTAGTTGTATTTGTATAGGCGACTCTGATAGTATATGCCTATGCCTAACATTACCCCTGACATAGAAGCCTTCGCGCGCATCAAAGTTATCGGCGTCGGAGGTTCCGGAAAGAATGCAGTGAACCATATGATCAACTCTAAAGTGAAGGGCGTTGACTTTATTTCCATCAACACCGACGCGCAGGATCTCCACCATTCTCTTGCTAAAAAGCGGATACATATTGGTAAAAACCTCACTCGAGGTCTCGGTACTGGTATGAACCCTGAAATGGGACGACGAGCTATCGAGGAAACCAAGGAAGAGGTCCAGGAGGCTCTGAAAGGCGCTGATATGGTCTTTGTAGCATGTGGACTCGGCGGAGGTACCGGAAGCGGTGCAAGCCCTGTAGTCGCTCGTACAGCTAAAGAACTCGGTGCTCTCACCGTTGCCGTAGTTACCAAGCCTTTCTTTTTCGAAGGACAACAGCGATCAAAGATATCTGACGCAGCTCTCGATGATCTCCGCAAGGAAGTCGATGCGATCATCGTCATTCCAAACGACCGCCTTCTTTCTACAATTGATAAAAATACGACCGTAAAGAATGCATTTTCAATATGTGACGAGATTCTCCGACAAGCAGTCGAGGGTATCTCAGACTTGATCACAACTCCCGGACTCATCAACATCGACTTCGCCGATATTCGAACTGTTATGGAAAGCGCAGGTTCTGCACTTATGGGTATCGGAAGTGCTACCGGTGAAAACCGAGCGATCGAAGCTGCAAAGCTCGCTATCAATTCCCCACTCCTCGATGTTTCTATCACAGGAGCAAAAGGAGTTCTCTTCTCCATCGCTGGAGGCGAAGACCTCACCATGTTCGAGATCCAAGATGCAGCAAAGGTCATCACAGAGTCTGTGGACCCTCAAGCCAAAGTTATCTTCGGTACCGTACGTGATGACAAGCTCAAGAAAAACGAAGTCAAAGTCACCGTCATTGCTGCTGGTTTCCCTGAAGTTTCAGCTGCAGACCGAGACAACCAGGCACGTCCAGCTCCCTTTGCCATCCCTGAGACCGCACGAGAGGACAAAGGTTCTACACGAGGAAAGATTTTCAATACCCTTACCGGCAACACCCCCGCTCCCGTACAGCAAACTCAACAGGAGAGAGTTCTCGAAGTAAAGAAAGAAGTCAAAGAAGATGACGATGATGACTGGGGAGCAGTACCGGCGTTCTTGCGACGATCAAAATTGAAATAAAAAAACAACCACTGGTCCGCAAGGACCGGTGGTTTTAATTAAAGGGTGATTCAAGGGTGATTAAACCCAGAAGTGGTGATTTTCCCGCGAACTGAAAAGTGGAACTTCCAACTAAAGAAGGGGTTGGTTTTCGATTCCTTGTCAAAAAAATCAATGGTGAGGAAGAGGACGTCAGCATTCGCCCCAACATTCTCAAAGGAAGAGCGGGTTTTTGTGGCACAAGCCGAAGCCATCAAGAAATAACGGTAGGCATCATCGCCGGGATCATACGATCTGGCAAGATCGCGGAAAACTTTCCGCGCGAGTGCAGCATCGGACTTGGACTCTCCTCCAAATGAGATTTCCCGAGCAAGAAGCATGAGAGCAGATTCGAGAACCTGCGCACGTCTGAAGGCAAGGCCTGCTGCATGAAGCATGCTTGGCTTTAAAACCGTAGTATGTTGCGTGAGTTTCATAAGCTTTTTTGTGAAGGGCTTCGGGAAACATATCCCAATTCGTTTCTAGTATTAACATAATAAATAATCGAAGTCAATGATGGATATATGAAGACTAGAGTATAATTATTTTCACTATGACATACGACGTTGCTATTATCGGTGGTGGTCCTGCAGGAGTTGCTGCGGGGGTATATGCTGCACGCAAGAAACTTAAAACTATTTTCATTACCAAAGACTGGAACAGCCAGAGTACTGTCTCAGAAGGTATCGAAAACTGGATCGGAACAGTGAAAATTTCTGGAGCTGACTTTGCAAAGTCACTCGAGGGACATCTCCGTGCATATTCTGCTGACAGTGTAGATATAAAAGTGGGAGAATCGTGTGACAAGGTAGAAAAATCAGAAGAAGGATTTAAGGCAACTACAAGCAAGGGTTCATACGAGGCAAAAACAGTCCTCATCACTACAGGAAGTTTCCGAAAAAAGCTCGATGCAAAGGGTGCTGATATTTTTGAACACAAAGGACTCACCTACTGTGCCTCATGTGACGGACCACTCTTTGACGGACAGGATGTAGTAGTTATCGGTGGAGGAAATGCTGCTTTTGAAAGCGCGTCTCAATTGCTCGCATACTGTAAAACAGTCACTCTGATAAACCGTACTGATGTTTTCCGTGCAGATCCTGTAACTATCGATGCAGTGAAGAAAAATCCGCACTTCACCATCGTCTCAAATGCAATTTCAAAAGAAGTAAAAGGAGAAAAGTTTGTAAATGGTTTTGTATATACTGACACAAAGACAGGACAGGATGTAGAACTCAAGACCACAGGAATCTTTGTAGAGATCGGTTCCCTTCCAACAACATATTTTGTAAAGGGTCTTGTGCAATTGACCCCCGCAAACAACGTTGTTGTTGACCCTCGCACCCAGAGAACCTCTGTGACCGGCATATGGGCTGCAGGAGACTGTGCAGACGGCCTGTATCATCAAAACAATATCGCTGCAGGAGATGCAGTAAAGGCTCTCGAGGATATTTATCTCTATCTCAAGGCTTCGTAAGCTCGGGACAGACGGCCCACAGGCCGTTTTTCTTTATCTGAGATTCCTTTTGTATTTTCTTAAATTCTTTTGAAAGAGCGTAGGCTTTTCCGTAGGTGTATTCACGGGCAAAGCCTTTTTCGAGAAGATGCCGGTTTACAAAAAGTCCTTCGTCGAGTTTTACATAGGCAAGTATTCTTCCAAATTTGTCATAGAAATATTGTGTCGGATCTATCTCAAGATATACAAAATGATCAGTGAGGAGCTTTTTTGTTTCATTTGAAGCTTCTGAACCAAAACACTGTGGTGGCTTTCGAGGGTCGACGGTTTCCGGAGTATCGACACCGATCATGCGTACTTTTTCAACCACCCCCTTCACCTCCACTTCAAATGTATCGCCATCAAGCACGTTATGTACTCGGTAGAGGGTTTCGGGAGAGATGGCAATGGGTTTGCGGAATGCTTTTGGTTTTTCTCGTGAGAGATATGTGCCGACACCACAGACAAGAACAATCACGCCGATTGCAATTGCTTTTATATACATTGATCTCATCACCCCACTGTATCAGGGGGAGATAAAATCCGTATAAAATCCTCCCCTATTTCACGAGTTCATCAAGCTTGGTAAAGAATTCTTCCTTTGTCGTGTCGTTTTTGATCAAAATATCGGCAATTTCCACAACTCCATCCACGTTCTGTCCGTTTGGATCTGAGCTTCGAGATTCTTTTTGATCAGCAATCTGAAATTCTTCAAACGAAATATTCTCACCGATACGCCCTCTCTGCAGAGCACGCTGATAGCGAATCTCCACCGGCACAACAAAAGCGACAAGCTTTCCCCCATTGTTCTTCAAAGTTTGTGCTTCAGCTACAGCGCGGAGACCACTCACGATAAGTTTCTGTTCTGAACGCTTGAGAGCAAGCTGCATGACGATGTCAGCCCCCTTGTCTCTGCGCAAATCTCGAGCAATCTGACTCAAGTTTTCTCGAGTAGGTGCCCCGAGATTGTGTTCAGTCAAATAGTCACGAAAAAAATCTCCTGAGGAGAGATGAGTGAAACCGTATTTTTCAACCATGTATTCCGCGGCAGTGTCTTTGCCCGAAGATGGATGACCCACGAAACCGAAAAGGATTTTTTGTTCTGGCATAGTGGGAATATTATATCAAACTTTTTACCTTTTCTCGCGTGATGGGACCAAAGTATCCGATGGCAGGGGTAATACCATATGCTTTTTGGAATTTAACAAGAGCAGCTTGTGTCGCACCCCCAAAACGAGTCGTTTCATTGCCAGGAGATCCTGGGCCGGATAGAGCAAGGGTAAATCCTTTTGCATTGAGAAATTTCTGAAGGGCAAGTACATCAGCACCGGTATCCCCCACATCGAGATTTCGAGTGAAGATGGAGGTGTTGATAGGCGCGGGTACTGGGGTCGGTAAAGAAACTATCACAACAGTTGTCTGCAATGAAGCTCGGGTAAGAGGACCAAAGTATCCGATAGCTGGCGAGATGTTGTTTATTTTTTGATAGTTTACCAAAGCCTGTCTCGTGAGGGGTCCAAAATACCCTGTAGCATATCCTGGAGCGAGTAAGCCTTTTGCAATCAAAATATTTTGAAGGACGATAACATCTGGGCCAGTATTTCCCAACTCAAGATTACGGGTAAATGTATACTGTGGCTGAACCTGAATCTGAGTCGAAACCACTCGGGTCGGAGCAGAACCACTTATTATAGATGGAGTATCTTCTTCCTCGTCTGGCTCACTGGTGTCTGGAGTTTCAGAACTTGAATATATTCCTGATCCGTACGCACCGGCACCATACGTATCTGCATACGCGATATTTGTAACAAAAATAGAAACAAGCAACCCTGCAATTGCTATGCAATATTTCAATCTCCTATATATTTTTTCACCCGCCGTATGAACCTTTTCCATATGAAGTTTTTTTATTAGAAATTCCAAGGTCCTTATGAAAAGTTTTTGGAATCTTGCTTGCGAGAAATAGGCCAAAAAAAGACGCTATGGTTACGATAAATTGCTTTCGAGTTAATTTTTTATCCAGCATAGTTACAGTATATACCACTACCACTCCAGAACATATCCTTTTATAAAAAGTTATCCCCCTTTCGCGCACCTAATTTCATTGTTATTAGAGGTAGGGTCTTATATACTCAATATATATGGCACGACTACCAACAGTTGGAGATGATTCAGGAACATGGGGAGCAGTCCTCAATGAATTTCTTGAAGTATCACACACATCTACAGGAGCTCTCATCCTGCCTGTAGAATTTTGTATTGCATGCTCAGATGAAACTACAGCAATCACCACCGGCACTGCTAAGGCAACATTCCGATCCCCTTTTGCTTTTACCGTAACTTCAGTACGCGCATCTTTGACTACAGTGAGCTCAAGCGGAATACCTACTGTGAATATAAAAAAGAACGGGACAACGATTCTTTCGACAAAACTGACTGTCGATGCAAGTGAAAAAACTTCTACAACAGCGGCGACTGCAGCAGTGATCAGTGTCTCTTCTGTTGCAAATGATGATGAGATCACAATTGACATAGATGTTGCTGGAACAGGAGCAACTGGACTGAAGGTTTGGATAATTGGAACACGATGACCACTATTTTTATAAATTCCTACAGATTCTCTGCCCCATTTGACCCAGACGATGAGCAGAGTCTGGTCTTTCGAATTGTTGCTGATGATAATGTGGGAGCTGATGGAAGCGATGTTGGGCCATGGACAACACGTATAGGAGCGCTGACTGACAACAGCCCTTGGTCTTTCAGCAGTAAGCCGGTACTCAAGACGTCTATTATCAACGGGCACAAGATAGTACGCTTTGGTGGCTTTCCAAATATGATGCGTGCCGATCAACCTGTGGTTGGCGCAGATGTTCTCGTCTTTGTTGTGGGCAAGATTACGGGAATAGCTGCAAACTCTCCCGTTCTTACGATACACAAGGAAGATGCTGAGGACTCTGACTCGAGTGAAGAAGGATTGTTCTACCAAGAAGGTCATGCGGATGGCGGTACATTCATCTCAACATATGCAAACAACGCTCGTAGAGCGCAGGGACTCCACCCCAAAGTCGGAGTGCCCTTTATATTCTGTGGCAAATTTGATGGTTCGGAAAACACGAACTTTTTAGTCGATTACCCATCACTATCTGTCGCATGTACAAACTCATTCAATGGGACTCGTATTGGTCTTGCTTCTCAGCATACCGGCGGAGGCTATAGCAATTGGTCACAGATTGATCTCGCTGAAGTTATGGTCCTTGAAAGCTCTGACGACGCTCTACGGGAAGACGTAGTTGAATACCTCTCTACTCAATATGCGATTCCCCTACCACGAGTACTCATAACTCTCGGAGACTCCATCACTGCAGCTGGTGCGTGGGTTGAAAACAACTTTTTGCCCCTCTACACTGCAGGTGATATGTATATCGACAATCTTGCCGTGGGGGGCCATAACCTCGACCAGGTAGCAGCTGACGCCCTGGCTGCCGATATCTATACCCGCATCTCCTCTCGTGCAAACCCTGCCAAAACTGTAGTTTTTGTCTGGGAATATGTAAATGCAAAGAACGCAGGAAATACTGACCAGCAAATCGTCGACAAGACCGCAGCAATTTGTGCACTGGTGCGAGCAGCTGGAGCAAAAGCCCTGGTCGCTACCGATTTCCATGACGCTACTTCATCGGTCAATTGCCAAGGTGCAAGCACTCTCATGGCTGCTCAGTGGTCTACCTTTGCGGATGGTATAGTAGACCTCAACCTCCAAAGTCTCCGCAATGACTCGAACAACAACTCAGACACCACCCACCTCACCTCTGTCGGAAACGCTATTGTAGCCCCTCTCGTAAAAAGTGCTGTCGACGCTATCATTGCCTAGTTAACTTTAGATTTTTTTCGTACTGTTTCAAATATTTTTCCTACGATAAGACTTCCTTCAAAAATCACGAGGGCGGGAACAAGCATGATGCCGAGGTTAAAAATGTCTGTGGTAGGAGTAAGGACAGCTAGAGCAATCGTCCCTACGAGATAGACAAATCGTCGTTTTGCACCGAGACTTTTAGTACTCCAAATCTTTAGATATATTCCCGTAATCACGAAAACGGGAATCTGAAAAATAATTGCTACCACAGCAGCCTGGGCAAGGAAGAAAACGAGGTAGCTTCCTGCGGTGATTGTGTTTTGTATGCCGGGGATAACAATCAGGGAAAGGAATTTTAGACTGATCGGGATGGTGACAAAGTATGCGTAGCATACAGCACCTATCACAAGAAGTGCTGATACGATATACGCCACGATAAGCATGATGTGTGTAGACTTTTGAAGCGCAGGACGGATGTAAGAAAAGAATGCCCAATTGATGATCGGCAGAGCCAAAAGAAAACCAATTAAAAGATCGATCTTTAGTATAAAGAAAAGTGGCTCAAGTGGAGAAAGAAACAATAATTCTTGTGAACCGACAGGGCGGAGAATGAACCGGATAACATGTTGGTGAAAATAATGAGCAACGACTGATCCGAGGATCACCGCTCCAAGAGAGATAAATATTTTTGTTCTCAGTTCGCCAATATGCTCAAAAATACTGAGACTATTGCTGGGGGTTGCTTCCTGCTCCGGTAGCATCGTTCTTTTCTTTAGTATTCGAATCTCCCTGCTTTGTAGGTTCTGAAGCAGAGGTACTGAAACCTGCTTTAAGCTCTTTAAATGAGCGTCCAAGACTTTTTGCAAGCTCAGGCAATCGATCCTTTCCGAAGAAAATAAGGACGACGACAAGAATCAGTATCAGTTCGGGCACTCCAATTCCAAAAAAGTCCATAAGTTAGTTTGTATTAATAGTAATTACTGTAAGCCTATTATACGACTTTGGGGGACTAGAGGCAAACCGGTGCTAGTGAATTTTTGTGACCCCACAGAGAGTCGAACTCTGGTTAATTGATTGAAAACCAATTGTCCTAACCGTTAGACGATGGGGCCATATGGGCACGAAAGGAACACCATTTAATCTACTATATTTTTGAAAAAATGGCAAAAAATGCTAAGGTAGTACGGTGCCCACTTATGGAAAGGTGGCAGAGTGGTTGAATGTACCGCTTTCGAAAAGCGGCAGAGGCGCAAGCTTCTCGAGGGTTCAAATCCCTCCCTTTCCGCAGAAAATAAAAAAGACCACCCCCTCTCGGGAAGTGATCTAAAGTTGTAAAAAGTTTATCGCTCCGGCTGTCCCTGCATCTCATCAGTAACGTGAATGACTGTCTGACGACTGATACCACTCACAATCTCAGCTTCTCGCTCGGCAAAACCAAAATATTGGTCGACCTGCGGAAAGCCATGTTTCTTCCACCAGAGTGCCGCTTCAGGTTTTGCCTTTTCCAAAATGGCGATCGCTTCGTCTTGAGGAACGCTAAAGCCGTACCTGCCACATGTAGGACATCCGACAGACTCCCCAGTCAAAACTCCTCGCTCTTCCCCCACTCCAGAAAAGCCAAGATATGGACCACAAGGTAGTGTGAGTCCGACCCATGCTTCACGAACTTCTAAAGGTGCTTCGCCATCAGGTACTTTCGTGATCCTGATGTGTCCAGTCGATTCATATGTATTCATAGTTCTATTGAGAATACTAGCAAAATCCATGTATAAAAACAGCCCCCATCCGAAGACGGGAGCTTTGAGCAATACTTGATCGCTAATTGAACGCGAAGAGCGGATTCTGCGTAAAGTAGCTTTCACGTCCGTGGATCCCCTTGGACATGATCCGAAGGAATTGCCGGTTGAAGTTGGTCTTGACCGGAAGACTTTCGTGAGGAGTCAGGATGCCGATTTCATGGACTTCACCGGCCTTCATAAAGACGGCGCGGTCATAGGGATACTCGGCCGCCACGTGCCCAATGTCTCCATCGAGCGAAGTGTTCGGATGTTCCGCATCCCAGATGGCGCAACTGCCATCGAGGTTGTTGGCGAGCAAGATGCGAACATCTCGGTCAAGAGTGACACTCCTTCTGCCACCCCAATTTGTTCCACCGCCACCACCCCATTGATAGGCACCATCACGAGGATGTTTGCCCGCTTCCGTATGCAAAGCTCGGCCGTATAGCGCTCGGTCTCCGCGATGCGGTTTTCCTTCCACGGCGAGCGACTCATCGATCGTCAGGAAGCCAATGTCACCTTTTTTGAGGAACACCCTTTCGATGATACCCATGTAAGGCAGATAGATTTCGGGAACTGATCCCGGCTCGCCCTGGATGAACGGCATCATCAGACACCGTATCCCAGAGAATTCCGGGAACGTAATTACTTGGTTTGTTTTTTTGATGTTTGGTTTGCTCATAGCCCCTACCCCATTACAAGATTCACGGAGTCGGGGCTACAAGCAAACACTATCTAGAAAATCTATCTGCCTAGTATATTTACATAAAATTCTAAAAAGTCAAGTATGGGGTTTGGTTTATAAAAAATGTTACAATACTCCCCATGAAAGGCTTTATCGAATTCATTCGCACCCAAGGTGTCATAGGCCTCGCGATCGGCTTTGTACTCGGTAAGGCAGTCTCTGATGTTGTCGCCTCTTTTGTAACCGACATCGTAAATCCCGTGATCGGTATCGGCCTTGGACGTTTTGGCGACCTTGCTTCTACCTCAGTCCACATACTCTCTGCTGAAATCCGTTATGGTAAATTCATAAGTATCCTCATCAACTTCATGATCGTCGCTGCCATCATATATTTCGGCTTCAAGAAACTCAAACTGGACACGCTTGATAAACCGAAAGCTTAAAGGTAGTATAGAAAAACAATCTTGCGCGGTTAGCTCAGTTGGTAGAGCATCCCCTTGACGTGGGGAGGGTCACAGGTTCGAGTCCTGTATCGCGCACCAT
>JAZKJN010000007.1:0-3461 GCA_040384285.1 Patescibacteria group bacterium
GCTTCTTTACTCTTCTCGATGGTACTCCAGGTGATGATGCAGGAAAAGTTCTTACCTCAGATGCAAACGGAAACGGAACCTGGCAGACACCTACGGGAGGCGGAGCATCCGTAACTCTTGTGAGTGGAACTCCTACTCCATCTTATTCTCCTGAAGACTGGACATCAGTCGTCACTTTGGCAAATAGCACTGCTGTGAAAGCCTGCTTCCTCACACAAGTGGATCATTACAATACAGACAGCGGGAACAATTTCTTCTGTGAAATCCGACCTCCAAGTGTAAGTGGAACACCTGGACTTTGGCAGCTCGTATCGACATCACACTCAAATGAAAATACTATGTGTAAGGCTATGTGTATACAATAGTTTTTCTTATCATCTCTGATGAATAAAAATTATCTTAAAAAAATTTCTCTCGTAACAGCCATCTTTGTTGCAGCCATCATCTTCTCTTTTGGTAGTAATGCTGAAGCAGCTACAAAAGATCTTACTGGCTGGGCATGGTCATCAAATATCGGATGGATAAAGCTTCATGGGGCCAATGGAGTAAAGGTTGATGATCAAAATGGCAATCTTTCTGGTTGGGCATGGTCATCAAATATCGGATGGATAAAGTTTACTCCAACTCCTTTTTATCCTTGCCCAGGTAATTCTGGCTGTCAGCCCAATGTAAATCTTTCTACGGGAGCTGTAACCGGCTGGATACGTGCATGCAGTGCGACGGTGGCAAAAAATTGTGACGGGTCTCTTTCATCAAGCTGGGATGGATGGATAAAGCTTTCTGGAACAAACCACACATCTCCAAATATGGCCGGCACCGGAGGAGTTACATACGATACGAATACAGGTAAATTTAAAGGATACGCCTGGGGAAGTGATATCGTAGGGTGGGTAAGTTTTAATACAGGTGATGATTCAGTTGTTATTCCTCCAGAAAATAATGGACCTTCATGTAATATCAGCGCCCAAGTCATAGCTGGTGGAGACTCAATCCAGAATGATGTGAGACTTACATGGACAATCACCAATGATCCTGGACAACAATATTCGATTGCAAGAAATAATATGGCTTTCGGTATAGAGCCATTCCTCTCAGGAACAGATATAGATACAGATCGAACACCCGGACCTTATTCATATACTATGACACGGCTTAATGGTGGGGGTGCGACATGTACTTCAAATACAGTTACTGTCTCGCCTCCGACTGGCGGGGCAACAGCTGCTCTCTGGCTCGGAAACAGTCGAGCAACTCGAGAGGTTACTATAGAGCCAGATGATTTTGTAAACGTACGATGGGATGTATCAGAATTTTTTACAGAAAATCCCAATCTCGTATGTAACACAATTCAACCCGAAGGACCAAACATACCTGCTTGGCTTAATAATCCCGCAAGTACACAAACAGGAACTCAAATAGTTCGTGATCTCGAAGAAGACATATACACACTTGGTATGACATGTACTCAAAGTGGAGTTCCAGCTGCAACACGAAACACAAACAACGTTACGATCATTGTCGATGACGGAGAACTCGAAGAAATTTAAAATCTTCATGATATACTTATCTGCATAGAGCCCCTATGCGTATAGAAGATTCACAACTCAATAAATTTATTCTCGACTCGAATCTTGTTTCAAGAGCTGATCTCGATCTTGCTCAAAAAGAAGCCGACAAAAAAGGTATACCGATGGGAGAGGTACTCGTCAGTAGTGGAAAAATTACGGAAGATAACCTTCGTCGCATGCAAGCGTATGTTCTCGGTATTCCTTTCGTTGATCTCAAAAACCGAAAGATTCCTTTCGATACGCTCTCACTCATTCCAGAACCTGTCGCTCGTACTCACAATATTGTCGCCTTCAAAAAAACAGACGATAGTCTGGAGGTTGCCATGCTTGATGTGGACGATCTTTCGGCGATTGATTTCGTAAAGAAGAAAGTAAATCTAAAAATCCTCCCTCGTCTCACAGATACTGAGTCGATGAAGAATGTGATTGTTCAATATCAAAAAAGTCTCAAGGCGGAGTTTGGAGATATTATCCAAAAAGAATCCGAATCTCTCGAGAGTCTTGCTGAAGAAGTGGGGGAGGGTGCATCAGAAGAAGACCTCAAAAAGATCGCACAGGATTTGCCCGTGGTACGTATCGTTGATACTTTGCTCAAGCACGCCATATTGCAAAATGCATCTGACATCCACATTGAACCTCAAGAAGATGAGCTTCTCGTGCGCTATCGCATCGACGGACTTCTCCATGATGCCATGGTTCTTCCTAAAAATGCTGAACCCTCGATCACTGCACGTATCAAGGTTCTTTCAAGTTTGAAGCTCGACGAAAAACGTCTTCCACAAGACGGACGTTTCAAGGTGGACATGACAAACGAAAAAGTTTCATTTCGAGTATCTATTCTTCCTACGTACTATGGAGAAAAAACCGTTATGCGACTTTTGCGAGAGACTTCCTCTGGCTTTACTTTGGAACACTTGGGCTTTCATGGGGAAGGGCTCGAGAGAATTCACAATGCCACAAAGCTCACAACAGGCATGATACTCACTACTGGACCCACTGGTTCCGGAAAGACTACCACCCTCTACACTATTCTCGATATTTTGAATACACACGATGTAAACATCTCAACCATCGAAGACCCAGTGGAATATCAGATGAAGCGTATCAATCAAACACAGGTAAAGCCTGAAATTGGATTCACATTTTCTTCCGGACTTCGAACCCTCGTGCGACAGGACCCTGACATCATCATGGTGGGAGAGATCCGAGACAATGAAACAGCGGCCTTAGCGGTAAACGCATCGCTCACGGGACACCTCGTGCTCTCGACACTCCACACAAACAGCGCCGCGGGTGCGTTGCCTCGACTTTTGGATATGAAGATCGAGCCATTTCTCCTTGTTTCCACTTTGAACATCATCATTGCTCAGAGACTTGTGCGTAAACTCTCTGAGAACAAGGAAAAATATTTTCTTACCAAGGCCGAAGTTACCGCACTTGGAAAGACCGTTGATCTCGATCGCGTATTTGAGGCACTCAAGGTAGAAAAGATTGTAAAGGACAATGAATCGTGGGAGAAGATTCCTTTCTGGAAACCTACTGCATCAAAGGATGACGATGGATACAAGGGACGAGTTGGTATTCACGAAGTACTCAAGGTTTCTCAGACAATAAAAGAACTTATTATCAAAGGAGCAACCAGTGGTGAGATCGAAGTTCAGGCAAAGAAAGAAGGGATGATCACCATGCTCGAAGACGGAATATTTAATGCAGTGCAAGGAAATACAACAATCGAAGAGGTGCTTCGTGTGGTTTCTGAATAATTTTGTCATATGTCACTTTTTATTTTTAAAGCAAAAAAAGCAAATGGAGAGATCTACAAAGGCGAGCGCGAGGCACTCGATCGTTTTGATCTTTACACGATGCTCCGACAATCGGGGGAGGAAGCTATCG
>JAZKJN010000008.1:0-18324 GCA_040384285.1 Patescibacteria group bacterium
TTGCTGTTAATCTACCAAAAAGAGTAAGGTGTCCCGCACTTGAAGCACTTCCCTTTGCCTGTAGTCCTGGTCCGATATTTATAGGTGCGTCTGTGTTGCTAGCTGGAGGATTTGGTGGCGCTTCAGTCCATGCAGCAGAGAGATATCCAACCCCGACACTGAGGACGAGTCCGAGTACTATGGCTTTTGTTATTGTTGTAATGTTAGATTTCATCATGTTTTAGTTATTTGATAATTCTTGTTCTACTCGTGCTCGTTCTTCTGGCGACAAACCTTGACTCCCTGATTCTTTTTTAATCTCTGTATCTATTTTTGCTCGTTCTGCGGATGAGAGTTGTGGAGTATTTGTTGCACTCTCTGTCTCTGCCATGACTCGCGCTCGCTCCTCTGCTGAAAGTCCAGATTGGACGGGAGGACTCGTATCTTCTTGCACCACAGGAGGCGGAGCATTTTTGACTTGATAGTAGAGGACAGACCAGACCACGACCGCGAGAGCGATGACACCGTAGAGAATATGTATTGGACGATGTTCTTGATTGTTATTATTCACGTTGTACCTATTATAGAACGATGCCGATTTTAGTACTAGTAAACTTGTGGATATCTCTACTCTATGATATGATACATGGGTCAGAAGTTCGCGCAGTTCAGTCTGTGAGCGAGCTATTTTTTATAAAAACAATTGAATAACAACTAAATAGCGAAATAAATATATGTTTGATCTTAAAGTAATACACTCAGTCCTTGAACAGCTCGAACAGGAGCGAGGGATTCCAAAAGAAAAGATGCTCGAGGCAATAGAACTCGCGCTTGCTACTGCGTACAAGAAGGAATATGGCAAGAAAGGCCAGATTGTACGTGCAGTTTTTGATAAAAACACAGGAAAAGCTGAATTTTACCAGGTAAAAATCGTCGTTGATGAGTCAAAAGTCATCATGGAAGACGAGGAAGAAGAGGATTTGACCAATGTTGCCGAGGAAAACATCAAAGTCCGATTCAATCCCGAGCACCATATCCTCCTCGCTGATGCTAAAAAGATCAAGAAAGACGCAAAAGTAGACGATGAAATCATCTTCCCTCTTGAACAAAAGGATAACTATGGCCGAATCGCTGCTCAAACAGCAAAGCAGGTCATCATCCAAAAGATCCGAGAGGCAGAAAAGGTTTCAGTTTTGAACGAATATGGCCAAAAAGAAGGGGAAATCGTCTCTGGAACAGTGCAAAGAATGGAGCGAGGAGCTATTTTTGTCGATATGGGACGAGCTATTGGTATGCTTCCTTACGAGGAACAAATCCCAAGCGAGCGCTATAAACAAGGGGAACGCATCAAAGCATACCTTTACGCTGTAGAAGAATCTCCTAAAGGCATCCTTTTGAAGCTTTCTCGATCACATCCAAAGCTTTTGGCTAAGCTTTTTGAAGTAGAAGCACCAGAAATCTCACAGGGAGTCGTAGAAATCAAAGCAATTGCTCGAGAAGCAGGTGCTCGATCAAAGATCGCCGTTCACTCAACAGATAGCCATATTGACCCCATCGGATCTCTCGTAGGACAGCGCGGAGTGCGAGTTTCTACCGTTATGAGCGAACTTGCCGGTGAAAAGATTGATATTATCCAGTGGTCTGAGAATCCTGCACAGTTTATCGAGGAATCTCTCTCCCCTGCTAAAGTATTGAAAATCGACCTACATAAAGAGGAAATGCGTGCAATTGTCCATGTTGCTGAAGATCAGCAGTCACTTGCCATCGGAAAAGGAGGCCAGAATGTACGCCTTGCAGCTAAACTTACTGGATGGAAGATCGATATTCAGTCAGGTGCAGTAGATAAGGGTCCTAAAGCAGAGAAGAAGGAGGAAAAATCTGAGGAAAGTGAAGCAAAAGCTGAGTAATTATCATTAAATACACCCAAAACATGAACATACTTCATGATGTAGAGCCAGGAACCGTTGATTCTATCAACGTAATCATCGAAATTCCTAAAGGATCAAAGAATAAATACGAAATCGACAAAAAAACAGGGCTTATTAGCCTTGATCGTGTTGCTCATACAGCACAGGACTTCCCTTTTGACTATGGTTTTGTACCGCAAACACACTGGCATGACGGAGACCCTCTCGATGTTGTCGTTTTGACCACATATCCACTTTATCCAGGTATTCTCGTACGAGTACGCCCTGTAGCCATCATGGGAATGCTCGATAGCGGAGAAGAAGACGATAAAATCATTGCCGTTCCTATTGATGATCCTCGATGGAACGATGTAAAAGACCTCAAAGACCTCAATGCCCACACTCTCCGCGAGATCGAACACTTCTACTCAACCTACAAGAAGCTCCAGAACAAAGAAGTCCTTGTAAAAGACTTCGGAAGCAAGGAAAAAGCTCAAAAAGCCTTTGAGGAAGCGGTGAAACTATACAAGGAAAAGCACGGAAAGTAGATAGCGATAGACAATTTTAATTGATATAATAGAACAGGTTACAGTCACGACTGTAGTCTGTTTTGTTTTATTATCCTTATACACCACACATTATTATGAAATCTAAAATATTATTGGTAAGCGCCCTGGCCTTTGCCGCCACTCTCGGAGTGAGTGCGCAGACTGCCCAGGCAGAGACATCGACATCAACCGCATCAAGCACCATAAAGGCTGATGCTAAACTCAAGGTAAAACTTGGTGATAACCTCGAAAAGAACAAGGAAATTCGAAATATCCAGAAGGAAAAGCAAAAAGAAGTAAAAGATATCAAGGAAAATGCAAAGGACTCTTTGAAAGATCTCAAAGATGCACGTAAAAATGCTACATCTACAGGAGAATTCAAGGGAATCCGAAAAGCAATCCAGAATAAGATGAAGCTCGACGTATTTGAGGCACGTAAAAATGCGCTCGTACGTGAACTTACTGTATCTTTCAACGCTCTTACATCTGCACGAACACGAATCAACAACTTCATCGTACAGCGTGAGGGCACCGCGTCTACAACCCTTATGACAGATGCGAAGGCAAAACTTGCAATAGCAGATGACAAGCTTGCAAAGGCAAAGATATCCCTCGATACACTTGCAGCATTCCACTATGCCTCAACGACAGCAACAAGCACTGCGACAACAACAGCAGAAGTTGAGCTTGAGAAACCTCGAAAAGTTGGTGACGAGGCAATTAAGGCAATGAAGGATGCTCGAAATGCACTCAAAGATGTTTTGACAGCAATTAAAAAAGCTCTCAAGCCAGCAGACAAAGATGACGAAGATGATAACGATGACGACAACTAACTAACACTAATCAATAAACCACATTCAATCGTATGGAAATGAATACACAAAACTCAAGCGGAATGATGAACGGACTTCCTCCTGTTAACAAGACAGAAAAGAAAGTTGGTCCCATCGTAGGCGCATTGATCATTGTTCTCATCCTCATCATCACAGCGCTGTACTTCTTCGGACAGAAGCTCAACACAGACACAAACGTGCCTGTCACCGAACCTGTCGTAGAAGAAACAGCGAACACAAGTGCAGCAGCAAACGCAAACAATGACACTTCAGAGATAGAGGCGGACCTCGACGCACAGCTCGAAGACGTTGACTACAGTTTCTAAAAAGATCTGTACAAAAAATATACAAAAATCCTCGAGAGATTTTCTCGGGGATTTTTGTTTGAAAAACTTGCCAAAACTCTACGATAGGGTAGACTTTCAAAACTATGTATCAAAATATAAAAATCTCAAAACTTGAGAAGTCACAAGTAAAGATCGAAGGCACAGTTCCCGCGGATGTTTTTGCATCATTTCGAAAGAAAGCAGTGGAAGGGATCAGTAAGGAAATCAGTCTCGACGGATTCCGAAAAGGAAAGGTTCCCGAGAATGTTCTCGTATCAAAAATCGGAGAGATGCCGATCCTCGAAGAGATGGCAGAGCTCGCACTCTCACAGGTCTACCCAGAGATCATCGTCAAAGAAAAGATCGACGCCATCGGACGACCAGAAATCCAGATCACAAAAATTGCCGCAGGTAATCCTCTTGAATTCACGATCACAACTTCTGTGCTCCCCGAGATCACTCTCGCTGACTACAAAAAAATTGCAAAAGAAAAACTCGCAGAGAAATCTGAGACGATCGAAGTGACTGACAAAGATGTCGAGGAGGCGATCTTGCGTATCCAAAAATCTCGCGTCGATCACAGCGGACATGATCATGAAAATTTGAGCAAAGAAGAACACGACAAAGTTGTCGAAGCTTCTCTTCCTGAAGTGACAGATGAATTTGCACAGAGCCTCGGAGATTTTAAAGATGTTGCAGACCTCAACATAAAAATAAAAGAAGCACTCGCAGAGGACAAGAAAAATCAAGCAAAAGAAAAAAAGAGAATCGCTCTTTCTGATGCACTCACTGACCAGTCAAAAATAGATGTGCCTGAAATTTTGATTGCAAGTGAACTCAAAAGAATTGAGATGCAATTTTCTGAAGACATCGAACGTATGGGAGTGAAACTCGATGCATATCTTGCACATGCAAAAAAGACTATCGATGAAATCCGCGCGGAGTGGAAACCTCATGCAGAAAAGAAAGCAAAACTTCAGCTCATCTTAAATAAAATCGCAGAGACAGAAAAAATTGAAGTGAAAAAAGAAGAGATCGAAAGCGAAGTCGCTCACATCGTCGAACACTACAAAGATGCTGATAAAGAAAAAGCATGGACGTATGCAGAGACAGTTCTCATGAACGAAAAAGTTTTTGAATTTCTAGAGAAAAAATAAAGTTTAGAAAACGAGTCGAGAGATCACTGCTATCACAGCAGTCTCTGCTCGCAAAACTTGAGGACCAAGTGAACGCAAAGGAAGATTGTATTTCTTAAAAAGACTAAGCTCACTATCTGACCATCCTCCTTCAGGTCCTATGTACGCACCGAAAGAACCCTCCACATCCTGTGAAACAAACTTGGGAGAATTTGTGTGCCAGACGACAGATGGAATGTGGCGAAATTTTAGAAGAGCAGCTTCAAGATCAATAATGTCGTGTAACTCCGGTAGTGTAGCCCTTCCAGACTGTTCGGCTGCTTCGATGATGATCTTTCGAAGACGTTCATCATTTAAATTTTTCTTCTCGCTGCGTGCAGACATGACAGGGATGATGTGTGAAACTCCAAGCTCTGTCGCTTTTTGCGCGATCCACTCAAAGGTGTCTTTCTTCACCAAAGACGCAAACAGATACGTCTCGCGCGAAGGAAGAGTTTTATTTTCTTCTGACATGCTAACTGAAACTCTCACCGCATCTTTTTCAAAATCTTCTATCGAAACCACAAAATCTTTTCCTGATCCATCAAATAAAATTACCTGATCGCCCGACTTCAACCGAAAAACATTTCGGAATTGATTGAACAACGCAGGAGAGTGGAGAGTGACCTCTGTCTCAGTGCCTATTTTTTCTTCTACATAAAATCTATGAAGTCTCATGCGTAAAGTCTACATGAAATTTGCCAAATTTGATACGTAGGATATGATGACGCCATACCCTTATTTAAAACATTAAAGACACATTATTATGCTTATTCCAACAGTCATAGAAAAGACAAGTTTCGGCGAAAGAGCCTACGACATTTATTCACGCCTTTTGAAAGAGAACATCATCTTTCTTGGAGGACCAATCGACGACCATGTTGCAAACATTGTCATCGCTCAGCTTCTCTTTTTGAACGCTGAAGATCCAAAGAAAGACATCACCCTCTACGTGAATTCTCCGGGAGGAGTCGTGACCGCAGGACTCGCTATCATCGACACAATGAACAATATTAAAAACGACGTTTCGACCGTCTGTGTCGGAGTCGCAGCTTCTATGGGAGCAGTCATCCTTTCCGCAGGTAAAAAAGGAAAGCGATTTGCTCTACCCAATTCTGAAGTCATGATCCACCAGCCACTCGGAGGAACAGAAGGCCAGGCGTCAGATATCGAGATCAGTGCAAAACACATCTTGAAGATGCGCGAAAATTTGAACAAAATTCTTGCAAAGAACACTGGACAGACCGTATCAAAAATCGAGAAAGATGCAGATCGCAATTTCTTCATGGATTCAGAAGAAGCAAAAAAATACGGCATCATCGATAAGGTACTTGCCTAACCTCGACAAACTTAAAAGTTTGTTATAGAATTTTGTCATTAACATTTACTACCCATGTCACTTAAATTAGTCGCAACACTCCTGTCGATCGCGGGTATTGCGGGTGTAGCTATCGGCTACTATCTCCGCCTCATCATTTCTCTTGGTAAAAAAGGATCGATGGAACTCGAGATCAAGGAAATGCTCCTCTCTGCAAAGGAAGAAGCAAAAAGAATCACCGTTGATGCCGAAGCAAGATCCCAAAAACTCATCGAGAGCTCACGAAGCGAGATCAAGGAGAAAGAAGAAAAAATACAGCAAAGCGAAACCCGCCTGAACAAGAAGGAGGATATTCTCGATATCCGCCAGGCAGATATTGATAAAGAAGTAGAGGTACTGAAAAGTAAAGCAACTGAGATCCGCATCATCAAAGAACGAGCCGAGAAGCTTGAGCAGGATAAACTTCATACACTCGAAAAGGTGGCCCGACTCTCTACCGAGGATGCTCGTCATGAACTCCTAAAGACCGTCGAGAAAAACCATGAACAAGACCTGCTCGTACGTATTCAAAAACTCGAACAAGGAGGAGAGGAGGTTTTGGAAAAGAAAGCCCAGGCGATCCTTTCTACTTCTATCCAGCGTCTTGCAAACTCTGTAGCCTCTGACGTTATGTCCACCTCAGTTACCATTCCAAACGATGAGATTAAAGGTAAGATCATTGGAAAAGAAGGGCGTAATATAAAGGCATTCGAACGTATGACGGGAGTTGAAGTAATTGTGGACGATACTCCAGGAACCATCGTCATCTCCTCTTTCGACCCTGTACGACGCCATGTTGCAAAACAGGCACTCGAAGAACTCATCAAAGACGGACGTATCCAGCCGGCAAAGATTGAGAAGGCTGTAGAGCAGGCTCAAGAAGGAATTAATAAAACAATTAAGGAGAAAGGTGAGCAAGCTGCATATGAATGCGGAGTGATTGGTCTTGATCCACGTATTCTCCTCATACTAGGACGTCTGCACTTCCGCACAAGCTACGGACAGAACGTTCTCCAGCATTCTATAGAGATGTCACACATCGCAGGTATGATCGCAGAAGAAATAGGTGCAAATGTTGCAGTTGCAAAGGCAGGTGCCCTTCTCCACGACCTTGGTAAGGCTCTCGACCACGAAGTTGTAGGTACTCACGTGGAAATTGGCCGTAGAATACTCCAGAAATTTGGCGCAAGCGAAGATATCGTAAAGGCAATGCAGGCACATCATGAGGAATATCCATATGAGACGGTAGAATCACGTATTGTCCAAACTGCAGACGCCATTTCAGGCGCTCGTCCTGGTGCACGACGAGATAGTATTGAAAATTACTTGAAGCGCCTTGGTGATCTTGAAGCGATTGCAAAAGGATTTAAAGGTGTAGAGAAGTCATATGCTCTGCAAGCGGGTCGTGAAATACGTATTTTCGTCACTCCAGAGCAGATCACTGATCTTGAAGCTAAAAATATGGCACGAGATATAGCGCTCAAAATAGAAAAAGATCTCAAGTATCCAGGAGAAATAAAGGTAACTATCATCCGAGAGACGCGAGCGATCGACTTTGCGAGATAAGATTCTCGAGATTTTACAAAAAATACCGAGTTTCCTCGGTATTTTTTGTTCTCTCGTGAGTCCCTTGTTACTTTGAAAGGTGCTTTGAAAGGAATCCTGCCATCTTCATCATATGAACAGTGTCTTGACCGTCAAAGATTTTCTTGAGCGCATCATCGGTCTTGATTATACGCTTATCTTTTGGATCCTGAAGGTTCTTACCCTTGATGTAGACCCAGAGCTTGCTAACTACTTCTGAACGAGCCATTGGACCAGCTCCCACAACAGCGGCCAAATCGGCGCTCAATGTCATAGGTGTCATAAATGCTGATGTTTTTTCTGCCATAGTTTTAAATTATGTATTAATTACTGAATACAGACAAAGATATCACGTGTTGGGGTATAAGTACAAGATTATTATAAGATTATTTGACACTAAAATGGATCATCGTCAACATCCACAGCCCTATTGCGCCAAAAAACCCTTGTTATATAATGATATGGAGGTTAGAACTCTAGCGCTCTCGCGCAACGAGTAGATTAATTATTAGAAGTAATTTAAAACACTATGAACAAAGCAGGAATTGTAGATGCAGTACACGGAGTTTTGGGAGGAACAAAGGTTCAGGCAGAACAGGCAGTTGAAGCAATGTTGAGCTCAATCCTATCTTCATTGAAGAAAGGAGACGAAGTTTCAATCGCTGGACTTGGTATCTTCTCTGTAAAGCAGAGAGCAGCGCGAGAAGCACGAAACCCACGAACCGGCGAGGCAATCAAAGTGCCAGCCATGAAGGTTCCAAAGTTCCGAGCTGCAAAGGCTTTGAAGGACTTGGTGAAATAGTCTCACTCTTTCACTCCATCCCTTGTTTCCAACAAGGAATTACAAAAGCCCGCCGTAAGGCGGTTTTTTGTTTGGGGAATAAAAAATCACCATGTCTCTACCACAGTGATATCAAACCAAAGCTGATGTCGATTTTCGTCCTCGTCGAGGCGTCTGCTACAAAATTCTCTGAGCAGTTCTTCGCTTGTCACCTCTCTGATAACGCCGACCATCTTCTGCAAAAAATCACCGAGGTCTCCGATGCGTCCGCACCCAAAGCATTTGAACCGAGCACTGTCACTCCATATGCGAAACGAAGGAGTTTTTTCTCGATGAAAGGGGCATAATATGTAAATGGCCCCTGTAGTTTTCCTCTGGGTATAGGGAATGCGGAAACCGGTCAACGCTTTTTCCCAGTGTTTAATTGTAGGAGTCATGAAAAGATCAAATACGGGGTCTAGGGCTTCCTCCCATGGTCGCATACGCGACACTCGTTTGGACGCACTAGCCCCGTGATCCTATTTAAACGTATTTAATTGTTTTCTGCAAGAAAATAAAAAAGACCAGCTGCCTGGTCGATTTGGGTAACTCTCATTATTTCAGAGAGACTTGAGCAATGTTTGTTCGGATATTCCTCATACGAACATAGGAGTTGCTACGATAGTATTCTCCTCGTGATTCCAAGAGCATCGGTTGGACCAAAAAAGAGATGGCGTGATCGATGTTAGCCAGGACTAAGGGCCGCACTGAAGCAAGATACAGCTCCGTATGACTCGCTCGTGTCCCCCTCCAAAGAGTATCGACGCTCCGTGATTTGAGATAAGCATCAAAGATGAAATCTTCATTGGTTTTATTGCTCGACAAAGTTTTGATGCTTGCCTGCAAGCCTTCCAAGTACACACGTAAGTTTTCATCTTCCACATCCGCAACGTTCGTGAGGATGGGATAATAACTAAATCGTGTTGTTTCAAAAATCTCCTGCTTGCGACATCCTCGATGCACGAGAATCGTCACAACAAAGATGATACAGATGAGGACCGAGAAGCCTGCAGCAAGTTTTTTACCAAGTTCACACATAAGTTTTTTCCTTTCGCTTTCTGGCAAGAGTCTAGCATTTAGGCACAGGTGGAGCAAGATCACAAATTGTGAACTTAAAATAAAAAGACTTAGGCGAGGTGTTAGTTCGCCAAGTCGGAGCTTAGCTAGAAGCCAATTTTTTCCTGAGGCAACCCCAAGACAGTTAAGATTCGGTTTCGTAGATGCGGGTCAAAGCTTCTTCCGCACACAAGACCCATTTGAGCGTAGACTATTTCTACGATGTCCATTGGAGGAAATCCGAAGTCGCGAGTCATTTCTTCGCACCAAAATGAGCCGTGATGAATCTCAACTCTCGTGAGGTGAAAATATACAGCAGTAACAGGAGTAAACAATGTATTCCTGTCCCTTCTATACATGTAGATGCGTTTATCTTTTTGCGTAGGCAAAGGATCGATGCGCCACGTTACTGACCTGTCCAATCTTTGGAGTTGGACGATGAAAGAATCCGTATTCAGTTGTGTGTTCATACTTATTGAGAGGCTCTAAAGTCTTAGTATAGCACACTTCATTTCTGTGCGGGACGGGAGAATCGAACTCCCAACAAGAGTTTGGAAAACTCCTATTTTACCATTAAACTAGTCCCGCAATTTCAATCCACATTTCTTTCCGAACAAAATCTATACTATCAGAAAATCTATTTTTCGCCAGCCCCCTCCTCTTTTGCCACTTCAGTGTGCTCAACTGCATCCTTGATCTCATCTACCTCCTTTTTGATCTCTTTGATCGTATCACGGATCGCAGAGAGCTCAAGCTCTTCATCCTCGATATCTTTCTTTGTTCTCTCTGTTGTCTTCTTTTGCTGCTTAAGGCCCGAGATCATGATCGAGTCCCCGATAAAGTATGAGACGAAAAGACCGGTAGCAAGAAGAATGAGGGTTACGATAAGAGCACTCACCGGCTCATAGAAGAGGAACCCGAGTATCCCACCCTCAGCCTCCAGGATGTCTGCTGTATGCCATACACCGCGCCAGAAGAGCACTATAGCCACTCCTCCGATCAAGGTATAGAGGATCGGATAACGACTCAAATGGCCGCGTATATTGTCTTCAAATTTATCAAAGAAATTTAAAACTTTTTTCATCATATTTGGTCGGAGCGCCGGGATTCGAACCCGGAGTCGCCTGTTCCCAAAACAGGAATGTTAGCCGTTACACCACGCTCCGATAATCTCAACATACTAGCATAGGGTCTAATAAAACTCCATATTTTAAGCTACAAAATAATATTCTCCAATAAACGCACCTCAGGCTTTCCAGAAAATCTATCGAAATTAATAGCGACTACGTGAAACTCAAATGGAATCTCTTCTTTTCTGTAATTTTCAGCAAGATACGTCTGAATAACACGCTTCAACCTCTTTATTTTCAAACCACTCACATTCTCTTCGGGTCGATACTCCCCACCTGCCACACTCTTTACCTCAATAAAATGAAGGATTCCTGACTTTATAGCGATAACGTCAATCTCTCCCCACTTCTTAAGATAATTTCTTTCAATAACGGTGAAACCTAGATTTTCGAGATAGCAACAAGCCACCTCTTCCCCATCATTTCCTTTTTCTCTTGTGTTTTTTCTAAACATTTCCCCACTCTATCAAATCGAGATAAAATCCGTATAAAGAACATAAGGACACGAGTATAAGCCATATTCTGAGTGTCTTATACACCTAATCCACAGACTTATCCACAGTTTTACACAAACCTATCGCCCAAAGTCCCTAAGAAAAAGACATGATCTGAGTCAAATTTCCTATATATTTTCGGTGCGGGCAGAGAGAATCGAACTCTCGCCTCGTCCTTGGCAAGGACGTGTTCTACCACTAAACCATGCCCGCATGGTGCACCCGGAGGGATTCGAACCCCCAACAACGGTTCCGAAGACCGGTATGATATCCATTTCACTACGGGTGCAAAACTATTTAGAGCACCTCATCATAATACTTGATTAATAGCTTTTGCCAAGCGATAAGGAGTCTCAAGGCTTCAATTCGACCAATTACGATACTGAGTGATCCTTTATAGCCCGAAATTTTCTTTGCTTTAGCAAAACCTCTCGTATAGATTGTTTTTCGAAAATCACGTTGTGAAACACCAAGACTCTTTGCCCAAAAGTCCTCTTTTTCCTCATTTTTATAGCTCTGATGGATAAAAAGCCGGTATTTTGGCTTCAAATCATTACTTTCAAGGTATTTTTTGATCCACGTATTCATAAGAATGACCATTTCTGCATCTGAACTCATAAAATTGAAATGACCTCCCTTCTGAGCTCCATGCGCCCAGTACAGAGCAAGGCCCGTCATGAAGAAAGATTCCTTTGAATGCCTCGAGAAATATGTCTTTGCACGCTCATACGTATCTTTTTCTCGCGCCATCCTTCTTACCTTAAGGGCAATGGATGAATTCATTTTAGCCTTTGAAATATGGTTATTCATGTTATATAACATGATAACATAGCAATATCGAAGTAGTAAAAGTGAAAAAATACAACAAAAGTGCTACCATTAAGCTTCAATGAAGAACTCCCCTATTCCAAAAGAAATCAGCTCAGTCGTTGAAACACTTGAGAAAGCGGGCTTTGAAGCATATCTCGTCGGAGGCTGTACTCGAGATTTTCTCCTAGGAAAAACTCCGAAGGATTGGGATATCACCACAAACGCAACTCCAGAGGAGATCATTCCCCTCTTTCCTAAAACTTTTTATGAAAATAACTACGGAACAGTAGGAGTTGTAAATGAAACTACAGAAAATATTTCTCTAAAGATTGTAGAGGTAACTCCATACCGTCTTGAAAGCTCATATAGTGACCATAGACATCCAGACGAGGTGAAGTTCAGTAAAAGTATCGAAGACGATCTCAAGCGTCGTGATTTCACGATAAACGCCGTAGCGGTCAGTCTATCAAAAGGAGCCATAAAAGACGTCGTTGATCCCTTTGGTGGTCTAAAAGACATAAAAGACAAAAACCTTCGGGCTGTGGGGAACGCTTCAGACAGATTCAAAGAAGATGCCCTAAGAATGATGCGAGCCATAAGATTAGCCACAGAATTGGGTTTCACGATTAACATCGATACCGAAAAAGCTATCGAGATGCACGCTTCCCTCATCCAGAAGATATCTATGGAGAGAATTCGTGATGAATTTATAAGAATCATCATGTCAGATAGTCCAAAGTCAGGTATAGAACTCATGGAAAGATATGGGCTTTTGAAGTTTATTGTCCCGGAACTTATCGTCGGCAAAGGCATCGAGCAGAACCAAGCTCATGCTTTTGATGTCTGGGAACACCTCCTTCGAACAGTTCAGCACTCTGCGGATAAGAAATGGCCACTCGATATTCGCCTCTCTGCCCTCTTCCACGATATCGCAAAGCCAGAAACACGTAGAGTTTCAAAGGAAACGAAGCAATTTACCTTCTACGGACATGAAGTAAGTGGTTCACGTGTAACAAAAAAGATACTTGAACGCCTAAAGTTTCCCGTGAAACTCATTGATAAGGTCACAAAACTGGTCCGTTGGCACATGTTCTTCTCAGATACAACAGAGATTAGCCTTTCTGCTGTACGAAGAATGATTGTGAACGTTGGACAAGAAAACATCTGGGACCTTATGAATCTTCGAGTTTGTGACCGCATTGGTACCGGTCGCCCTAAGGAGAATCCTTATAGATTGAGAAAGTATCAAGCAATGGTTGAGGAAGCACTACGAGATCCTGTCTCTGTAGCTATGCTCAAAATCGACGGTAATCGTATTATCGAGGTTACACGTGAAATGCCTGGACCAAAGATAGGCTTCATTTTGAATGCATTACTTGAAGAAGTCCTCGATAATCCAAGCCTTAACACAGCTGAATACCTAGAAAATAAGGCAATCGAGCTTATGAAACTATCGCAAGATGACCTAAAGGCTCTTGGAGATAAGGCTCGAAACAAGAAAGAGGAACTCGAAAAGGAGAATATCGATAAGATTCACAAAAAATACCACGTTTCCTAGCTAGATAGATGTTACACAAGAAACAAAACAGCCCTTTCGGGGCTGTTTTTTCACGTGAAACATTAGTAAATTATTAAAATATGGCTCTATTTAGCCATTTTTGATATTTAGATACGAAAACAGCCACATATAGAGATGACCGGTCGTCCTAAAGGTTAGAAACATAAGGTTGACCTGACATTGATGTGGCTGTGCGAAATTCGACGAGCGCTAATGGGGACTCAAGGATCCACAGATCCGAATCTACCCAACGAAGAGGTAACTGACCGAAAACCAACTAGAGGGAGCTTGCAAAGGCAAACGACGATAATAAGTGCTCAAAGAAGAGCTAATTGTAAAATGTGAAAGCTTGCATGGCTCGGCTAAAGCTAGAAGAGGTTGTTACTCTTTGCCTCGAAAATGAATTTCAAAAACAAAAAGAGCTTACTTACCCCAAAAATTAAATTGTTACGAAGAACTGATAGCCTCGACTAATCCTCGGTTAGAAGTCGCGCTGATCTGGGATTATTATAGCATTCATAAAGGACACGTAAAGGACATTACAAATGATTTCTGTGGATAACTTTTGTCCTTTATAAAAGACAGTGTTTTGAGACAGAAATTATTTAAGGACAATCTCTACAGGACAATGATCTGATCCCATCACTTCTGTCAAAATACGACTTGATACAAGCCTATCTTTCAAAGCAGGGGAGATGAGCACATAGTCGATTCTCCAGCCAACATTTCGTACACGAGCATTTGCAAAATGTGACCACCAGCTATAAAAACCATTACCTTTTTGAAAAATTCTGAAAGAATCAAGAAAACCTTTATCAATAAAATTTTGAAATCCTTCTCGTTCTTCTTTTGTAAAACCTTTCAATCCTTCATTTTCTTTTGGTCGAGCAAGGTCATCTGGTGTATGTGCAACATTGAGATCTCCACAGAAGACAACAGGCTTCTTTTCTTCCAATTCTTTACAGTAGGCCAGGAAAGCAGGGTCCCATTGCTTGTGGCGAAGGGGGACACGGCTCAAATCATCTTTTGAATTGGGAGTATAGACTGTCACCACAAAGAAATCATCAAATTCCGCCATAATCACTCGTCCTTCAGTAGTAGGGTCGCCATAATCATCAGCAACAAGGCCATATTTTTTAATAATATGCTCAGGAATTCCATTTACTACATTTACTGGCTTGGTCTTTGTAAAAATGGCAGTTCCAGAATATCCTTTCTTCACGGCAGAGTTCCAATATTCAGTATATTCGGGTAAATCAATGACAGCTTGGCCTTTTTCAGCTTTAGTTTCTTGCAAACAGAGGATATCTGGCTGATGATAGGCCATGAATTTTTGAAATTCGCCCTTTTTTATGACTGCACGAATACCGTTTACGTTCCATGAGATTATCTTCATGGAACAATGATAGCAATATTTGCAATTAACCACAAAAAATATAGTATTGGGACAGATGAAAAAGAAAGTGAGAAAAAAGACGGCTTCTCCACAGAAACCTCGGAAAAAGCGTTGGATTCCAGTCTTTGGGCCCATGAGATCTCCTGGGGCGACGCTAAGATTGAATAAGCGTAGGCCACGCAGAAAGTATTCAGATCCATAGACAAGCCCGACCATAAATGAAAGTAGACCGTTCCTTCTTTTTATAGTTAGGAACTTTTTTTATTATGAAACTTTTTATGCACTTTCATAAGCTCACTGTCAGTAACATGTGTATAAATCTGGGTGGTATTGATATTTGCATGACCTAAAAGAATCTGGACTGAGCGCAAATCTGCACCGTTGCGAAGCAAATCTGTAGCAAATGAGTGGCGGATGACGTGTGGAGTCACTTTTTTAGAGATTCCAGACTTTATCGCATAGTGTTTTATGATTCTTTCCACAGATCGAGAGGTGAGCCTCATGGAATCACGGTTTTTCATCAGTTTTTCATTTTTCCCCACGATTTGCACAAAAAGTGCATCATCCATATCATCTCGCTTGTCTAAATACTTTTTCACACAAGCTTTTGCTTGTTCTGAAAGGAAAACCACCCTTACTTTCTCACCTTTTCCACGAACAGAGAGTTCATCGAGCTTTAGATTGATATCTCGAGGTAGGGAACAGAGCTCAGAAACACGAAGTCCCGTAGAAAAGAACATTTCAAGCATTGCCTTGTCTCGTAAACCGCGTAGATTACTCATATCTGGCGCATTGAGGAGTCTTTCGAGCTCATCGTGGGTGATGAGATCAAGAGATCTCTCAGGTACTTTTGCAAGCTCAATACGGTCTGGAGAGAGGGAAGTTATGTTTTGACGGGCCAAATACTTCAAAAAAGCTCGTAAAGCAATAAGATAGTAGTTCTGGGTACGCTTCTTGAGAGTTGCTGGGGCAAGGCCTTTTTCCTTCTTTGCCTCCTGTCTGTTGAGCCATATTCGAAACTCTCGCACGAGGTTATCAGTGATATCCTTTGGGTTTTTAGCCTTGGTCTGATCGAGAAAACGGGTCAAATAATGGTCATAATTGCGAACAGTATTGAGGCTGCGACCCTTCTCGATCTCGACGTATTGGAGGAACTCTGTTTTGAGGGTAGAGAGATTGTGCGACATGGTACTAGTATACAGCACTTGTGTTTTAAAGGCATTCGTGCTACTATGTCCCACATCATGTTAACGACACGACAGAAGACAAACATCATCAAAACAGTCGCAATTCACGACAAGGACACTGGTTCTCCAGAGGTTCAGATCTCTATTCTTACAAAAAGAATCTCAGAACTTGCAGGACACTTGAAGACACACAAGAAGGACAACCATTCACGACGTGGCCTCCTTGCTATGGTTGCTGATCGTCAGTCACACATGAATTATTTGAAGAAGAAGCATCCAAAGCGATACGCAAGTATTGCAAAGAAGCTCGATCTCAAGAAATAAGACTTTTTCCTCTCGGAATCAGTTTAGTTAGTATTTTAATAATCGTTTCTCTTAATTTTTAAGTTCATTTCATATTTTATATGTCAGTTATCAAACACAAGGAACAGCGTGTCGGAATTTTTATCGATGCGCAAAACCTCTATCATAGTGCCAAGAACCTTTATCATTCACGCGTAAACTTCGGTCAGATCGTCAAAGACGCACTCGGCGACCGATCTCTCATTCGAGCAATCGCATACGTCATCACCACAGAAGCAGGGGACGAGAAGGCCTTTTTCGAAGCCCTCACCAAAATGGGGATCGAAACTAAAACAAAAGATCTCCAGATCTTCGGCAGTGGAGCAAAGAAAGCCGACTGGGACGTAGGTCTTGCAGTCGATGCGATCAAACTCGCTCCAAAACTCGACGCAGTCATTCTCGTAACAGGGGATGGGGACTTCGTACCACTCGTGCAATACCTTCAGACAAACGAAGGATGTCAGGTGGAAGTGGTCTCATTTGGAAAATCAACATCATCAAAGCTTCGCGAGGCAACAGACGACTTCTTTGACCTCGATGAAAGCCCGCAGAAATACCTCATTGGTAGTGCACATCGTTTCCAAGGCAAGCCAAAGCAAGGAATGCGTATGCCTTTCAAAAAGCGCGGACCGAAAGATGCATCTCAAGGCAATGTAGCCGACGAGATTGCGGATAATTCGGGACAGGAGTAATATTTTCTAGCATTACGACCCAAAAGACTCTAGAACGGAAGTTCTCAGGGTCTTTTTGATTGGTATACTTTCCACCAAGTACCCACTCTCTTTATTCGTTCTTAATTATTTTAAACATGGAAGAAACAAAAGGAATTGCGCTTTTTGAAGGCAGGGGTGTGAGAAAAGAATGGGATCCTAAGCAGGAGAAGTGGTTTTTCTCGATTGTGGATATTGTAGGAATCTTGAGTAACAGTAAAGATCCTAGAAATTACTGGAAAGTCTTGAAAAGTCGACTCAATGATGAGGGTAGCGAGTTGGTTACAAAATGTAACCAACTGAAAATGAAGTCATCTGATGGTAAGTACTACTCAACTGATGCAGGTGATCTAGAGACCATTCTTCGCCTAGTTCAATCAGTACCATCTCCAAATGCAGAACCTCTAAAACTATGGCTAGCTCGTTTGGGTAGCGAAAGACTAGAAGAAATCCAAGATCCTGAACTCGCCATAGATCGCGCAAAGGCTACATATGAAAAGAAAGGGTATCCGAAGGACTGGATCGACAAGAGAATGCGGGGTATCAATGTTCGGCATTCACTGACTGATGAATGGAAAAATAGAGGAGCCAAGAAAGGCCAAGATTTTGCTATTCTCACTGACGAAATCTACAAAGGAACCTTTGAAATGACGACTCGAGAATACAAAAAGCTTAAATCTCTTGGTAAAGAAAATAATCTTCGGGATCATATGAATGATATTGAATTGATCTTGACCATGCTCGGAGAAGCAGCCACCACCAAACTCACACAAGATCGTGACTCAAAGGGAATCGAGCCTCTACAAAAAGATGCAAAAGACGGAGGAAGAGTCGCGGGGAGAACACGCAAGGATATCGAGAAACAGGGAGGGAAGAAGGTGATTAGTACTAAAAATAATAGCTAGCCACCATGTCAGATAAAAATATAGAAGGAAAAGAAATAAGTGAAGCAGTTAATCTTGTGCTCAAAATACGAGGAGAGGGGAGAATGCATGAAGAAGAAATGAGTTTAATGCTCGAAGTGATATTTTCTGATGATTTTGATAGGGAATTTCTAAATATAATCAAATTTATATTTAGACACCGACCTCAGGATCAGTGGTGGATTGCAT
>JAZKJN010000009.1:0-26287 GCA_040384285.1 Patescibacteria group bacterium
ATCATTTTTAGGTGGCGTCAAAATGCAGGAGAAAATAAACTTTGCTCGCAATCTCAGTGCCATGCTCTCTGCTGGACTCGCGCTATCTCGAGCACTCTCTGTTATGGAGCGTCAGACAAAAAATAAGACATTGAAAAATGTACTCACCTCGCTTGAGACTGAAATTAGTCATGGAAAGACGCTGAGCTTGGCCATGGGTTCATTTAAGAAAGTATTTTCGCCACTCTTTATTTCCATGGTGGGGGCAGGGGAGCAGAGCGGAAATCTCACGGAATCTCTCAAGGTTGTTGGACTGCAGATGGAAAAAGTATTCACACTCCAGAGAAAAGTCCGAGGAGCGATGATGTACCCAGCTATCATCTTGATCGTGATGATAATCATCGGAGTTCTCATGCTTACCTTTATCGTACCGACACTCATGAAGACATTTTTGGATCTCAAAATTGAGCTTCCTGCCTCAACGAGATTTATACTTTTTATGAGCAATCTCATGAGAGATCATGGTTTCCTCGTGCTTCTCGGAGTAGCTATCTGCATCGGTGGAATTTGGATGTGGTCAAAACGTGAAAGTGGAAAAAAGGTGATCCACTATGCAATTTTGAAAATCCCCATCATTGGAGGGATCATAAAAGAGGTAAATGCTGCTCGTACCGCTCGTACCCTCTCTTCTCTCCTCAATTCAGGAGTTGATGTTGTGGAATCTGTCCGTATTACAAAAGATGTTATGCAGAACGTGTATTACAAGGAAATATTGGACAAGGCAGGAGAGGCTATCAAAAAAGGAGACCCCATTTCGAAAGTATTTTCTGAAAATGAAAAATTTTACCCCTTGTTTCTCAGTGAAATGATGAACGTGGGTGAGGAGACGGGTAAGGTAGGGGAGATGCTTTTGGGGGTCGCTGTATTTTATGAAGACGATGTCGAGCAAAAGACAAAAGATATGTCGACCATTATCGAACCTTTCCTCATGGTGTTCATTGGAGCGGCGGTAGGATTCTTTGCCATTGCCATGGTTTCTCCTATGTACTCTCTCGTTGATGTTATCTAGAACTCAAACCACTCAATCTGATCATATCCTCCTCCAGGACCTGCTTCAAACAATGTACTTGCAAGCCCCGTGTCGTAGGTGATGCTCGCTGAGTTGTTGAGGACCATCTTGTACGCCGTTGCTTCTTTGAGGCTCACACTCTGGTCAAGAGAGATGAGACCGTGTCCTGCATAGGCGATGAGGGCAGTCGATGATTGACCTACTGTTATTGCCTCTACTACTCCACCAGTCTCTGCGCTGTTATTTTGTGAAATCATAAATACAAAGGATCCTACTGCTCCTGAGTTCTGGAAAGTTGTGTTTTGACCAAGATCAATTTTGCTACTCGTTAGTCTATTTGATGGGTTATCCGCAATGATCGCGACATTTTGATTTCCTTGAGATGAATCTATTTTTATCGTAGGACTGTTTTGAGTGGATATGTTTCCTGTGACCCAGATATGGCCAGCTATGTTGACGGTGATGCCTGTACCTTTTATTTCAAGATCACAAGGGATTTTGATGGGGCCGATGGTTGCATTGGCTGTGATACTGTATTTACCGCTTGTGCAAGTAGCTGTTCCTCCAAGAGCTGCATATCCTTCCCACTCTTCGATCTGTTCATCTGAAATCGGCAATTCGGAATCAGCTTGATCCGCACTGTTGGGATGGGAGACACCTGAAACGGTGGTACTCGTCTTCACCATATAGTACGCATCTCTATCGATCGTTGAGTTGTTTATGGTATGAGCAAATGCTGTGCCTGTAGCATGGATTCCATTGATCAATCCTGTAGGTCCTGAGGACACGACGTCACCATAGATGTAGTTTCCAGAGCCTACGATCGAGCCACTTGAAAATACGTTTCCGCGCACACTTGAGGAGTTGTTCAAGACGAAACCTCCTTGCCCGCTCTGAATACCGTAGTGAAATGAAACTCCAGTACCGAGAGCGAGACTAATTTTTAGATTTCTCTGGTAGTCATTGCTTGGAGCGGTAACCGTAATCTCTTTTCCTATCGCAGTCGTAACTACGCCAATCGTTGCTGTTGATGAAGAGAGTGTTAGTGAACTTGAAGACCCGAGAACTTTGTTTGTTTTCAATCGATACACAGCTTCCTCTACAGCACTATCCGAAAGAAGAAAGGCTTTTTTTGATTCTACAAATGATCGAGCTGCAGCATAGCTTGAAAAGATTGGTTGCAGCACACCAACAATCACCATGACAGAGATGATGGCTAGGAACAGTATATTCATGATGATGACGTACCCTTTATTCATATGATTGTTTTAATATGGCAAAGCCACTATATGTTTTCGTTATCGTACTTCCTTTGACGGCGTATGAGATGTCGATATCAAACTTCACCGCAGAGGAAAGGGGACTAGTGAGGTTTGTAAAATACATACGAGAAACAGTCATTCCACTTGGTGATATGTATGAAGATGGACTACTTGTTTGTTCATAGAGCACCCTTCCATTTGAAAGAGAAAATCTTTTTGTGATGTCTACGAGATTTACTGTGCCAGTGAGAGACAGGGCACCATTGTTTGTTGCAAGCGAGCTCTGTCCGAGATTGACTGTTTCTCCCCCTCGGATTCCACGAACAAGTGTGTCTACAAGAACAATACCTGCATGATCGACTCGTGGGTCGATGGTCACTCTTCTGTACCAAGAGTACATATAGATGAAGAGGGCGCTGATGACAAAGAGGAAGAGAATTACTCCCACTATGTAAAAGAGTGTTTCTATCAAGGTGAATCCTCTTTTTTTAGTTATTAAATGTATCATGGATGAGCATTTCTGCTTGAGTTGAAACAATACTTCCGGTTGTACTTGTTGCCGTTACAGTGATAGTTGCTTTTCGAGTATCCTGATCGGTGATTCCTCCTGAGGAAGTAATGTTGTCATTACCATCTCGTGCCACACTCGAGAATGTTATTGTGCGGGTGTATTTAGATTGTAGTGTCTGTGGAGATGTCGTGGCTGAGTAGGTACTGCCGTCCCAGGAGAAATAATAGGTGGTGTTGAGATTGAGTGGGGCAATCTGGGTTGACCAGCTCGTGTCTCTCAAAAATCTGAGAATCTCAGATCCTTCTTCGAGGATGAGTGCAACCTGAGTTCGTTCATTGTTGAGTCGAGAGAGTCTTAGGTGTGACTGCCAAGCCTGAGTAATCGCCGTTGTGAGAATGAGAATGATAGAGGCAGCGATCACGACTTCAAGTACACTCATTCCTTTTGAAAACGGCGCTCGGTTCATGGCTTTATTTTATCACACTAATATCTCCATATGTTCCGACTATGATGCGTGCAGTTGTGGATGAGGGAGATGAACTGCGTACGCTGAGGGTCCCTGTTGCGCTCGGTAGTCCAGTGAGTCGGGCAAAAAGTATCTGACTTCCTCCACCAGAAAGAGTCCTTGTTATTTCAAGATTTGATGCGAGGTTGTACACAACATTTGCCGGATCTGAAGAGCTGTAGGTTGTTCCGCGGAAATATGTGTAGGTAGTACTTGCAAAAACTATTCCAAAACTCGTGCCACCTTTACCTGCAAGGGCATTTGCCTTTGCTTCCTCAAGTTTTGAACCTATAGAATCCACTGTTATCTCAAGTTGTTTGCGTGCGCGGAGAGTTCCAAAGGAATATGCAACAATCCCTGCGATGACAGCGACGATTGCCACTGTGATCATGATTTCAAGCATCGAAAATCCTTTAGAACGTATCATTGTACCTATATTTTATCACACTATGGCTATGTTATACTATGTACTATGAAAAAAAAGATGATTGTCGGCAATTGGAAGATGAACCCAGTCACTCTCGAGGAGACGAAGCGTCTTTTCAAGGCAATAAAGGCAGATGCGGATAGCCTCGCAAAGACTGAGGTAGTGCTCTGTCCTCCATTTGTCTATATTCCCGCACTTTTGAACACTCGTACCGAAACTTCTGTTTCTGTGGGAGCTCAGGATGTATTTTTTGAAGAACAAGGTTCGTTTACGGGGGAGATAAGTCCGCTTATGCTCAAAGAAATGGGAGTGACTCATGTGATCATTGGGCATAGTGAACGACGGGCGAGGGGAGAGAGTGACGAATCGATCTCGAAGAAAGTTTTTTTGGCGCTTGAGCATGGGCTTTGCCCTATCTTGTGCGTAGGTGAAAAAGAGCGCGATGAGCAGGGGGGACATTTGGATACTTTGAAACAGCAGATCAAGGATTCTTTGAATAAAGTTCCTAAAAAACACATTGATCGCTTGATTGTTGCCTATGAACCAGTCTGGGCGATCGGTGCAAAAGAGGCAATGAATCCTCTCGTTGTATATGAGATGACTTTGTTTGTAAAAAAAGTTCTCTCAGATATCTATGGACATGATGAAGCTCTCTCAACCCCAGTTCTCTATGGTGGATCGGTGAATTTCCGCAACGCTCCTGACATCATCACACAGGGTCAAGTCGATGGACTCCTCGTGGGACGTGAAAGTGTAAACGCTACCGGCTTTAGTGAACTTTTAAAAGCTGTCGATATTCTCTAATCTATGAAAACAGTAAAAGACATACAACATTTCGAGGGAGTAAAGGTGCTCTTGAGACTTGATCTCAATGTTCCTATTAAAAACGGTAAGGTTGTTGATGATTTTCGTATACAAAAGTCACTACCATTGCTTCACATGCTTACTGAAAAGGGAGCGAAGGTGATTATCATTGCCCATATCGAAACAGTAGGGGACCCAACACTCGAGCCTATCGTGGCAAGTATTCGATCTTTTGGAATTAATTGTGAATTTGTAAAAAACTACAAACATGTAAATTCCTTGATAGAAAATAGTCCAAATGGAAGCGTGATACTTCTCGAAAATCTTCGTGCGCATGAAGGTGAGATGAAAAATGATCCTGACTTTGCAAAAGAGCTCGCCTCTCTCGGAGATATCTATATCAACGAAGCTTTCTCTGTATCTCATCGAGCACACGCATCGATCTCTGCTGTGACAAAGTTTCTTCCAAGCTACGCAGGACTTCAATTTGAAGAAGAGGTAAAGAATTTGAGTTCCGCTTTTGATCCACTTCACCCCTTTCTTTTCATACTCGGCGGGGCAAAGTTTGAAACTAAACTTCCTTTGATTGAAAAGTTTATGGAAATTGCAGACAAAGTCTTTGTAGGTGGTGCTCTTGCAAACAATTTCTTCAAAGAAGAGGGTAAGGATATTGGGAAATCTTTGGTATCTGCTGAAAATTTCAACCTCTCTCGTTTTTTGGGTAGTCCAAAGCTTCTCTTACCTATCGATACTATCGTAGAAGACAATACAATCTTTGATGCAGGTGAGCAGACACTCTTACTTTTGAAAGAAGAAGCATTGAAAGCAAAATATATTCTCTGGAATGGACCTCTGGGCGCCTATGAGCAGGGTTACAAAAAACCGACACTCGAGCTTGCAAAGATTGTGGCTGAAGCTACTCAAAATGGTGCTCGCACGATACTCGGCGGGGGAGATACACTTGGTGCCATCTCTGAACTTGGACTACTCGACAAATATACATTCGTTTCAACAGGTGGAGGTGCAATGCTCGACTATCTTGCAAAAGGAACATTGCCGGGGATAGAGGCGTTGGAGAAGGGGATGAAATAGAGAGTCTACAAATTCTCTACAATCTTCTTCTTGTTCTCTTCGAAATCCATCTTGTCTCCTTTAACTTCAGAATTTGGAAATACCCAGATATGAGCATGAGGTACTTCATCACCGACGATTTTGCTCAATACAAATTCTGTATCAAAAGCCTTTCGCTGGGCAAGAGCCACTTTTTTCGCAACTTCAAAATATGCAGAGGTATTTTCATAATCCCAGACCCATCGAGTGTGTTTCTTGGGGATGACCTGTGTGTGGCCGGGGGACTGAGGGTGGATATCGAGAAAAGCCAAAAATTCATCATCTTCATAGACGACATGGCTTGGAATTTCTTTGGTGACGATTTTACAGAAAATACAATTGTTCATAAAGCTATTTTAGCATATTGAGAAATAAAAAAAGCACCGTCCGGTGCTGGAGACTCTCACGATTGTTTAATAAGGAATTTAATAGCTGACTCCGGTTGCGACAATAGAAGAAGGACCTTTTTGTAACTGTCGTGAGGATAAAAGTGTTCTTCAAGTGTCGGCCCAAAAGGGTAGTCATACTGGGCGATTCCCGAACTTATTCTTACCGCCTTTGTTTCCAGTTTGACCTGACTTACATCATCACCTCGATCCCAGACCAAGAACAGTTCGACAGAACCCGTCTCTCCAATTTCTTTCGGATCTTTCTCTCTAGGAAGACACAGAAAGAAATCCCATGTCTCTGTTCTACCGCTACCGCGATAGTGTTTGTCACCCTTTTTTTCCAGGAGGTGTTGGAGGAAGTCTCGAAACTTTTTGTTTCCGCGTGGTTTCGTCAGGATCGCCAGATTTTCTTGCGCAGACTTGAAAATCTTGTCGATCTCTTTTCGCCTCTGTTGTCTTTTTTCTGTTTCCGCCTGTTTGTCTTCCTCTTCCTTTTTAAGCCGTCGCGCTTGTTCTTGCTTGTGTTCGATCATTGCCTGGTCAAACATTTCGTCAGTGTTCATAATTTTTCCTTTCGTCTGTCAACCATATTCTACCTTTTAGTCAAGAAAGTCAATGTGGCAGGTGTGATAAAATAGGCTTACATGCCTACCTACGAACTGCGTAAAAATACAAAGCTCGACAGCTCGCTTCTCGAGCAATTACTTGTTTCTCGCGGAATAGAGACTCCGGAACAGGCAGAATCTTTTTTGAACCCCGATTATTCAAAGCTCCACAATCCATTTCTCCTCAAAGATGCTCGAAAGGCAGCGGAGAGGATCATTCAGGCAATACAAAAGGGACAGAAGATAATTGTTTATAGTGACTACGATGCAGACGGCATACCTGCAGGTGTGATCTTCCATGATTTTTTCAAAAAGATTGGCTTTACCAACTTCATAAACTATATTCCTCACCGACATGACGAAGGATTTGGACTCCATGTTGATGCTGTCAAAGAATTCATCGAGCAAAAAGCAGATCTTCTAATCACTCTTGATTGCGGAATTTCAGATGTCGAGGCTGTAAAGCTTGCGCAGGAGAGTGGGGTCGATGTCATCATCACTGATCATCATGAATCACATGGTGAAGTGCCTCCAGCATACGCCATTGTTGATCACAAGCAGAAAGGATGTGAATATCCAGAAAAAATACTCTGTGGTTCTGGTGTGGGATTTAAATTGATCCAGGCAATACTTGCTCTCAATCGTTTTGATATGAAAGAAGGACATGAAAAGTGGCTTCTCGATATGGTAGGGCTCGCAACACTTTCTGACATGGTGCCTTTGATAGGGGAAAACAGAATCCTTGCTCACTATGGGATGATGGTGATAAAGAAAAGTCCTCGTAAAGGTTTGGTAAGTCTCTTGTCATTGCTCAAAATCAATCAGCGATACATAACAGAAGACGACCTTTCCTTTATGGTCACCCCACGTATCAACGCTGCTTCACGCATGGGCGTGCCAATGGACGCATTTCGATTGCTCTCGACTGACGATGATGTAGAAGCACAGATTGCTGCAAAGCATCTCGATCATATCAACAATGAACGCAAAGGAACTGTGGCTGCTCTGGTGAAGGAAGTAAAAAAGATCATAACTGAACGACACCGAGACAACCCACGCCCTGTGATCGTCGCAGGTAATCCTCTCTGGAGACCTTCACTTCTCGGACTTGTAGCAAATACCTGCGCAGAGGAGTTTGGTAAACCTGTCTTTCTCTGGGGAAGGGATGGAGATGATGAGATAAAGGGATCGTGCCGTGGGGGAGGTTTTGTAAGTGTTGTGAATTTGATGCAAAAAGTTCCCGCAGGAGTACTACCTCATTTTGGCGGACACGCTGCTTCCGGTGGATTTTCTGTTTCAAAGGAAGCGATACATCATGTTGATGAGCACCTCAACAAGGCCTACGAAATCCTCGTAACAGAAAAGGTAAAACTCGATCCAGTTTTCATCGACGCAGAACTTTCTTTTGAATCAGTAAATAATTCTACGTATCGAGATATCGAACGCATGGCGCCGTTTGGAGTAGGGAACCTCAAGCCTCTTTTTATATTTAAATCTGCACGGATCGCTGGGGTAAAAGAATTTGGAAAAGAGAAAAACCATCTCGAGCTTTCTTTCGAGAAGAACAATGGGAATAAAGTTTTGGCGATTGGTTTCTTTATGACACCTGCAATGTATGGCGAGAAGCTCGGAGTAGGGAAGTCAGTAGATCTTGTTGCCCATATAGAGAAATCTTTTTTCCGTGGAAGGCCGGAGTTGCGACTGCGAATTGTCGATGTGCTATGATATCCAAATGTCTATAACGATCTATACTGACGGTTCGTCACGCGGAAATCCGGGCCCTGGAGGTTGGGGTGCTGTTGTGGTTAATGGAAATGATGTGCAAGAGCTCGGAGGAAGAGAAGATCACACAACAAACAACCGTATGGAACTCAAGGGAGTAATAGAAGCTTTGAATTCTATCGATGCTACTGATTCCATTACTCTCTATTCCGATTCCCAATACGTCATAAAAGGAATCACAGAATGGATCTCTGGCTGGCAGAAAAAGAATTGGAAAAATTCGCAAAAGAAAGATGTACTCAATCGCGACCTCTGGGAAGATATGCTCTCTGCGACATCGGGGAAAAATATAAAATGGACCTATGTAAAAGGACATGCTTTGAACAAGGGAAACAATCGATGTGATGAGATCGCTACGAGCTTTGCTGACAATGATCCGACAATCCTCTACAAAGGTTTACTCACAGGTTATACACCTCTTCGATAGAATTCATTAAAATTTCATAACTTTTTTATTTTGTCTTCATCTCGATTTGTTAGGATGGGGAGGTGACGCCAAAAAAGAGAATTATTTTGATTTGTATCCTTCTTACGGTCGCTGTTGTAAGGATATTTTTAGTATTTGGGAAACAGACTGGGGTGGAAATAGAGGATTATGGAGGAAGGATTGTAAAAGTGACCGGAGTCATTGTCACTGAACCTCAAATCAAAGATTTCAATCAGATGTTTATCTTTGAAAGCCAGACGATTGATGATCGTGAAGAGGTGGTGCGCATTCGTGTTACGACAGACAGATATCTCCACTACGACTATGGTCAAAGGTTGATTTTGGAAGGCAAACTGATTACACCGAGGAATTTTGAAAGCAATGGAGGGCGGACGTTTGACTATATAAACTTTTTGCTCAAAGACGGGATTTATTTTGAGATGAAAAAGCCTACTGTCACAGAGCTTTCGGGCAATGAAGGAAGCTTTGCTTCAAGAAATCTTTTTAAACTCAAGCAAGGATTTTTGCGGAATATAAAAGCTGTACTTGGCGAGCCTCATGCAGCGCTTGCGGGCGGGCTCGTGGTGGGGGAGAAGAGCGCTTTGGGCAAGGATCTTATCGATGATTTTCGCCGGTCGGGTCTGATACACATCGTGGTGCTCTCTGGATACAACATCACGATCGTCGCCGACTCAATACGTAGAATGCTCTCGTTTCTTCCCCGCACACTCGGCATTATTCTCGGAGGTTTGGGAATTATCGCTTTTGGAATGCTTGTCGGTGGTGGTGCAACCGTGGTACGTTCTTGCATCATGGCTTCGATCGCTCTCCTTGGTACCCTTGTGCGAAAAGATTACAATGTTAAAAATGCACTCTTCTTAGCCGGTATCTGTATGGTGATTCAAAATCCTCTCATTCTTCTCTATGATCCCTCATTTCAATTATCATTTCTTGCAACACTTGGACTCATTATACTTTCTCCAGTCGTAGAAAAAAGATGTATATGGCTTACCGAACGTTTTGGTATTCGCGGGCTTGTCGCCTCTACGCTCGCTACCCAAATATTTGTCTCACCTTACATTCTCTATATGATGGGACAGCTCTCGATCATCGGTATCGTGGTAAATATTCTCGTCTTGCCGATCATCCCACTTACGATGCTTTTTGTTTTTCTCACCGGCGCTCTTGGTTTCGTATCACATTTTGTGTCTGAAATAGCAGGATGGGTTTCCCACATCCTGCTATCATACGAACTCTTTATGGTTCAATTCTTTGCAAAGCTTCCGTTCGCATCACTTGAAGTCCCCAAGTTTTCTTTCTGGATCGTCGTTGCTTTCTATGCGAGTTATACAGTAGCCCTCTCAAAGTTTCCTGAGATGACATCCCAATTGAGATTGAAAAAGAAATCTTCCACATAGTCCTTCTTTCCTGACGGCTGGTAGTCAGCGACATATGAGTGTTCCCAGACATCGAGTCCGAGGATGAGGGAACAGTCCTGCAACTGACCGAGATGCTGTTCATCTACCCATGAGTTCAAAAGTCTTTTGTCCTTACGATCGTAGTAGAGCATCGCCCATCCCACTCCTCGAGTGAGTGCCAGAGCTTTGAAAGCAGTGAGCCATGCGTCAAAAGATCCGAAGTCAGCCTCAATCTGCTTTTTGAGAACGCCGTCAGAAAGAGACTTTGTACCACCTTCGAAGGCTGCGAAATATACTTCATGATTTCGCATACCGTTGTATTCAAAGCCGAGCCGGCGAATATCCTGCTTACCCTCGAGTGTTTCGTTGGTATTTTTCACATAGCCTGAATAGAGTTTCAGGTGTTCGGCGATGGTTTTATGAGAGATTCCTTTGAGAGTCGGTATGGTAAAGCTTTTTTCTTCGAATTTTTTCATATATTTTATAAAGATTTTATCTACTGTATGTATGATTGTAGCATGAAATATAGGAGCAAATACGTAGCGATAATTACAAGCACTGCTATTTTGACGATATCCGGAGTCTTTTATTACATATATAAATGGGAATATCGAATACCTGTTCTCGATGTGCATTTCTTGAGTCTCGAGCGGGGTAGGGCGATCTTCATACGAACTCCTCAGAACAAAACTATTTTGATCGGTGGAGGACAAAATTCACAGATTATTCGCGAACTCACCAGTCGCATGCCATTTTATCGTCGGAATATCGACACTATAATTATTCCCAGTGCCACACCTTCTCAGATCGGGGGGTTGATCGAAGTGGTGCAAAGATATGAAGTTGATGAAATTATAATGCCCAAACTTCTTGCAACAAGTACCGCGCTTTCAATTCTCATGAAAGAAATTCGCAAACAAAAAATTCATGTGGAAGAAGTGGAGAGAGGGGATGGAGTGGAAATAGAAAAAGGAATTGATCTTTTTGTGCTGTTTCCGTATAAAGGATTTAAATTTAACAAGACAAGTTTGCCAGAATTGGGTCTACGAATTGATTTCGAGAAGACTTCAGTATATCTTCTCGGAAATCTTTCAAAAACGATTCAAAAAGATATTGTGAAAAATTTCACAGAGATAAAAAGTGAAAATATCTTGGAATACTATCATCTAGGCGCTCCATCAAAAGTTTCAGTGGAACTTGCTGAGGCGATTGATCCTTTCTTTACCTTTACCACGAAAGAGAAAACTGCCCATCTGATTTCAGACGGACAGTTTTGGGGGGAAGTGAAGTGAGGATTAAATTAATCCCGCTTTCTTGAGAGTAGCAAAAGCTCCGTGCTTCTGGATAGTTTTCAAAGCTCGTGTAGAGATAACGAGATTGAAAGATTTCTTCAATTCAGGAACGTAAATTTTCTTTTTCTGGAGGTTTGGGTACTTTCGAACCATTCCTGTAGGGTTGAACTGAGTAGCACGAGTACGGTTTGAGTAACCGCCTCCCATTCGTGAACCTCGTTTTGTAATTGCGCAGACCTGTGCCATATATGTTTTGTAAGTGATAGTCATGCTATCATAAGCAATAAATTACGCAAGTTTATGGAGTTACTTACTTTTATCGTATCAATCATCATTCTCATCATGTCTGTTGTGGTCCATGAGCTATCTCATGGCTATGCTGCTGACCTTTTAGGAGACCCAACCCCACGTTTGCAGGGGAGATTGACCCTCAATCCCTTGAAACACCTCGAGCTTTTTGGTTCTTTTATCGTACCCCTCGTCACTTCGATGCTCGGTTTTACCTTTGGTTGGGCAAAGCCAGTCCAATGGAATCCATATAATGTAAAGAATATCAGGGTAGGAGAGCTTGTGATTTCTCTTGCCGGACCTGTTTCAAATATTCTCATTGCCCTTGTATTTGGTCTCGTCGTCCGTTTTGGCGGAGATGCTTTACCAATATCTTTTATTGCCATCGCTTCCTATGTTGTCGGCATCAATATCGTCTTGGCGATTTTTAATCTCATTCCGATTCCACCGCTTGATGGATCAAAGATTCTTTTCTCTCTTTTGCCACCCAAGTTTGCACCAATGCGTGAAAATCTCGAAAGATACTCTTTGTTTTTCTTTTTGATCCTTATCTTCTTCCTTTGGAGATTTGTAGAACCAATTATTCCATTTATTTTTAAGATAATTACCGGAATGGAGTAGGGAACTCCTTACACTTGATTTTATCTCGGTGAGGTATATAGTTATTGTGTCCGAGGAAGTTGGTGGAGGTGAAAGTCCTGAGGTTAACACCCAGGCCCATCCCGTGCGGTGATGGAGCTATGCTGAAGCCATGTGAAGCGGAGGCCAGCTGGCGGCGGTTGGAATTCTGAGCGAGCCTTGTGTTTTGTGGCTCTGTCTTGGTTTCCAGCCGTTTTTTTATTGCCAACTTGCAATTTTACAGACTCGTGGTACTGTGTGGAAGTTACTGTGTTTGAGGTCCAGACTCGTTCAACGTCGAAGCCCCCGACACCTTCGTAGTAACAAGCCTCTCCCCGTGTGGGGAGGGGTCGGCGGTCGGAGCGAAATCTCTGACCGCCTTTTTTCTTGCCTTTTACCCCTCCGTATAGTAGAGTATCCCCACGTCACAAACGTAAGGGAGATATGAGTAACCACTCGGTGAAAAAATCAGATCTCTCTATTATAAAGGTTAGTAATCCCATAATTTAAGAATGCCCACAATCAATCAGCTTGTGCGAAAGCACAGAACACGTTTCTATCGAAAATCAAAATCGGTAGCGCTTACAAAGACATTTAATACAATCCAGAACCGCCCAAGTTACATCGCTTCTCCATTTAAACGAGGAGTGTGTATTAAGGTGACTACAAAGACTCCAAAGAAGCCGAACTCAGCTATCCGAAAGATTGCCCGAGTACGACTTTCAAACGGAATGGAAGTTACTGCATACATCCCAGGGGAGGGGCACAATCTCCAGGAACACTCAGTGGTTCTTTTGCGAGGTGGACGAGTAAAGGACGTAGGACTCCGCTATACAGTGGTACGAGGTGTACTCGATGCTGCAGGAGTAGAGAAGCGCCGAAAGGGTCGAAGCCAGTACGGAAACAAGAAGCCAAAGGCTGCTAAATAAGCTTGATTGATAATTTCTAATATACTCATATGCGAAGAAAAATAAAAAATAAATACCCCGTAAAGCCTGAAGCAGTCTACGAATCTTTGAAAGTTGCAAAACTTACAAACTACATCATGGACTCAGGAAAGAAGGCGACAGCTCGAAAAGTAGTCTATGATTGTTTCGCTATCCTCAAAGAAAAGGCGAAAGTAGAGAATCCTCTTGAAGTTTTTGAACTTGCTTTGAAAAACACAACTCCAGCTATGGAAGTGCGCTCACGACGAGTGGGAGGTTCAAACTATCAGGTTCCTCGAGAAGTGCGTCCACAGCGACAGCAATCTCTTTCTATGAAATGGATCGTAGAAGCTGCTCGATCAAAGAAAGGAAAGCCTATTGCAGAAAAGCTTGCTGATGAGATCCTTGCCGCATCAAAGGGAGAAGGAGAAGCAGTCAAGAAGCGAGAAAACACTCACAAGATGGCAGAGGCCAACAAGGCATTTGCTCACTTTGCTTGGTAAGTTTTGTTTATTCATTAAAAATTTAGCTCATTAATTTATGCAACGTGATTATTCGCTAGAAAAAGTTCGTAACTTCGGTATCATCGCCCACATCGACGCTGGAAAAACTACTACTTCAGAGCGTATTCTCTTTTACACTGGGGAGATTCATAAGATCGGAGAGGTGCACGACGGAGAAACAACAACTGACTGGATGGAACAGGAGCGAGAACGAGGTATTACTATTACCGCGGCTGCTATTACTTGTTTCTGGAACCCTTCATACATGCCAAAGGAGGATGTTTCAAAGAAGGTGCGATTTAACGTGATCGACACACCAGGACACATCGACTTTACCGTAGAAGTGAAGCGATCTTTGCGAGTACTCGACGGTGCAGTGGTAGTTTTTGACGGAGTGGCAGGTGTTGAGCCTCAGTCTGAGACGAACTGGCGATATGCTGACGAATCAAACGTGCCTCGACTTTGCTTCATCAACAAGATGGATCGAATGGGTGCGTCTTTTGAGCGATCATATGCATCTATTCTCGAGCGCTTGAACAAAAAGGCAGTTCGATTCCAATTGCCGATCGGTACAGAAGGGGATCACGAAGGAGTGATCGATCTTTTGAAGATGAAGGCATATTTTTTTGATGGTGAAAAGGGAATCAATGTTATCGAAAAAGAAATTCCTGAGAATCTTCTTGCTGATGCAAAGAAATATCATGCAGAGCTCGTAGAAAAGGCCGTAGAGCACAACGATGAGCTTATGCAGCAGTATCTCGATGGAAAAGAAATTCCTGTCGAAGTTTTGAAGACAGAAATCCGAAAGCTCGTCATCGACAACAAGATTTTCCCTGTATTTACCGGATCTGCTTTGAAGAACGTCGGAGTTCAGCTCGTTCTCGACGCCGTTGTTGACTATCTCCCATCTCCTCTCGACCTCAAGGCGGTGAAGGGAATTGATCCAAACACAGGAGAAGAGATATTCCGAAGCCCTTCCGATGAAGAGCCATTTACAGCGCTCGCTTTCAAGCTTCAGAACGATCCATTCGTAGGACAGCTCACATTCTTCCGCGTCTACGCAGGAACAATCGAAGCTGGTTCATATATTTATAACTCTTCAACAGGCAAGAAAGAGCGACTCGGACGTATTGTGCGACTTCAAGCTGACAAGCGAGAAGAAGTGAAGAAAGTTTTTGCAGGAGAAATCGCTGCAGCCGTAGGTTTGAAGGACGCTTTGACCTCACACACATTCTGCGATGAGGACAAACCTATCATCCTCGAAAAGATCAAGTTCGTAGAACCTGTGGTATCTCTCCGCATCGAGCCAAAGACAAAGGCTGATCAGGAAAAGATGGGTATGGCACTCCGAAAACTTGGAAACGAAGATCCTACATTCAAGATTTCCTCAAACTCAGAGACTGGAGAAACTATTATCTCGGGTATGGGAGAGCTTCACCTCGACATCATGGTTGATCGTATGAAGCGAGAGTTCAGTGTGGAAGCAAACGTTGGTAAGCCTCAGGTAGCATACCGAGAAACTATCATGGGTACAGCTGAAGCTGAACACAAATATATCAAGCAGTCTGGAGGAAAGGGACAATACGGACACGTAAAGATCACTATCAAGCCGATGGAGAAACTTGTGGAAGGTGAGAAGATTCCAAAGAACGTCAGCCGATATGATGACTTCGAATTCATCAACTCTATCAAGGGAGGTGTGATTCCAATAGAATTCATCCCTGCTGTTGAGAAGGGAGTTCACGAAGCAATGGATCGCGGAGTTGTCGCAGGTTTCCGAATGGTAAATGTCTCATGTGAATTGACCTTCGGTAGCTACCACGATGTGGACTCATCTGAAATCGCTTACAAGATCGCAGGATCTCAAGCATTCCAGGAAGCTGCAAAGCGAGCTCGACCAGTTATCCTCGAACCTATCATGAAAGTGGAAGTTCTCTTCCCAGATAAGTTCATGGGAGACATCACGGGAAGTATTTCTTCAAAGCGAGGAACGATCGAAGAGATGACAGAGCGAGGACAGGCAAAAGTTCTCCACGCTATGGTGCCTCTTTCAGAAATGTTCGGATACACCACACAGTTGCGATCTATGACATCAGGACAGGGAAGTGCAACTATGGAATTTGATCACTATGAAGTTGTTCCACCAAACGTAGAGAAGACGATTGTTGAGGCGAGAAAATAACTAACGAGGGAATTCATTCATTAATTCCTTAGAATCAAAGAAAATCTGAGCAAAACCACCGAAACTGTAGGTGGTTTTGTTTATTTCAATCTCAGCTCCACCAGCTTTCGGGTCTTTGTTGGGTCGTGAGTTTTCAAAACCGATGTTATATAGAGTCGCGATAATATCTGGCCTATCAGCAATGGGGAAGCCAGCTTTTTCCCATTGAGCCATGATTTGCTTCATGAAAAGAGCAGCGTAGAGGTAGGAATAGTAGCGACTTTCTTCATCCGTGAGGCGCTCGAAGCGTTCGTTGTCGGGATTATCTGTCTTGAAATCAAGTGCATGCTCAAAATCCTTGCCTAAGTACCAGGGAGATGAGGGATTTTTGAGATTACTCTCAATTTGTCGTGCAGTATCCTGTTTAATACCCAAAACTCCCCAAGAAAACTGACTTTGATTACCCAAAACTTTGAGTGGGGCAAAAACTTCTTTAAAAATCTCGCGGTTTGAATAGAAAAGGCGTAGTTGCTCTACAACAAGTGGTGTCACTATCAATCGAGGGGAGAGACCGGTCTCCTGTGCCACCTTTGCGATGACAAGATCTTCTTTTTGGATAATTTCCTTGAGCACCGTCCATTCTTCAGTTTCGGTCCAGCTGTCATCTTTGATCTGTGTTTGAAAATAGTCACGCTGAGTGTCTACTACACCTCGCGTCTTTGTAAGTCCGAGTTCCACAGCGATATAGCCCACGACTAGTACAAAACCGATGCCAGCAAAAACATATATGACTATACGAAAAAGAGATTTCATGTGTTGATAACTATATCACATAGAAAGAGTGACCTCACGATATACTGTAGGGGTATATTTCTATATTATTTAAATAAAATTACTTATGAAAAGACATTTGAGAGTGTTTGCGGCCATGATGATAGTGCTTGCTGGATTGGTATCTACTCATAGTACGAGCGCACAGACTCCGCCTTCGATTATCGTCGAGGCACCGTTTGAAGGTAATGTATATGCTCTCAATAGTTTGGTTCCTGTCGTGTGGGTACAGGATCATTCATCTACTGTTGTGGACGTTGTCCTTGTAAGAAATGGAGTTGATTACCACAAGGTCTACGCTTCATCTGGTGCTGGAATGAACTATTTCTCTTTAGATACAAATGAACTTGAACTTCCAGAGGCAGATGACTACCAGATTCAGATTTGTGATGACGCAATAGAAGTAGCTCCAGACGTTCGATACTGCTCTCCAGCTTCAGAGACGTTTACACTCACTGATGATGTGATACCAGCGATCACGATCACAGCTCCTTTGACCAATGCTACATACCATTCTGTAAATCCTCTCCTCATAGCATGGAACCAAAACTACGCTTCATCTGCAGTACAAGCCACTCTCTATGGTAATGGGACTCAATACGATCTCGGTACATACACTGGTGTAAACGGAAGTAACTACACCATCCGTAACATCGCAGGCCTCAATCTTCCTGCAGGAAGTTATAATCTTGAAGTTTGCGACCCTGCTCTTGTCGATCCAAATCAGCCACCTACAAAATCTGTCTGTGGACAGTTGTGGACCATCAATATCACAACCGCCGCTCCAACTCCTATTGGACTTACTCTCGTAAGATCCGGAACAAGTGGTGCTGTCAATGCGCAGTCGACAAATTGTCTGTCTACATGTTCTCTTACGGTGAACTCAGGAGCCCCTATTAGCATCGTAGCTACTCCTTCAGGTATATCATCGATATTTACAGAGTGGACAAGTGGATGCTCAGGAACAAACCGGGTATGTATCCTAAGCCTCACTTCAACCACGACGGTGACTGCTCTCTTCAGCCCAGCCTTTATGGCCAATGTCCAAAAAAATGGTACAGGAACTGGCCTTGTAACAGGGGATGCTGGTATTAATTGTGGATCTATCTGTGCAGGGCGATCTGCCCTCGGTGGTTCAATTACCCTTACTGCAACTGCAAATTCAGGATCAACATTTATTGGATGGTCAGGACAGGGATGTTCAGGAACTGGAACCTGTACCATCACCTCAACTACCACAGGTATTAAAAGCGTCACGGCGACATTTAGTGCTAATTAATTATTACTATGAAATTATTTATGAAAAGAAATTTGAAATTGCTCGCGGTCGTGATGGTGTTAGTTACGGGATTGATTATGGGCTCACACGCACTTCAAACTCAGGCGCAAATAGCGGTTTGTCCTGCAGGATATACCTGCTATCCCAATGGAGGACCTACCCCAGCTTGTCCTGTCGGGCAGATCTGTCAGCCTATCACTCTCAATTGTCCCTCAGGTTTTACATGTTACGTTACTCTTCTACCAATAGATCCTCCTGAACCACTTACGGATGCAACAGTTGCTGTGGTGGCTGCATCTGCACGTCTATCACTTCAATACGATGGAAATAATAAGGAATCTGCGCTCATTTCAAGTTTTGAAATGTTGATCGATGGAGGAACAAAGGGTGTTAATGTTTATAAAAAAGGTGGCGTTAGTTTCGGACTCCCACTGACAACACAAGGGAATCTTACTCTTCCTAATACGATTGCACCTCAAGCTATTCCACAAAGTGGTGTAGATAACACAGGGAGAGCATTTTGGATTATTCCAGCTGGATCGACTTTTAGATTTGCCTCTACTGGGACAACAAGCCCTAAACAACTTTTTGCTGGTACATACACATCATATATTACTGGTGTCAGTGGAGTGAAGGGGACAGATGCAAATAATTACGTAAGCCTTGTCCCAAAAGTGATTGTTAAAAGTAACCCTGTAACTATTATTGGTGAAGTATCTCCTTTTATCAGTAGCTTAGGAAGTCCAGGACCATATACTCCCGGTTCAGGCATTACTGTTAATGGTCAACGATTAGATACAGTTGATCATATTATGATTGATGGAAATATCCATAGTGTCGCTACCAAGGGAGATGCCTCAAATATCGGCTTTGCATTACCTGAAAATATTTCTGGTGGACACCATACTCTCCAACTTCGAAGCAATACTGTGGGGGATAGCAACGCTTTCAGTTTCGAAGTGCGAGTTGGTTCCTGCTATCAGTTCCAAGTAAATCTAGAAGTAGGAAGTCAGGGAACAGATGTCTCTGAACTTCAAAAATTCCTTAATGCAAAAGGATTTCCAGTGGATGTCACAGGATATTTCGGAGAACTTACAAAAGATGCACTAATAAACTATCAAACAAGTGTCGGTCTTCCAGCAACTGGATATTTCGGACCTTTGACACGGACACTGGTAAATTCTAATTGCGAAGGTACACCTTCCATTACCGTACTAAATCCAACCGGGGGAGAGACTCTAAAAACAGGAGATGACCTTTTGGTTAGATTTACCACAAATCTTCCTGTTGGAACTTGGTATAATATTGCTCTTTCAGATACATCAGGCACATATTATACGTCCCTTCTTCAAGCGCAAATTAATGAAAAAGATGTTCAGGGTTCTTCCGTAACTATTCCGAATGCCACCCCTGGAGAATATTTTATAAGGGTTATCGAATTGGGTCAGTGTCTAGAGAAAAATTGTACGAGAGGAGATAGTAAATATTTCACTATTCCAGGTCCTGTTCACGATGCCAAGGTTACTGTTCTACGAAGTCTCCTCGACCTTGTGCTCGACGGTACACGTCAGGAGTCTCTCTTGAAAAATACGATGATTATTTCAGTTGTGGGAGGTACAACAGGTATCTATATCTATGAATATCAAGGAGCAATGGGATTCTATGATGCACTGGGGAATTCAGCTGATGTGAGCTCTAAGTCGAGTGAGGCTTGGAAAGCTGTAAGCGGAGGTTCTCAGACTGTATATGATAGCAAGGGTAGCAAGATGTACTACGTCAAACCAGGTATAACTGTTCAATTTAGTTCTGTTAACACAATTCAGCCAAAACAAATGTTTGCGGGCACATACTATGCTACTTTGAAATCCATCTTCGCAAATACGGGAACAAGTGTTAATACCTCCTTTTATTTCAATGCCCCAGCAAACAAAAGTCCCCTAAAAACAATCGTCGGTGAAAAGTCGCCATATATAACCTCGGTCACGAATCCGGTAAGGGTTGGAAACAAGTTTGCTATAAATGGAGTTCGTCTCAGCTCACTCCAGAGTTTCGGAACTGTCTTTATTGATGGAGTTAAAACAACCGCACTTGTCGATGGTTCGAGGGATGGAACAGTGCTTTTCTTTGTACTGCCAAGTTTGTCTGCCGGTCAACACTATGTTCATGTAAATAATCCAACAACAGGAGATAGCAACAGAGCTTACTTTGATGTGAGTGAGGGTGGAGTCACTCAGGCTTCAATTAACTCAATTTCTCCAACATCGGGTACCTCCGGCACGCAAGTTACAATTCTAGGTAAAAACTTCCAGAAGGGAAATTACATAAGAGTTTCTGGAAAGGGATTTGAAATAGGTGTTATTCCAGATCAATCTTCGGTGGAAAAAATGCTGTTTACAATGCCTCAACTGCCTGCTGATACGGGTACATACGATGTACAAGTAGGGTACGGAGATGTTTTGAGTAATCGTGTGTACTTCTATGTCAATACTGGTACCCCTACAACTCCTCCTTCAATTCGCTCCATCACCGCTTCCGCTCCCGTTTCAGGCCAGACCTACAACCCAGCATACCCACTCAAGGTTTCTTGGACTCAAAACTACGCTTCAAATGCTGTCAGTATTCGACTCTATGGAGGAAATAATAGTCCTCGAGATCTCGGCACCTACCCAGCAAAGAAGGGAGACAACTCAATCGCTCGACAAATCGGTAACCTCAATCTCATAAATGGAAGCTACAGCCTCGAAGTCTGTGATGATGCTGTCGAGGATCCTCAACAGCCAGGAAAATCTCTCTGCGGAATGGTTCGATTCTTTAACATTGAAACCCCAACCACCGCACCCACCTCAAACACACTCACTCTCGTAAAGGGAGGAACTAATAACGGTACAGTAATCGCAGAGGGAACAACGTGTACATCAACATGTACTCTCACAGTACCTTCAGATAAACCAATCGTGATCACAGCAACACCTTCAAACCCAACCACTATGTTTACCGGATGGTCTGGAGGAGGATGCTCAGGAACAGCAAGGACATGTACAGTGACTGTCGCAGGAAACACTACCGTCACAGCAACCTTTGGTCCTGCAGTCACCGTATCTTCATCAAAGAGAGGAACAGGAAAGGGAACAATCACAGGAGGAGATATCAACTGCGGATCAACTTGTGCCATGAGACTTCCTCTCAATGGATCTGTTACCCTCACAGCTACACCTGAGGTAGGTTCAGTATTTACCGGATGGGCATATAGCGGATGCTCAGGTACTGGAACCTGTACGATCACATCTGCAACTGCTGCTATTAAGACGGTGACGGCGACGTTTGATCTGGCTCCAGCACAAGCTGCTTCACTTTCGGCCACCCTTGTTTCTGTTAACGAGTCTGTGGTGGCGGGAGAATCTGCAAACGATGATGTTGGTGTGTTTAGTATCACTTACAGACTTACTGCAAGTGGCGGAGCCGCATACATTCCATCAAATTTTACAGATTATATAGTAGAAAAGTCCGGAAGCGTTGTAAGTTCAGCAAATATCGGTGCAGTAGTTGTGAATAATACTGATCTTACTCAGACCTCTTCTGGTAATTACAAGATAGAAGATGGAGACTCAGAAACATTTACACTCACCGTATCTGTTCCAAATGGAGGAGGACTCACAGCGGGTCAATATAGAATGAGAATCACTGGCATCAAGTGGGGAAGTACCGATACAAACTCTTCAGAGAATACATATTCAGAAAATCTCGGAGACTTCAATACCGACTATGCTGTCCTGAACGCCCTCCCAAGCCCCCGATCATTTGGTTCAAAAAATGTTGTTCCAAACTGGCTTGCAAACATTCTCACTGCGGTTTTCGGACAGTAATCGAGGATAAAGTCGATATAATTTGACTTCCAAACGCGTACCTGCTACTATAGCCGTTACGCGTTTTGCGTTTCCCAAATTATTAAATATTAACAATTTATCTTTAGATTGAGACCTCCGGGCCTTGAAATAAAGCACTAAAACTATATGGCAGCATCAGAATTTAATCGTACAAAGCCGCACGTTAACGTAGGTACTATCGGACACGTTGACCACGGAAAGACTACTCTTACTACATCTATTCTAGCCGTTCAGGCAAAGGATGGACTCGCTCAGCTTAAGGCTTATGCCGATATCGCAAAGGGAGGAACAGTTCGAGATGCAACAAAGGTGGTTACTATTTCTCTTGCTCACGTAGAATACGAGTCTTCTACTCGACACTACGCCCATATCGATGCTCCAGGACACGCCGACTATATTAAGAACATGATCACCGGTGCCGCACAGATGGACGGTGCTATTCTCGTAGTATCTGCTCTTGACGGTGTTATGCCACAGACACGAGAACATATTCTTCTTGCAAAGCAGGTTGGTGTGCCTCAAATCGTAGTATTTTTGAACAAGTGTGATGCTGTTCCTGAGGCAGATCTTCTCGACCTCGTTGAAGAAGAAGTTCGAGACCTTCTTACAAAGAACGGTTTTGACGGAAAGGGAGCTCCAGTTATCCGAGGTTCTGCTCTTGGAGCACTCGAAGGAAAGCCAGAATGGGTAGCAAAGATCAAGGATCTTATGACCGCTCTTGATACATACATTCCTATGCCAGTTCGAGATGTTGATAAGCCATTCCTTATGCCAATCGAAGACATTTTCTCTATCGAAGGACGAGGAACTGTAGTTACAGGACGTATTGAACGAGGAGTTGTGAAGGTTGGAGAAGAAGTTGAAATCATCGGTTTCAAGGATACTTCAAAGACTACAATCACAGGTATCGAAATGTTCAATAAATCTCTCAAGGAAGGAATTGCCGGGGACAACGCTGGACTTCTCCTCCGAGGTACTGGAAAGGATGACGTTACTCGAGGTATGGTTCTTGCAAAGACTGGCTCAGTAAAGCCACACACAGAATTTGAATCTGAAGTTTACATCTTGAAGAAGGAAGAGGGAGGACGACATACTCCATTCTTTACTGGATATAAGCCTCAGTTCTATATCCGGACTACAGACGTTACAGGTGAAGTATCACTTGCAGCTGGAGTAGAGATGGTTATGCCAGGAGACACAGTTACTTTCAAAGTAAAGCTCGTAGCACCAGTTGCTCTTGAAGATAAGATGCGATTTGCTATCCGAGAAGGAGGAAAGACTGTAGGTGCCGGTGTTGTAACAAAGATTGTTGCCTAACTCACACGAGAATTCAATTTTATGAGCACAATCGCTAAAGACACAACAAAAAAGACAGTAAAGGCAAAGGCCTCAAAGGTTCCAAAGGAAGGTGATTCACCGAAACTTCGAATCCGAGTAAAGGCATATGAGCACAAGATCCTCGACGCTTCTTTGAAGCAGATCATGGATACAGCGATTCGTTACGATGTTGAATTCTACGGTCCGATCCCGCTCCCTACAGAAATCAAGAAATATACTGTAAACCGAGCATCATTTGTTTTCAAAAATGCACGTGAGCAGTTCGAAATGCGTGTTCATAAGCGCCTTATCGATATCTTGAATCCAAACCAGAAAATTATTGAAGCGCTTACAAACCTATCACTTCCATCGGGCGTCAATATCGACGTCAAGATGATGTAGTCGACCGCATTATATACTGCCATGAAAAATATTCAGAAGTTTATTGTTGGACGAAAATTAAACATGACCCAAATCTTTGACAAAGAAGGGGTTGTTCATCCTGCAACTGTTGTCATGGTGCCTACCGTTACTGTTTCTCAGGTAAAGACTGTAAAAACAGATGGATACACTGCTGTCCAGGTTGCATCAAAGGCAGGTAAGAAAGAAGTAAAGCGAGAATTCCGAACTGCAGATCCAGTACAGAAAGTTGGAGACGCTATTGACCTTACCCAGTTCAAGGAAGGGGATCTTATCGAAGTATCTGCTATTTCAAAAGGAAAAGGATTCCAGGGAGTAGTGAAGCGACACGGTTTCCATGGAGGACCTCGAACACACGGTCAGAAACACTCTGAACGAGAGCCAGGATCTATCGGAGGAGGACTTCGAAACAAAGTGCCAAAGCGAATGCGCATGGCAGGACGTATGGGAGGTGATCGCATCACTGTAAAGAACCTTACCGTTCTTCACATTGACCTTCCTACCAACACACTATATATTTCAGGAGCGATTCCCGGACGACGAGGAACTCTTGTTGAGATACACGGCTAATCCTTTTACACAACACACATGGAAACAAACATATACAATCAAAAAGGAGAAGCAGCAGGAAAGTTCACTCTTCCGGAAGCTATCTTTAACCTTCCTTGGAATGCTGACCTCGTACACCAGGTCGTGGTTTCAATGCAGTCAAACGCACGTCCAACAGTGGCTCATACAAAGACTCGAGGAGAAGTAAGTGGAGGAGGAAAGAAGCCATGGCGACAGAAGGGAACCGGCCGAGCACGACACGGATCTACTCGATCACCTATCTGGGTTGGTGGAGGTATCGCACACGGTCCTCGAAAGGAAAAGAACTATGATCGAAAGATCAACAAGAAGGCAAACAAAAAAGCTCTTCATGTGATCCTCTCAAAGAAATACCGAGACGGAGAAATTCTCTTTATCGACTCTCTTTCATTTGCAGCACCAAAGGCAAAGGATGCAAAGGTTACTCTCATGTCTCTTTCAAAGATCAAGGGATTTGAGAAGCTTGCAACAAAGCCTAAGAATGCAGCTATCATCGCTATCGAAAAGAAGACGGCCGATGTTACAAAGAGTTTTAAAAATTTTGGCAATGTCGATGTCGAAGAGTTCCGAACAATCAATCCTGTTTCGATTTTGAATCACAAATATATTGTGATCGCGAATCCAAAGGAGTCTTTTAAACACTTCACTAAATAACTACCATGGCTCTATTTGGAAAGAAAACTGAAAAGAAGGCAGTAACAAAGAAGGTTGCAAAGAAAGCAGTCGCAGTTAAAGCTGTTCCAGCTTCTACATCTCCCAAAGTTATCACTTCTCAGGTGATTGTCCGTCCTCGCATCACTGAAAAGGCAGGAATCATGGGAGAAGCTTTGAACGTTTATACATTTGAAGTTTCAAAAACTTCTACAAAGCACACGATTGCTCATGAGATCGAGTCTCTCTATAAGGTTGTGCCCGAGAAGGTTCGAATCATAAACCTTCCTGCACGAAACGTCATCGTTCGAGGACGACGAGGTACTCAGTCTGCAGTCAAGAAAGCTCTCGTCTTTTTGAAGAAGGGGGATAAGATCGAAATTGCATAATATTATACTTATGAAACACTACCGACCAACAACCCCATCACGACGTCACATGACGACTATTCCATACAAGAAGTATTTGACTGCTTCTGAGCCATTCAAGGCCCTCACAAAGGGTATGAAGCGAGACATGGGACGAAACGCTTTTGGCCGCATCACTGTGCGACACAAGGGAGGAGGAAACAAAAAACTCTATCGAATGGTGGATTTTGCATACAACAAAAAAGATATGCCTGCTACTATTTCAACTATCGAATACGATCCATTCCGAACAGGATTTATTGCACTCGTTCAGTACGCTGACGGAGAACGACGATACATTCTCGTGCCAAAGAGTATGAAAGTGGGGGACAAGTTCATCGTCTCTGCAAAGGCTCCTGTTGAAACAGGAAACCGACTCCAGCTCAAAAATATTCCCGTAGGAACATTTGTGTACAATATTGAAGTAAAACCTCTTGGAGGAGCAAAGCTCGTACGATCTGCAGGATCTTTTGCACAAGTTATTGCAAACGATGCTGGATATACTCATATCAAACTTCCTTCAACAGAAGTTCGAAAGGTTCACGAGACTGCATGGGCAACTGTTGGAACAGTTTCAAATGATGAATCACGACTCGTAAATATTGGAAAGGCTGGACGATCACGATGGCTTGGAATCCGACCTACCGTTCGAGGTACAGCCATGAACCCAGTAGACCATCCACACGGAGGAGGAGAAGGACGACAAGGACGAGGACGACGAAGAGCTATCTCAATGTGGGGAAAGCCTACAGGAAAGGGACAGAAATCTCGACGACCAAAGAAATACTCGAATGTGTTTATTGTTTCTAGAAGGAAAGTTGGGAAGAAACGCTA
>JAZKJN010000010.1:0-76492 GCA_040384285.1 Patescibacteria group bacterium
ATATTGACAGTTGCAGTCCAACGGGAGTACGATTGCCTCAGAATAGAAAGAATCTTATGAAAATCATTGAAGAATACCGTCCTGGCCGGCCGATACCGAAGATGGAGAGGTGGATAATCACAGCAACATGGATGACCCGATACCTGAATGAGGCCATGAAGCTTGGTGAATTTAAGGAGGCCATTAAACCTGAAGTGCTTCGTTCAGCCAAAGCTTTCTTTGCCACACTCAAACCCCTCATCGCCAAAGAAGCTAACGAATTTCCTCTTCCAGGAGGAGATGAGACGTACGAGATTGTTCGTTATCTACTCGCACGCCAGTATTCCGAAATCACTGAGCAAGAAATCCATGATCTCATGACACATATGTGTCTAACCATGGAAATTCTTGCGCCTCCTCAAAAGATTGAACATGGATCAATTGGGGAAGAAATCTTTGGAAAACTTCATGACCTGTTTCAAAAAATGTATGAAATTGGAGGCCATGAAAACTACGAAGAGATGCGAGCTGAGGCAGATCGGGGAATGCCTCGTTAAACAGAATTACACAATCCCGCTTCCACGTCCTCCGGGATCGTGGTTTTTTATTGTATACTTATAGAAACATGAACGAAGAGCACCCTCTACACATTTTAGATAACCAAGTAGCTCCGGAAGATCGACCGAAGGTTATTCTCCAGAAACCGATCCGTACCTATGAGAGCGACGTAGCTGATGCTATGGCTCGCAAGAAAACTTCTGTTGTAACGATGGCGATCGCTGAGGCAGAGAAGAAAACGGGCAATGAAAGTATTTCAAACAAACAGCCATCATACGCTGGCAGGAAGATTCTTATTGTTCTCGTAAGTCTGATCTTTATTGCTGTAGGACTTGGCGGAGCATACTATCTCTACCTTCAAAGCCCGCTTGCGCCCACCTCTATTGCCCCCGTCACGATGCAGATCCCGAGCCTCGTCACGCCGGATTCACAAAAGCTTCTTCCTCTTACAAATCTCTCGCGAGAACAAATACTTGGCGCAGTACAGAGTGCGTATGAACAAAGCGAAGGGGAGGTGGGGAAGATATATGAATTTATTCCCACTCAAAACTCCGGTTCTTCGACACTACGAATGACGGCAGGAGAATTTATCGATAGCATCTATCTCAACATGCCGGATACAGTCAAGCGATCACTCACAGAAGCATGGATGCTCGGAATCTATGGAAGCGAGGCGCAGAAAGTTCCTTTCATTATCTTCAAAACTGATTTCTTCCAGAACGCTTACGCAGGAATGCTCGGATGGGAAGGGGCAATGCCAGAACAAATGGCTGATGTTCTCGGATATCGACAGCGTGCAGAGACAAATAGAGATTCAGGTACCAGTACGATCGCTTCATACTTTGCAATCAAGGGACGTTTTGAGGACCGAATCATACGAAATCGAGACGTGCGTGAATTCCGCGACGATACCGGCGATCTTCTCTTCCTCTATGCCTTTTTGGATGAAAGTACGCTGGTAATAGCTACCTCAGAGAGCGTATTGGGGGCTCTCATTGACCGGATTGATAAGCAGACATATATACGCTAATATAGATGCATGAACAAAAAAGACGCATTACATTTCAAGGCAAAGCTCGAGAAGGAAAAGAAACTTTTGGAAGAAGAACTTGGGACTGTCGCAAAGGTAAATCCTGATAACCCAGAACACTGGGATGCTACACCTGCTATTGAGGTTGATTCTGCTGATGAAAATGAAGTCGCCGACAGAATGGAAGAATTGGAGGGAAACGAGGCAATCATCGAACAACTCGAACCCCAGCTCAAAGAGGTAAACGCAGCACTCGCTCGTATCGAAGCAGGGACATATGGAAACTGCGAAGTTTCAGGAGAAGCAATAGAACCGGAACGACTCGAGGCAAATCCTTCTGCTCGTACCTGCATTGCTCACATGAACGACAAGCTTTCTTAAATCCTTACCCGCAAACTTGTCCACACTTTATCCCGCCCTTAGGCGGGATTTTAGTTTTATTTCATAACTTTTTTATATGGATTTTATCTCTCGCTGATATTCTTTTGAGATGAGCATATCAAAAACATACAGTGCACAGCTTTCAGGACTTTCAGCACACATTATTACTATTGAAGTAGATCTTTCAAACGGTCTGCATGCATTTGCAGTGGTAGGACTCGGAGACAAGGCGATAGAAGAGTCGAGAGATAGGATTTCCGCGGCAATTAAAAATAGTGGGTATGTATCTCCGAAACAAAAAAATCAGAAAGTAGTGATTTCTCTTGCGCCAGCAGATATCCGCAAGGAAGGTCCTTCGTTTGACTTGGGAATGGCTTTGACCTATCTACTGGCAAGTGGAGATATCGACTTTGATCCAAAAGGAAAAATATTTTTAGGTGAACTATCACTTGAAGGGGAGGTGCGCAAGGTAAGTGGGGTGTTGCCGCTTACCAAAGGAGCTTATGAAGCAGGATTTACGGAAATTTTTGTACCTTACGAAAATGCAGAGGAAGCAGGACTTGTAAAAGGTATCAGTATCTATCCCGTACGGACACTCGATGAAGTAGTAGAGCATCTTCAAGAAAAAAAGGAGGTTGCTCAACAACCAAGAACAAAAATAGGCAATCCTATTCAAGTCTTTAAGGATGATTTCAAACTTATTCGCGGTCAAGAGATGGCAAAGCGAGCACTCGAGATCGCTGCTGCAGGAGGACACAACATTGGTATGTATGGACCACCGGGGACAGGGAAGACCATGCTTGCAAAAGCTTTCCAGACCATATTGCCGACACTTTCCTACGACGAAATACTCGAGGTGACAGGAATACACTCTGTCGCACGTATTCTTGATAAGCCCTTTATCACTCTTCCTCCTTTTCGCTCTCCTCACCATACAGCTTCATATGCGTCCCTCGTAGGAGGTGGTTCTTTTCCCAAACCTGGAGAGATCACTCTCGCGCATCGAGGTGTACTTTTCCTCGATGAATTTGCAGAGTTTGATAAAAAGGTGATCGAAGCTTTGCGCCAGCCACTCGAAGAACATTCGGTGACCATCTCTCGCGCAAAAGGCACGCTCAATTTCCCAGCACAATGCATCGTCATTATTTCGATGAATCCTTGCCCTTGTGGATATGGAAAAGAAAAAGGCTGTACCTGCAGTGATCGAGATATCGCCAATTACAAAAAGAAAATTTCAGGACCGATTATTGATCGTATTGATCTGTGGATCTCTGTTTCAAAGATTGAGTATGAAAAACTTGCACACGGATCAGGAAACAATGAGGGATCGGAGGCGATGAGGAAGCGTGTAGCTCTGGCACAGAAGGTGAGCCGCAAGAGATTTGAGAAATTTAAAGTAAAAGGCAAAAAATACAACAGTGAGATGAATGTTTCTGATATTGAGACCTGTGTAGATCTCGCGAGAGATGTGAAGGAGCTTTTAAAGACTTCTGCGGAGCGTCTCGAGCTTTCTGCGCGAGCGTATCATCGGGTGATCAAACTCTCACAGACAATTGCTGATCTTGAACACTCAAAAGAAATAAAAAAGAGCCACGTACTCGAGGCTCTTCAATATCGCCAGAAAAATTTCTAGCGCACCTGATCTTAGAAAGGATTTTTTGCTCCTCGGATTTCAAAGTGAAGATGAGGTCCTGTCGATTTACCTGTGTTACCGACCTTAGCGATAAGCTGTCCTTGTTCTACTCGGTCTCCTGCTTTTACAAAGTTCTTTTGGTTGTGGGCATAGAGTGTCTGAGTACCATTGTCATGAGAGATGATCACATAGTTTCCATAACCTCCATTGTATCCTCCGTTGCTGATACTTGAGATAACAGTACCTTCAGCTGATGCTCGGATAGATGTGCCGATAGCAGCACCGATGTCGATAGCATTGTGACCATGGAGACCTTGAGTCTTTGATCCACCAGTAATAGGGCGTATATAGTAGCCAGGATAGAAAGGACCATTTGTATCGTGAGCAGTAGTTGCTGGCTGGCGTGAAGTAGCGAGACGAGAAACGGGAACTGCTGTAGGTTCTGCGTCAGGAATAACGATCACATCACCCACTACGATAGTAGAGGATACGGTAAGGTCGTTGTATTCGAGAACTTCTTCGAGATTTGCTTTGTATTTCAAAACGATACCCTTTATCGTGTCACCCCTCTTTACTGTGTATCGAATACCGGTGATAGGGAGGATAACGAGGGTCTGGCCATTTTTAATAGCAGAACCCTTTGGAAGATCGTTGGCCCAGAGAATAGTATTTACGGAAACTCCAAACATTTGAGCGATTCCTGACAAAGTATCTCCGTCTCGCACTGTATAGAGGCTAATTTGAGTTGAAATACGTTCTTCTACCTCGGCCACGGTACCTGCAGGACCGATTTCAGCCACAAAAGCGCTACCAGACACTACTGGATCATCAAAAACGGTAGCACTTGCGTTTGGATTGCTGTTTATAGGTGCCTGGAGCAAAGCCATATTCTGAGAGTTTATGGCTGGAGAGGCACCAAGAGTCTTTGCAGATGCTTCATCGGCAGTCCAGTCTTCTATGAAAGAAAAAAGCCCAGCGTGGGCGGTGCTTGGAGAAGAAAAAGTGATAAAAATGGCAAGAATGGCGAAAAAGGCTGTGGCGGCCATCTCCTTTGACGTAGAGAGTTTAAGTGTTTGTTTTTTACTGAAAATTTGAGACAAAAATTGCATAATGAAAATAGTCTTTCGGCAATATCTGGAAGGCCCTTTTGACAGGGCGGCGGCATATCAGTAATTTCAGTATATGGCTCTGTTGAGCCGTATTTGGGCCTGTATTCATCAGGCACCTATCCAGCGTACTCGACCCCCCTTTAAAAGTCAACATGCAAGAAGAAGTGTGCTATAGTTGTAAAAATGTCTCACGAAATGCTCAATTCCAAACAACGAGAAGCTGTCGATACGCTAGAGGGTCCGGTGCTTATTTTGGCTGGTGCGGGAGCAGGAAAGACGAAGACTATTACACATCGAATATTGAATCTTATCAAGGGTGGAGTGCGTCCCTCACAGATTTTGGCCATCACTTTTACCAATAAAGCGGCTAAGGAGATGCGAGAAAGAGTTTATCATCTCATTGAAAGCGACCCCACTCTCAACATACCCATTTCTTTTTCCGAACGACCCTTTGTGAGTACGTTTCATGCACTTGGCGTACATATCATTAAAGAAAATGCTCCACTCATCGGTTTGACCCGGCATTTTACGATCTTTGACCGTGGAGACTCGAAAAGAGCCGTGAAGGAAGCCTTGGAAGAGCTTTCTATTGACCCAAAAGAGTTTGAGCCGGGGACATTGCTCAACGCCATCTCTCGAGAGAAGGGTGATGCGGTGACTATGCAGGCATATAAGGAGAGGGCGAAGGATTTTTATTCGCAGCTCATCGCTCGAGTATGGGAAAGATACGAGGCAACTTTATTTAAAGAGAGGGCTCTCGACTTTGATGATCTCCTCCTCAAGACGATGGTGCTTCTGCGAAAATATCCTGAGGTGCGCAAGAAATATAATTTTATTTGGAAGTACGTACACATCGACGAGTACCAGGATACCAACCGCGTGCAGTATGAAATCGCGACCATGCTTTCAGAGGAGACAAAAAATCTCTGTGTGGTGGGAGACATCGATCAGAATATCTACAGCTGGCGAGGTGCGGACATCCAAAATATCTTAAACTTTGAGAAAGAATATCCTCATGCAAAAATAATTTTGCTTGAGGAAAATTATCGCTCGACACAGACGATTCTCACCGCTGCAAACAATGTGATCAAGAAAAATGTGGTACGACGGGAAAAAAATCTCTTTACCAAAAACGGAGAAGGGGAGAAGATTGAACTTTTGATTTCATACACCGAACAAGAGGAAGCTCGCATGATTTCTGAAAAAATTCGTGAGTTGATCGAAGGAGGGACAAGTCCGAGAGAGATCGCAGTGCTCTATCGTGCAAACTTTCAGTCACGCGTGATTGAAGAATCTTTCTTGCGCAAAAATATTCCCTATCAATTGCTCGGAGTAAAGTTCTTTGAACGAAAAGAAGTGAAGGACGTCCTTTCTTTTATCAAAGCGTCGCTTAATCGAGAGAGTGCGAGTGACCTCATCCGTATCATCAATGTCCCTCCCCGAGGCATCGGAAAAGCAACACTTTTGAAAGTGCTCGCAGGCCAAGAAGCAACCCTTGGTCCCGCATTGAAACAAAAAGTTTCACAGTTCATGATGCTCCTCGATCGCATCAAAGAACAGGCAGGAAAAGTTCAGCCGTCTCTTTTGATTAAATATATTTTAACTGAAAGCGGAATCGAAAAAACATATCGTGAAGGAGGGGGTGAAGAGCAAGAAAAGCTTGAAAACCTTAGGGAATTGGTGTCTGTAGCTACTCAGTACGATGCACTTCCCATGGAAGAAGCACTCGAGGCTTTACTCCAAAATGCAGCACTCGCGACAGACCAAGATGAACTCGAGAAAAATGAAAACGCAGTAAAAATGATGACGGTGCATGCATCAAAGGGACTCGAGTTTGATAACGTTTTTATTGCGGGACTTGAGGAAGATTTGTTCCCTCACGTAAAGATCGGAGAAAAAGATATGAGCCCCGGAGAAGCGGAGGAGGAGCGTCGGCTTTTCTATGTGGCACTCACACGTGCTCGTAAACAAATTTTCTTGAGCTACGCCATGTTGCGCACGATCTATGGTTCACAAAAAGTGAATACTCCTTCACATTTTATTTCTGATATTGGAGACGAACACATCACGAGTTCAGGTAGTGGAGATGAACCGAGGGGAGTGAAAGCGATTTTTATTGATTTTTAAATGACAAACTTCACCGCAAAAAAATCCCTGGGCCAAAATTTTCTTCACGCTCCGCACGTGATCTCTGCCATGGTGCATGCTGCACACATCACTCCGGAAGATACCGTACTCGAAGTGGGTCCAGGGAAGGGGGCACTCACTGAAAAACTCCTCGCGACAGGTGCGACGATACTTGCCATAGAAAAAGATGATCGGGCTATTCCTTTTTTGCATGAAAAATTTGCGGAAGATATTAAAAATGGAAAATTAAAAATATTTCACGGAGACACACTCACCTTCAAACCTCTCGAGTATGGACTTCAGACGGGGAAGTACAAGATTGTGGCAAATATTCCGTACTACATCACGGGAGAATTTATGAGAAAATTTCTGGAAGAAGAGACGCCTCCCGAAAAGATGGTCGTGATGGTACAGAAAGAAGTTGCCAAAAGAATCACTGATACAAAAGAAAGTATCCTCTCGATTGCCACAAAAGTATATGGGGAACCAAAATATCTCATATCTGTTCATCGAAAGTTCTTCCGACCTGTGCCAAACGTCGATTCCGCAGTGATTGTGGTAGGAAATATCTCAAAAAAGTTCTTCGAGGAGTCAAAAATACCTGAAACTGCGTTTTTTGAGATCATCAAGGCGGCTTTTGCCCATAAAAGAAAGGTGGTAAAGAAGAATTTGGAAGCAAAAATACCCAAAGAAACCATAGAAAAAATATGGATTTCACACAATCTACCCGAAAAGGCTCGTGCCGAAGATATTTCGCTTGAAATGTGGAAAAAAATCGTAGGAGAAGCACTGATATCTTGATATAATTCGTGCAGTATTTTATATACTGAATGCGTGAAGTCCCCAAGCATCAAAAATAGTGCTCTTATCCTTATAGCGGCCCTGCTTGTAGGCGGCGCTTTCCTCATAGCTGAGTATCAAAACAAGAACGCGGAAGCAATTTATAAAGATTCGCTCACAGCTTCAAATGAGGCTGGAGATGCTACGGCACAGGAGAGGGATACGGATGGCGATGGACTCAAGGACTGGGAAGAAGTTCTTCTTGGAACAGATCAAAATGACGGCGATACAGATGGTGATGGCACCTCTGACGGAAAAGAGGTCGAGGCAAAGAGAAATCCTCTTGTTGCTGGACCGAAAGACAGCCTTGCTGCATCTGCAGCCGTTGATCTCACCAAACAAAAGGAAATTCTTGACCCACTTGATGCTTTGAGCCGAGAGTTCTTTGCAAAATACATGGAGTTGAGCAAGCTGGGAATTTCAAAAGATCCACTGAATCGTCAAGAGCTTATTGATAACGCAGTCGGAAGCATTCCTTTCGAAAAACCTACAACCTACACCACGGCCACCATCCTCGTAAAGGCAGACAACAGCACACTTTCAATAAAGAACTATGGAAACGAAGTAGGGGATGCGTTCAAGAAAAATGTAAATCCTGATACGCGCAATGAAGGAGTGATTGCAAAAGAAGCACTCGAAAAGCAGGATCCGAGTATTTTGAAAGAGATCGATCCCATCATCACAAGCTACAAAAAAATTCTTACCGCTCTACGGGCCATCCAAGCACCACAGGCAGTAGCAACTCTCCATGTAGAACTTGTAAACGGCATGAGCGCAGGACTCTTTGCCGCACAGTCTCTACGAGACTCAGGGGATGATCCAGTAAAGGCTCTGCAGGGAGCAGGGAGCTATCAGGATGCAGAACGACAACTTCGAAACTCTCTTGTAAACATCCGAGGCTACATGACATTCCTCGGCATCACCTATACGGAAAATGAAAGTGGATATTTGCTTTTCCCACACAATGAAGAATAAATTTTACAAAAAAATACTTCCAACCCTTTTCATCGCACTTGTTGTGATAAATTCTGTCTTCTTTGTAGAGCCAAAGAAGGTTGAGGCGCAGGCAGTTGTCCAAGATCTTGGAAACCTCGTAATGAATGTCGTAAACACGATCACAACCATCGGATCCAACTTTATCGAATACTCAAACCAGTACAAGGAGTACGTGCTCGACCCACTTGTTTCTGGTGCGGCAAAGTTCATGATTAAGAAAATCACGGCAAGTGTCGTAAACTGGATCAACTCAGGCTTCCAGGGAAGTCCCGCGTTTGTCACTGATCCTGGAGCATTTTTCCTCGACGTGGCTGACCAGGCGACAGCGCAGTTTATCGCAAAGAGCGGACCACTTTCAGCACTGTGTACAAATTTTAATCTTGATCTACGCCTTGCTCTCGCATTCAAATATCGTCCAAGTATTGAACAAAGATATACTTGTACCCTCGGAACGATTATCAGAAACGGAAGGAACGCTGTAGAAAACGCATCGATCAACGGATTCACCGCAGGGGATTTCCAGCAGGGAGGATGGCCTGCATTTGTCTCACTTACTACCGAACCGCAAAACAACGTATACGGATCATACATCCAGGCCGACACAGAGCTTTCTCTCCGAGTTTTGAGTGATCAACATCGACTCAACAGAGAACTTGATCAGGGTCAGGGATTTCTCTCATGGAAGTCATGTAAACAAGTCCCTGTAGATACAAATACCATGAACAATGCAGAGGTAATCGCTTCACATGATGCCCTCGACCCTCGCCTCGGCGACTACTACGAAACAGCTGGAGGGGAGAAAACCGTAGAAAAATGTACGACAGAAACTCCTGGATCCGTCATTGCCGGATCTCTGGAAACACAGCTCGGTTCTGGTATCCGAAAGCTTGAGCTTGCAGATGAGATAGGGGAGATTGTTGACGCTCTCTTTGCAAACGTTGCAACACAGATCCTTCAGGGCGGACTTGCTGGTGTGAGCAGAAAGGACAGCACAGGATCTTCATACCTTGGACGCGTGACAGCGGACATCAAGGGTGATGAGAGTGTGAAGGTTGCACAAAAAGAAATCTTGAACGGAGTGGATAAATACATCAAAGATACAACTGACTACAAAAAATGGAAAGATGAGAGTAAGGCAATCGTCCTCGATATGAAAAATGTCTACGATGCGACACGAGCATGCTATACAACCAGAATCGCCAGCTCTACACCTCCTCTCTCTGCGTCACAAGTTGCTTTTGCTCAGACGAAAATCCAGGAACTCGAAGCTTACCTTTCTACAAACGTAGCTCCCGTGGCCACCCCAATACTTACCTCTGCTCAAGAGGCTGATGCAAAGCTTGCCACGCTTCTTGATATCAAACAGAAAGCAACTGACGCACAAACATATGATGAAATCCTTGGTCCAAGCAGCCAGTATGGACAGATGATCCAGTCTCGTACATTGATTACCACGCTCGACATTAAAGATGCGAGAGAGGAAGTGAAGGATGTACGAAGAGATGTGGCCCCACTCAAGACCGATGCAACAGCCCGCCTCGCAGCATGTACTGCGTTTACCATCACGCCATAGAAATAGTACCGCATGAAGAAATACATTATTACAACTCTGCTCATACTCACCATCCTTCTCGGGGGAGTGGTTCTCTTGCCACATCAGGCGGAGGCGGATGGTGCGAGCTGGTTGTCGATACTTGCACTCGTGACAGGCGGTCCGTCAGCTGCAGAAGCCATAACGGGAAATTTCTGGGAAAGTGTTTTTTCTCAGATAGGAGAACTTGCTTTGAGAATGAGCAGCTATGTACTGACCTTGAGTGGAGTGATACTCAACATGTCTGTTGCGTTGACGATGAATATAAAGGCAATCTACCAAGCAACGCCAGCTATAGAGCAGGTGTGGGTAGTAATCCGCAACATCTCAAGTATCTTTATCATCTTTGCCCTCGTCTACATATCGATTAGAAAGATTCTCAATGTTGATAGTCCAAGCCTAGGCACAATGATCAAAAATATCGTGATCGCAGGACTCCTCATCAACTTCAGTCTTTTCTTCACACGAGTCTTGATCGATGGGTCAAACCTCATCTCTATGCAATTCTATCGAGCCATCGCCCCTCGATCACAAAATGTAAGTCTCACAGACAAGGGAAGTATTTCAGGACTTCTCGCAAACTCCTTTACTGATGGAGGAATATCGGATGTGTTCATGCAAAGTCTAAAGCTTCCTAAAATTTATAACAATGGCAAGGGAGTCTTTGCTGCTGGAGAGGGGGGTACTTCTTTCAAAATACTTATCGCATCCGCGCTCGGATCTGTCCTTATGATTGTGGCCGCTTTGAGTTTCTTTGCGGCAGCCATTGCCTTTATCATACGCCTTGTGATCTTGCTCCTACTTATGGGCTTTTCTCCTGTATTTTTTGTGGGAATGATCTTTCCAGATGTTCAGAAAAATATTTCTGGAAAATGGTGGGGATGGCTTGAGCAACAGCTTATCTTTATGCCGATCTATCTTCTCTTTATGTATGTTGCTCTCCGCTTTATCAACGGAGCAACTCCCGGTGAAGGTTTCTTTGCCGCGCTCGACGGTGCACAGGTCAATGCAGGTCAGGCAGCGAACGGAGGATGGCTTCTTTCGACAATCGGTCTTGTACTTCAGTACACAATTGCATTTATCTTGATCAACATTCCACTTTTTGCAGCACAGCAGACAGGAGGTATTAGCGTAAAGTGGGGAACACAGGCAAAGGATTGGGTGAGGGGCAAGATTGGAAGTGGAGCAAAGGCAGGATTTGGGTTTGGTGCACAACACGTGGTGGGACGAGGGGCAAAGTTTGTTCAAGATAAAGTTGCTTCAAGCGAATGGGCAACAACTAATCCTAACCTGGCTGTTCTCACGAACAAATCTCTTAATAAAGTCTCGGGAGCAACTTTTGGAGGCTCTAAGGGTGGTTATGATAAAAGATTTAAAGAATACGCAAAGGCACGGCAAGATTTTGCAAAGGAACTTAAGACTCCAGAATCTATGCAAGGATCTTTTGTTGCAACTAAGATTGGGGAATGGGATAGCAATATGACAAAAGAGCGGGCACGAATGGCTCTCGAGCTAGGAGAAGTAAAGAAGCAGAAAGCAAATTATACGAGAATACTTCAAACAGGTAGTCCAGATCAGCAGGAATTGGCCCTTAATAAACTCAAAGAGATTGAAGCGGAAGAGAAGAAACTTACAGAGAAGCTTGGTAAAGGCACGGCGGAATTACGAGAGAAAGAACTTGGAAAGCTCAAAAAAGAAGCTGAAAATGTTCGCGCCGAGGCATTTGCAAAGAATCTTGGAAGTTCATCAAATCCCTTCAGTAAAAAGGCAGATAAAAAAGCTGCGAAAGATATCCTCAAGAGCCTTACGAAGGGCAAGAAGGATAAGGCACTGGATGCATTTAAAGAATTCTTTGAAGAAGCTGAAGGTGCAGCTGGCAAAGGAGGGGAGGAAAAGAAAGCAGAAAAAGAATAAAAACACATGGACAGAGAATCAATTATCAAAGAAAAATTTCAACAATTGCCGGAGGATATCAAGGCTGCTATTAAGAGCAACGATCTTGCGGCCAAGTTTGACGCTATCTCCGAGCGCCATGGTCTTCACGTAGATCAGAGCGGATCTCTACAGACAGAGACTCTTCTTGTGATGCTTGGTATCGAAGATAGTGATGCATATGTAGACAACATCAGAAAAGAACTCGACATATCTCAAAATGAAGCCGAGTCTATTGCCCAAGATGTAAATCAAGAAATATTCAAAGGAATTAGAACTTCTCTACGCACAATGGAGGAGACAAATGAAGAGGAGGTCGTCGAAGAAACACCAGAACCCATCACACCTCCCTCAATCCCCACACCAACCCCCGACATCTCCTCCATCGAAAAAGCTGGGCAATTTACTCTGGAAAAACCTGAACCTATCCCTGCTTCAGTTCAGTACAACGAAGTACCCCTCAACAGAGAGGCGATATTGAAGGGAATAGAGAGTGATGCAGAGCCGATGATGGATCATCTCCTCACAGCACCAGTGGTTAGTCCGCAGAAAGTAGAGGTGAAAGTTCCTGAAAACCTACCGACCGTAGGTGAAGCCAACGCCGCACCAAAGCCCCCTGCAGAAAAACCAAAACCATACACAGCCGATCCGTATCGTGAGTCCTTCTAGTAGTGCTATACTATATACATGCGTTTTCAGGTCCCCCAATTCATTGAAATAGAGGACAAGATCTTTGGGCCACTCACCCTCAAGCAGTTTGTCTTCCTGGCTGGAGGGGCAGGGCTTTCGTTTGTGATCTTCCGACTGCTTCCGAGCATTGTCTACTCTTTTATTCCAATACTTGCTGTCATGGCTTTCTCTTTTGCCCTCGCTTTCTACAAGATCAACAACAAACCTTTTATTTTCGTAGTGGAAGCAGCATTCAAATACTTTACCGGCAGTAAGCTCTATATATGGAAAAAAGAAGATAGGAAAAAAGCACAGGGACCTGCCCAAGAGGCGAGGGAATACGCAGGAATTATGGTTCCAAAGATTTCCGACAGCAAATTGAAAGATCTGACATGGAGTTTGGATATCAAAGAAAGCATGTACACCAATAAAAATCAAAAATAATCATGGCTCCCTCCTCAAAAACAACTCAAGATTTTGTACCGATACAGGAAATACGCGATGGTATCGTGATTCTCAAAGATGGCTCGATGCGGGCAATTATTCTCGCCTCATCTTTGAACTTTGCCCTCAAATCAGGCGATGAGCAGAACGCGATCATCCTCCAATTCCAAAACTTTTTGAACTCTCTGGACTTCTCGGTACAAATCTTTGTGCAGTCAAAACGACTTGATATACGGCCATATATTGCCCTCCTCGAAGAGCGGTACAAGGAACAGATGACGGAGCTTATGAAGATCCAGACTCGAGAGTATATTGAATTCATCAAAACATTTGTCGAAAACTCGAGCATCATGACAAAGGGATTCTTTCTTGTTATCCCATACATGCCACCAAGCATGACTGTATCGAAAAATCCTGTCTCATCCATGTTTAAAAAGGGTGGGGGAGGCAATGTACTCGCAAATGAAAAGTTTGAGGAGTATCGAAGCCAACTTGAGCAGCGCGTGGGAGTGGTGGAGCAGGGACTTGTGCGATGTGGAATACGTGTAGCAGAGCTTGGAACAGAAGAGGTGGTAGAATTGTATTATAAGATCTTCAATCCCGGAGAAACAGAGAAGCCAATTCAAATCAATTAATATAGTATGGGAATTTTTAACAAACTACGAGGAAAAAAAGAAGAGCAGTCTCCCATTGTGTCTCTCATGCCACAGGAGATCTATGAAGCAGGCGTACTTGAACTCAAAGACGTCATCGCTCCTTCGGCGTTGAAGATCAGTCCAAAGGAAATCAACCTCGGAGAGAAAGTTGCTCGCACATTTTTCGTGATTTCATACCCTCGATTCCTTTCTGAAAGCTGGTTTGCACCCATCATCAACCTCGACAAGATTTTTAACATCTCAATCTTCATTCACCCCGTAGATACAGCAAAGATCCTCCGACATTTCCAGAAAAAAGTAGCTGAGGTACAGAGCCAGATCTCGCAAAGGGAAGACAAGGGACTTGTACGAGACCCGATGCTTGATACTGCATACCAGGATCTCGAAGCTCTCCGAGATAACTTGATGCAGGCACAGGAAAAAATATTTGACGTAGGAGTATATATCACAATCTTTGGAGACAACAGCTCTGAGCTCGACAAAATGGAATCCGAGATTAAGTCCATTCTTGAGGCAAAACTCGTATACTTAAAGCCAGCACTTTTCCAGCAGGAAGCAGGGTACCGAAGCGTACTTCCTATTGCCTCAGACGAGCTCAATGTCCACTCAAAGCTCAATTCTTCGCCACTTTCAAGTCTGTTTCCGTTTGTTTCCTTTGACCTCACCTCTGACAAGGGAATTCTTTACGGAATCAACCGACACAACTCATCCCTCGTGCTTTTTGATCGATTCCTTCTTGAAAACTACAACTCTGTAACCTTTGCAAAGGCTGGATCTGGAAAATCATACTGTACAAAGCTCGAGATTTTGCGAACACTTATGTTTGATACAGAAGTTATCGTGATCGACCCTGAAAAGGAATACGAGTACATGGCTGAGGCCACAGGAGGGAAGTATTTCAACATCTCTTTGAACTCAGAGCACCACATTAACCCCTTTGATCTTCCGATCCCTCGTGAAGACGAGTCCGCTGCAGACGTCTTGCGTTCAAACATCATCAACCTCGTAGGACTTTTCCGCATCATGCTTGGAGGACTCACTCAGGAAGAGGATGCGATCATCGATCGAGCCATCACTGAGACATACGCACTCAAGGATATTACTCCTGAATCTGACTTTAGAAATGTAGAACCGCCACTTCTCTCTGACTTTGAGCTTGTGCTTGCAGGAATGGAGGGAGCAGAGTCTCTCGTAGAACGACTCACCAAGTACACAAAGGGAACCTGGTCAGGTTTTATCAACCGTCCCTCGAACGTCGATATCAACAAGAAATTTGTGGTGTTCTCACTTCGAGATATGGAAGATGAGCTCAAGCCTGTGGCAATGTACATCGTCACCCACTACATATGGAACGCGATCAGAAAAGTTTTGAAGAAGCGTTTGCTCGTGATCGATGAGGCATGGTGGATGATGAAATCAGAAGACACAGCTTCATTCCTTCTTGGTTTGGCAAAGCGAGGACGAAAATACTATCTCGGGCTTGCAACTATTACCCAAGACGTCGACGACTTCTTGAAATCTCCGTATGGGTTGCCGATTATTACCAACTCTTCGATCCAGATTCTTTTGAAACAGTCTCCGTCATCGATTGATAACATTCAGAGAACATTCAACCTTACTGATGAAGAAAAATATTTGCTCCTCGAGTCGGATGTGGGGGAGGGAATCTTCTTTGTAGGACTCAAGCACGTAGCTCTAAAGGTGGTTGCTTCATATACAGAAGACCAGATTATTACCACAAACCCTGCACAGGTACTCGCACAGAAAAAAGCTCGTGCCGATCTAGCGGAAGCAGAAGCAAATGGAAAATAATGAAGTTGAACAAGTAGAAAATAGGAAGAAATATCGAATAGGGTGGTTTGCGATAGTCTTTTGGGTAGGGGTTGCTGTGATTTTTGACCTCCTTACTCTTATTCCTATTGTCGGGGCCGTGTGCGGAACTTTATATTTTGCTGCATTTGCAGTATATCTTTGGAAAACAGGGCATGGATGGGTAAATTGGAAAGTTGTGGTTCCCGAAGCGCTCGCCGTGGTCGCTGAGTGGATCCCGGCAATACAAGCTTTGCCAGCAATAGTTGCGGGAGCCGTCATAATCATCGCAATCTCAAGAGTTGAGGATAAAACCGGTATTTCCATTCCTCTCCCCGGCAAAAAACCAGGTACCACTCCACCGCGTATTCAAAAAGCACCACTCAATCAAGGAGGGGTGAGGGCACCTCGATAGGTTACGGGATATTCACATATTATCCACAGGACTTCGTGATACAATGTGGTGAATGAAAGTGGTATTCAAAATCTCAATTCTTGCTCTATTCTTCACTTTTTCTTCTCTGCTTGCCCATGCCCAATTGCCGACTTCCGCAGATAGCATGACACTTACCGTAAATCCTGAGAATCCGGCTCCGGGACAGAGTTTTCGTGTAACTTTACAGAGCTATGACCTCGATCTTTCTGGAGCATCTATAGTATGGAGAGTAAATGGCCAGATAGAGGCTCAGGGAATAGGGGTGGGATCTGTAAGTCTTGTTGCCCCAAAATCCGGTACGGCGCTTTCAATCATTATCAATATCAAAGGGGCAAATGGTAGGGAGATGGAAAAAAGACTCACTATCAAGCCGAGCTCTGTGGACCTCATCTGGGAACCTCTTGGATATGCACCGCCGTTTTTTAAGGGTAAGGGAATATTTGCATATCAGAATAGGATAAGAATCGTTGCTATTCCACACATTCTCCAGTCTGCAGGAAAAGAAATCGATCCAAAGACTCTCGTATACACATGGAAAAAGGATGGGAAGTATATCGACAATGCATCTGGATACGGACGACAAGCGGTGGAGATCCAAACAGAAGAGCTTCCAAAGCCCCAGAAAATTAGCGTGGAGATCAGTAACCGAGAGGGGACAGAAAGTGCTGTAGGTGAGATCGTGCTTGAGCCAGGAAAACCTTCTGTCGCTTTTTACGAAGAAGATCTTTTGTATGGAACTTTATTCAACACAGCCCTCGGACGACGAGTTGACCTAAAAAACAAGGAGATGAAGATCCGCGCCGTGCCATATGACTTCAATTCTTCATTGACACGAGATGCGAACTCATATGTATGGTCGATCAACAATGTAGAGCAGCCAGACCTCATCACAAATCAGAGTATCACCATCCGCACAAAAGGGGACACTGATGGAAGTTCGAATATCAACCTAAATATTCGCAACGAAGATTTTATCCTCCAGGGAGCAGATGGATTCTTTTCGGTATTTTTCAGCAAGAAAGCAGACGAGGAGAATGAATCAGTCTTTTAATTAACACATGAAGAAACTACTTTATATTTTCATAGCACTTCTCCTAGCACTTGATGCTTTGGATGTACGAGCCCAAGATACATATACACTTCTTGAGCCTCTACCTTGTATTGAAGGGACAGGGAACAATTGTAATCCAAACGAGCTAATCCAAAAAATTGAATTCAATACCTACCTCAGCTACATCTTTAAGTTTGGTATTGCGATTGCTGGATTCCTCGCTGTGGTCATGATCATTGTCGGAGGATTTGAATACATGTTGAGCGAAGCGCCGTTTGCAAAGACAAATGGAAAAGAGAGAATCACAAATGCAATCATCGGTCTTCTGGGTGTACTCACCTCATACCTCATTCTCGTCACCATCGATCCCCGACTCGTGCAAATCAACTCTGCCTTGCCTCCGATAGAGATAAAGACGGATGAAGCTGCAGCTTTTAGACAAAATCTGGGACAAGAATTGAGTTTACTCAACGAGGCATCTCGTCTGGAGTATGTAAGGCTAACAAGCACTATGACAGACAAGAAAAAGGCGATAGAAGCCCTTGAAACCAAGGAAGGTGGTCCAGGACTTACGGCTCAGGAAAAACTCGACCTCATCAAACTCAAAGAGGAAGTGCGAGGTATAACCGCAGATAGGACAAAGGTTTTGGCACACGAAACTCTCGAAATGAACTTTAGCCAGGCTATTGGAAAAATTAATGCACTTGAATCAGCATCGATTACAGATACTCAAAAGGAAATTGCGGGGGAAGTTACAAAAATAAATCTTACAACAGCAAAATATGTAGATCAACTCCATGTAGCAGGGGATTTGGAGGGGGAAGCACAACTTGCTAATAAAAAAGTCTTCTATATGGAGCAGCTCACAGAACAGATAAGTCTCATGACTTCAATCGCAGCGTACGAAGACAAGCCCCAGGCCTCAGGCAAAACTGTTTTGGAAAACTATATGAAGATATACGAAAACGAGCTCGACAACCTCGAGGATTCGACAGGAAAATATGCAGACCAGATGAAAGATGACTCGACTCTTTCCCTACAATACGGAACGCTTTTACAAAACCGAATAGGACTCATCAAAGCGACACTTAAGATCCAATAAAAATGAAAAAAACTACCTTTATCATCTTCACAGTTCTCATCATGGCTCTCGTTGCGGGAGGGATATATTGGTTTTTCTACATGAGAGCACCAGCAGAAACAGATCCTAGTACAGAACCAACCACTGGTCGTACTGGCTTTTGGCCGTTTGCTCGAAATCCATCACCCCAGGTAGTCGATACATTTCCCTCAGTCTCGACCACCACTCCGTTTCCTGACACCCAGGAAGTATCTGAAGTAGAACTTCCGCAACTCCGAAAGATAAGTAGCACACCCGTCGGAGGAATGGGGGTAATCTCACTCGAAGGATTCTCGATCCTCCGCTTTATCGACCGAGGTACAGGACATGTATCTGAAACACACAACCTCACACTCGAAAACGAAACTATTTCAAACACCACTCTTCCTAAAATCTACGAGAGCTACTGGAACAAGAATCTCAATGCATTTATATTGCGCTTTACCCGAGGCGACACAGATACTATCGCAAATCTTTTTGCAGAGCTTCGACCCATTGCCTCTACAACAGAAGCTCAAACTTCGACACGCTTTGAAGTGAAGGGAAAGTATATCTCAGACACCATCGACCAGATCACTGTATCTCCAGCAGGGGACAAGGTAGCGACATGGAACATAGAGGACGCTAAAGGAGCTCTGTATGTCTCTACATTTGATGAAAAGACACGGACAAAACTCCTTGATGCTCCGTTTACCCAAGCAACACTTGAATGGCCCGAAATAAACACTCTACTCCTCGGAACAAAGGCTTCCGCAGGTAGCTCAGGCTATCTCTACAAAGTAGATATAAAGACGGGAGTACAAACCAAGCTTCTTGGCGGGATCAAGGGCCTCTCAGGCACCATGAGCCGAGACGCGCAGCACGTACTCTTTTCTCGAGGAGGTATCGATAGTGTGAACACTTCGCTCCTCACGGTGAAAGACTCAGTCGTATCTGAAGTAATATTTAAAACCCTGGCAGACAAATGTACTTGGAGCACACTCCGTAAAAATGAAATATACTGCGCAGTGCCGACAGAAATCCCTCAGGGAATCTACCCCGATGCATGGTACAAAGGAACGGTTTCTTTTGTAGATCAGATATGGCACCTTAACACCGCAACAGGGGAGGTACATCTTCTTGCAAACCTTCTCCGTCTTTCAGACGAGCTCATAGACGCAACAAAGCTTACCCTCGACCCCGACGAGAACTTTCTTTACTTCACAAACAAAAGAGACCTTTCACTCTGGTCTCTGGATCTCAACAAGTAGTTTAAGAAACACCAGTCTAGAGAGGCTGGTGTTTTTTTAGGTGTCTTCGTACGACAAGCTCCTGTCCGAGAGTAAAGAGACTGCTCACTGCCCAGTAGAGAGCAACTACCGCAGAGATTTGATATGAGATGATAAATACGATCACAGGAAAAACATATTTCATATTTCGCATCATGCCCTGGGCAATATCCATCTGTGAAGGAACTGTTCCCGGCTTTGGCTTTGGTACAGCTGCACCGGCAAGTGAGTAGTGAAGCTGGAAAAACTGAGCGACAGCAGCAAAAAGAGAGAGGATGATACTTTTTTGACTAATATCAAAGAGCCCAATAAAATTCATGTCGATCATAGGAACCTTTACAAAAGGGTAGAGGAGGGCTGTCTGCACTTCAGGAAGTCCTGCATGGATAAAGATAGAGTAGAGAGCATAGATGATGGGCAATTGGATCAAGAGGACAAAGAAACTTGAGAAAGGGTTGACCTTTTTTTCTTTGTAGAGAGCCATGACCTGGCGAGCCTGCTCTTGCTTGTCAGAAACCTGGAGTTTTAAACGATTGAGCTCGGGCTCGATCTCTTTCATACGGACCTGGGTCACAATAGCCTTTTTAGAAAGGGGAAAGAGGATGATGCGAATAAGAATAGTAAAAAGAATTACGGCGATCCCTGCGTCGATAAAGGGCAGGATATCCATAAGAAAGATCAGACCATTATAGAGGGGATTGAAAACAAACGTGTGATATATAAAAGAAAACATAATAGTAGCTATTTTACTTTAAAAGACCTGATTTAACAAAGATTTTTTCAATCTCGACTGCCAACTCCTGAAAGGGGAGTTTCTCTACTCCTTTTTTCATCACAAGCACACCGTGATACCCAGTTTTTATTTTATCCTCAAAGCCCCGTATAGCAGAGTAAGCTCTGCGGCGGATCTTGTTTCTCTCCACAGCTCCTTTTGATACCTTTTTGGGCACAGACACTGAGAACCGGCTTATTCCGCTTGCTTGGGTAAAAAACAAAGAGCCAAGGGGGGTATGGAGAACCCGTCCTTGCTCTAAAACCTTGGAAAATAGTGTGGTAGAAAGCCTCTTTGAGTGAGGTAGCATAGAAATGCTCTTTATACCGCGATCCTCTTGCGTCCCTTTGTTCGTCGTCGCTTCAAAACTGCTCGTCCTGAAGTAGACTTTGATCGCACAAGGAATCCATGTGTCTTTGCTCTCTTTCGTTTCTTTGGTTGGTATGTAAATGACATAGTTTTAGTAGTCTAGCGTATAATCCACAACTTATCAACATGTTTATAAAGTTTACACAAGTTCTCTAATTTTTTTACGAGTATATACTTACAGTAATTATTTTTATCTCTACATCTATTTTTATGAATGATTACATTGAATTATGGGAGAGGTCGCTTGTTGAGATAGAGTCAGCTGTCTCTCCAGCAAACTTTTCTACATGGTTCAACGGTACCTACATACTCAAACATGAAGAGGGGACAATCTATCTCGGAGTTCCAAACCCTTTTATCAAAGAATGGCTCTTCAAGAAATTTCATAACACTATTTTGCGCACATTGCGCCAGCAAAACGAGCAGGTACGAGCTCTCGAATACACCATTGTAAAGGATGCTGAGAAAAAGAAGGCCGAAGAGAAGAAAAAGGTACAAGCAAGCCCCACTATCTCTATGCCTCTTCAGGATTTTTATATCAACAAAGAGGACAATTTGAATCCTCGCTACCTTTTTGACTCATTTGTCGTAGGACCTTTCAATGAGCTCGCTCACGCAGCATCAAAGTCCGTCGTAAAGAGCCCGGGAGCAACTTACAACCCTCTTTTCATCTACGGAAACACGGGACACGGCAAGACACACCTCATACAGGCGATAGGGAATCATATTAAAAAGGATTTTCCTCACAAAAAAGTCTTCTATCTCACCTCGGAGCGCTTTGGATCTGAGTACTTTGCCTCTCTCCAGACCAATTCCGTCCAGAAATTCAAAGAGAAGTATAGAAAATACGATGTGATCATCATGGACGACATCCAGTTCTTTGCAAGCAAGGAAAAATTCCAAGAAGAGCTCTTCCATCTCTTTGAAACCTTCTTTCAGACAAACCGCCAGCTCGTATTTTCTTCTGACAAACACCCAAACTTCATCCCAGGACTCGAAGATCGCCTCAAGTCACGCTTTGGACAGGGAATGATCATCGATATACCTGCACCTGATCAAGAATCTCGAGTGGCAATCCTTCGTGCAAAAAGCCTTTCAAGCAACATCGATCTCAGACCAGAGGTACTCGACTTCCTCGCAGCAAACATAGAGAGCAATGTCCGTGAGCTCGAAGGCGTTATCAACGCCGTCGTCTGTCAGACACAGCTCAAACAGCGCCCTTTGTCACTCCTTGAGATAAAAAACCTCATCAAAAACAATACAAAGCCAAAGAAAAATATTTCGGTGAAGGACGTGATCAAGCTCATCTCAGAGTTCTACAACATAAGTGAAGACAGCGTCTGTGACAAGACTCGAAAAAAGGAGGTGGTGAAGCCACGCCAAGTGATCATGTATATTCTCCGTGAAGATTTCAACATCTCTTTCCCATCGATAGGGGAGAAGATGGGGGGAAGAGATCACACGACAGTTATTCACTCTTGCGAGAAGGTGAAGGAGGACCTCAAGACAAATCCTCTCCTCATGGATGAGATCGCACAGATCCGAGCCATGATGTAGTGGGGATATGTCTGGGGATCTCTTGGGGAAAAGTATGTGGAAAGAGTGTGGGATACATGAGGATGCGGTAGGGAAAAGATGGAGAAAAAAGAAAATCAAGAAGAGAAGTGGAAAACCTGTTAGAAATTGTTCTAAAGTTATCAACATCCAAGCCTTCCAGAAAAAGCCTTCAAATAAAGGTAAAATAGAGTTATCACCATATCCACAGGACTAATAGTAATAATAAGTATTTATATATAATAAAGAACCCACATGAAGATAGAATGTGCACAGGATAAACTCAAAGAGGCGATAGGCAACGCAGAGAAAGTATCTGGGAAGCACATGTCTCTTCCTGTGCTCTCATGTGTTCTTATCGAGGCAACAGAAAAATCTATTGTCATCAAAGCAACAAATCTTGATACTGGTCTCGAAATAAATATCCCAGGAAAGGTTTTGGAACCAGGTGTAGCGGCAGTTCCTGCACAGATACTAAATTCTTTCGTGGCGAGCCTTGTGGGGGCAGAGAAGAGTATTGTACTTGCAACTTCAGAGAATAATTTAAAGATACAAACACCTCGATCTTCTGGAACAATAAAAACTCAGGCACATGAGGACTTTCCTTCAATACCAAAGGTTGTCGATGGGTCTACATTCTCTCTTCACTCAGGGGAATTGCTCAAGGGTCTCAAATCAGTATGGTATAGCTCGTCAGTTTCAAGTATCAAACCAGAACTTTCAAGTGTATATATCTATTGCGAAGAGGGATTTATGGTTTTTGTTGCCACAGACTCTTTCCGACTTGCAGAAAAGAAGGTAAAAATGAAAACAGTAAAGGATTTCGGTCAGATTCTCATTCCTTTCAAAAATATTCCTGACATTATGCGTGTTTTAGAGCCAATCAATGATGAGGTAGAGATTTCTCTCAATAAAAATCAAATATCCTTCTCTCATAAAGGCCTCTACCTCACATCTCGAGTGGTTGATGGAGTATTCCCCGACTACAAGCAGATAATCCCCAAGGCAAGCACTACAGAGGTCGTGGCGCTCAAGCAGGATCTGGTCAATGCTTTGAAAATTTCAAATATTTTTTCTGATAAATTTAATCAGATAAATATAAAAGTCGATCCATCTCACAAGCAGTGCGAGATAAAGACAAAAAATAATGATGTGGGTGAAAATATCACCACACTCGACTCTGCCATAACAGGGGAGGCGATCGATATCAATTTCAACTACAAATATATTGTTGATTGTTTCCAGTCAATCGATTCTGACAGCGTAACACTCATATTTGCTGGCCTCAACAAGCCCTTGATTGTTAAACCTCTTTCAGATACCTCATTTCGATACTTGGTGATGCCGATGAATCGTTAATTTTGTAATACATGGAAAATATCAGCAAATTTTTTGGTATATTCAAAAATAAAGCTGTTGAGCATATCCATAACCGTTCTGTCATCTGCGAGGCTTTCAAAAAACTACTGGATCAAGACATGCAAGCAGAGGATATTACCATCAAGGACGGAGTGATAAAAATAAAAGGATCTCAGGGGCTCAAGAATGAGATTTATATAAAGAAAAAACCGCTCCTCGACTACATTCAGGGGAGAGCGGTTAATTTCAAACCTATTGATATTCAGTAGTTAGTTTTCGATTACAATATCGAGTGTATCTTCTGCTTTGTTCAGCACTGTGTCGTATGAAATTACCTTGATCACATTTCTGTCCTCGATACCGCTCACATCCTCTGGGGTAAAGTTCAAAGTCTTCGGGTCACTTTCATTTGTTGTTATGTATCTTCCGTTGATATAGAGCTCAGACTTTTTGAGGGGATGCTTTCCGGAGGCGCTGACGGTGATAGTTACGCGAGTCTTTGGACTGATAGGGGTGGCTTCTTGAGCTGAAGATATATCGATTCTGAGGTTATTTTCGGCGGTATGCACATCATCCGTTTCTTTCGGTACCGTGGTGTCGGCGGTCTCTACAAAAGTTGGATTTGTTTTCTGCCATATGGTAAACCAGTTTCTTACACCGTATTCCCAGTTCTCATATTGAGAGTCAGCTTTTGGATCTGCAGGTATTGGTCCGCGAGGATCATTTTTTGAAACCCAGTGGAGAATGTTATGTACGCTTGGGAATACCACCTCTTCTTGTGCTTCAGGAGGAGTAAACTCTGTAGCAACCTTTCCAGAAACCCTGTCCTTCATGTAAGAAAGACCTCCTTTCCAGATTCCTCGAAGCGTTGGCTTTACGTCTGTAGGGATCGGTTCAGGTTTTTTAAAGTACTCTGCATCAAGCTGATCGTTGATCTCTGACATAAATGCTCCCCACACAGGGGCAATGATGAGACCGGCAACCTTTTTATCCATTGGGGTATTGTCATTTTTTCCTGCCCACGCTCCAACTACAATATTAGGCGTATATCCTTCGATCCATACATCACGAAAATCGTTTGTCGTTCCTGTCTTCACTGCAACTTGTTTGCCCAAAGGATCAATGAGAGAGCTGAGGCTTGTGAGTCGTACTGAAGGGTCTGAAAGAATATCAGAGATCTGTCGAGCAGCCTCTGCAGGGATCGCCTGAACAGGATTTGAAGCATTTTCCTCGAGGACATTTCCTTGGCTATCCTCCACCTTGAGGACAGAGCGGTAGGGATTTCTCACGCCGTCGTTTGCAAACACTCCATAGGCGCTGGTAAGTTCAAGGAGAGAGACTTCTCCTCCTCCGAGAACAAGAGTGAGTCCGTATCGTGCAGGGTCGGTGAGGCTGGTGATTCCCATTGCCTGTGCCGTATCGATGGAGTTATTTAAACCTGCAAGATACAAAGTTTTTACTGCTGGAATGTTTCGAGAATGAGCAAGAGCTTGGCGCATTGTCTCAGGTCCTTCAAAGACATCGTCATAGTTAACAGGGGAGTAGCACACCTTTTTTGGATCCGCACCTGCTTTCTTTGGCTTTCCTTCGGGAGTACATTCTGATGAGAATTCAGTCTTTACATCAAAAAGAACTGTTTCTGGCGTGTACCCCTTCATAAATGCTGTTGCATACACGAAAGGCTTGAAGGTAGATCCAGGTTGTCTCTGTGCGGTAGCAACATTGAAGTTACCCTCTATTCTCTTATCAAAATAGTCGCGAGACCCTACCATTACCAAGATATCTCCACTCTTTGGGTCGATAGCTACCATGGCTGTGTTGCTTGCGTTGAAAGAAGACTCAAGTGTTGGCGCAAAATTTGAGACCACTTTCTCTGCTTTTTCTTGCATTGAGTAGTCGAGACTTGTGATTACTTTCAAACCTCCTTCTTCCACCATTTCCTCTCCGTACTTTTCAACCAAATAGTCTTTTACGTAGAGTGTAAAGTGGGGAGCACGGATGCCTGTGGTATTTTTTTGCAAAAATTCAACCTTTTCTGCAAGTGCGGCTTCATATTCCTCATCGGTTATGAGTTTGTTGCTCTTCATCTGCTGAAGAACGAGTCTTTGCCTTACTTCGAGTCGGTCTACGTTTTTACCGTAGGGAGAATAGAAGGTAGGGGCTTGAGGAATAGCTGCAATATAAGCAGCTTCTGCCAAAGTTACGTCATGTGAGGTTTTTCCAAAGAAGGTCTGTGTCGCTTCTTCCACTCCGTAGAGACTTCCTCCATAAGGAGATTCGTTGAGATAAGTTCCGAGGATTTGGTCTTTTTCCAAAGCTCGGTCAAGCTTTACAGCGAGAACCCACTCCTTTATCTTTCGAGTCGGTGTCTTGTCGGTGGTGAGAACAGAGTTCTTGATCACCTGCTGAGTAATTGTTGATCCTCCCTGGGTGAGTCCTCCTGGAGTAAGGTTGGCAAGGATGGCCCGGATGATAGCTGTGGGCTTGATGCCTTTGTGAGTATAGAATTCTGCATCTTCTATCGCGATCGTCGCGTTTTTGATGTGTTGAGAAATAAACTCAAAAGGAACAATGGTTCTTTTTGTATCTGCATGTACATCGTACAAGAGGATTTCTCCAGTACGGTCAAATATTTTTGTAGATTGGGATACCTTTCGAGTCTCAAAGGAGCTCAAATCGGGAATTTTAAGAGTGGCAAACCAAATAATGGCAATGCTGGCGCAAATCAAGAAGAAGGAAACACCGAGGGCTATGAGGCGTTTGAGAGCGGTCCGACCTCCTTTTCGAAGAAGCTTCTTTCTATAAGTCATTTCGAAATTTTAGCATATTTATGATACAGTACATAGTAAATTTATGTTTAATTGGAATACCCCAAAGCCGATACAGGACGAAAAAAAGATAGATGCGCTTCTTGAACGAGGGGTGGAAGCTATTTTTCCGAGCAAAGAATTTCTCAAAGCAAAACTTATGAAAGGGGAGCGAGTGACTCTCTACCTCGGTATCGATCCTACTGGGCCCACACTTCACCTCGGTCACCTCATTCCTCTCCGAAAACTCGCTGAATTCCAGAAGCTTGGACACCAGATCATCCTTTTGATCGGAGATTTTACAGCAACCATCGGAGATCCTACGGATAAACTTGCCACTCGAGTTCCTCTTACTCGCGAGCAAGTATTAAAAAATGCAGAACTCTACAAAGAGCAAGCTTCAAAAATTATTTCCTTCTCTGGAAATAACAAGGCTCTTATTAAATACAATTCAAAGTGGCTCTCTCATATGCCGATGGAAGAAATATTTAAGCTTATGTCTCACATTACATATGCTCAAACAATTAAGAGGGATATGTTTCAGCAACGCATCGCTCAAGGTAAGGATCTTTCTCTCCACGAGTTCATGTACCCTATCATGCAGGGCTATGACTCAGTAGCTATGGATGTGGACGGGGAAGTGGGAGGCAATGACCAGACGTTCAACATGCTTGTTGGACGTGATCTCCTAAAGAAGATGAAGAACAAAGAGAAATTTGTCGTAGCCTCAAAACTTCTTGTTGATCCAAGTGGCAAGAAAATGGGAAAGACAGAGGGCAATATCGTAAGTCTCGATCAAACACCAGAAGATATGTTTGGAAAGGTCATGAGTTGGAGCGATGAACTTATTGTTCCAGGATTTGAAATTATCACCGATGCTTCACTAGAAGAAATCACTACCATCAAAGACGCACTTGCTCGCGGAGATAATCCTCGTGATCTCAAAGTCCGTCTCGCTCATGCCGTGGTCTCGATGCTTCATGGAAAAGAAGAAGCCGACAACGCAAAAGAATCTTTCGAGTCTACTTTTTCAAAAGGGGAAGTGCCAGAAGACATTCAAGAGATAAAAGCTGATAAAGATTCTCTTTTGCGTGATGCGATCGTGGGAGGAAAAATAGTTGATTCAAATGGAGAATGGCGACGACTCGTAGAATCAAAAGCAGTATCTTTTGCAGACACAAAAGAGTCCATTACGGACCCCTTTGTAAAAATCGAACGTGATTGTATTGTGCGAGTGGGCAAAAAGAGATTTGCCAAAATCAGCGTTCGCTAATTCTCGCGTTCCTTCTTACTCTTCCCACTTATCCTTGAAAGGATCGAGCTCTTCGTCATCGAGAGCTCCGTCTTCGTCGAGCTCTTCTTCTTCGAGCGTACCGGGAATAAGCTCGGGATCGGTTTCTTTTTCGTCATCGAGCAATGGGGCAGGTGTTACTTTTTTTATTTCAGCTTCTTTTACTTTTGGCATAAATATTCTTTGTATTTTGTATAATTCTTTTTCTGTTACTTCCTGGATTTCATATTTGTAACAAAACCTAAAAACTTTTGCAAATTTTTACTTCTGTGGAAAACTTGATTTGAGGTATGCGGCGCAGGTGAGAGCTACGGCAATAGCGTCATATTCATCATCCAGAGCCTTTTTCTTTTCCATTTTGACAAGCAAGGAAATCATCTTGATCACTCCCGTCTTATCCGTGCCACCATGTCCTGTGACGGCAACTTTGATCTGTGGTGGGGTGTATTCATAAATAGGAATATCTTTCACTGCTGCCAGATATGAGATCACTCCACGGGCTTCTGCAACCTTCATTGCCGTCTTCTGGTTTTTAGTAATAAACAGAGACTCGATCGCCATGGCGTCGGGGGAGAATGTTGCCAGTACTTTTTCTATACCTTCACCCACTTCTTTCAAACGAGTGTGAAAAGAGTCTTTAGAATTTGTTTCGAGACACGCTGAATATAAAAGTTTGTTGTCTTCTATAACCGCGATGCCCACACGGTCGTATCCTGGATCGATGCCGATTATTTTCATTGTTATTCAGCGTTTGTGAACACCTCCTGCACTTCGTCGTTTGATTCGAGATCTTCTACGAGCGCATGAAGCTTTTCTACATCCACATCCTCAAGTGGCATAGTGCTCTGCGCCACCCATCCTTCGTGAGTCTTTGTAAATGCCCATGAAGCACTCCCTGGAGCAGCGAGTTCAGAGCCATGTCGAGTGAGAATTGCTTTTACTTCCTGTGCAGCTTTGTTCCTGTTATCAGTGAGGGCATCGATGAGAAGGGCAATACCTCCTGGGCCATATGATTCATAGACGATTGATTCCATCTGAGCGCTGTTGTCAGTGGATGCTTTCTTTATGGCTCGATCGATCGTATCGTTTGGCATGTTTTCTTTCTTTGCCTTTTCGATCGCCATTGCAAGTCCTGGAGACTTTAGATTTCCTCCAGCTTTCTTTGCTTCTACAGTGATAAGTCGCACAAGCTTTCCAAACGCCTTACTCTTCTGTGCATCGTTCTTTGCTTTCTGATGTTTAATTTTTGAAAATTTATTATGTCCTGCCATATATGTAACTTATTATAATAATCTTGCCGAACCTTTGATATTCAAATGCCCGTACGCCTTGTCTGTGACACTTCGTCCGCGCGGTGTGCGTTCGAGAAGTCCGAGCTGGATGAGATAGGGTTCATACACTTCTTCAACAGTGGCCTGCTCTTCTGAGAGGGCAGCGGCAATAGTATTCAATCCCACTGGACCTCCGCCAAACTTTTCAATCATAATTTTCAATATCTCGCGGTCGGCATTTGTAAGTCCAATATCATCAACCCCAAGCATGGCAAGAGCCTTCTCTACGATTTCTTTTGAAAGCGGAGCCTTGTGGATTTGTGCGTAGTCACGACAACGTTTCAAAAAGTAGTTTGCAGTACGAGGGGTAAAGCGACTTCTCTGTGCAATTGCCTTCATTGCATCATCATGAATCTCAATATCGAGAATCTTTGCCGATCTTTTCACAATTTCTCCGATTTCCGCTTCGGTATAGAATTCAAGCTTGAAAACTCCTCCAGAAAAACGTGATCGTAGAGGCGAAGAGATCATCGCGATACGAGTCGTAGCAGCAATGAGGGTGAAAGAGGGGAGTTCGAGCTGGATAGTGCGAGCAGAAGGACCTTTTCCGATGATGATATCGAGATTACCCGATTCCATTGCTGGATAGAGCACTTCTTCGATTGCTTTGTTTAAACGATGGATCTCATCGATAAAAAGAATATCTCCATGTGAGAGGTTGGTCAAAATAGAGGCGAGGTCGCCGACCTTCAAAATAGCTGGACCAGAGGTGACTTTCATCTGAGCCCCTGTTTCTTTTGCTATAAGATGTGCTAATGTTGTTTTCCCAAGACCCGGAGGTCCGTAAAAGAGGATGTGTTCAGGTGGATGTGCCCGTTCTTTGGCTGCAGTCAGCAAAATATGGAGATTATCCTTGATATTTTTCTGCCCAATATAGTCCGCCCAGCGGCTAGGGCGCAGGGTATTGTCGAGATAACCCGTTTCTTTAGGGGAGTCTGTAGCAGGAATATCACTTGACATATTTAAATAGTTATGCTAAGCTATTGGTATTAAGGAACCCAATAGGTAATACGGCACATTTACAGTATACCACCCACGAAGCGACGTTGCGGGTTCATAAATCTCTAAACAATATAACTGGTTTACTCCAGGTATCTGAGATAGGTTTGAGGACATTCTGGTTATCACCCCGTGTGTATACACTGGGGTTATCCTTGAGGCTATCTTTAACTTTTGGTGATCGCATTGAAAGTATTGTTTAGAGATTTCTGCACCTGAACTCTCTTACTCCGCTTCCTTCCTGTTTTAAATACTACTCCTCCTATAGAAAAGCACAATTGACAGTGCCTTTTTTTAATCTTCTATCGTAATAACACGCTCGAGCTCGTCGAGAGATGTCACTCCTTGAAGGATTTTTATTACCCCGTCCTGTTTCAATGTAGGGATTCCCTGTGGAAGGGAAGCTTTTTCGATTTCTTCAGAACTTGGATTGCTATCGATCACGGTCACAACCTCTGGACTGAGCTTGAGTCCTTCGTAAATACCAATTCGTCCCTTGTATCCAGTCTGATTACATTTTTCACAGCCACCTGCAGTGAAAATAGTGTCAGGCATTGGAGGGATATCATTCTTGTCGTAAATTCCTGCAACAACTTCATCAATTTTTCTTTTTACTTCACCTTCAATGGCAACAGGCTTTTTACAATCAGGACATAGTCGTCGCACAAGTCGCTGTGCCATGGCGATGTTGATCGATGAACTCATGATTTTTGAATTGATGCCGAGGTCAATGAGGCGGGGGAATGCTCCGGCCGCGCTGTTTGTGTGGAGTGTTGAAAATACGAGGTGACCTGTGAGGGAAGAGTTGATAGCAATAGACGCAGTCTCTCCATCTCGGATCTCACCGATCATGATGACGTCAGGATCTTGTCGCAGTGCTGAACGAAGTCCGTCGAGAAATGTATACCCCTTGTCATTTGTCTGGGTCTGCACGATTCCGGGGAGGTGGTACTCGATAGGGTCTTCGATGGTGATAATTTTTACAGTTGGGTTGTGTACCTTTTTTAGGAAGGCGTAGAGGGTTGTGGTCTTTCCGGAACCAGTAGGTCCTGTGGTGAGAAGCATTCCGTTTGGCTTTGTGATTTCTCGCAAAAGAACAGAAAGAAGCTTTGGGGGAATACCAAGCTCTTCCAAAGGTACGCCAATAGACTTTGGATTGAGTATTCGCATTACCACTGACTCGTTGTAGGCGCCGGGGAGGATAGATGTTCGGATTTCAATATCACTATCACCAATGTGCACGCTGAAACGACCATCCTGCGCATCTTTTTTTATATTGAGTTTGAGGCCTGAGAGCAATTTGATACGAGACAGAAGGAGATTGTAGGTATCTCGGTCAAAGTTCAAAACATTTACGAGAACTCCGTCGAGACGGTAGCGGAGACGAATATATTCTTCCTCAGGCTCGATGTGGATGTCGGAAGCTCCGGTAGCGAGCGATCCCGCAAGGATAGTTTCCAAAATACGTGAGACACGATAGCTCTTTTTCATCGAAAGGGTGTTTTCTAGTATCGAGATCACGGTAGGGAGGCCTTTTGCTTTTGCTACGATTTCAGAAATCTCTTCACTAGAGACTTCGAGTGATCCGGCTTTTGATTCATAGGCAAAAGAGAGGTCTTTGTATGAGTTCCATGCTTTTTCAAGACTTGCAGTCGAGCAGATATAGAGCGTCGGCTCAAAATTTTTGTTTTTAAGATCCGCCATCATCTCTTGTACTTCTATTGCATCGGGCTGGCGTGTAGCGATCTTTACCTTCTTATCAACAAGAGAAAATGCCGCCATTTTTCCTGCACGAGCAAGTTTTTCTTCGATGAGTCGGAGAGCGTCGGTGTTGATGAGTGTTACCGTAAGATCAATGTATTCGACGTTGTACTTTGTCGACATAAGCTGCACAAGGTCCTCTTCCTCGCTTTTGTGCAAGTCATTCAGTCTGCGTATTTGCTTGTCTTCATCAAACTGGATCATGTTGGTGTAATTATATCGTAGATTGACATAAGGATGAAATCTGATTTACTTAACAACACTATGTTACTTTCTGCGACAATATCTACCTGGTCTGGATTTGCTTACGCCGCTCAGAGCTAAACGAGAGGCGGCTTTTAACTTTGAAAAACCGCTTCTCATGGGCGGCTTTTTGTTGGCACACTAATACAGTTAAAGAATAAATACCATGAATAATTTTGAAAGATATTACGAGACAATAGAATTTTTAGAAGGACTATCCAACCTGCCACTGAAGGGCGACTATATGGTGAGGAGAGGAAATCTTGATGCATATCTCAAAAAGATGCGACACTTTTTGGAATTGCTCGGAAATCCTGACCATGCCTATAAAATAATCCACATTACCGGAACTTCTGGAAAGGGGAGCGTTACAAACATACTTCATGAAGTTCTGCATGCTTCTGGCAAAAAGGTCGGTTCTTTTACTTCTCCTTTCGTTACAACCTCTATTGAAAAAATACGTGTAGGTGAATTATTTATTTCTCCTGACGAACTTGCTGATATTGTCGATTATCTCAAGCCATACATAGAACAAGAATATCTACACAGTCCTTACGGGAGACCGTCATATTTCGAAATATTCCTAGCTATCGCTCTCGTGTATTTTCAAAGACAAAAATGTGAGTGGGTGGTACTTGAAGTAGGTCTCGGTGGAAGATATGACGCAACAAACGTCATTGCACCTCCTGTTATTTCTGCAATTACAAATATTGATTACGATCATACGAGTATTCTAGGAAAGACGCTCCGAGAAATTGCACATGATAAGGCTGGGATTATAAAAAAGGGATCAGACTTTTTTACGACGGAAAATCGATCACCACTGCTCAAGAAGTTTAGGGAGATATGTAAAAACAAAAAAGCTATTTTCCATCTAGTTTCTTCAGGAAAAGATTACCGGAAATCGAACACAGACCTCGTTGCTTCTATTGCCCGACATGTAGGGGTTTCGGAGGGGGATATTGCGACTGGGATTAAAAAAGCTTCTCTGCCATGTCGCTTTGAAGTTGTACAAAAGAAACCTCTCGTGATTCTTGATGGTGCACACAATCGAGCAAAGATGCGCAGTACTGTAGCGAATCTAAAAAATGTTTCTTTCGATAAACTCCACCTCGTTATAGGTATGGCAGACAACAAAGACGATCAATCAATTCTCAAAGAAATAATTCCTCTTGCTGATAGTGTCTACATAACTCGATTTCAAATCAAAGATAGAAAATGTGCACATCCAAAAGTCCTTGCAAAGAGATGTGAAAAGTTTTTGCGCAAAGGTGTGGATGTAAGTACCTATCTCGACTCTCACCAGGCGTTGTCTCGCGCATTGTCTCAGGCAAAAGGAAACGATCTCGTTCTGGTCACAGGGTCCTTTTTCTTAGCAGGGGATCTACGAAAAAGATGGGTTCCTGAGAAAACCATTTTAACAAGACGAAAAAGTTTCTAAATAACAAATCAAAATAATGGCCAAAATACTTATATCAGGAATAGTTTTAAGATCTATAGATAAAATTAAAACTGCTGAGTTTTATTCGAGGCTCGGCCTCGTTATTCATGATCATCAACATGGAGGACCAATGCATTATGAGGTCAAAGATGTATCTAAAGATTTTGTTGTTGAAATATATCAGAACTCAGAAAAGTTTTGTCGGGATGCCCTCATGATTGAAGTTGAACACATGCAAGATGCTCTCGATGCACTCAAAGAATTCTGTGGAAACGAAACCTTACATCAAAAGGAGGCAGCCACAATGAGATTCGTCTATATCAAGGATCCAGACGGTAGGGACGTCATGCTCATTGAGCAAAAATAACCTTATTTCTAGCCCTAAAATACCTTGACTTTACTCATATATATGTGATATAATATATGAGTAGGTGAGGGTATGGTATCTTCACTGCATTCAACTCAAACAAGTTCCGTTTTATGAAAATGTTTCAATTGCTCTTCGTCAGTTTGGTGGCGTTCGTTGCCACGGGATGCGTACAGCTTAAGCAGTACGGAATCGTCAAGGGTTGGGAAGGACCGAGTATGGAGGACATGGCGCCCGATCGGAAGCTCGGCCGTTCACAACTTCCTCCCACAGTTGTTCCCCGGAGTTCCTACGTGTTTGATAGCGGATCTGGATATCGCTATGAGCATCGTCAGGGAACAGACACCTCGGTCACTCGCTCGTGGGATCCGTGGAGCGGACCTCGGTTCGATGTGAACAGGAACACATACGACAACACCCATGAGTCGTACACACTCCGGCCCATCTACCCTCAGACGGTAGACGTCTATCCTGAGCGTTACCCAAACGCTCCAGCAGTAGGGGTTCCACTCAGGCCATTCATCACCCAGCCGAAGTAATTCGGCACACACCACCCGGTGCAGTCTTCTTTCGAGGAGTTCTGCCCGGGCGGTTTTTTTATGCTATATTTCTTTTATGAAAAAGGTAATTACACACTCCCTCGAAGAAACGCAAAAGCTTGCGGCTGATTTTCTCGGCTCATTGCCGGTAGATAGGGAAGAAGCTCTCGTCGTAGGTCTCTATGGAAATCTCGGTGCAGGAAAGACGAGCTTTACTCAAGCACTCGCTCGAGAACTTGGAATTACAGAAGACATCACCAGTCCCACATTTGTAATTGAGAAAATATACGAGACTACTCATGCAAAGTTTGCTCGTCTCATACACATCGATGCATATCGTTTAGAAAATGGAAAAGAATTACAAAATCTTAATTTTGAAGCAGAGGTTTCAAACAAGAATAATTTGATTGTCATCGAATGGCCAGAGAATGTAAAAGAAATCTTGCCAGGAGGGATGACAAAGGTTCACTTTGAACACAAAGGAGGGGACAGCAGAGAGTTGTCTTTTTCCTAGATAATTGTATTCTAGAGGGCAGAAGGAGGTGGTTTAAATGCCAGCACATCTCGTCTCTCGTGGACGTGCCCTTGCCCTGCTCGGCGCACAGTTTCCTGGAAACAAGGAGGAGGTAAGGCGTGTTGCGGAAGATCTACTCACGCAACGCCCAGCCTTCTTTTTCCAAGGCCCGCTTGTTGACGTCGAAGAACTTGCTCGTACAGTTTCGTACGCACCCGAGTTCCTTCAGAGAACTGCATGATCTGTCATCGCCGGTCCCTCCTGGGCCGGCTTTTTTTATTGCCCGAGAAGTGTACAATAGGGCTATGTCAAAAGACTCTCCCTCTACCCACAAACGCCTCATTCTCCTCGATGCCCACGCCATTCTCCATCGCGCATATCACGCCTTGCCTGACTTCGTCTCTGTAAAAGGCGAGCCAACCGGTGGCCTCTATGGAGTCACAACTATGCTTATGAAGATCATCGATGAGCTCAAGCCTGACTATATTGTCGCTTGTTACGATCTTCCCGGTCCTACATTTCGAAACGAAGTCTACAAGAACTACAAAGCCGGACGAAAGAAGGCTGACGGAGCCCTCGTTGCTCAGATGAAGCGATCGAGAGATATTTTTCATGCATTCGACATACCCATCTATGACAAACCAGGTTTTGAAGCGGACGACATGCTCGGGACAATTGTCGAGAAACTGAAGAAAGACAAAGAAACTGAAATCGTCATTGCTTCTGGTGATATGGATACATTGCAATTAGTAGACGACAAAAAAGTCCAAGTCTACACGCTTAAGAAGGGGATCAAGGATACGATTCTTTACGATGAAGATGGTGTGAAGGAACGTTTTGGTTTTGGTCCGGAACTTTTGCCCGACTACAAGGGACTTCGTGGAGACCCGTCTGACAATATCATCGGTATTGCAGGTATCGGAGAAAAAACAGCAACCATACTCATCACGACTTTTGGATCCATCGAAAACATGTACAAGGTGCTTGAGAAAAAAGGAGGTGAAGAGAAATTTAAAGCAGTCGGGATCACGGAAAGAATTTTGAATCTTTTGAAAGAAGGAAAAGAGGAGGCACTTTTTAGCAAAATGCTTGCGACCATCCGTCGTGATGCACCGATCGATTTTAAATTGCCTGAACAGGAATTTGCCACAGCCATCGATCGTGTGAAGGTAAAAAAGCTTTTTGAAGATCTTGATTTTAGATTGCTCGGTGCACGACTCGACTATGTGCTCGATGGGAAAAGGGTAGATACTCAAAAAGAGACTCTCGCAAAAAAGGAAGAAACATCAAAGATCCTCCAAAATATCGATCCAGAAGAACTTAAAAAAACTTCTGTCGCACTTTGGATACTCAATTCAAATATTTCAGATCCGAAACTAGAGGATATTTTTTCTTTTGCAAAGACAGAGGATTTTACAAAGGCATCAGAAATTATCTTCTCTGAACTTGAAAAGCAGGGGTTGAAAAAAGTCTACGACGGCATCGAAGCACCCATCATACCCATTGTTGATGCAATGCAAAAGAGGGGAGTAAAGATCGATGTGAAGTTTCTCAAAGATCTTTCAAAGACCTACCATACTGAGCTTACAAAGATTGAGAAAAAGATATGGGAACTTGCGGGAGTGGAATTTAATGTGGCTTCACCAAAGCAATTGGGCGAGATTCTTTTTGACAAACTTATGCTCACCGCAAAGGGTTTGAAGAAAACAACGGGTGGTGCACGTTCGACACGTGAATCAGAACTCGAAAAGCTTCGTGATGCTCACCCTATTGTCCCACTCATCTTTGAACACCGTGAACTTTCCAAACTCCTTTCAACATACATCGACACCATTCCTGCCCTCGTAGGGGATGATGGACGTCTGCATGCGCGCTTTGTACAGGCAGGAACTACTACAGGCCGTATGTCCTCAGAAGGTCCCAATCTTCAAAATATTCCTATAAAGACAGAGCTCGGTCGTGCCATCCGCAAAGCCTTCATCGCAGAAGATGGTTTTGTTCTCTCAGCTCTCGACTACTCTCAGATCGAGCTACGCATCGCCGCCTTTCTTTCAAAAGATCAGAAGCTCATAGAGATTTTCACTACAGGACAGGACGTACACACAGCTGTTGCCAGTGAAGTTTTTGAAGTTCCTCTTGAAAAAGTTGATAAAGAAATGCGTCGAAAAGCAAAGGTGATCAACTTTGGAATTCTCTATGGAATGGGAGTGACGGCTTTGCGTACCAATCTCGGAGAAGGAGCAACGCGTGGAGAAGCACAAAAGTTTTATGATGATTATTTTAAAAAGTTTTCAGGACTGGCAACATATCTTGGTGCAGTAAAGGCTGATGCAGAGCGAAAGGGATATACCGAAACATATTTTGGTCGACGAAGATATTTTGAGGGTATCAAATCAAAAGTTCCTTTCATCCGTGCGATGGCTGAGCGCATGGCGATCAATGCACCGATCCAAGGGACAAATGCAGACATCGTAAAGATCGCTATTAAACGCATCGACGACTATCTCAAGGCAGAAAAAGCAGAAGCCTTTCTCATTCTCCAGGTACACGACGAACTCGTCTATGAGATCAAGAAAGAGGGAGCAGAAAAACTTGTGGAGGGAATCAAAAAGATTATGGAATCCGTAATCGATCCGAAAGATATTTATGGTATCACCGCAGTTGCAAATGCGGAGATTGGAAACAACTGGGGGGATTTAAAATAACTTGCGATGATATATTTTTTCCACGGGACTGATGTAGAGAAGGCGAGGGGCAAGGCTCATGACCTCATTGAATCTTTGCAGAAGAAAAAGCCCGATGCTTCGTTTGTAAAAATCGATGCAGAGAACTTTTCTGTACATATCCTCGACGAATATATCGGAGGACAAGGTCTTTTTGTTTCAAAAAATATTGTCTTTCTCGATCGCCTCTGTGAGAAGAAAGATATCAAGGAAGAATTTGTGGGGAAGATAAAGGAAATTGCTGAGTCAGAAAATATTTTTATTGTACTTGAAGGCAAGCTCGACAAAGTAACTTTAGGAAAGATCGAAAAGAAGGCAGAGAAAACTGCTGCTTTTGATTTTGCAGAGAAGCCAGCCAAAAAAGAATATGGAGCTTTCGCATTTGCAGATGCATTTGGGAAGAAAGATAGAAAGAATGCATGGATGCTTTATAGAAAAGCGATTGATGGAGGTGAGGCACCTGAAGCTCTACATGGAATGATCTTTTGGAAAGCAAAGACCATGATGCTTGCCGGCGGGGGATATGGATGGAGTGGTGTGGAACTCAAAAAAACTTTAGATGATCTCGTGACCGTGTATCATGATTCACGCAGGGGAGTACATGAACTTGAGACAGGGCTTGAGGCTTTTTTGTTGACAATGTAGGAGGGGAGGAGTAAGTTTTGGAATAGAAATCGTCAACAAAATACAAAAAAGTTATGGACAAATTCACATTCCTAGCTCCTTTTGGAGCAACCTTTTCTCACTTAGCGTATAACGCTTTGTCAGAGGCGTTCGAGGGTCCTCATCCAATACTTAGGAATTACACTCCTTCTACCTCTAACGAGGATGTGCTCAGGCTAATGAAGCAAAACTCGTTTTTGGGACGTCGCTGTTACGGAGCAATTGCCATGGAGACTTCAGCGAAAGGGCGCATAACCCAATCGCTAGAGCCTTTCATTGGACTACTTTCTACGTATGGTGATACGGAATCATGTCCTTTTCATGTGGTGGGAGCAGTGAAGCTCGGTATCGACTTTTGCTGTATGGCTCGGAAAGGAATAAAACTTGAGTCTGCGACAAAAGTTATTGCTCATCAAGAGGCTTTGTTTACCTGCAGAAATTGGGTTGGGCAGATGTTACCCGAAGCCACTTCTGAGATGGTTTCGAGCAATGGAGAAGCTGCGCGTCGTGTTGCTGAAGAAGTGGGATACGAAACGTCTGTTGCTCTTGGTCCGCAGTGTGCGGCTGATATGTACGGTCTAGAAGTACTCACACAGTCATGCCAAGACACGGAAGCAAAAACCACCTTCTTTCTTCTTGCTCCATATACTCATGCGGCCATAATGGGGGAGAACAATCGGGCACTTGTTATGTTTGAGTTGCCGCACAAGCCAGGTGCTCTGGCAAAAGCACTCACACTTTTTGCCGATCAAGCTCTCAACCTTATCCAGATCCACTCTACACATATCGGAAATCAGAACTATCACTTTGTGATTGAGCTCGATATCCGAAGGGGTGAAGAAGATTCTTTCTCACGTGCAATGAGATCTTTCCGCCGGTGTGTTAAAAGACACATCGTCTTCGGACCTTTCGAAGTTGTTTCTCGCTAATCACACCCTGCTTCGGCAGTGGTTTTTTTATTGCAAATTTAAAAAGAAAAAAGCGGTCGACATCGAGCCGATCGCTTGTGTGAACACATAGTAATAGTCTACCCCGCCAGAATCCCTAAGGATTCATCCAGTGTGCGTACTCGAGTAACGCACAGGTTGTTGCAATGGTTGCTCGTAACTTCCATCGATAGCAGCAGCGTCTTTAGTGTGAAGGCTCTCGCCATTCCACCTAGGCGACTGTCCGGGCTGGTCACAGATGTGGCTTTTCAATCCGCACATGTGGAGTTTGGCTTTTGGCCCTGCTCATTTCAACTCCCTTTCGTCGTTATGATCCGAGCTTGCGCTGGGTCCATATCTACCGACTTTCAACTTACTACTATGGGTTCGGTATAAGGTTACTCCTCGATAAAATAAAAGTCAAACAAAAAATCCCCGCCCTGCTTTCGCAAGACGGGGAGACGTGGCACGGTCGGAGAGACAGTAGCTAGTGGATGTGGGGTCGCACCGCTATATTCGTGCCATTGAATATAATACCACGTTGTGGTATTTCTGTAAAGTATTTAAGAGATGTCTTCTGTCTGTGCGCCTAGTTGGAATCGAACCAACGACCCACTCCTTAAAAGGGAGATGCTCTACCAACTGAGCTATAGGCGCAATGAAAAGATATTACCACAAAAGAGGAAATTGGCTAGCGGACACGGACGGTATAGCTAGAGTGGAAGGTCGAAAGCAAAGAATCCTCCGCCCGTAAACACAAGCGAGAGGGCCATTGCCAAAAGGAGAATATAGTAATTGACTCCGTTTGAAAGAAGGGCTTTTTCCTGCACTTTGTGTCCAAGCTTTATGATGAGGATGAGGACATTCAAAAGAGCAGCCAGCTGTGTGAAAAGTCCAATAATGATGCAGAAAGCAATTGCTACTTCAGCTATCCCGTATATCTTGCTATTGCTTCCAGAACTTTTACCCACACCTTTAATCTTCAAATATCCAAAGTATGCGAGAGTTCCTCCGAGGACCAGTCGTATGATGAGGGGAGCGAAACCTTGCAATGCGAGAGCGTCAGGAAAAATTGAAAGCATATATTTTATGTTAGATGTCTTTATACTAGCACGATTGACTTTTAAAGGAAAAAGCGTAATTTGAAGACAGGTTTGCACGTTGTAAACCGCCCTTGAAAAGGGGTACAAAACAACTACGACTGTTCTGGTGAAAACTGGAGTGGAAGTAAACTGAATGCCTGAAAAGGCTGAAAGGTAAAAATGCAGAATGCAGAAAAAGTCAGAGAATTACTCCTCAGTGCTAATGCAATAAATGCTGAAGCGGAACGACCGAGTCAATCAGCTCTCCTCCTCGATTTTCTTGCGGGAGAGTACGATCACGATTATAAGATCCACAAAGTGGTCGAAGGCTTGTTTCATGGTCCTCGAAACGAAGGGGAAAAGCATCTTCCAAATTCTCCGTGGGGATGTTATTACGCACTGAAAGCAACAGCACTTGCTTGCGGTGTTAAGGCGGAGAAAATTCCGTTGTATGTCACCTCTTCTTTTCGAACGTTACAAGGCTGTGGAGATTTTTCCCGAGAAAAGGTACGTTTACAAGACGCAGGTCCTGCCATCATGCTTGCTCTTTTCGAGATTCCAGAATCTTTGTCCTGCGGCATCTATTCTATGTATTTACAGAATCTCACGGACTTGCTTTTGGAGATAGTTAACCGCGACTGGCTTCGTGGGATTAAATGTCCGGCGAAATTCTCCTCAGAGATTTCTAGCGCGCTTGCCGTGATGGTTCGAAAGGAGGGTTTTCGTCGATGGGATATGTTGGAAAAAACGGTTTGCGCCTGCCAAGGAGAAGAACCTATCTTGGTCAAAAACCCTTCGGAACTCGAAGGTATCATCATTGATATTTTCTCACACCGAATCTTTGAAAGGTTGGGGCGAAGTCGGCGCATCAATATGCTGGTAAAAGCCCTTGGGCCTTTGGAGTCTAAACTATAGTTGATTGGACGGCGCCTGAAACATGGCGCTTTTTTTATTTTCATATAGAGTATGGACATGAAGATATCAATACTTCTCCACGACATCCGCAGTACACACAACGTAGGAGCAGTACTTCGTACGGCTGATGCTGTTGGTGTTTCAAAAGTATATTTCTCAGGCTTCACTCCCGCACCTATTGATCGTTTTGGTCGTGCAAGAAAGGATATTGCAAAGGCATCTCTCGGTGCAGAAAAGACTGTGCCTTGGGAAGTGGTTCTCGATCCGAAAGAATTAATCAAGAAACTCAAAGGAGAAAAGGTGAGAATAGTTGCTCTCGAGCAAAATAAAAAATCAATCGACTACACACAGATTACAAAGACAAAAGATATGCTCGTTGTTCTCGGGCGTGAAGTTGAGGGTGTCGAAGAGGGGATACTCAAGCTCTGTGATGAGATCGTAGAGATCCCGATGAGGGGAACAAAGGAGTCACTCAATGTTTCTGTTGCTACAGGAATTTTGCTCTACAAGATTATCGAGTAACTTTGGTCGAAAGTTTCTGATGCACATTGCAATAGTGTGTGCCTCGTCCAGCAACCACAATACGGACGATCCTACCCGAACAGCCTTTTTTGGAACATTCCTCATTTGTTTTTCTATACGCCTGATGCTGCTCTTGAAACTTTCCACGCTTACCATCGATGTTTCTATAGTCAGACATAGAGTCACCACCAAAATCAATTCCTCTCCGCAAGGTGGTTTGAATTGCTTCATAAAGTTTCTTTAGTTTTTTCTCTGGAATTTTTGAAACTTTTTCTTCAGGATGTATCTCTGCACGGAAAAGACTTTCGTCTGCATAGATATTTCCGATACCTGCAATGATCGATTGGTCCATGAGTGTTGGTTTGATTTTTCCTTCCGGTTTCAAAGAGACACGATCCTTGAAAACTTTGTACGTGAAGGCTTTTTCCAAAGGTTCTGGTCCGATACCTTTGAGATGATCAGTTTCGTGCATGGTGTCAGTTTCCACCACTGTCACTTTTGCAAATTTGCGCATATCAGAAAGCTCCACATTTTTCCCGTTTGAGAGATACAAGATGAAATGGATAAAGCGGTTGAAGGGATCTCCACGATCGTAGTCGCCATAGAGGAGATGCCCCGTCATCTTCATGTGGACAATGATGGTTCGATTGTTTGAGAGATGAATTAGAACATTTTTGGCACGACGAGAAACGTCGACAATCTTTGCACCTCGCACATCTTTTTTGAAAAGCTTAAAGTACGCAGGATCTTTGATTGTTTCTGAACCAGTAAAATATGTACTGTTGTAGTCAGTCCATACGTCAGTGATAGTAAGGTTTAAGATTTTCTTTTTGAGACCTGAAACTGTGGTTTGTACTTCGGGCAATTCTGGCATACAATTCTTATATCACTTTTCGATATAGTTCTCAATGAAACATCTATTTATAGCTTTTTGTGCAGTCGTCTTACTCGGAGTTCCGTGGCTTGTTCGCACCTATCCGCAAAGTACTACGTACATCGACACTGCGTTCTCATATATCCACGAAAATCTCGCAGCGCTTCTTTTGGGAAATCCTGTTACGGTTGCTGAACTTCAGAATAAATATAAGAGAGCACCTCGAAGAGAGAACCCTGTAAAGATTCTTCTCATGCCGGGTCATGAACCAGGGTATGGGGGAGCGGAATATGGAAATCTTCGAGAACGTGAGCTCAATGTAGAGCTTGCGAGCTATCTTGAGGAACTTTTGGACAAGAACGAACACTACGAAGTGATCGTCGCACGGGACAATGAAGTGTGGAATCCTGTTCTTGCAACATATTTTTCAGAAAATTGGCAAAGCATCATTTCCTTTTTTGAAAGTCATCGAGATGCCATGCTCTACTCGCTCAGTGTTGGAGCTGTGACAAAACCAAAAGATCCAATACATCACAACAGCGCTCCTCGAGATATTGCCCTACGTCTCTACGGTATCAACAAATGGGTGAATGAAAATGACGTTGATATTGCAGTGCATATTCATTTCAATGACTATCCCCGAAGAAATTCTCAGGTTGAAGGAAAACATACTGGACTTGCAATCTATGTTCCTGAACGGCAATATCAAAACAGTACAACCACACGTGCAGTGGCAGATTTCATTTTCAAAAGACTTCTCCACTACAGTGCGGTGAGCGACCTTCCAAAGGAGGAAGAGGGAATCATCGAGGAGCAGGAACTCATTGCCATCGGTTCTCATAACACAGTAGATGCTGCGAGCATGCTCATCGAATACGGATATATCTATCAGCCAGAGCTTCAAACTCCAGAGATGAGAGAGCTTGCTCTACGGGAACTAGCATTCCAAACATACCTTGGTCTTCAGGATTTCTTTGGTAGTGGAAATGATGTATCTTTTAACTTCAATACACTCGTTCTGCCACATACATGGAATGAGGATATAAAAAAACAAGCAACACCAACACGAGATGTCTTTGCTCTTCAGACTGCGCTCATCCTTGAAGGTCTATATCCTCCAGCGGGGAATACAAAAAATGAATGTCCTCGTACAGGAAAGTTTGGTCCATGTACAGAAAAAGCACTTACTGAATTTCAAAAGAAATATTCTATAACAGGTGAACACGCTTTGGTCGGAGAAAAGACGCGATCAATCTTAAATTCCCGATACTCTCCGCAAGCCTACTAGTTCTTCTCGAGTGACCTCTGCATCATTCCAAGGAATCTTTGATCCATTTGCACCCATGATATATGGATCAGTGCCTTTGCCGGTGATGAGTACTGTGTCTCCAGTTTGCGCCTTGCTCAAAGCTTCGCGTATGGCAGCTCTGCGATCCATGATGATTGTATAGTTGCTTGGGGCAATGCCTTCGGCAACGTCTTTTACGATAGCTTCAGGATCTTCGTCGTAGGGATCCTCATTGGTAAGTATGATGTCATCACAATACGCATCCGCAATACGCCCCATCTCTTTTCGCTTCCAGCTATCCCGGCCACCACCAGTTCCTCCGAGCACACAGATATTCTTTGACCCTTCAAATACTTGGTAGAGCTTTTCCAGCGAGTCGGGTGTGTGCGCGTAGTCGACAATGACAGTGAAGTCCTGTCCTTCATTGATCCTTTCTACACGGCCTTTGACTCCGCTAAATTTTTCGACGGCACGAATGATAATTTCTTGTGAGACTCCAAAGCTCTGCACACAGGCGATAGATCCCAAAAGATTATAAAGATTAAACATTCCTGAAAGGGGAGAATGGACCGAGGTACCTCCGAGAGAGAAATCAATTCCGCTCGGATCGAGTTTGAAAGGTTGTGCATCTTTTGCACTGTAGGTGATTTTCTTTTCTGCGATGCAGGCAAGAAACTTTCCTGATTCTACATCGTCTGCATTTGCCACGATGGTACGAGGACGTTTCTTTGAGTGTTCCATGCCTCGTGCAATCTGGAGTTTTGCATCTCGATATTTTTCATATGATCCATGAGACTCGATATGTTCTGGTGAAAGGTTGGTAAAGACGAGAGCGTCAAGATCGATAAACTTGTGTCGATACTGAAGCACTGCTTGGGAAGTGATCTCGAGTACGACATAGTCGCATCCCGCGCGGACTGCCTTTCGGAGGAATCCTTGTACAAAAAATCTTCCCGGCAAGGACATTTTGAACATATTGTCCGCCGATCGATCCGCGATCTTTTGGCGAATCGTGTTTGAAACGGCCGTCACATATCCCGCTTCTTCGAGAAGTGCATTGATAATTTCTACCGTTGTGCTTTTTCCTTTTGTTCCGGTGACTCCGATCACTTTGATCTGACGTGAGGGAAAACGAAAGAAAAGTGCGCCCAGAAGAGAGAGGGAATAATGGTAAGTAGGCTGAAGGTACGAATAGATCTTGAGGGGTATTATTTTTTTGACGTTACGGAGAATTTTTTCCATAAGGATATTTATGAATCTAACATGTTTCAGTATGTAAGAAAAGCCAGATCTAGTCGTCTGAAATGTAGGTGGTGTGATTATTAGTCTAACCTTCACTACTTATACAAACACTATGTCTATAAAAAATATTGTCAAAACGACTGTCGTGGTTTCTCTTTTTGTTTTTGCCTTTCTGACCGTCACGCTTTCTGTGCATGCGCAAACATATGTCAACACAGGAAATGAGCCGGCCTATACTTCATATGGAACGTACCTTCCTGAAGATACGGAATATGAGATAAACGGAGTTTCATATACTGCCAATGGTAGTAACTATATTCCTACCGGCACAGTTTATACTGTAGATGGAGTGAGGTATGTAGGAGGTGTTATCGGCGCACAGCCACAGGGCACGCCAAGTACGGCTACAGGAGCTGGTAATTATACCTATGTTCCTGCCGGCACGGTCTACACTGTCAATGGAACAGCATATGCAAATTCAAATGGTACTTATGTGCCGAACGGATCGACATATACAGTAAACGGAGTGATGTATGTTGCAAATGGAGGAACATACTATAGTGGAATGCCAGGGGGAGTAAGTGTCATTCCTACAATTCCCACAACTCCAACATTTCCGAGCACAGGTCTCGGAGGAAATGCTTCTTTGAATTGGAGCATACTTCTCGCAATCGCGTTTGTGGGGGCAATCGGCGCGGTATATATGAGTCGACGCAATGAATCTTTTTCAAGATAGTATCGTCACAAAATTTCTCGCAGGAGCCATGACCTTCTTGGGCATGGCTTTTGCCCATACATCGCTCTACGTGAGCGATGAGCAGGTGGCACAGGCCTCTCCTCCTCTTGTGATAGCTCCTGAGCTCCCATCTCATCTTTTTATTCCTTCACTTGAAATCAATGCAAATATTCAACATGTTGGTCTCACTACAACTGGTGCAATGGCTTCGCCAAAAGGTTTTGTTGATGCGGGATGGTACAGACACGGAGTGATCCCGGGGCAAGAGGGAGGCGCTGTGTTTGCAGGACATCTCGATAACGGACTCGCATTGCCGGGAGTTTTTAAAAATCTTGCGAAGGTTGGTATTGGAGCAGATGTGTATGTCACGACTGAAGAAAAAACTACCCTTCACTTTGTCGTCACCGATGTTGATTCGTATGATTATAAAAACACTCCTGATGAACTCGTATTCAATGACAGGGGACCGGGTTCACGTATACGCCTCATCACCTGTGTGGGGAAGTGGGTACAAGCAGACAAAACATATGACAAGCGTTTAGTTGTCACTGCAAAGCTTGTTCCATAAAACTTTTTATTTCCCGAGCATTTTGAGTGCCTCTTTGATCTTCTCGTTTGTAGTCATCAAAGTTTTTGGAAGCTGTTTCAAAACATCACGCGCTTCGTTCTGTGTATAGCCGAGAGCTTTGAGTGCTTCGAGTGCATCAGAGTCATTTCGCATTGCAGACTCACCTTCAGGGGAGTGAGTAAGTGTTTTAACTTTGTCTTGGAGCTCGAGAACAATTTTCTCTGCAATTTTCTTGCTGATACCAGAAACCTTTATGAGGTGGCTGGTATCATTGCTATGTACTGCTCGCTCGAGAGCTTCTACTGATGCGTTGTTGAGGATGCCAAGCGCTGTTTTTGGTCCAATACCTGAAATACCGATGAGGAGCTCAAAAAAGTTGAGTTCTCCGAGACTTGAGAATCCATAGAGGTCGAGGGCGTCTTCGCGGACGGCGAGATAGGTCCATAGAGTGACGGATTCACCCTCTTTGCCAAGCTTTGTTACAAGGTCGATAGTTGTCGCCACTTTGTAGCCCACCCCATGTACATCAAGGACGATGTACTTTGGGTTTATGTGCACAATGGTTCCGGAAAGGCGAGATATCATGGGTCTATCATAGCCTATCGCTTGTGTTTTTTAAAGCGGTGTGTTAGTTTTGTGATACATAAAAGTATGGCAATAACATCATCAGCAAAGAAAGCCCTCCGGGCATCAAAGAAAAAGCGAGTGTTCAATCTCCGCAGCAAGGCGGCGATCGATCTTCCTTTGAAGAAGTTCAAGAAGCTTATTAGTGAGAAGAAGGCAAAGGAAGCAGCAGCCCTCATCCCAGCTCTCTACAAGGCGCTCGACAAGGCAGCAAAGAAAAACATTATCAAAGCCAACAACGCCTCACGACACAAATCTCGCATCATGGCAGCACTCAAAAAACTCGGATAATCTCCGAGTTTTTTGTTTGCGCGGTATTTTCTTTTAAATCGAGAGTAAATATGCTACTCTCTTTTTACGCCCTCATCGTTCAATGGATAGGACGCAACTTTGCGGAAGTTGCGATGTAGGTTCGATTCCTACTGAGGGCACCAAATGTAATTGTTACTAGATAGCTGGGGTGGAGGTTGAAGGTTCGCTGTATACATTCTGTGCTTCGTTGAGTCGCTCCATCGCTTGTTGCTGATACATAGCTGATTCTGAAGATTTCCTGCGAGCATCGAAACTTAGAAGAACGATCATAGAAATAAAGAGAAGCGGAATGACCACTGCTCCAAATATCGACAGACCGATAAACCATCCTCGAGCTTTCTTCTGACCCTGTTCATCGGGTAAGATTTTTGTTGCTTTGAGTCCTTTGAAGATGAAGTAGGAATAGAACGTGAAAATAGGGTAGACCACAGCAAGACCTATTGCATTTGAGACGAGATTGAAAAGTGTCTGGAAAAGATATGTACTTGCGGAGACTTGAGTCGTTCCAAAGAGTGTCTGTAGATTTTCAACTGAGAATCCTCCGTTCATAAGAACAAAAAGGACTCCGATAATAGCAACTACGGGAAGTACTATGACTGCCATAATAAGCCCGAGAGCAAGAATTCTTCCAAACACACCCCACCAGTTTCCTCGTACATAGTAGAAGCTGGAGATGAGAGCTTTCAAACCTCGTGTATCGTCAGTGACAAGTACATATTGGTAGTATCCGAGATATCCAGAGAGTGCAATGCCGGGAATGATAAGGAATATGCTTCCGCCCATGCAAATAAGTCCAAACAAAATTCCGATCCACAACAAGGGGAAAAATAGTCCCAACATATCCTTGTATATCCTTTTCGAATCGAAGGGTACATTTTCCTCGCCATCCTTAATATATTTTATAAGTACGAGGGGGAAGACGATGCTTACCACTGTGCCCGCTATCGATAGCAAGAAGGTGATTACAAGTATGATTCCTTTGATGAAACTAGGAGCATGACCAAATGTATTGATCAGAGTAAAGATGGTCCCGAGCACTGTTATAGAAAAGGGGATTGCACCCAGCACAAGAAAATTCTTCCAATTTTTCTTGTAAGAGGTCCACGATGTCTTTATAAGTTCTGAAACTTTCGGGAGAACGGCTACCGTTGGTGTTTCCATGTTTATATAATTATTGCTAAATATGATATAGCCCCAATTATATGCCTAAAACCCAAACATTTCCAAAATCTTCTGTGAAAGGGGTTCGGTGTGTTTTGTTTCAGCAATATAGTTTAAAAGAATCGTACGCACTTCTTCAGGATCAACACCTTCTATGTTGAGTGTGAGGTATGGCATAAAAGTTTTGTGAGACTTCACCAGTGCTTTTGCTGGACGCTCTTCTGCATCGATCCAAAAAGATTCAAGTCCGAGAAAAGGGTAGAGGATGTCATTGACTACGATCCCGCGATCATTGATCTCGTAGTGTACGATCTTTGGATGTTTTGAAGCGTGAACTACAAGTGCAAAGGTTGCAACGATGATAAAAATACCAAAGATCACATTGCCAAAGATGACAGCGAGAGCTGCGGCAGTGATAGCGATAATACCGACCGCCCAGTACCAGTCATTATTTTTTTCAGTATGAAAATGCTCTGGAGCATCCCACGAGATCAAAGGTTCCATGTGAATATTATATCACAAGCTTTTTGCGGATGGGGTGAGATTCGAACTCACGGCCCCCGTGAAGGGGCGACAGTTTTCAAGACTGTTGCTTTAGACCACTCAGCCACCCATCCGTGTGTTGTAGATACTCTCATATTTTGCGAGAACTTTCAACATAGAGTAGACTGACCCTATGAGATATCTCGGGATCGACTATGGATCAAAGAGGGTAGGTATTGCTCTATCTGACGACGGAGCGCAGTTTGCATTGCCCGTTATTACTCTTTCAAATACCAAAAATCTTCTCCAAGAGGTCGTTGATACAGCCAAAGAAAACCAGGTAACAGAGATCGTAATGGGGGAGTCAAAGAACTACAAGGGTGAAGCAAACACAATACTTGAGAAAAGTTTGGAATTTAAAAAGGAACTCGAGACCCAAGGATTTAAAGTTCATCTCGAACCAGAGTTTATGACCAGCGAACAGGCACGAAGGTTTCAGGGAAAGACCGATCTGACAGATGCATCTGCGGCGGCACTCATACTCCAGAGTTTTTTGGATAAATTAGTAAATAAGGCATAATAAATATATGGAAGAAAAAATACCAGAAATAATTGTAGAAAAAGCAGTAGAGAAACCAGTAGAAAAGCCAAAGCCAGTTCACATCTCCTACGACGACTTTGCAAAGGTAGAAATCCGCGCAGGAAAGATTCTTTCTGCTGAAAAGATTCCTGACACTGACAAACTTTTGAAACTCAGTGTGGACTTTGCTGAAGAAAAACCTCGACAGATCGTCTCTGGTATCTCTATGTATTTTCCTGACCCTGCAGTTCTCGTAGGGAAGACCTGTATGTTCGTAGCAAACCTCGAACCCCGCATGATCCGCGGACACGAGAGCAATGGAATGCTTTTTGCAGTATCTACTCCCGAAGGAGCCTTTTCACTTCTCGAACCAGCATCTACCATTCCGCCAGGAACTAAAGCAAAATAAGTATGGAATTCATCCACTCATTTCTTGACCCGCTCACCATCATTAAAGCTGTAGGACTTTTCGGCGTTGTCGCTATCATCTTTGCTGAGTCAGGACTTTTCTTCGGATTTTTCTTGCCAGGAGATTCACTCCTTTTTACTGCAGGATTTCTTGCATCTCAAAATTTCATATCGATCTGGTGGCTACTCATCCTTTGTTTCATCGCTGCAGTAGCAGGGGACACGGTAGGGTATTGGTTTGGAAGAAAGACGGGTCCGATGATCTTCAACAAAGAAGATTCATTCTTTTTCCAAAAGAAACATATTGAACGCGCAGACGCTTTTTATAAGAAATACGGCAAGAAGACTATCGTCATAGCGAGATTTATTCCTATCGTTCGTACCTTCGCTCCCATCGTCGCTGGGGTGGCACGTATGGAGTACAATGTCTTCCTCTCGTACAACATTTTTGGAGGTTTTATCTGGACATTTGGAATGCTGGGACTCGGATTCCTTTTAGGTAATGCAATTCCTGATGCCGAAAAGTATTTGACTCCAATTATTCTCGCTATTATCTTTGTCTCTTTTATCCCCGCCATCTGGGAGTTCTTCAAACATAGAAAGGTGTAGTACAATATATGGTAAGCAAAGTACCATGTTTACCAAAACATTTTTTAAACTATTTCCTCCGCCAAAGTTCCTGAATATTCCTTACGCAGGCCTCGATATTTCAGATGACGCTATTCACGCTATCGAGTATGCGCACGGAACTCACGGCTACTCCATTCATCGCTTTGGCATGCGCCCGCTCGCTCCGGGTGTCGTAGAGTCAGGATATATACGTGATGAAAAGGCTCTCACTGAAGCTGTCTCATCTCTTGCCAAAGAACTCAAACTCACTACTATCAAAGCCTCTCTTCCTGAGGAGCGTATGTATCTTTTTAAAACAGAAGTGCCTACAGCTGATGAGACACAGGCACGTCAAAATATCGAATTCAAACTTGAGGAAAATGTGCCTTTGAAACCTGCCGACGCTTCTTTTTTCTTCGATTTTCTTTCTCAAAAGGAGGGTAAGAACATGGCGAGTGTATCAGTGGCTCCACGAGGCCTTATCGATCGCTACCTCAAGGTCTTTCAGGATTCAGGTCTTTCCGTTATTTCTTTTGAGATCCAGGCAAAAGCCATCGCTCGAGCAGTGGTTCCTCGCGATTCCCTTGATACGGTGATGCTCGTGCATGTCATGGATCAAAAGACAGGACTCTACGTAGTATCAAACGGTATTGTATGCTTCACCTCGACTATTTCTTGGAAGGGGACATCGGTGCGAGGGAAAAATCCCAATGATATTTCAGATGAAATTTTTTCATTGAGAAAAGAGATTGAGCGTGTATCAAAGTACTGGAAAGAGTATGGCGAAGGTCAGCCGATAACCTCGATCATCGTATCAGGAAAAGACGCCGTGCTCATCAGCCAGATCTCACACATTTCTCCTGACGCGGGAATACCGCTCAAGACCGCCGATACCTGGCAGAATGTTTTTTCAGGCGACCATTATATTGCCCCGATCCCTTTTGAAGAATCGCTCGACTACACGGTAGCTGCTGGGCTTGCTCTGCCATAAAATATACACATGAATCTTTATACACTGCTTCCTGACAAAGAAATATCAGCACTCAAAAGAGAATACCGTACTCGTCTCTTTATCGTATTTCTTTTCTTTGTCTCGTGCGGTATTTTTCTCGGCATCCTCTCGCTCGTGCCCGCATACATTCTCTCGTATACTCAAGAGGAAGCTGCTCTTTTGGAAGTACAGAAGTTCGAAAAGGGAAGACAGGATCGAGGGACGGACGTAGTGCTTGCAGAACTCGCTTCTACCACCGCTGTCATCAATCGTATCAAAGCACATGAAGATCAAACTCTGTTTTCAAATATCCTGACGCGCGTTCTTATCCACAAACCTTCTCGTGTGTCTCTCATATCTTTTTATATGACCAAGGCGCCAGCCCCAGAGGGAGGGGTATCTCCAGGTACGAACGTAGTAGTGCAGGGCAGTGCCCTCACTCGAGACTCCCTGGTGGACTTCAAAAAAAGACTTGAGGGCGATGTCTCTATCTCAAACATCGAACTTCCACTTTCAGATCTCGCAAAGAGCAAGGATATTGTTTTTTCCGTAAGGTTTATCATTCAAAATTAATATGAAACTTCATTCAGGACATTATATACTTGCTCTCGTTGCCTTGGTTACCGCCACGGTTGCTGGTTTTGGATTTTTCTTTCTCTATTCGCATATTGTGGGGCAAGCACAAAATTCTGCGCATGCCGTACGGGCGGTGGGACTTGAGACTGAACGCAAACAGCAAGAGGGTCAGATTTTGAAAATATACGAAGAGACACAGGCTGATCGCACAAAGATTTTCGAGTCACTTGTGCAGGAGGATGAGATTGTTCAGTTTATAGAAGAGGTAGAGAAGATAGGGCCTGCTTCGAGCACTACTCTTGAACTCTCTGCCCTCACGACTGGAGAGGGACTCATCCAGGCCCATCTGAACATCAAAGGTTCCTGGTCTGGAGTTATGCGGGCGCTTACATTGATTGAGAATGTGCCTTACAGCATAACTCTCAAAGATCTCCGCCTCACTTCGTCAGAAAGACTTTGGAATCTCGACTCTGATTTTTCGGTGCTAAAATACTAATATATATGGCAACCCTTTTTAAAAAGAAATACCAAGTTGCTCCCGGAATGTCTCTTACGAAGTCGATAAAGGAGATCGGGAAGAATCCTTTTGTGGATTGGATACTTATTCTGCTTGTTTCTCTCGGAATATCAATCTTTCTTATCACAAGCGGTGTCCGGCTTTACTTCAAGGTGGTTTCCGGAGACATTAAAGGATCTTCTGATGAAGAAACAGGAGGTACGTATCGTCCTTTCAATCAAAAAGCTCTTTCCTCTGCCATTGAGCTTGTAAAGATAAAAGAATCGGCTACGAGCCGGGCTCGAGGAGGATATAGCGGACCTGGAGACCCTTCTTTCTAAAAATGTGCTATATTCTTTAGTGCTTGGATGGGTTTTCTACATGCCCTTGTAGTTCAATGGATAGAACTGCGGACTTCTAAGCCGTCAATGTTGGTTCGATTCCAACCGAGGGCACAAAATAATAGGTATAGTATAATTAAAAGGTCGAGAGTTCTTTGCGTTATTAGTAATTTAATTAAATAATATGGCTAAGAAATCAGCTTTGGTATTTGGTATCATTTTTATTCTCGTCGGTATTTTGGGATTTTTTGAGAATCCTATCGTAGGAATGGATTCACTTTTCGTGACTGACGTTATACATAACCTCGTTCACTTGATCATCGGTATCATCCTTTTGGTGATCTCGCTCAAGTCTCCGGCAAAATCAGCTGTTGCATTGAAGATCTTTGGTATCATCTACCTTGTCCTTGCAATCATCGGATTCTTTAGTGGGTCTACACTTCTCGGACTTGTAGCAATCAACAGTGCAGATAACTGGCTTCACCTTGTACTCGGTATTGTCATCACCGCCCTTGGTTTTATGGCAAAGGACTCTGCTTCCGCTCCGGCGCCCATGATGTAGGGAGGGGTGGGGAATTTTAAAGAAAGACCGCCTCAAAAGGGCGGTTTTTCGTATGTATTGACTATTTTTAAATATTGTGCTAATATGTGTGTTGGCCCTTATTTATAAGGGATTGAAAACCAAAAAACAAAGTAGGCAACTTAGTTGCCAGAAAACGCAGAAACGCAATGAAAAAGTTCATCCTGTCGGTCGTCCTTGTCCTCCTGTCCCTTTGCACTCCCATCCTCACGTCTACGGCGTGGGCCCAAGGTGGTGGAGGGGGCGGCGGAGGTCAGATCATCTCTCCGGGGACCTTTGAGTTCATCTATCCTGTCACGGACCAAGTGTGGTACCCGGACCGGGTAGCTGGTATCAAATACGCCGTCAGTAACCTGAATGGTTACGTTGGCGTGCGGTTGGTCAGCGAATACCGCAGTTACTATCTCACGGATTTTTATGTGAGCGGCAATGGCGCTGATGCCGATGCCTTCATCTTGTATCATCACATCAAGGCCGGAGAATACCGCCTAGAAGCGTCCATCTGGGACTATGATACCGAACAAAACTTCACATGGACTTCGTCAGCGAAGATCACTGTGCCAAGCGTTGTTGTCTCACCTAAGGCGGGAGAAGTTACTCGCGCCGGCAAAAAGGTGCGTGTGACGCTCTCCTCTCCAGTTCCGCCGGGAGAAATCTACGGGGTTTATCTGCAGGGAAAAGGCCTCGGTCAATACAGCCAGATCGCACTTGAGGTGATCAAGTCAGGCAAGAACCATGTTGTGGTTCTCATCCCGCAGGAGTTGCCAAACAAGGCACCCCTTCTCAGCGGTAACGACTACCACATTGTTGTGCGAGACTTCTCCTACAACCTTTCTGGTGACAATTTCACCATTGTGAACCCCAAAACCCCCTTGCCCTTCACGTTCCCAAGCGGCAACAGTGGTGGGAGTAGTGGTGGTGGAGGTGGCGTCGGTATTGCCGGAAAAAATTAATCAAATTCAAAAAGTTCTTTCACGCGCGCCCTCTAGAAATGGAGGGCCGCTTTTTTATTTCATCAATGGCAACGAAAGAGAGAAAGTCGAACCAGTACCCACTCCCTCTGACTTCACCGATATCTTTCCATCATGTCGTTCGACGATTCTCTGTGCAATGAAAAGTCCAATACCCATACCTTCAGTATCTGCTGCACGAGCCTTGTTGCCTCTGAAGAAGCGAGAAAAGATCAGTCGAGCATCTTCTTTGTCGAGACCGATGCCGGTATCTTTGACGGTGAGGAGTGCAGTGCTACCGCTCTTTGAAAGAGTGACTTCAACTTTTCCATCCTTTGGGGTATATGCGATCGCATTGTCGATCATGATCTGGATAACAGAGAGGATCTTTTTTGGATCGGCATGTATCATCACAGCATTGCCCGTTTGATTTGCATAGGAAAGAGTAATATTCTTTTTCTGAGCCTGATATTTTTCATCACCGACCATTTTCTCTGACAGTGTTGCGATATCCACCGGTTCCCAGTGATATACGTAGTCTTCCTGGTGGTCATTTGAAGTATTCATAAGAAGACCGACGAGCTCTACGAGACGGTTTGTTCCTTCTTTGATCTGTGCCAGCTCTTCTTGTCCTTCTGCTGTGGTGTGAGTGGTGAGACTTTCGGCTGCCCACTTGATACCGGTGAGTGGAGTACGGAGCTTGTGACTGATCGTACTTACGAATTCATATTTCAAAGTATCGATCTCTCGCAATCGTTTCCAGATAAAGAATCCGACTGTTACGACAATAAATGACGAGATCAATGGAAGTGCCCATGCTGGAGTGGCTGGTATTTGCTGCACGATGAGCTGGTTTGAAAAATTTAAAAGGACAATAAAGATGCCGACACCCACCACCGCAAGGGAATATGTGAAAGCCTGCTTTGCAATAACTTTAATATCCATCAAGTCGTATTTGAGTACTGCGTAGGTAAAGGGAATCACAAAGCTCGTAACAAAAAACATTGAGAGGATGGGATCAATTTGGATATCAAACACGAGATACCATGCACTGGTGCCCAAAAGGTATCCCATAAGGATGGCAGTAAAAAGATATCTCAATCGGTTTTTAAGTATTGGTTCTGCCGTTCGATAGACGAGGAGCATTTGTGACAAAAAGTAGATACTCAAAAGAACTGTCCACGCCATGATGGCAGGGTAGAGGATACCCGCCTCATAATAATTGGGGAAATAGAGTTTCGGTACCGAAGGGAGAAGGAGGGAGTTCGGAAAGATCAAAAAAATAATCGTGAGAATGATCGAGCCTGAATACATAAAAATAAGTGCAATCTTCTGCTCTTTCAATTTTCCTATCAAAGCAAACACACTATGAGCAAAAAAGAGGGCAATGAAAATCGTGAATATATTGCCCATGAGAACTGTTCGTGAAAGTTCGGGATCCTGTATGTTTACTCCTACTACATGAGATGTCACGTATCCGAATACAGCTACAAATGAAAGAAGAAGCATTTTGTTGGCGAGGGGGCCGTGGTCCTTTATGTATACAAGAATGATGACGACGAGAGTGGTGAGTGCAGAGATAATGTACCCTATATTATGAATGAGAAGTTCTAAACTCATGCTGTATATTCTAGCATCGTTTCCTTGAACTTTCCCAGTTACTGGTGTATAAATAAGCGACGCGCGATTAGCTCAGTTGGTAGAGCAACCCATTTACACTGGGAAGGTCGCAGGTTCGAGTCCTGCATCGCGCACAAAGTTTTCTCATATAGAACAATGAAAATAGACATACTCTACGAAGACAAGGATATTGTCGTCATAAATAAGCCTTCGGGACTGGTAGTTCATACTGATGGAAAAACAGATGAGCCTCTTTTGACTGACTGGATCTTGGAAAAATATCCCAAAGTTCGCAATGTAGGTGAACCTATTGTTACAAAGGAAGGGGTGACTCTCGAGCGTCCAGGTATCGTGCATCGACTTGATAGGGGAACATCAGGTGCTTTGTGTATTGCTAAAACATATGAAGGCCATGCACATCTCAAGGAGCAATTTCAAAACCAGACTATTACCAAGAAATACCTCACGTTTGTATATGGAGAGGTGAAGGATCAATATGGGATCATCAACAAACCGATCGGGAGAAGTCCACGAGATTTCCGACGATGGTCTGCTACACGAGGTGCGAGAGGGGAGCTTCGTGATGCGGAGACATGGTTTACGACTCTCGCCACTCGCTCAGGGTACTCTTTCCTCGAAATGGAGCCAAAGACTGGCCGCACACACCAGATCCGTGTGCATTTGAAGGCGGTCAACCATCCCGTGGTTTGTGATTCTCTGTATGCTGCTGAAAAGCCTGCAGCTCTTGGTTTTACCCGTACAGCGCTGCATGCCTATGAGCTCGAGTTCACCAATCTCGCCGGCAAGAAGATAAAGGTAAAAGCACCTCTTCCAGCAGACTTTTTGAACGCTTTTGAGGAGCTCGGCATCATAGAAGTTGCCAAAAATAAGGGGCTGTGTTAGATTTCTCTCTACATATGGCAACCGCTACTATATCAAAAAACATCGTTCTATCACCTGCAGACGTAGAGGCTCGAAAGACCCTCGATATTCGCCCAGGAGATACTGTACGTGTATGGCAGAAAATTCAGGAAAAGGGTAAGACACGACTTCAGGCCTTTGAAGGTCTCGTTCTTTCTCATAAGCACGGCCGAGAAGCAGGAGCTACATTTACTGTTCGAAAGGTGATCGATGCTGTAGGAGTAGAGAAAATCTTTCCTCTTTACACACCAATGATCGACAAGATCGAACTTCTCCGACGTTCAAAGGTTCGACGAGCAAAGCTTTATTTCGTACGAGAAAAGGCAGCAAAGGAAATCCGACGCCAGATGCGACGAATGCTCACGATCGAGAAAGGAGAGAATACAGATACAAAGATCGCCACTCCAGTAGAAGCAGTAGTAGAAGAAACAAAGACCGCATAAGCGGTTTTTTGTTTTCGTATTGAAATTAAAACGAATATTGGCTATAGTGGGGGAGTCAGCCCCAATGCTCGGGTGTTGAAATTGGTAGACAAGCACCCTTGAGGTGGGTGTGCCCTTACGGGTGTGGAGGTTCGAGTCCTCTCCCGAGCACAGAGATAGAGAGAAAAAAGTAATAAAAAAGGCGGGTCCGGGAGGACTCGCTTTTGCGTAAAAGACTTCAAGGGGAGGGTGGAAGGATCGAAATAACCTTCCTCCTTACGTTGGTGTTTGTGATCACCAATCTGATGGTTTCACCTACCTGGAAATCCATTTTCGATTGTTGGAAAGCAAGCTCATCGTTGTCCAAGGCCCAGATGTTTTTGCTCTCGGATTCCTTTGCAAAAACTATCCGATTCTTGGGATCGCGAGGATTTGCAATTTTTGTGATCGCAGCAAGGTTAGTGGTCAGGTGTGGGCCACCTCCTCCCGCGTAAGCACGCCGGTGAATGTTGTTTAAGATCAAGAGCCCCATAATAAAGAGAAGGGACAGAAGATGTTTCATAGGAATTCGGTTATCAATGGGTAAACTATTTAAAATGCTCTCACGTTATGACTTTTCTGTCAAAACGAACCGGTACTCTTTTGCACACCAGATTGGTCCTGCATAGTCGATACCGATACGAGGAGTTTTCTTGATATGTTTGGCATCAAAATCTTTTTTACGGGACTCGATCCATATGCCGGCTTCCTTGCCGAGTTTTTTGCTATTAAAATCTCCAGTGATTTTTAGTTTCTTGGTAACGCGTCCAGGTCCTATTGCTTCCTCGACACCACGTATGAGTACTGCAGCAGGGTAGTCCTTCTCACCTGTGACGATATTCATCATCCAGTGCATGCCGTAGACAAGATAGACGTAGAGGTGGCCAGCAGGCCCAAACATTACCTCTGTCCGTTTCGTCCTTCCTTTCGATGCATGGCAGGCTTTATCATCGATCCCGTCATATGCTTCGGTTTCGGTGATCATATATCGAACAGTTTCTTCTTCCATTTTTCTTACGATGAAACAGCCGACGAGATCGTGGGCGACTTGTACGACATCACGATTAAAGAAAGAATGTGGCAAGGAAGACATAAATCTGGTATAAAGATGAAGCGATGTGAGTATATCGCATATGGTGGCTATAGTTTAGTGGTAAAACTCCGGTTTGTGGAACCGGTATCGAGAGTTCGATTCTCTCTAGTCACCCCAATAAATACGTACATGCAAACAAAAAAGATGGCAATCGCTGTTGTGAAAGATGGAGACAAAGTTCTTTTGCGAAAAAAGCCTGCGGGATCTCTTCCGTATGCCGAGACGTGGTATCTTTTTGGTGTCGAAGTCCAGGAAGATGAACAAGCATCAATAAAAAACTATCTTAAAAATATCGTCGGGATTGAAGTAGAAGTAGGGGAGATTGTAGGACAGGATAAAGAAATAAAAGCAGATCATGATGGGGTGGTAAAAGAATTTGAATATATAGATATTGTTTGTTCGTACAAGGGAGGGGAACCAAAACTTATTCCCGGTGCGGAAAAAATGGAATGGGTTCAAAAAGACAAATTAAAAGAATATGATCTCGTCCCACCTTCGGTAAAATTGTTTAAAAAGTTAGGGTATTTATAACTATGCGTTGACGGTCTAGTTAATTTACTATATATTCACTTTGGAAAAAGTGGCATGCCGCCACCTCCAAAACCGGCCAATATAAGCCATTCCCAAAAGGAAAAATTATGGATAAAGTAACGATTCGTTTCGGTAAAGGACTACAGAGAGTGCTCAGAGATGACTCAGATTTTTTTAAAGAGCCGACCCTACAGACAGCCTTCGCTTTTGTGGGGTTTGTCACCTCAATCACATCTCTCGGATTTGGCGGGGGAGTGCCTCTTAAGTCTTTCAAGGTTCGTGATTGTGATATTCACGAAACTGGTGGTTTGATACCAGGTCCAAAAACAAGAAATCTCCTTGAAAGGGCTAATCAATTGAGCGATAGAGTGTCTGTAGAGTTTGAGATTGATGAGGTGCCCCATCGCATTAGTGTAAGGTTTCATTTTTATGGAAGTGGTAAAAATGCACGTACATATCTTCAGTGTGCGGGGATTGTCGAGTCAGATTGTATTCGGAAGTTTCCATTATTCAGATTCACTCCAGAATTTTTTCCTGAGTTTTGCTAAAAAAAGCATTTGTGTCTACTGCCCACAGAATTCGTTCAAGGGTTTCTGTTGGGCGGTTTTTTTATTTGCTATACTTACCCCTATGCAAAACTATTTCAAAGGCACAAAGGAACACCCATACCATCTCTCCGTCGGAGCAGTCGCACTCAATGAGAAAAATGAAGTATGTTGCCACTACTTTACAGAGATAAAGGGACACGCTTCATTTGCACATCTCAAAAATTTCTACATTCTCATGCGTGAGACTATGGAGATGGGGGAGAGTATTGAACAGACGCTTCACCGAGGACTCAAAGAAGAATTTGGTATAACAGGAGAGATTGTTGACTACCTCGGTTCTACTAGAGATGAGTACTTTGATCCAGGAAAGGATTCTCAAATAGAAAAGACAACTTTGTATTTCTTGGTGAAGACAAAAACTTTTAATCCTGAATTGCGAAACCAAGAAGATGTTGAGGTGGAAAGTAAAATCGAGTGGCAATCCTGCGATTACTTGATTGAAAAAATGAAGGAACAAGGAATACGCTTTGGCAATATGTCTCTGGATGAATCGTCTATTCTAGAAAAAGTAAAAACATATATTTAGAAATAAAAAAACCCGCAACGGGTGAGGCTGGGGAGTCTGTGGTGGATGAGGTCAACTGGCCACAAAGAAAAGATTTCGATTATTTTTGCCAGGAGCAGGAAGGAAGACTTTTACCGAAGGTTTGAAATTTTTGACTTTCCGTTCGAGTCTCCTCAGGTTTGTGTCGTGAACGTAGTTTCGATGATCCTTTGCATCCATGATGATGTGGGAATCAGGATGCTTGTGCTGAGCTCTGGTGGCTGCTTTCAGTAGTCGTACGTACCAGGTGATTTTTCGTGATTTCTTTGCCATGCCGATCAGGGGGTAAGGGGTTGATGTCGAGATCTGTACTTAGACTATTCCTTTCATTATTTTTGTCAAACAGCTATGGTAATAAAGTAATTATCAATCATCTTAATCGTCATAACTCATATGATACACACAACAACACATTCAATTGAAGGAAAGAAAATAACAGAATATCTCGGAATCGTGAACGCCGATGTTATTATTGGTGCAAATATTATCAGCGATATTTTTGCTGGTATCCGTGACATCGTCGGAGGACGTTCTGCGACATACGAGAAAAAGTTTTCAGAAGGAAAGACGCTCGCACTCAAAGAGCTTGAAGAGGAAGCTGTGCGACTCGGAGCCAACGCTATCGTGGGAATTGATTTTGACTATGAGACAGTGGGGGCTCAGAGTACGATGCTCATGATCACTGTGTCGGGAACTGCGGTAAAGATCGAGCAATAAAGCTATCTATATCCTCAATAAGGAGTACAATGATCCTATGATTACATTTATACTATTAGGTCTGCTACTTGGGGCAATTGTTATTATTTTTGCATTACAAAACTCAATCACTATCACGGTCTCGTTCCTTGCGTGGCAATTCACGGGTCCCCTTACCTTTATCCTTCTTGCAGCAGTCGCAAGCGGTCTTTTGATCAGTTCATTCCTCTCATTGCCAGACTATATCCGTCAGGCGCTTCGCATCTCACGACTTAAAGACAAGACAGTGAAACTTCAGGAGACGGTAGTTGAAAAAGAAATCGAAGTAGAGAAAGAAAAGATTCGAGTTGAGGAAGAAAAATCAAAACTTGATGCAACAAACGCATACATCGATGATCTAGAAAAACCTACTCCCAAGGTGTAATATATAGGTATGAAAAAAATAATTATAATCATTATCGTCATTCTTCTTGTGGGATATTTCTTCCCTAAATCATACACATCATCTGCGGGACATGTGACAGCAGAAATGAATGCTGAGTTCGAGGCAAACAAGCCGACATGTATGGGATACAGCTATCTCACCAACAGGGAAGCGACTTACGCCGATGCTCCTGGAAAGAGTTTGTGTTTTGGATGGTTGGTGAAATAACTACGATGAGTAGCCCAATACAAACACGTGGTGGTTCTGCAGGAATCCTCATACTTTTTATCGGTGCGGTCATCCTCATGTTCCTTATGTTTAAACAATATGAAAAGCTCGGAATGCTCAAGGTAAAAGGGGAGCCTTACGAAGTTTCTCCGGTGGACCAAGCTCAGGCAGCAAAGGATGCTCTCGAATCACGAAATAGGGAAACTTTTGGACAGTAAATTCTCGGCAATAAGTTTGCTATACTATATCCATGACTCGATTCTTTCAAAAAATACTTCTCTCAGAATCTTACGAGCAAGGTCTCGTGACCCTCGTGCGTATTGGACTCGGGGTTATCTTTGTGTGGTTTGGAGTTCTCAAAATTCTCGGCTTCAACCCGGTCTTTGACCTTATCTACAACTCCATTCTTCCATGGCTTGCAGACGGTCCCGGTCTCATGACGCTCGGAATCTTTGAAACATTCATCGGAATCCTACTTCTTTCAAACCGTGCACTGATCTTTACTCATACAATAGTGTTTTTCCATCTCCTCGGAACATTCTCCACATTTATTTTTGGATGGCATATTGTCTTTCAGCCGTACTTCCCAATGCTCTCGCTTGATGGAGAATTTGTGATCAAAAATATAATTCTCGCCCTCGCTGGTCTCGTGGTTCTCGTGTATGAGTCTCGTAAAAAAGCAGGGAGGAATGGATAGGGAATCTGTGATAGTATCTCAAGAGAAGGAGGTGCATCATGGCATCTATAGAACATCTTATTGAAAGCGCCCGTACATACGAAATGGTTCATTTTCTCGCTAAGACCTTTAATGCCTCCCCAGTTATTCGTGATAGGACCACATTACTCCCGAACGCTGTGGTATTTTCTCCCCTGCGGGAAATTCCTAAAAGAGACAGGCTTGAAAGTTGCCTCTCGAAATTTTATGAGGATCGCGGATATACTTTTGAGATCCGGCGAGGAAGCTTTTGCTCCACAATCCTGGATGGATATATCTTTGTCGGGGAGAAGAGGCGAGGAATGCTGAACTTTACTATCACTTGGTTTTCTATTCCTGACCTGGGTAATCCTCGCATTCTCGTGAGTACACAACTTTTGCCCAAAGGACTTTCATCCTCGTTGCCCCGGCCCTAACCAAGGGCCTTTTTTATTTGTTATACTTAGTCCATGAAGACTTTCTCAGAAAAAGTATACGAAGTTGCAAGTCGAATTCCCAAAGGGAAGGTGGCAACTTACGGGCAGATTGCTCGGCTGGCAGGGAATACAAAAGCTTCTCGAGCCGTGGGGATGTGCATGAGTAGCAATATTGATACGAAAAAAGTTCCGTGTCATCGCGTAGTTGCTTCTACTGGCGAGCTCACAGGTTATGCTTTTGGCGGAGTTTCGGTAAAGCAAAAAATTCTTGAGAGAGAAGGTGTGGCATTTAAAAATAAAAAAGCGGATCTACAACAATCGCAATGGCAAAAGTAAAAAAAACAGGTTCAAAAAGAGCGCTTTTTCACGACATCCTCATGATTCTTTTTGGTGTGATGATCGCGGTTATCTTTGTAAAAACTGGAGTGCTTGATTTTCTCATCTCATCCCTGAAGGGTTATGTGATCATTGCAAGTTTTGTCGCAGGAATTTTCTTTACATCTGCCTTTACACTTGCTCCTGCATCCATTGCTCTGGTAAGTATCTCTCAATATGCCCCCACGAGTACGATTGCTCTCTGGGGAGGACTGGGGGCAATGTGTGGAGATCTCATTCTTTTCTTTTTTATCCGCGATCGGTTCGCAGAAGATCTCATGAAGGCAATGAAACCAGCAAAAATAAAAAGCATTCTCCACTCGTTTCATTTTGGTTTTCTGAAATGGCTCTCTCCAATTCTCGGTGCGCTCATTATTGCATCACCTTTGCCCGATGAATTTGGCATTACGCTCATGGGAATTTCCAAAGTTCGCGTCGCCATCCTTATGCCAATCGCGTTTGTCATGAACGTCCTTGGAATTTATCTTTTGATTCAATTCTCTCATCTGATATAATCAGATACATGAATACAAACAGAATCATCGGATGGGCAATTTTCGTAGCAGTTGTAGGTCTTATTGTATGGGGAATGATCGCCGCTTCAAATAAAGCCAAGAACGAGCTTACTGGTGCTGGTCTTCCTGACCAAGTAGTGGCAACCGACTGGGTAAAGGGAACAAGCACGGCTCCTGTCACTCTCGTCGAATATTCAGACTTTCAGTGTCCGGCATGCGGAGGATATTTTCCTCTCGTAGAGAAGCTTGTTGCTGAGAATCCTACTCTTGTACGTCTCGTGTACCGACACTTTCCACTTCAGCAGCATGTGCATGCTATGCTCGCAGCACAGGCATCTGAGGCAGCAGGAAACCAGGGTAAATTCTGGGAAATGTATAAAAAGCTTTTTGAAACTCAGGCTGACTGGGACAAAGCAGCAGATGCAAAGGCGGTATTCACAGGCTATGCACAGGAACTCGGACTCGATATGGTAAAGTTTGCCGCCGACATTGACTCACAGGTTGTAAAGGATAAGATAAACGCCCAGGCTCTCGGAGGGGCACGAGGAGGAGTAAACTCAACTCCGACATTCTATGTAAACGGAAAGAAGATACAAAATCCTCAAAGTTATGATGAATTTAAAAAACTTATTGAAAACGCAGCTACCCCCGCTGCCTAAATGGGTCCCTATCGCGCTTCTTACAATTGCCCTTATCGGCTTTGCTGATGCTACATACCTCACGGTTGAGCACTACATGAATAGTATTCCACCGTGTGCGATCGGAGGATGTGAAATCGTACTGACGAGCCAATATTCAGATATTCTTGGCTTCCCGACATCGCTTCTCGGTGCGGCTTATTATCTTCTTGTCGCCGTACTCATATTCCTTTCTCTCGATAGCAAGAAGGAAAAGTATCTCCGGTACGCTTTACTCCTGACACCTCTCGGATTTCTCGCATCTCTCGTGTTCGTCTCTATTATGATTTTTGTTCTCCAGGCTTTCTGTTTGTACTGCTCAGTTTCCGCTCTCACTTCAACTCTCTTGTTTGTCGGCGCCCTCGTTATCTTTAAAAAATATACATGAAAAAGAAAATCGCACATTATCTTAGAAATAAAATCATTGTCGGCGTAATTGCACTCGTCCTCATAGTTATCGTGGGTGTTGCTTTTGCATCAAGTGGAAATGGGGAAATAGGGGAGACGGCCACTGTCACTCGAGGATCTGTGCGAGAGTCTGTAGAGGTGACTGGTAAGGTAGCTCCGTTCGGAAAAGCAGATCTTGGGTTTGAAAAAGGGGGAGTATTGGCACAAATCAATGCAAAGGTGGGCGACGCCGTAAAAAAAGGGACCATTATTGCTTCACTTGATAATGCAGATACGCTTGCATCTTTGCGTGGTGCCGAAGCTCATCTTTTGGGCGAGCGCGCACGACTTTCTGAATTGCAAAAGGGTCTTCGCCCCGAAGAACTTTCTGTGGAAACAGCAAAATATAAAGCTTCACAGAGTGATTTTACCGAAGGGCGAACAGCTCTTTTGAACGCTCTCCATGATGCGTATGTAAAAGCAGAAACTTCTCTTGTAAGCCATACAGACGTGATGTTTAATAACCCTCGAAGTGCCCGGCCCACTGTCGTTTTTGTGCTCGATAGCTACGCTGAGGAAAACAGGATCAGCCAGTCACGCGCTTTGGTAACACAGAATCTTCTTGCATGGAAAAGTGATCTCGATTCGCTGACACTCGACTCCGATCCAGCGCCGTACGCTCTCAAAGCCCGTGGATATCTCATGTCGATCAAAACTCTTATGAGCGAGCTCTCAGTGATTGTCTCCGATCTCAATAGCGGAGGCTCTGGTTTTACCGAAGCTCAGATCGATACCTATACCACAGCGCTTAATGATGGAATTTCTGCTCTGAATACTGCTGTAGCTTCTCTTGCAGCAGGCGAATCTGCATACAACACTGCATCGTCAAATCTTTCTATTGCAGAAGATCAGTTCGACCTCCAAAAAGCGGGTTCATCTGTAGAAGCACTCGAGATCCAGATGGCAAGCGTCAACAAAGCGTCTGCAGACGTTCTTGCTCTTCAGGCAGAACTTGGCAAGCGTCGTGTCGTGGCTCCTATCGATGGAATACTTACAAAAGCAGATGCTCATCTCGGAGAATTCATCTCTCCAGGAACAGTTTCTTTCGCAATGATTTCTGAGGAATCTTTCAAGGTTGAAATCTTTGTGCCTGAAGTTGATATTGCAAAAATTTCTGTAAATGATGTTGCTTCGATACAGCTCGATGCATATGGGGAAGATGCTGTGTTCAAAGCTCATGTGATTTCTGTGGATCCTGCAGAAACTGTCGTTGAAGGTGTACCAACCTACAAGGTAACCCTTCAGTTTGATGAAAAAGACGCTCGAGTACGTTCCGGTATGACTGCAAATATCGAGATTGAAACTAATTTCAAAAAAAATGTTCTCACCGTCCCATACCGTGCAATCACTCAAAGAAAAGGTGAAAGTTTTGTGAAAGTTCTCGATTCAGATGAGGAATATACTGAAGTGAAAGTCGTAACAGGACTCAAGGGCTCTGATGGAATGGTAGAAATACAAAGCGGACTTTCTGAGGGAATGATGGTGGTTACTTTGCTCAAGTAAATGAAAACATCTTCAATATTAATCACGCAGCCCACAGAGGATTACGAACTCCTTGATTCTGGAGAAGGGGAGAAACTCGAACGTTTCGCCTCTACTGTCCTTTCTCGTCCCGATCCACAAGCTCTCTGGAAGAAAAATCTTGGAGCAGATGAATGGAAAAAAGCAGATGCTCACTTTAGCCGTACAGAGGCAGAAGGTGCATGGAAATTTAAAAAAGAAAAGCTCGAGAAATGGCCGATCAGTTTTTCAGGGTTGAAGTTTTGGATAAAGCCAACAGCATTTAAACATGTGGGTATTTTCCCTGAGCAATCAGAAAACTGGAACTGGATGCGGGGACTTTTGGAAGGCAAAAAAGACATTGATGTCTTAAATCTTTTCGGCTACACAGGTGGTGCATCTCTTGCATGTGCACAAGGAGGGGCAAAAGTGGTTCACATCGATGGATCTAAATCAGCAATTGCCTGGGCACGAGAAAATGCAGAACTCTCAGGTCTTTCCGACAAACCTATCCGCTGGATACTTGAAGATGCACGAGTGTTTGTTGGGCGTGAGGTAAAGCGGGGAAACAAGTACGATGCCATCATCATGGACCCACCTGCTTTTGGACATGGTGCAAACAAAGAGCTTTGGAAAATCGAAGAAGATTTCCTCCCACTTGTCGAAGATTGTATGAAGCTTCTGAAAGATACACCTCTATTTTTTATCATCAACGGATACTCTGCTGGATATTCAGCGCTTGCCTATGAAAATGTTTTGGGAGAGCTTGTAAAAAAGTATGGGGGATCGATCGAGACAGGGGAGCTGACACTTGAGGAGAAGGGTAGCAAAAGACTCTTGCCTTGTGGTATCTTTGCACGATGGAACCTATAAAAGTCCTCTACGAAGACAACCACCTGATCGCGGTCTACAAACCAGCGGGTATTCTCGTGCAAGGGGACAAGTCAGGCGATATCTCACTTCTCGATGAAGTACGGACGTATATAAAGAAAACCTATAACAAACCTGGTAATGTATTTGTCGGTCTTGTGCATAGACTGGATCGAAACGTCGACGGAATTGTTCTTTTTGCGAAGACATCAAAAGGTGCGTCTAGAATCAGTGAGCAGATTCGCGAGCATACCGTAAAGAAAACATATCACGCATGGGTGCATGGAACTCCGAAAAGTACTCAAGCAACCCTCGTCCATTTCCTCCTACACAACGAATCAAACAACCTCTCAGAAATTTTTGATACAGAAAAAGCAAACTCGCAAAAAGCAGAACTTTCATATGAGCTCATAAAAACTGAAGGAGATTTTTCTCTACTCAAGATAAATCTCAAGACAGGACGACATCACCAGATTCGAGCCCAGCTTTCATACATAGATCATCCGATCGTGGGGGATATAAAGTATGGATCAAAGATAGAATTGCCTGACAAAAAGATTGCTCTCACCGCTACATCACTCTCTTTTAAAACCGCTACAGGAGATCTGCAAAAAGAGATTAGTCTAGAAGAGCCTCAGAAAACGTGGTAGTGTAGAACGATGCAACTCATCGATGGACGCCTTGCAAAGGCCCACTATCTCGCACCACTTCTTGAAAGAGTAAAAGCTCTTCCGTATATTCCGTGTCTCGTCATCATCCAGGTCGGCACTCGTCCCGACTCTGACGTCTACATCCGTGCAAAAAAACTCATGGCACAAAAGATCGGTGTAAAAGAAATCCATCTTGAGCTTCCGGAATCTGTTACTCAAGAAGAGATCATCTCACTTGTAGAAAAATATAACAAAGACGAAACCGTTCAAGGCTTGATTGTTCAATTGCCGGTTCCCGCACATCTCGATTCAAAAGCTATCATCGAAGCCATCGATACAAACAAAGAAGTCGATGGATATAAAGGAGCTTTGATCCCTGCCACTGCCCGTGGAGTCAGGGAATTGCTTGATTTCTACAATATCGATCTCTCGGGAAAAAAAGTCACGATGGTGGGAAGTTCAGAGCTTGTGGGAAAGCCGATCGCAACCATGGCAGAGAAAGCTGGTGCGATAGTAGCTCTCTGTAACAGCAAAACTGCTGATCTCAAATCCTCAACACTCGATGCCGATATTCTAATCATCGCAATTGGTAAGCCATATTTCATTACGCGTGAGTACACTCATGAAAAACAAATCGTCATAGATGTTGGCATTACTCGTACTGAAAATGGTAGAGTGGTGGGAGATGTAGATTTCGAGAATGTTGCAGAGCATGTAGCAATGATTACGCCCGTTCCGGGAGGAGTGGGACAGATGACAGTGCTCGCACTTTTTGAAAATCTCATCGACGCATGCTACAGTAACGAATAAGGATTACTAGATAATTTAAATTTAAAAAATGAATAATAATAAAGAACAGTTGTGGAGTGTGGGAAAGTGGGCGGGAGTTCTTCTCGTGATCTTTCTTGCCGTGGTATCTATTAAAGAATTTGTCTCTATTAAATACGTCGGAAAGCCAGATCAGTATATGAATACGATCTCAGTCAATGGAAAGGGGGAAGCTATTAGTATTCCTGACATTGCAACATTTTCTTTTAGTGTAACTGAGACAGCAAAGACTGTTGCGGAAGCTCAGACAAAGGCAACAGAAAAGACAAGTGCAGCTCTTGTGGCAATAAAGGCCGGAGGAGTGGAGGAAAAGGATATCAAAACTCTCTCATATTCTATCAATCCTGATTATGAATATACCTCAGGAATCTGTACTCCATACCAGTGCGGACCAAGCAAGCAAACACTCAAGGGATATGTCGTAAGCCAGACCATCGAAGTAAAGGTGCGGGACCTTTCAAAGGCCGGAGCACTCTTTGAAACTATCGGTGCAGCAGGAGTTCAAAATGTAAACGGACTCGCAGTCTCAATTGATGAGATCGAATCAGTGAAGGCTGTCGCTCGAGCAGAGGCTATTGCTGATGCAAAGACAAAGGCAGAAAAGATCGCAAAGGATCTCGGAGTGCGCCTTGTACGTATCACAAGCTTCTATGATCAAAGCGACAACGGACCATATTACGATGGCCGCGCAATGAACGAAAGTATGTCAGTCTCTGCAGTAAAGGCACAGGTAGCGCCCGAGATCCCAACAGGGGAGCAGAAGATCACTTCAAACGTCACAATTACCTACGAAATCCGGTAAAACAGTCTAATTTGACTTAATCAAGAGAAAGGGGTAGTATTAGATTACTATCCCTTTTTCGCCGGGATTTTTTAATAAAAAAACGCGAAATATCGAACAGCATGAAACTCACTGAATACATCAAAGATACACGAGCAGAGATGGCACATGTCACATGGCCTTCACGAAACCTAGCTATTTCATATAGCATCATGGTCGTGGTCATCTCCCTCCTTACCGCACTCCTCCTCGCGCTTTTCGATCATATTTTTGCAACACTCCTTACTCTCTTTATCTAATCTTTAACTTTAATCTCAATGTCAAAACAGCAAGTTGGTGGACAAAGAAACTGGTACGCGATCCATACCTACGCAGGATATGAGAACGCTGTAGCACGTAACCTCAAACAGCGTATCGAGTCTTTGGGAATGGAAGACCGTATTTTCAACGTTCTTGTTCCAACTGAAAAGAAGATCAAGATCAAGGGAGGAAAGCGAGTAGAAGAGGAAGAGAAAATCTATCCTGGATACGTACTCGTAGACATGACCGTAACAGATGACTCATGGTATGTAGTGCGAAACACCCCTCGAGTGACAGGATTCGTAGGATCTGGAGTCTATCCAGTGCCTCTCGAAAAGAAGGAAGTTGATATGCTTTTTGCTCGAATGGATAAGTCTGAAGTTAAACACACTATCGATCTTGCTCCAGAAGATGTCGTAAAGATCACTGATGGTCCGTTCAAGGATCTCGAAGGAAAGGTGAGTGAGGTAGACGACAGTCGAGGAAAGATCAAGGTTCTGGTCTCAATGTTTGGTCGCGAAACTCCCGTTGAGCTCGATTTCTTGCAAGTTAAGAAGATATAAGGTAATCTAACTCAACAATCATTATGGCTAAGAAAATCATCAAAAAAGTAAAAGTTTCAGCTCCAGCGGGTAAGGCTACTCCTGCGCCTCCACTTGGTCCTACTTTGGGACAGGCTGGGGTTAACATCGGAGATTTCACAAAGAAATTCAATGAGGCTACAAAGAATATGATGGGCGATATCGTTCCTGTAGTTATCACAGTCTACGAAGATCGAACATATGACTTTGTTCTAAAGACTCCTCCCGCATCATCTCTTATCTTGAAAGCAGTTGGTATTGAAAAGGGAGCTGGAAAGCATGCTCAAAAGCGAGCAGGTACTATCACAAAGGCTCAGGTACGAGCAATTGCTGAAAAGAAAATGCCAGACCTCAATGCAAACACAATCGAGGCAGCAATGAAGATCATCGAAGGATCATGCCGATCACTCGGAGTGGATGTAAAATAATCTCAATTTAAATTAAAACAAAAAGTCCCCGAGAGGGGATTTTTTGTTGCCCTTGACTTGCATAATAATATAGGTACTATCTTGAATAGATTTATTAAAAATATTTGCATTCGCCCTAGCAGAAAACGGCTTATATATAGGCTTTTCTCCGCTGTGGCGAAGAGTCCAGCAAGCAATAATGTATAAAAAGGAACAGCTACCATGAGTAGTACAGCCTCAAAAAATACAGAAGTCCCCGGATGGTACATCGAATTCTTATCTGCTCTGGTGCGACAAGCGCCACGACCAGGAGAATTGAGTAGGAATACGGCTCAGTCTTGGGTGATTAATCAGGAACGTCTTAAGAGTGTCCTGAGGGACAGGCTATGCGATCACAATGATCTCACTCCCAAAATACCACGAACTGTCACACCAAAAGTGAAGATTGATCCCATTGTTCGGGTAGATCGTTCTGTGCGTCCTTCGTATCCAGACTGGGCGGAAGAAGTTATCCATCTGGATTTGGAAACTCTAGGGTCTACAGAGTATGAAATCTCGGCCGTTGAGCAGTGGTTCCATGACGGCCAGAAGGATGAAAAATGGATTGGGGGAGACAAGATTTACCACTATCTCAAAAAGACCGGCACCCTCAAGACTTGCCTCGGATTGCGTGACTTGGAAGAAATCCAAAAGAAAGGCCTAGCCTTTTTCAGGAAATACTTTGATGGTAAGACGGTCTATGCGTGGAAAGGCATCGTGCGACGTCTTCCTAATCATCTTCATATTCCATGTCTCCATGAGCGCGACGGTGTAGTGTTCATTAGTTGGAACTATATTGGCGATGTTTGGAATGACGAAGATCCAGCTCTCCGTTTCCTTTAGTACTCCAGAACTTTAGATACTATGAGTATTCAAACCTTGTGCGAAAGTACGAGGTTCTTTTATTACCTAAATCATTCCACCATCTTTGCCACTCCACTGTAATCAACTTTGTATTCGAGCAATAGGGAACCACTTGCCTCTGATGTAACTGCGCTTACGAGTTTGAGATGAAAGAGCAGGTCGTTGTTGAAGAGGGTAACACCTTTTCCAAACATGACAGGCTCGATAGTGAGATAGACTGTTTCTACGACCTGAGCTTTCATAAACATCGTGTAGATATTTGAACCTCCACAAATTGCTATTTCTTTGAAGCCACGTGCCTCGAGTTTTGTAATAAGGTCGCGGGGATTGTCTTGTGTGGTCTCTACACCTTCAAATGTCTGTGTCTTTGAATAGACAATAGTCGTACGCTCTTTGAGCGGTTTACCAATTGTTTTATATGTTTTAGAACCCATGACCACGACTCCAGCTTTCTTTGTAAGTTCTACAAAGCGCTTCTTGTCGGCCTTGCTGGTCCACATCATAGGGCTATGCTGGTCGTCCTTTGCGAGGAAACCATCTGCTGAAACAGCTGCAATAAGGAAGATTTTCATGGAGATTACTATAGGAAATTAGTTTTAGGGCTTTGTCACCTTTTATTTTATCACCCACGCGCTATACTACAAGTACTAACTATCCCGCCATGTCTCACACCTACGAAGTCGAAATAAAATCACTCCTCGGTTCAAAAGAAAATGCGAATGCTCTTGTTGCTCATCTTAAAAAGCATGATCCAAAACTTTCTGTTTCTGCTCACGAAAAACAATTGAACCACTACTTCACTGTCCCAGCGGGAGTGGATCTCGGAAAAGCTCTCACACATTTGATCCCCGCAGAGAAAAAAGAAATCTTTGATCGAGTAGTGCTCGAAGGAAAGAAACCATCAGTGCGCACACGAGAGGCAAATGGTACCGTGATCCTCATCATCAAAGCGTCAGTAGGGGATGACTCAAGTTCAAATGGTGTGAAGCGTATCGAGTTTGAATCAGAAGTTCCTACAACACTCGAAAAACTTGACCAAGCACTTCTCGGAGCAGGACTCACATATCAGGCAAAGTGGTCTCGGGAACGCGATCAATACACAAGTGGGGATATGAATGTTTGTATCGACAAAAACGCAGGCTACGGATACCTCGCAGAATTTGAAAAAATGTCCACCGACGAATCAGCTCTCGAGGCAACAAAAAAAGATTTGCTTGCCTTCATGGCATCTGTAGGGGCTCTCGAACTTCCTCAAGATCGACTTGAGCGAATGTTTGCCCACTACAATGCTCACTGGTCCGAGTATTATGGGACGGAGAAAGTTTTTAATATAGAATAATTTACAATTAATTTAAACCGCCATGTTTCTATCAGATACAGATATCAAGAAAGCACTCAAGGAAGGGAAGATTACAATAAAACCTTACACAGAAAAACAGCTCAATCCTGCAAGCTACGATGTTCTGCTTGGAAACGAGTTTGATGTAACGGATCGACACAAGACGTCTTCTATCGATCCTGCTCGCAAACTCTATCCCGTCACTCGTACGGTAAAGGTTGCAGATGGCGAAGCTTTTATCCTCCATCCAGGAGAGAGTGTTCTTGGAAAGCAAAAGGAATTTATCGGTGTTGACCATGAGCACCTCATCCTTCTTTCTGGAAAGTCGAGCCTTGCTCGAGCAGGACTTGTGGTCCACAACACCGCCATGCTTTTCAATCCAGGGCACCACTTTTATCCCACTTTTGAGCTGGTAAATACCAACAACGTTCCTCTTATCCTCCGCCCTGGCATGGAGATTGCTCAGCTCATCTTTGCACGACTTACTTCACCGACTGCTCAAGCCTATGAAAAAGTGGGGCGATACGGCAAGGAAAACTCAAACCACTTCACTCCTAAGAAGAAAAAATAATCATGATTCTCCTCATTATTCAAATCTTTGTTGTCATGGCAGTCGCGCTCGTTTCTGCGATCTTTCACCATGATTACTTCACCGCTGCATTTATCGTGCTCGCAGGAGTTTTGTTTAATGTGTATTTTAAGAACTATTACTAAATCCTATGGCAAAAAAAATACTCAAAAAAGCAGTAAAGAAGGGAAAGAAGACTAAGAAAATAGAACGCCACCAGGAGTATCAGTATCTGGATTTACTCAAAGATATTTTGGAGAATGGTACCGTAAAGCATGATCACAATACTGGCACAGGACTCACGAGTGTCTTTGGCCGACAGATGCGTTTTGACCTTTCAAAAGGGTTTCCTTTGCTTACGACTAAAAAAGTTCCTTGGAACAGCATCATGCACGAGCTCTATTGGTTTATGTCAGGACAGACAAATGTAAAATACCTTGTTGATAACAAAGTTCCAATCTGGAATGATTACCCTTACAAAATTTACAAGAAAAAAGCAGACAAGGGAGAACTGCCACAGCTTACCCTCGAAGAGTTTGTAGAAAAAATGCGAGTGGACAATGCATTTGCAGAAGCGCATGGAGAATTACCAAAGATCTATGGAGAGCAATGGCGAGCATGGCCGGCAAGCGATGGAAGAAAGATCGATCAGCTTGCATGGGTGATCGACACACTCAAGAATTTTCCTGAGAGAAAGCACGCTGTTCTTTCAGCATGGAATCCTCAGTATCTCTACGCCATGGCAAAACCAGGGGAGGCCCTCGCATTTCCTCTCTGCCACATCCTTTTCCATTTCAATGTTTCAGGCAATAAACTTTCATGCCTCTTGTATCAGCGCAGTTGCGACATGTTTCTCGGTGTTCCTTTCAACATCGCAAGTTACGCAGCTTTGACGATGATTGTCGCAAAGCTCGCAGGATATGAGCCAGGAGAATTTATCCATACCCTTGGTGACGCGCATATCTATCATGACCATATTGATCAAGTAAAAGAGCAATTGAAGCGTGAACCAAAGAAATTCCCAAAGCTTGTTTTGAGTGACAGGATAAAAAATCTCGATACATTTCGACCTGATATGGTGACACTTGAAAACTATGATCCACACACATTTTTGAAAGCAAAGATGACAGTAGCTGGAGGATTCAATGAGAAAGACCGCAAGAGTTTTACTAAAAAGGGAACAAAACCTGCAGCTAAAAAGAAAAAATAAACCTATGAAAGACATACAGATCAAAAAACTTATAGAGGCAGAAAAGAAGCGACAGAAATCAGTTATCAATTTAATTGCATCAGAAAACATTGTTTCTAAAGACGTGCTCGAAGCTCTTGGCTCTGAACTTACCAACAAATACGCAGAAGGGTATCCAGGTCGGCGATATTATGGAGGTAATCAAGTTGTCGACAAGATAGAATCGATTGCAATCGATCGTGCACGCAAACTCTTTGGCCTCAAAGAAAATCTCTGGCATGTAAACACTCAGCCACTCTCAGGATCTCCCGCAAACCTCGCGGTATTTCTAGCTACCGTCCCACTCGGAGGTAAAATCATGGGTATGACACTTTCTCACGGAGGTCACCTCACGCACGGACATAAAGTCTCTATGACTGGCAAAGCCTGGGTGCAAGTTCCTTTTGGAGTTGATCCTCACACAGAGGTGATCGACTACGAAGAAGTAAAAAGAATTGCGGTGGCAGAAAAGCCAGCAATCATTGTCGCGGGATTTACTGCATATCCACGTGCAGTGGACTTTAAAAAATTCCGAGAGATCGCAGATCTTTGCGGGGCATTTCTCATGGTGGACATGTCGCACTTTGCAGGACTTGTCGCAGGTAAGGCATACGCATCTCCGTTTCTCTACGCAGATGTCGTGACAACAACAGTTCACAAAACTCTACGAGGTCCTCGCTCAGCTCTCATCTTTTCTCGTAACGACAAAACGATTCTCGATAGCAAGGGAAAGCAGCAGTCGATTTCCGATCTCATCGATAAGGCAGTATTCCCGGGACTTCAGGGAGGTCCTCACTTGAATCAGATTGCAGCGGTCGCAGTCGCGCTCAAAGAAGCATCGACTCCGGGCTTTAAAAAATATGCACAGCAGGTCAAGAAAAATGCAGTAGTGCTTGCGAGCGAACTTCAAAGACTCGGCTGGAAAATTATTTCAGGCGGTACCGACTCACACCTCATTCTTATGGATGTCTGGATGGGTGGAAAGGGAATGTCAGGAGCCGAAGCTAGCGACAGACTCGAGAAGGCAGGAATCATTGTTAACAAAAATACTGTTCCCGGAGAGACTCGAAGTGCTTTTGATCCATCAGGAATCCGACTCGGAACTGCAGCAGAAACAACTCGTGGAAAGAAGGAGAAAGATATGAAAAAGATTGCCGCAACAATCGACAAGGTTTTGAGAAAGAAATAGCTAGATAAAAAATGACCACGTCGCGCGATGCGTGACGTGGTGGAGCCAGGGAGGAACCGATCAAGTTAGGCTAAACCTAGGTGGGAAAGTTACACCCACCAAACCTAAGTTAATACAGTCTTCAAGGCCCGCTTTCTGCGCTTGGACCTCAGTCCAAGAGTGATGAAATAGTAACAGAAATATAATAAAAGTCAATGTATTTGGCTTTAACTCTCGTTTTAGTGCTAAAATAAGCCCCATGACAGAAACCCTCATACAGGCACTCCTCAAAGCTTTACAGACGCTTGGAGTGGCAGATCCAAAGGTTAAGCTTGAGCACCCGGAGGATATTAGTCTCGGTGACTTCACAACCAATGCTGCTTTGGCCTATGCAAAAGAGCTCAAGATGTCTCCGCAAAAACTTGCTGAGGCAATTGTCCTTGAATGCAAAAAAGGCATGCCTGAGAATGTG
>JAZKJN010000010.1:76502-92955 GCA_040384285.1 Patescibacteria group bacterium
TATAAACATCTCACTTGACCCGAAATATTTTGCAGAAAATATCCTCTCAATTTCGAAAGATCTCAAGAGCTTTGGAAAAAATACCCACGATGCGGGAAAGAAGGTGATGGTAGAGCATACCGATCCAAACCCTTTCAAAATTTTCCATATTGGACACCTTATGGCAAACACGATCGGAGAATCACTCTCTCGACTTGTAGAATTTTCAGGAGCAGACGTCGTACGTGCATGCTATCAAGGTGACGTGGGACTTCATGTTGCGAAAACTCTATGGGCGGTTGGAAAGAATCCAGAAGACATGACCATCGAGTATCTCGGAAAGATGTATGTTCTCGGATCAGAGAAATATGAGGAAGATGAATCAGCAAAAAAAGAAATCATCTCCATCAACAAAAAGATTTTTGAAAAGTCAGATCCCGAAATCAACACTCTCTACGAAAAGGGAAGGAAACTAAGTCTCGAATATTTTGATGCAATCTACGCAAAACTTGGAAGTCGTTTTGATCGATTCTTTTTTGAAAGTGAAGTGGCAGATGCAGGCAAGGCAATTGTCCTCAAGTTCCTTGAACAAGGAGTCTTTGAAAAAAGCCAAGGCGCAATCATTTTCCCCGGAGAAAAACACGGACTTCACAATCGTGTATTTATAAACTCTGAGGGATTACCCACCTACGAGGCAAAAGAAATTGGGCTCACTGCTCGAAAATTTGAATTGTATCCAGATATGTCTGAGTCTGTGATTGTCACTGCAAACGAACAATCCGACTATTTCAAAGTTCTCTTAAAAACACTTTCCCTCATTGCCCCTGAGCACGCATCCCGAATGAAGCATATTGCTCATGGACTTTTGCGACCTTCGAGTGGAAAGATGTCATCTCGAAAAGGGAACATCGTTCCTGCTGAAACTATGCTTGAGGAAATCGAATCTCTTGTCGCAGAAAAAATGAAAGAACGAGACTTTGGTGCAGAGGAACTCGCATCAATACGAAAAGATGTAGCTGTCTCAGCTCTCAAATACAGTATTCTCCGACAAGCAATCGGGGGAGATATCATCTACGATCCAGAAAAGTCAGTGTCATTTGAAGGGGACTCAGGTCCGTATCTTCAGTACGCGTGTGTGCGTGCGGGAGCAGTGGTAGCAAAGGCAGGAGTCTCAGAAGAAGTAAAAACTTTTCCAGAAACAGTAGAGCCACTCGAAAAGCTTCTTGCTCGTTTCCCCGAAGTTGTCGAGAGATCACGTCTTGAATACGCTCCTCACTATATCGTGACCTACCTCATTGAGCTTGCAGGTGCTTTTAACTCATACTATACGATCCACAAGATTATTGACGAAAAAGATCCACTTTCGCCATATCGAGTGCTCCTCACGGAGACCTTCGCAGGAGTTTTGAAGAACGGTTTGTGGATATTAGGTATCGAAGTTCCAAAGAGGATGTAGTCCCATCTTTAGGTTTAAGAGTGAAAAATATCTCATAAAATGATAAAATGACTTCTATGTCTACAGATAATCCCGTACCCCAAACAACCAAAAGCAAAGTCGCAGAAACTGAAGAAAAGATACTCGAGTACTGGGACGCGAACCAGATATTCAAAAAAACCCTCGAAAAAGAATCTCCGAAGGGTGATTTTGTCTTTTATGACGGTCCTCCGTTTGCAACAGGCCTGCCTCACTACGGTCACGTGATCCCAAGCACTGTCAAAGACGTCATTCCTCGTTACAAAACGATGCGAGGGTATCGTGTACGACGACGATGGGGATGGGATTGTCACGGGCTTCCTGTAGAAAATCTCATTGAAAAAGAACTCAACCTCGCGTCAAAGAAAGATATTCTCGACTACGGGATAGGGAAGTTCAATGCAAAGGCGCAGGAAAGTGTTATGCGATATGCCGATGACTGGAGAAAGATCATTCCTCGACTCGGACGATGGGTGGATATGGACAATGACTATCGCACTATGGACGCAAGCTATACCGAGTCGGTATGGTGGGCGTTTTCCCAATTGCATAAAAAAGGATTGGTTTACGAAGGATTTAAATCAATGAGTCTCTGTCCACGATGCGAGACAACACTTTCAAACTTTGAAGTGAGCCAGGGATACAAAGACATCACTGATATTTCAGTGTATGTAAAATTTGAATTGAAAGAAGAGAAGGGAACATATCTCATAGCTTGGACGACCACTCCGTGGACACTTCCTGGAAACGTGGCACTTGCGGTGAATACGCATATCGAATATCAGAAAATCCAAATTGCCGAAACAAAATATATTGTTGCAGTAGCACGGCTCGGAGCAATCAAAGAAGAATACAAAAAACTTGAGGCAATACACGGAAAAGATCTCGTTGGAAAAGAGTACACTCCCGTTTTTGATTACTACAGTTCTGACAAGAAGCTTAAGAATCAAGAAAATGGCTGGAAGGTATATGGTGCTGACTTTGTAACGACTGAGAGTGGAACGGGTATTGTGCACATTGCCCCTGCTTTTGGTGCAGATGACTACGAGCTTTCACTTGCTGAGAACTTGCCGTTTGTGCAGCATGTGGCGACTGACGGAACATTTAAATCTGAAGTAAAAGATTTTGCAGGACAACATGTAAAGCCTAAAGACAGTGTGGAGGAAAAAGATGCTCACCAGAAAGGGGATGTTGAGATCATTAAATATCTTGCACACAGTGGGAAGCTTTTTGCAAAAGAGAAAATCATCCACTCATATCCTCACTGCTGGCGATGTGATACACCACTTTTAAACTACGCGTCTTCGTCGTGGTTTGTAAAAGTAACACAGTTTAAAGACAAGCTCGTAAAAGAAAACAAAAAGGTTGCATGGATTCCACCTGAGATCGGCGAGGGACGTTTTGGTAATTGGCTCGAAGGTGCACGCGACTGGGCGATCTCACGCTCACGTTTCTGGGGAGCGCCATTGCCCGTATGGAAAGATGAAAAGACGGGAGAGCAGATCGTCATGGGTTCTGTCGATGATCTCAAAAAATACAGCAAGCCAAAAAACACCTACTACATCGTGCGACATGGGGAGGCTTTGAACAATACAAAATCAATCATCAGTTCGAAAAAAGAAAATCCACATCCACTGACCACCCTTGGACGCAAACAAGCAGATGAAGCGGGAACATGGCTCAAGGATAAAAAAATCGATCTTATCATTGCTTCACCTTTTGTTCGTACTCAGGAGACAGCAAAGATTATTGCAGAGAAGCTCGGCTCAAAACTCGACGTACTTACTGACGATCGAATCACCGAGATCAATCTGGGGGTGCATGATGGCGAGGATTTTCAGACTTTTATAAAAAAGTTTGAATATGTAAATCGTTTCGTCATGCCAATAGAAGGAGGGGAGAACTACCGGGACATAAAGCGCCGAATGGGAGCTTTCCTGTATTCTCTTGAAGAAAAATATGCCGACAAAAATATCTTGATTGTTTCTCATGACTCGCCACTTTTCCTTCTCGAAGCTGCTGCATGCGGGCTCAATGAAAAAGATTCCATCGCTCTCCGGGGAACAGAGGATCATTTCCTCAAAAACGCTTTGCCAAAGAAACTCGATTTTCATCCACTGCCTCATAATGAAAATTATGAGCTTGAACTCCACCGTCCTTTTATCGATGATTTGAAACTCGTCCAAGAAAACGGAAATAAACTCATTCGTGTGCCAGAGGTTTTTGATTGTTGGTTTGAGTCAGGGTCAATGCCTTTTGGAGAAGCCCACTATCCTTTTTCAAAAGAGGAGTTTAATCCAAAGCCAGGACCCTTCTCAAAGATTCTTGGAAAAACACGAGGGTATCCTGCCGATTTTATTGCTGAGGGACTCGATCAGACTCGAGGCTGGTTCTACTCCATGATTGTCCTCGGCGTGGCGCTTTTTGGCCGATCACCGTACAAGAGTGTTATCGTAAATGGACTTTTGCTTGCTGAAGATGGACAAAAGATGTCGAAGTCAAAGAAAAACTATCCCGAACTTATGCCAACCGTCGACAAGTATGGTGCAGATGCATTGCGATATTACTTGATGGCGTCTCCTGTGGTGCATGCTCAAGACTTTTGTTTTTCTGAGAAAGGGGTTGATGAAGTCGTAAAGAAACATATTGGGCGTTTGAACAACGTGGTTTCTTTTTATGAAATGTATGCCGTGGGTATTCCGAAAGAAGTGATAAGTAAAAATATTCTCGATCTCTGGATACTAGCCCGACTTGCAGAGGTGGGGATAGAGGTGACGAAAAATCTCGATGCCTACGAACTCGACAAAGCAACACGACCTTTCGCTGACTTTATTGACGATCTTTCGACATGGTATCTCCGTCGATCTCGAGATCGTTTTAAGGGTGATGATGAAGTGGACAAGCTCGCCGCACTTTCTACAACACGCACAGTACTCCTCGGTCTCGCCACTCTCATTGCTCCTGTTATGCCATTTCTTGCTGAAGACATGTATCGACGTTTGAAGGGTGAAAAAGAAAGCGTGCATCTCGAAGATTGGCCAGAATTTAAAAAGCCTGACGCCTCACTTGTAAAAGACATGCAGGAGACTCGAAAGATCGCTTCACTTGGACTGGAGGCTCGTATGAAGGCAAAGATAAACGTGCGTCAGCCACTTGCAAAGCTTACGATGAACACGGCTCTTAAAGCAGACTTCCTCGACCTCATCGAAGATGAAGTAAACGTAAAAGAAGTTGCGCTCGACAAAAAAGCTCCCGAAGGAGTGGTGCTTGATACCGCACTCACACCTGCACTTGTAGAAGAAGGACAGGTACGAGAACTTATCCGTATGATCCAGGATCTACGAAAAGAAAGCGGACTTACAATCCATGACAAAGCGACTCTGACTCTCGAAGCATCTCCAGAAACTCGTGCAATTGTTGAAAAAAATAAAGAAGAAATCTCACGCATCACATCACTCAAGGATGTTGTTATAAAAGAGGGGACAGAGACGAAATTGAGTTTGGAGAAATAGGGTACTTCCATGCATCACATCTACACAACTCCGGCCTTCGTGGTACATAGTGCTCCGTACGGGGAAGCGGGGAAGTTTTTACTTCTCTTTACCAAAGACTTTGGAATGGTTGGGGCCATTGCGTCAGGCGTGCGTAAAGCCGAATCCAAATTGCGCTTTCATGTGCAGGATTATTCTTTTTCAAAACTCTCTCTCGTGCGAGGTAAAGAAGTTTGGAGACTCACGGGTGCATATGAAATAGGGAATCAAGAGAAGTCAGACTCGATGAAGGTGCGGATCCTCTCGCTCCTCAAGCGCCTCCTTCATGGGGAAGAGAAGAATGAAAAGCTTTTTGCTATTATGGAAGGACTGTACGCGAGGGAATTTAAAAAAGAAGACTACGAGCTCATAGAATGCATCACCGTCATGCGCATCCTCAATGCTCTTGGGTATATCCAATCTTCACCTATGATCGAGACTTTTCTTGTCCGCGATGATCTGGAACCTGATATCATCCGAGCCATGGCTGTTGCAAAAAGCAGTGCGGTGCGAGTGATCAACGACGGGCTCAAGGCAAGCCAATTATGATATACTGAATAAGCTATGGATCAAGGGGACAAAAGCCGAATTGATGAACTTAAAAAATCTCTCTACTCGCGCTCGACGCCGGATGTCCGGACGAAGCGTCGATTGCACTGGACAAAAGACGACACGGACGTAAAGACCGACTGGGAGCACGAAGAAGAGCCTCGCGAGCCAGTGGTACTCAATAAATATTATAACGATAACTCAATGTCATTTTTCACAAAACTTCTTGTCGGATCGATAATTTTCTTTGTCTTCGCGGTGGGGATAGGGGCACTGCTACTTTTTAAGGGTTCAAATCTCGTCTCTGCAAACAACATCGACATTAGTATCAACGGTCCAGTCTCTGTAGCTGGAGGAGAGCCTGTCGCCTTTGATGTCCAGGTTTTAAATAAAAATAATATCAAGCTTGAGACAGTTGATCTCGCTGTAGAATTTCCCGCAGGTACTACAGATGTTGTCGACACGACAAAGGAACTCAAAACTCTTCGTGAACTCATCCCCGATATCGAGCCAGGAGGTACCGGTACTAAAAATATTCAAGCCATCGTCTATGGTGAGGAAAACAGCAAAAAGATTATCAAGGTCTCTGTGGAGTATCGAGTGAAGGGATCAAATGCTGTCTTCCAAAAAGAAAAAACATTTGAGGTCTTGATCAGCTCATCTCCAATTACGCTTTCTATAGAATCTATTTCAGAGATTACTTCAAATCAGCAGTTTGAAATGACAGTGGTCATGACTTCAAACTCACAAGAAGTGATCAAGAATCTCTTGCTTAAGGCGGTGTATCCTTTTGGTTTTAATTTTGTCTCTTCAAATATCAAGCCTCTTTCTGACAATAGTACCTGGAGAATAGGAGATATTCCTCCAGGAGGCAAGAAAACTATTACCATTACAGGAAATCTCGAGGGACAGGATGATGAGATCAGAGCTTTCCGGTTTGTTACAGGAGCTCAGAGTACAAAGAATGACAAAGTGATCGGCACAGAATACGTAGCTATCAGTCAGGAGATCGGAATCAAAAAACCTTTCATAACTGTGAATATCTCTCTTGATGATGACGCAAGCGGGCGCGACTATATCGGAGCATTTAATGCACCGATCAAGGTAGACGTGGCATGGTTCAATAATCTTGATACACCGATTTTGAATGGAGAGATTGTGGCGCAGCTTTCGGGAAACGCTTTTGACAAAAGCTCAGTGAACCCTGAACAAGGCCTCTACAAGTCAGCTCAAAACCAGATCGTCTGGAACAGTATCACTACGCCATCACTCGGAGATATCCCCGCTGGCGGTGAGGGTCGTGTGTCATTTACAATCACACCTAAAAACCTAGGCACCGAGGCAAAACCTATCACCAATCCAAATCTTTCTGTGGAGGTAAGTGTAAAGGGAAACAGAACTTCAGAAAATAATGTTCCTGAAGCAATATCTTCGAGTGCAAAGCGATCTGTCCGTGTGGCTTCAAATATCGCACTCGGCGGACGAGTGGTGCGATCGACGGGACCTTTCCCAAACCTTGCTCCCGTTCCTCCAAAGGCTGAAAAAGAGACTACCTACACCGTGATCTGGACGATCGACAACACTTCAAGTGCCGCGACAGGTGCTGAGGTACGTGCGAGTCTTCCTGCACATGTAAAGTGGATGGGTAAGATTGATCCTGCCAATGAAAGTCTCACGTACAATGCTGTTGATGGACAACTGGTGTGGAAAATTGGTAGTGTAGATACGTATTCATCAAGTGCAAACAGAAAGCAGGTGGCGTTTCAGGTGGGGCTTACACCAAGTGTTTCGCAGATAGGGCAGGTGCCAGTACTTGTAAACTCTGCAGTGCTCACGGCTCAAGACAGCTTTACCGGAAAGGCTCTGCAAAGCACGCTCGGCTCGCTCACGACACGTTTCAGTACGGACTCAACATTTAAAGATGGAGATGAGAGGGTGGCACAATAATACTAAATCTAATATGGCACAGACAGAAGAAACGAAAATGGAAAAGATTATCTCGCTCGCAAAGCGACGAGGTTTTGTGTATCAGGGATCTGAGATCTACGGAGGTCTTGCAGGAACATGGGACTATGGTCCTTATGGAGTCGCTGTGCGTAACAATATAAAAAATCTCTGGTGGAAGCGTTTCGTCACTGATCGTGAAGACATGTACGGTATTGATGCCGCAATTCTCATGAATCAAAATGTTTGGAAGGCAAGTGGACACGTGGGTGGTTTTTCTGATCCACTTGTTGAGTGTAAAAAGTGTAAGAAGCGTTTTCGTGCTGACCATCTCGAGGACAAAAAGAAATGCCCTGAGTGCGGAGGTGAGCTCGGTGAAGAAAAGCAGTTCAATATGATGTTTAAAACTCACGTTGGTGCGATGCAAGACGACTCTTCCATTTCATATCTCCGTCCCGAAACTGCGCAGGGTATGTTTGTAAACTTTAAAAATATCCGAGATTCTTTTGCAGTGAAGCTTCCATTCGGACTTGCTCAGATCGGTAAGGCTTTCCGAAATGAAATCGCTCCTCGCGACTTCATCTTCCGTCTTCGAGAACTTGAACAAATGGAAATCGAGTATTTTGTCGATCCTCGAGATCCAAAGAAAGTGGATGCCATCTTTGATACATGGTTTGACGAGCAGATCGCTTTCTTGAAAGAACTTGGACTTACAGAGTCAAAGATTCACAAGATCGATGTGCCAGCATCTGACCGTGCACACTATTCAAGGCGATCGGTTGATACTGAGTTTGATTTCCCGTTTGGACAGAAGGAACTTCTTGGTCTCGCGTATCGAACTGATTTTGATCTCAAAGCGCACAGCGAGGCAAGTAAAGTTGATCTCTCATATTTTGATGAAGAGACAAAAGAACGTATCGTTCCTCATTGTATTGAACCTACATTCGGAGTGGATCGACTTCTCCTTGCGGTACTTTCTGATGCATATACAGAAGACGAGATAGAAGGTGAGAAGCGCGTGTTTTTGAAGTTTTCTCCAAAGGTGGCGCCGGTAAAAGTTGCGGTCTTCCCATTGCTCAAAAACAAACCACAACTCGTTGAGAAAGCTCGCGAAGTATATAGCATGCTCAAGAAAGAACTCGGTAACGTAATGTTTGATGACAACGGAAATATTGGAAAGAGATATCGTCGGCAAGATGAGATTGGTACTCCATACTGCGTGACTGTCGACTTTGATACGATAGAAAAAGAGGCTGCAGAGGTGACAGTGCGCAATCGTGATACAGGAAAGCAGGAGAGGGTGGCGATCAAAGACCTGAAACAATTTCTCGCTTTTTAATCTATGCAATTTAAAAAACACACTCTTCCGAATGGTTTGAATATTGTTACTATCCCCATGCAGGATAATCCCGCAGTAACTGTCTTTGTGATGGTTGAGACGGGATCAAAATACGAGAAAAAAGAGACGAATGGCTTGTCGCATTTTCTTGAGCACATGATTTTTAAGGGAACACCAAAGCGTCCTCGGGCACTCGATATTGCCCATGAGCTCGAGTCTATCGGTGCCCAGTACAATGCTTTTACAGGTCAGGAGTATACAGGTTACTATGCAAAAGTAAAAGCGACTGATCTCGACACTGCTCTCGATGTGGTTTCGGATATTTACCTACATCCATTGTTTGATGCAAAGGAAATGGAAAAAGAAAAAGGTGTGATCGTGGAAGAGATCAGAATGTATCAGGATATGCCGCATCGCCATGTACAAAATCTTTTCTTGAGTCTTGTCTATGGAGACCAGCCTGCAGGGTGGAATATTGCAGGGACAGAGCAGACGGTAAAGAGTTTTACGCGTGAAGACTTTGTAAAATACTGTGCGGAACACTATGTGGCGAGTGCTACGACAGTGGTTGTTGCAGGTGGCTTTGATGAAGTCTCTACAGTACAGAAAATAGAAAAGGCATTTGAAGAGATACCAACCCACACACCGCTTTCAAAGGTGGCTGTGGTTGAGTCTCAGGGAGAGCCTCGAATTCTCGTGCAATACAAAGAGACTGACCAGGCGCATCTCGTGCTCGGATTTCGCTCCTATGGCGCACGCAGTAAACATGATCCGGCACTCTCTGTTCTTTCGGGGATTCTCGGAAAAGGGATGAGCTCACGACTTTTCCAGAAGCTGCGCGAGGAGATGGGAGTAGGTTACTACATCTATGCAAGTCATGATGCATATACAGACCATGGACTTTTCAGCATATCTGCAGGTATCGATACGTCACGTTTTGATGAAGTCCTCGCTGTGCTTCTTGATGAATGCAAAAAACTTTCTGATACACTTGTTGATCCTCTGGAATTAAAAAAAGTAAAAGACTATCTCACAGGATCTTTCGTACTTGGTCTTGAAACATCTGACTCGCGTGCAGAATATGCGGCGGTAAATCAGATCGTAAAAGGGGAGATCACTCCACCAGAAGAAGAGGTAAGCGATATTCAGAAAGTTACTGCGGAGGAAGTCCAGGCAATTGCCCGGGAAATATTTATAGAAAAGAATATGAACCTCGCTGTCATCGGTCCCTACAAAGATTCTCTACGTTTCGTACCCCTCCTGGCATTTAAAAAGTAGAGTGCTATACTCAGAATATGAAGGAAACCCCGCAGAAACTGACCGTCCGACTTTCCACCGGAACCATGATACGAGCGGTACTCGTCATCGCTTTCTGCGCGATGCTTTTCTATATAAAGGATATTATTCTTGTTATCCTGGCGGCTATTGTGATTGCCTCTTCGATAGAACCTCTTACTCTCTGGTGCGAGAGCAAGAGGATTCACCGAGTACCTGCAGTCATCATGATTTATGCGCTTCTCGGATTCCTACTCGTGATTTTCTTGTTTTTCTTTTTGCCGAATCTTTTAAATGAAGCAATCCTCTACGTCGACAAGCTTCCTAACAGTATCCATCTTGGAGATATCTGGAAGCCGATCGAGCATCTCGACAGTCTCGCTGATACGTCTGTATCGATTGATCAGGTCCTTGATGTAGCAAAAGAAAGTGTGGCAGGAGCCGAGAAGGGTACTTTTCAAACTGTGAGTACCGTGTTCGGAGGACTGTTCAGTTTTATTCTTATGTTCGTTCTATCGTTCTATCTTTCTGTGCAGACAGGAGGAGTTCGCAGTTTCCTGAAGCTTATTTCTCCACTCAAGCATCATGACTATATTGTGGATCTTTGGCAGAGATCAAAGACGAAGATCGGTTACTGGATGCAGGGACAATTGATCCTGGCTCTTATCGTCGGAACCTTGGTGTATGTGAGTCTTTTGCTTCTTGATGTAGATCATCCACTGCTTCTTGCTTCCATCGCTGCAATCTTTGAACTCGTGCCAATTTTTGGACCTATCTTTGCCGCCATTCCCGCGATTCTTATTGCTTCTGGCAGTGGAGGAGCCAGCCTTGGCGTGCTTGTAGCGCTTCTCTATATCGTCATCCAGCAGATTGAAAGCAACATTTTGTATCCGATGGTGGTGAAAAAGATTGTTGGTATTTCGCCAATAATTGTTATACTAGCTCTTGTTATCGGAGGAAAACTTGGAGGATTCCTGGGTGCACTTCTTTCAGTGCCGCTGGCATCCGCACTCATGGAGTTTATCGATGACTTTGAAAAGGGAAGAAAAAAGTATCCGGAATCTATATACTAGTCGCACATGTCAAAAAATTTCTATATCACAACCACACTTCCATATGTAAACGCAGATCCGCATATCGGCTTTGCTATGGAGATCATCCATGCGGACGTCGTCGCTCGTTTCAAAAGAAATCAGGGATATGATGTTTTTTTCAATACAGGAACAGATGAGCATGGTCAAAAAGTCTATGAAAAAGCTCTCGCAGAAAAGAAGGATCCGCAAAAATACTGTGATGAGTTTGCCGCGCGGTTCCAGGATCTTAAAAAGGTTTTGAATCTGAGTGATGATCTACACTTTATTCGTACAACAGATGACTCTCACAAGGTTGCTGCACAAGAATTTTGGAAGCTGTGTGAAAAGGCGGGAGATATTTACAAAAAGGAATACAAAATCAGGTATTGCGTCGGATGCGAGCTCGAAAAGACTGACTCAGAGCTTGTAGATGGTGCGTGTCCCATTCATCCCGACAAACCTCTCCAGGTTACGGAGGAGGAGAATTATTTTTTTAGATTTTCAAACTACGGACAAAAACTTCTTGATCTCTATGCAAGAAATCCTGACTTTGTAATGCCTGCATATCGCTTGAATGAAATGAAGGCTTTTATTGAGCGAGGTTTGGAAGACTTTAGTATTTCTCGTCTGACAAAAAAAATGTCTTGGGGCGTGCCAGTGCCCGGTGATATAGAACATGTAATGTATGTTTGGTTTGATGCACTCGTAAACTACATTTCGACCATCGGATGGCCGCATGACATGAAGTCATTTGAAAAATGGTGGCCAGTAGTACAGTTTGCAGGTAAAGATCAGGTTCGTCAGCAGGCAGCAATGTGGCAGGCGATGCTCATGTCTGCAGGTGTTTCTCCTACGCAGAACATAGTTATTCATGGGTTTATCACCGTCGACGGACAAAAGATGTCAAAGAGTATCGGTAATGTCATAAATCCTCTCGATCTTGTAAACGAGTATGGCGTCGATGTTGTCCGCTACTATGTATGCAGGGAACTCAATCAATACGAAGATAGCGACTTTAGCATGGAGAAATTCAAAGATGCCTACAATGCACACTTGGCAAATGGTCTAGGTAATCTTGTGAGTCGTATTATGAAAATGGTTACTCTCTATGGAGTAACGATTGAACTTTCTCCTGCACAAATTTCAAAGAACTCACCCCTTGAAACATACGAAGTTAAAAAAGCTATCGATGAAATCTGGGTGCGTATCACCGCACTCGACGCCTTTATCCAAAAAGAAGAGCCGTTCAAGAAAATAAAAGTTGATGAGGCGGGAGCAAGGAAAGATATCGAGTATCTCGGAAGTGAACTTTCTCATATTGCACATGACCTTGTTCCTTTTATGCCTGAGACTGCACAGACGGTCATCGATCTCATCAAAGAAAACAAGATGCCTGAGAAGCCGCTTTTCTTGAGGAAATAATATGAATTTCAAATATTTCGATATTCACTGCCATCTCAATCTCGATGCTTTTGCTCTCGACTACGAAGAGGCTCTTTTGCGTGCTCGAGAGAAAGGGGTGGGAATGATCGTTGTCGGTACAAACAAAAAGACTTCAGAGAGAGCAATTGAACTTGCAGAAAAATATCCTGATGTCTGGGCAATCATCGGACTCCATCCTGTAGAAGTGCCGTGCGAAATTTTTGATGCAGAGACGTACAAGAAAATGGCAGCACACCCTCGTGTGGTAGGAATAGGGGAATGTGGTTTTGATTTCTATCGTGAAGGACATGCTGACTTTGAAACACAGAAAGCAGTTTTTGAAGCTCAGATTGCTATCGCTAATGAAGTAAAGAAGCCTCTCATGCTCCATATGCGAAGTGGTGTGGATGGGAAACATAATTCTTACCGCTACGGCCTCGATATTTTGAAAAGTCATGCAAAAGTTCCAGGAGATGCACACTTCTACTCAGGAACAGTGGAAGAGGGAAAGGAATTTGTTGATCTTGGATTTCGACTTTCGTTTACGGGACCAATCACCTACATCAGAGACTTTGATGAAGTAATACGAAACACTCCGCTCAATATGATTCTTTCAGAAACTGATTCTCCGTATGCTTCACCTGTGCCGTACAGAGGGGAGCGAGCTGAACCAGCCTATGTGACCTATGTTGCAGAGAAGATTGCGGAGATAAAAGGGGAGCCACTTGAGAAAGTTTTACCACAACTCGTTGACAACGCTCGAAAACTCTTCTCTATCTAGAGATTTCATCAAAAATTCATAACTTTTTTATACGGATTTTATCTCATCCTGATATTCTCGGGAAAGCCACTCACCATGGCATCAATCCTTGAGTTTTCTCTATCAGCATGATAATCTGCAGATACGTGCAAATTACCAAATTAATACGTGGGAAGTCCTGGCTCGCACGGGCCACGCTCTGCCATTTTGGGCAGATTACTCCTCACGCTTTCCTGAAATAGGGAATAAAGATCATTATGGAAGACAAGATGTTGAAGGAGGATCGAATGGAAGTATACGAAATCGGATACATCCTCGTTTCCTCAATTCCTCCAGAGAAAGTTTCTGCCGAGGCAGAGGCTCTGAAGGGAGTCCTTTCAAAAAAGGATGCAGTTATGATCGCAGAAGAAGCTCCCGAGATTAGAACTTTGGCATATGAAATGACAAAGAAAGTAGGTGCTTCAAATCAGCACTTTGATCAGGGATATTTCGGATGGTTCAAGTTTGAAATGCCTGCAAAGTCAATCGAGTCAGTGAAGAAAGCATTTGAAGAAAACGCTTCAATGCTTCGTATGCTCCTCATCACAACAGTGAAAGAGGCAACATACCTTGGCAAGAAGGCTCCTGCAGTTATTCTCGAAGGAGAAGCAGCCGTTGTTGCTCCAGAAGTCGCAGCGACAGCTCCAGCTTCAGCTGAAGAGATCGACAAAAGCATTGATGCAATGGTGAAAGAGGCGTAGGTAGTTTATTAGCTTAATACGCAGTAATCATTAAACGTTATGTATTTAAACAAAGCTCTCGTCATCGGAAATATTACACGCGATCCTGAGATCAAGGCCCTTCCTTCGGGAATCAAGGTCTGTACCTTTAGTGTCGCTACAAACCGTGTTTGGAAAGACAAGAACGGTGCAAAGCAGGAGTCAGTCGATTATCACAATGTCGTGGTCTTTGGCCGACAGGCAGAGACAGCGGGACAATATCTCCGAAAGGGATCAAGTGTCCTCGTCGAAGGCCGAATGCAGACACGATCATGGGATGCGCAGGACGGTACGAAGAAATACAGAACAGAAATCGTTGCAGACAGAGTGCAGTTTGGAAACCGACCAGGGGCAGGAGCTCCTGCAGGCGCGGCAACTAAAGAGGTTTCAGCTACTGAAGATGGATCTGCAAACGCAGCTCCGATCGATACCATCGCGTATCCAGAAGAAGAAATCAACCCAGACGATATCCCATTCTAATTATTTAATTAAAAAAGCAGTATGAACAAACAGTGTTATTTCTCACAAAACAATATCCGACACATCGACTACAAGGATACAGAAATCATCAAAAAATTTCTTAACCCTCACGGTCGTATGGTCAGCCGAAAGAAGTCAGGTGTCTCTGCAAAGAGCCAGCGACAGCTTGCGGTAGCCGTAAAGCGAGCCCGATTCATGGGATTGCTTCCGTACGTTGCGAGATAAGTGAAAAAGGGAACAGTGTGTGGTATCAAAACCATACACTGTTTTCTTTTGGGTAATAAAAAAACGCCTCACTGGCGCTTGGTGGTTATTTCATTGCGTTAATGTCGTCGATTGATCGAAGATGGATTTCAACACGAGGTACTTTGACATCCTCTCCATACCTGATTTGCATCTCTGTGGGAACATCGACTTCTATCCACATGGGATAGCCTTCTGTGACATCAATTTTTATGTAGATAATTCCGGGGTCTATTCTCCATAGCTCCATGAAACCATGTCTATTTTGACGAAAGCATGCAACTTTCATTTTTCCTTCTCCACTAATCCCACTTATAAACATCTTGGTAATTCCGCCAAAAATCATTTTCTGAGAATTGGCGTTAGGAGAAGGAAGAAAGTTGGTACTACTGTAATTCCAACCCTCAGGAACATGATATTCAGGAACGACGGGCTTAGCCTCCTTTTCGGAAACAGACTGCTGCTTTTGGGAAGCGCGTAGTTTGTGAAAGAAAGCTGGGAGGGAAAATATCCCCGTAATGAGTAGGGCGAGGCAAGTCGGGACGAGAAATTTTTTGATAGTCATAATTAGGCCTTTTGGGGAACAGTTCAAAGATAAATTAATCATCTTTGAATGATTATGTCAATAGACGGAAAATACATAGAAAAAGAGAACATGGTCTCAAAACCATACACTTTTTTCTTTTGGGTTATATGAGTATAATTGGAGCATTATGAAATACACACAAAGGGGTTTTATTGTTCAGGGGGTCATTGCCATCATTGCGCTCGTGCTTATTGCTAGTGGAGCGTACTATGTGAGTCAGAAAGATGTAGTAGTTCCAGTTGCAGAAAATGTATATACGACTGATTGGAAGATGTATACAGGCAAGGACTTCACCTTTCAGTACCCAGGGACAGTTGCGATAGACGACTCTAAAGAAGGTCAAGTCTACGTAAGGTATACTCAGCCTAGAAATGATTTGCCAGAAGGAGGTTTTTCTCTGGCGATTATCGTTGAAGAAAAAAACTTAGAAGAAATCTTGTCACACTATAGAGCTGCACCAGTAGGTGATTATGCTAATTTAAAAACCTCTGCATATAAATTAAATAACATTGATGCCACTTTAATTGAATATGATTCGGCAATCGGGCTAGCGGCAAAGGAAATATTCATTTTGAAAAATGGAAAAAATTACTTGATCAAAACTGGGTTAAGTGAAGAGGATAGTCAGGCGATTCTCTCAACCCTCACATTCACTTCACTTCCCGCCGCTACTGTGTGGAAAACTTATACAAATGAGAAATTGGGATTTGAAATTAAATACCCTTCTGATTGGGAAGTTAATCTAAATACAGGGAATAGCTCAGTTGAACTTGTAAATTCTGCGCGAAAAGGGAAACCTAACACAGATACTCCTAGAGAAGTGGTCTCAATTGATACAATTGGTACGGGAGGAAAGATAACTGACTGCCGTTCTACTGGATGGGTGGTAGGACTTGGTAATATCTTCTATAAAAATATCTGTGTATCCGAAAATTTAGGAATTAATATGTGGATGTCAGCATTCGATGAAAAAGGTAAGGAGGTCGTAGACAGCATTATCTCCACATTCAATTTCCCCTCATCACCCGCAGCACCTTCTGA
>JAZKJN010000010.1:92965-109727 GCA_040384285.1 Patescibacteria group bacterium
CCTTCTGAACCACTTCCGCTTATTACTTCAATTTCTCCAACCGCCGGCCCTATCGGAACAAGAGTAGAATTAAAGGGAACCGGCTTCTCAGGTTTTGAAGGAGATAAATATGCTTGGATTGAGAACCCTAAGACAGGCGTAAAAGGTATTATTTACAATGAGGCAGGTGCAACCAACAACCTCATTCCTTTCGTACTCAAGGATAAATACTGCACAAGAGATAATTCTTATTCTGGAAATCCTTGCGAATCTTACCTTACGATAACTCCTGGTGAATATACTATACACGTCTATCCATGGGGAAAGATAAGTAACAAGATTAAGTTTACGGTTACCAACTAATTTATTCTATGCAAAAATTCTACGTACAACATCCAGGTAAGGTTATTGAGGCAACTGGATCCCTTAAGCACATAATGGCGATCACTCTTGACCCAACCTCAAATTACAAAGAGGGTGTTGTACGTTGCATCACGAGTCGAGAAGGGGAAGTTGACGTGCGGGGTTATGTCGATCGAAGTGAACTCAGGCTGATTCATGGCGACTCCCTAGAACATTTTACTGTAGGAGAAGTCCTTAAGATCAAGAATCAGGATGAAATTATAAAAAAGATTGGTGCTGATGGATCTGATTTTATCGGGCTCGAAGATCCTGATATTGTGATCGATGAGAAGACTGGACTTACTCATCTGTACTTCACCATGCCGTTTATGAAGTTTGATCCTGTGGCAGGTAAAAAGAGAACTACAGTACATCTGGGTCATGCAGTAGGAAAAGATTTACATTCTCTTGAGATGACGATGCCGGTACTTATGGATGGAGCAAAAGAAGTTTCTATTGCGCCCCTAAATTCACAAGGGTTCAGATACAATCTCATTGAATCGTGGCGCAAGGTGAGAGATAGAGTTTACTCAGTGGTCCAGACAGTTGTGGCAGAAGATCTTACGGGTCCTTGGGAGTACGGTGACGTTGCTTTTCATCCTGCTGAGCACTCACTACCTTGGGTTGCAGAACATATTTCTACCGGACCTCTTTTGCCAAAATCTTTTATAGATATAGGAGAGGGAAAATTACTCGGAATCATCAATGGTCGGGAAGCGAGTACAATGGTGGGTGAAAAGCAAAAATACGGAATCTTTTCTGTAGGGGTCTGTATTTATAATTTTGAAACAGGAAAAATCGAATGGGTTTCTCCAGAGCCATTGATCAGAGATTCAGAAGCAACGAATATTACGTTCGCGAGTCACTTTGTGGAGACTGAACCAGGAAAGGGGGTTCTCTACGCTCATGTCGATGATTCGTTTGTCCGTGCATATACACTCGAAGCCGATATTTTAAAATCCCTCTTGCCACGCTAAACAAAAAATCCCCGAGTGGGGATTTTTTGTTTTACTTACTCACTCGATCTTTATATTCTCCTGTCTCTGTGTTGATGCGGATGACATCTCCTTCGTTCACGAATAGTGGGGCATTGATCGTCGCTCCTGTCTCAAGGGTTACAACTTTGTTTCCTCCTGTGGCACTATCTCCTTTGATGTTTGGTGGAGCCTCAGTAACTTTGAGTTCGGCAAGAATAGGGTATTTGAATCCAAGAGTCTGTTCTCCAAAGAGGAGTTGCTTGATAACGGTGTTTGGCTTAAGAAATTTTGATTGGTTTCCAGCTTGATCTTCTGTGACACTAAAACGTACTGCGGGATTGTCGGGAAGGCAGAACCAGAAGACATCTTTTGCAGTGTAGAGATACTTTACCTCTCGCTCGTCGATCTCAGCTTCAGGAACCTTTTCAGATACATGGAAAGAGTATTCCGTTACTTTTCCGGTAATGAGATTCTTCAGCTTCGTAGCATTTACCGGCTTTCGCTGCTGCTTTCGGAATACGTGAGAAGAAATAACTTCGTACGGCGCTCCGTCCAAGACAATATACTTTCGCTCAACAACCTCGTTATATTCAAGCATTGACATAGTTCTACTATCTTACCTATTTATTTCACTTCCGCAAGTTTTTCGCGGATTTTACCCAAGATCTCTTCTTTTATCTTTGGATTGTCTTTCAAAAACTGGCGAGTGGCATCGTAGCCTCGGCCAAGCTTTTCTTCACCGTATGAATACGAAGTTCCAGACTTTGAGATGAGTTCCATCTTTTCTCCAAGAGCAATGATTTCTCCTTCCTGAGAAATACCTTCGTTGTACATAAGATCAAACTCTGTCTGACGGAAGGGAGCTGCCACCTTGTTTTTTACAACCTTTACACGCACGCGTCCTCCCATGACTTCGTCACCTTTTTTAATCTGAGCGATACGTCGGATATCGAGTCGTACTGATGTGTAGAACTTGAGAGCCTTTCCTCCTGGTGTTGTTTCTGGATTACCAAACATCACTCCGATTTGCATACGGATCTGGTTGATAAAGATAACAATGGTCTTTGACTTTGCAACAATTCCAGTCAATTTGCGGAGGGCCTGTGACATAAGACGAGCTTGCTTGCCAACATGGTGAGCTCCCATATCTCCCTCGATTTCATCTTTCGGTGTAAGTGCAGCAACAGAGTCGATGACGATGACGTCCATCTTTCCAGAACGTACAAGACTCTCTACGATCTCGAGTGCCTGTTCTCCTGTATCCGGTTGAGAGATCAAAAGCTCTTCTGTCTTTACTCCGAGTCGTCGCGCATAGTCGGGGTCCATCGCATGTTCTGCATCGATAAAGGCGCAGATGCCATTTTTCTTTTGAGCTTCTGCAATGATGTGAAGGGAAAGGGTCGTCTTTCCTGAAGATTCAGGTCCAAAGATTTCGATGATACGTCCACGAGGCATTCCACCTACGCCGAGTGCGGCATCAAGTCCGATAGAGCCGGTAGGGATGGCGTTGATATTAACCTTCGGCTTCTCTCCAAGCTTCATGATCGCTTCATCACCAAACTTCATGCGGATTGCATCGAGAGTGTCGTTGATGTTTGCAGTTGGGTCAGGACGACTGACTTCTTTTTTGATTTCCTTCTTAGGACTAGTTTCTCCATCCTCGGTTTCCATCATTTCCTCTGCCTCTTCTTCTTTTGGTTTAACTTCTTTTGTTTTTTTCGTCAATTTTGCCATGCTGAATATGAATTAAGAATAATGTGGGTACGGGTGGGTACTCACATATTGTACACTATTTCATATAGATAAGTTCAAGCTTGTATTCGGTCTTTCTTCCAAACTTGTCAGAGGCGGTAAAGAGGGGAGAATTGTAGCCAGGAAGCAAAAGAATGGTTTCTTTAAAATTACCTTCCTTATCTATCAAGATGGGGCGATTGTTGAGCTCTATTTTCTGTATGCGCAAGGCTTGTCCTACAACAAGAACACTTGAGGTGGCCAGCGTACTTCCGTTTACGGGTTCTTTGATTACGATGTCTGGACCTCGGATAAAATCACGAGAGGCAAAGAGGGTATAGCCTACAACAAGAGCTATGGCGAGGAGTGCCAGAGTGGTTTTTAGAATCTTTTGCGTACCTTCTCGAGTGATCATGCGAGTGGGGTCGTTTCCTCTGTTCCAGGAACATCTGCAGCTGCGTCGCTACCGTATACTTCACGAGGTTTTGAACCGTTTGCGGCTCCTATTACTCCACGCTCTTCCAAAATATCCATGAGACGAGCAGCTCGAGAGTATCCTACACCAAGCTTCCGTTGAAGATATGAGGTAGATGCTTTTCCTGTGGAGATAACTGTTTCTTTTGCTTGTTCATACATATCGTCTTCTTCCTCGAGGCTTTCACCGTCACCGATCGATGCTTCGAAGATAGAATCCTTGCCCGGCTCCGCGACTGCGAGATTGATCTCTCCCATCACTTCATCCTTGTAAGTATCAGCAAGATAGGTAACGACCTTCTTCACCTCGTTTTCAGTGATGTAGGCAGACTGGAGACGCTGAGGCTTTGACATTTCACCGCCGAGATAGAGCATGTCTCCGGCACCAAGAAGCTTTTCTGCACCTCCTGTATCGAGGATGGTTCGTGAGTCGATCTGTGCTGATACTTGAAGAGCGACACGGGTAGGAACGTTTGCCTTGATGAGACCTGTAATGACGTTTACGCTCGGTCTCTGTGTAGAGAGAATGAGGTGGATACCAATAGCTCGACTCATCTGGGCGAGGCGCACGATGGCAGACTCGAGCTCTCGAGGGTATGTCTGCATAATATCTGCAAGCTCGTCGAGAACAATCACGATATACGGCATGCTTTCAGGTATATTTTCAGATTTCTTTTCTACGGCAGGCGCGAGGATGTTTTTGTGGTATGAATCAATATCTCGCACACTACTTTTCTCCAAAATATCATAACGTCGACTCATTTCTTTTGCAGCCCACTTCAAAGCAAGGATGGCTTTCTTTGCGTCAGTGATAACGGGAGTGAGAAGATGGGGAATCTTGTTGTAAAGGGTAAGTTCGACTCGTTTAGGGTCGATCATGATGAACTTGAGGTTCTCAGGAGAGTTTCTAAAGAGGAGAGAGGTGATGATGGCGTGAATGGTCACCGACTTTCCAGAACCAGTTGCTCCAGCGATGAGCATATGAGGAGCTTTGGCGAGGTTTGAGAAATATGATTTTCCTGAAATACCTTTTCCAAGAGAGATAAGAAGAGGCTTTTCTGATTCTTGATATTCGTCTGAGCTCAAAAGGGTAGCGAGACCAACAGTGGTCTTTGTTGTGTTTGGAATTTCGATTCCCACGAGTGACTTGCCGGGGATTGGTGCTTCGATACGGATAGGGTGAGCAGCTAGGGCGAGAGCAAGGTCGTTGTTGAGGGCGACAATTTTAGAAAGCTTCACACCCTCTGCAGGCTTCAAGGCATAGCGAGTAACTGAGGGTCCAATAGAAATTTCATCCATTTCGACATTGATACCAAAGTTCTGCAAAGTTCTTTTAATAATGTTTGCGTTTGCCTTTATGTCTCCTGTCTCAGGCTTGCCTTTGTCCTTTTCAAGAAGAGAGAGGGGTGGGGGAGTAAAGGGCTTGAGATTGTAAGCTCGATTGATTTGGATATCTTGCATCTCTTCTTTTTGGATTTTATCTGGCTTTTCTTGCTTTGCGATCTTTGGTTCGACTTGTTTTTCGGCTAGTTTCTTTTCAGCTTCAGCAAGCGCCTTTCCAGCAACAAAATCCTCATCCTCCTCAGAATCTTTTTTCTCCAGAGCACCCTCTTCGAGAGGATCTTTTGCAAACCATTTCCAGAACATGAGCTGTTCTAGCGTGAAGTGCATTTCAAAGGTGATGAGCACAGAGATTACAAGAAGGGCGAGAAGAAGTGCTGCCGTAGCGTAGGGGCCGAGGAAACTTACAAAAGGATATGCGATCCAACGTCCCACATGCCCGCCTTCATCAGCGAGAAGTCGCATAATTCCAAGTCCGGAGAAAAAGAAGAGTCCTACTCCGAATATCTTTGATATTTTAAAATCAGCTCGAATGCCCTTTAAAAAGGCGAGGGAGGTCATGACACATGATATAGGTATCAGGAAATACCCGAGCCCAAACCATCCCTTGAGGAAGTGATATACAGGCTCTCCGATAGGGTTTGCGAGTCCAAAGGGTGCCAGTATAAAGAGTAGTGCGATGACAAAGAATAGTATTGAAAATACAGCTTGCAGAGTTTCCTTTTTGATCTCCTGTTTAATATCCATTTTACCCGACCCTCCGTCAGCTTTTTTCTTTTTCTGTGCCATGATGATTTTTATATGGAGTAATAATAACATACTTACATTCAACGATGTTGTGTATAGCGTATCTACGTGTCATAAAACTTTCCTACCCTTTACAGAGACGCTCCGTCCTTTATATAATGGACAAACAAAAGTCTCATAGAATCTATAGGACAAGATCTATTAAAGACATTTTTATATAAAGGACATGAAAGATATCTCTAATATAAATAATCTCAGGGAAATAGGACTCTTCAATGAAGGAGATTATCTTATTTTTGGCTTTAAAAAGACAGAAAAAATAGTCTCTGCGATCTACCTCATCAGTAGTCTTATAAAGGACAATGAACCCCTAAAGTGGGAAGTTCGCGATGATGCTATTTCTCTCATCTCTCTCATGATGACCTTGAACAACAGTGCCGAGTCTCATAAGACCGGAGCCTTGCAATCTTATTACGCATCTTCTCTGAGGCTAAAATCCCTCCTAGGTGTTGCAGACAATGCCGGCCTTGTTTCATCTATGAACGCCCGGCTTATTTCTGAAGAGATAGATTTGCTAATTGAGTTTTTGAAAAAGCATTCAACTCATATGATGAGCAAGGGAGGGTACATTCTATCGGACAGTTTCTTCTCTACTGATATGAAGGCTCCAGAAATAGGAGATCAGGTAGCACACTCAGACCAGCATAAAAGACATATTCATCAAGCTTCAGATCATAAAAAAGGCCAAATTGATGAGCTTCCAATAAAGGACAAAAAAGACTCACGTCAGACATCAATTCTCGGACTTTTGCAGAAAAAGTCGAATCTGACCATCAAAGACTTTGTAAAAGTCATCACTGATTGCAGTGAGAAAACCATCCAGAGAGAACTCATCGATCTTGTGGAAAAAGGTACGGTAATAAAAGTGGGTGAACGGCGCTGGAGCACCTACTCTCTCAAGGCTTAAATGCTTGACTTTGGGTGTGCTTTTGTGTAAATTAAAGGAGTGGATTCTACGGCATTTTCAGTTATCCACACGAGTTTTTGCAGATAGTATACCTATGAAGGTATAATAATCTGTGTTGAACTTTGACAATTGAAAAGGCCCCAAAATATTACTCAGTAATATTTAAATTTCCTGAAACTCCTTTTTCCGTTTACGGCTGTACGAAAGAAATTCAGACTAAAACATCGCAGCCTACCTCCCCGGCTTGTGTCGATAATATGAGCGGGGAGATGGTGAGTAAGTTTATCAGTAAGATTAAGTGCCCGTTTCAAAAAGTAATTGAGCTCCACATAGATTATTAATTAAAAAGGAGCAAGATTATTTTTATCATTAAAAATTATTTATGAAGAAATATATTGTCGCAAGTATCGTTGCATTGACAGTAGCACTCGTAGGAGCAGCTTCTGTAAACGCAGCTTTCATGACCAACCTTACAGTTGGAAGCACAGGAGCAGACGTTTCTGCTCTTCAGTCATGGCTTATTAGTAAAGGGTTTAGCATTCCTGCTATCTCATCAGGTGCAGCAGTACCAGGTTACTTTGGTCAGCAGACAAAGGTAGCTGTTATCGCTTACCAGGCGAGTGTAGGACTTCCTGCAACAGGATACGTAGGACCACTCACACGAGGAATTCTTAACTCAGGAGGAGTAGCTTCTACACCAGTTTCAGTAGCATGCCCAATTGGATACGTTTGTACACCTACTCCAGGAACAACTCCTGTGACACCGGTTACACCAACAGGACCTCTCGCAGGAACTGATGGATCTATCTCAGAAGTTAGCGTACTTTCACAGTACTCTAACGAAGAGGTTGGAGACGGAGAAAACGATGTAAAGGTTCTCGGTTTCGAAGTTGAAGCTTCAAACGACGGAGACATTGCATTGAAGTCTATCAAGATTGCTCTTGACCCAGCTGGAAACAGTGGATCAGATCACCTTGATGACTACGTTGACTCAGTATCTATCTGGAAAGGAACAACAAAGGTTGGAGCAGCTTCAGCTGACGACTTTACACAGGGAAGTGATGATATCTACACAAAGACAATCACACTTACAGGTTCAGTTATCCGAGCTGATGATACAGAGAAATTCTACGTATCTATCGACGCTGTAAACAACTTTGACTCTTCAGACATTTCTGGAGACTCATGGACAATCGACGTTGATAGCATCCGATTCGAAGATGGATCTGGAGTTGTTTCAACAGACACCAGCGGAGGTATCGATGGTATGGATGTCGCAATCAACTTCGTAAACTTCTCAACAGCAGCAGACACAGAATTGAAGATTTCAAAGGATTCTTCGGCTAGCCCTGTAGCATCTATCGTAGTTGTTGATGACCAGACAGATACAGATGATGTAGTTCTCTTGGTCGGAAAGATCAAGCTCGAAGGAACATCAGATGTAGTTATCGATGAATTCCCAGTTACACTTGGTTCATCAGTAACAAACATTGCAGGTATCACTGGAAACCTCAAGCTCGTACTTGGAACTGAGGAGTTCTCAGAAACTGTTTCTACATCTACAGCAGGACTTACTGGAGCTGGAACAGTTGGAACAATTACATTCGACAATCTTGACTTCGCAGTTAAGGCTGGCGCAACTGTAACATTCAAGGTTATGGCAGATATCAATGATATTGAGTCTGGAACATTCCCTGAAGGAGCAGCTCTCCTAGCCATGATTACATCATCAAACCGAAATTTGATGGATGTTGAAAACGAGGAAGGAGATCAGCTCTCTGACTCATCAGAGAAGACAGGAACAGCGACTGGAGAAGGACAGGAATTCCGAACAGAAGGAATCGGTCTAGTACTCGTATCAGTTGATGAAACTGTTACATCAGGACAGTCAGCAAACGATGACGTTGGATTGTTCACTATTCGATACAAGGTTGTTGCTATCGGAGACACCGTGTATGTTTCATCTCTTGCAAGCTCAGCTGGAACATCATTCACAGTTGATAAGAGTGGAACAGCTACAACAGCTAACTCAATTGCTGGTGCTCTTGTAAACAACACTGACACAACTTTGACAACAGTAGGAAACTACGAGATTTCAGAGGGTGACTCAGAGACATTTACACTCACAGTATCTGTACCAAACGGACCAATTTCTGGTTCAGGACAGTACCGAGCAGCACTTGCTGGAGTTAAGTGGTCTACAACAGACGAATATCCTCTTACAAGCACCTACTCATCAGAACTTGATTCATTCAAGACTGACTACGCAGTTCTTAACTAGTCAAATAGTTTAGAGACTTGCACGTGTAAGTTAAACAAAACCGCCCAGAAATGGGCGGTTTTGTTATTGTCTAAAATCCTTTATAATAAGCCAATGATTATCACAAATAAAAGAGATTCCTGGTTCTGGAACACTACTGAATATGCTTTGTCTATTTTTATAATCCTTTTTCCTTTCATAACGTACAAAGTTTTCCTCTACACCGGAACATCTGTAAGATCCACTGCTCTTATTTTGCTCGCAACTATTCTTGGAATTGCTTTCTGCATATCGCTTTTTAAAAAGGGGACATCTCTTTCATTTCCTAAATCTCCAGTCTTTCTTGCAATAGGTCTATACATCGTCTTTGTCATTATTTCAGCTTTCCAAGGCCTCAATCCAGCAACTTCTTTTTGGTCTGTGGCTACGCGAACTACTGGCATCTGGTACTTGATAAATCTTGGGTTCATTATCTACATACTTTGGGGGCTTTTTTCTGACAGGGCGAGACAGAAAAAACTGATACTTGTGACGATACTATCAACAGCATTTTTTTCCTTCCTCACATTGTGGTCATCAGATGGGCTGAATATTTTCTTTAAAAATTTTGGCAACGACGGTTTCACTTTTGGAAACTCTACCTTTGCGGGTATGTACATTTTTGGCGCATTCCTCCTATCGATCTATTACCTTCTTCAATCTGAAAAGAAAAAGTGGTGGATGTATGCGCTCCCCATCATCATCATCGCAAACCCATATATTCTCGGGAGTCACTTTTTGGGAGAAGCTCGATCGTCGTCTCTCGCAGTCTTTCTTTCTGTTGTTGGACTCTTGGCTCTGTGGGGAATATCAAAGATAAAGGATCCCAAGAAGAAAACGGTAACTTCGTATTCAGTTTTTGGACTGATTATTCTCGGCATCGCTCTTTCGACATTCTCCCTGTTTTCTGACGATGGATATCTCAGAAAAGCATATCTGAGTCAGGCGACTCAAGCACGTCCACTGGTCTGGGACATGTCAGAAAAGGTGATAGGGCAGAAACCTTACTTTGGATGGGGAATTGATAACTTTGAAAGAGTTTTTGAAAATAATTATGATAACAGACTCCTTCAGGATGAATATGGTGGTGAACCGTGGTTTGACCGAGCACACAATGTGTTCATAGATCAGACGGTGGACAACGGTTTTGTAGGCCTTTCATTCTATCTTCTTATCTATATTACGATTGCTCTCTGTCTCATACATGTGACTCTCAAGTCTCTCAACAAAAACGATAGGACTCTAGCCTCTATCATCCTTGTGTATTTACCTCTCCATATACTCGAACTTCAGACAGCGTTTGATACATCAATATCGTACGTGATGATCGCTCTCCTCATCGCACTATCAGCGGTTCTTTATGATCGTACTCGTGAGCAGATAACAAAGAAGGACAATGAATGGAACTTGCCGGTGGCGGCAAAATATATTGTGTCCGGACTCATCCTTATATTTTTCTTCTGGTCTTTGTTCTGGGGACTCGTGCCTTTCGTACGGACTCAGCTTGCAAATGGATACATACGTACGGTGGGGTCTGCAGAGATGCGAATGCCTGTGTATGAAAGGCTTTTTGCGACCCCTGTAGACAAGCACGCTTTCCTTTGGAGAACGGTAACTGATTTCCAGAGAGGCATATCGCAAAATCCTAAAGTTCTCCTCGATAAGCCCCTCACAGAGAACCTAAAAAAAGAAATCCTTCTCTTTGAAGAAGAGTACAAAGACTATGTGGCGAAAAATCCTGAACACTTCCGAGCAAAGCTGAACCTTGCGGATACACTCATCTATGAACGCCTCTTCGGTATCAACCATCTGCAAGAAGCTCAGGATATTCTCGATTCTGCTATTGCTCAGGTTCCACAGGCTCCGCAGCCGTACTGGATGAAGGCTGTGGGATATGTCTACATGAAAAAATTTGACCTTGCTCGTGAATATGCGCAAAAGGGACTTGCACTCAATCCCGATATCAAAGGGAGCCAGGATATAGTAAAATATGTGGACACGTCTATTAAAAACTTCCCTGAAATAGACCTTTATTTCTTCAGACAAATTTAATCGCATTATTATGAACAAAAAATATATCCCTGGAATTATCGGTCTCATAATTCTCATCATTGCTTCGATTTACTTTACCAACAAAAAGACACAGGTGCCAGTTGATATCGATACAACTGTCGCGACAACTACGGTGACGGTGGCTACAAGCAGTATTCCCGCGCCTGCCGTAAAGGTGTCGTTACTCGATGCTACACCTTATATAAATAATGATTTTAAATTCTCATTGTTTCTTCCAAAGGGTTGGAAACAAACAGCCTCTAGCCCGAGTACTGCCCCTAAATCGACCACGGTTTTTAGTAACGGCTCGAGCACTATTGTTGTAAAGAAATTTCCTCGAACTCTTGAGTCGGCAAAGGCCATATCTTTTATGGGCGAGAATGAGTTTAAAAAATTTATTGCTGATGGTCTAAGGGAGGAAATATCTGGATATCAAGTCATCGCTACAAGCACTGTAAATATCCAAGGAAGAGAATATTATAAAGTAATCGGAAGCTACACCGGAAAACAGAGTCAGAAGCAGGTGACGCAGCACGTATATGTTGGTCTTACGGAGGAGTCCTACTATGTCATCGGTGTAGATGTTTACAATGAACTCTGGGCTGTGAACAAAGACGCTATTTCCGCCTCCCTAAGTACTCTAAAGTTGCTATAATAGAGGGTAATGAGAAATCCTTTCGATGCAACGTTCTTCAAATTCCTCCTTGGCTTTACGGTAATTCTCTCTATGAGTTTTGCGGTACTCTTTTTCGTGGGGAAATACGGGACTCTTCTCGATGGTTCTGTTGACAGTGCAGAAGTTTCGTCGGCGACTGTAAAATAATTCTATTTTTTGGCGAAATTTTATTTAGATTTTATCTCGGTTCGATACCATGAACTTATTATTATTTTAATAGTAAGTTCATATGTGTATCAAAAAGAAGTTTCTCATTATGTTTCTGGGTATGTTTCTTTTGTTTCCTCAAGTTTCTCATGCGCAGGTACCATCTGCCACTTCAACCGAAGAGGTGGTCTGTTGTTCAAACGTTCTTTTCTTACCGGGTATTCAGGCAAGCCGTCTTTCTGCAGGATCAGACCATCTCTGGGAACCCCTTGGAGATAATGATGTAAAGAAACTTTATCTTGATAGAAATAATATAACTCCTTCCAACGCGATACAGGCAACAGAGATCATAAGCTCGGCATATATGGTTGTTCCTGTATATAAAAAGTTTATCGCAATGATGGATGATATGGTTTCCGAAGGTGTTATAAACGACTGGTTTCCATTTGCCTATGACTGGAGAAATGCGGTGATGGATTTCCCAGAACCAGGAGGAAATTTGATAAAGAAAGTAGAGAGTCTTGCGGAGACGTCTAAGACAAAAAAGATTATCATCATCGCCCACAGCAATGGAGGACTCATTGCCAAAGAGCTCATGAGACAGCTCGAGAAAGTTGGCAAAGGAAAGCTTGTGGAAAAAGTACTCATGGTTGCTGTGCCAGAACTCGGTACTCCTCAAGCCGTCTTTGCTATGCTTCATGGTGATGGACAGGAGATAGGGTGGGGAAGACTGCTTTCTAAAAATACAGCCAGAACATTTTCACAGATTATGCCGGGCGCATTTGGACTTCTCCCAGGACGAAACTTCTTTTCAAAGAGTGAAAAACCAGTACTCATCGATAATGGTCGACCAATCGACACCCATGAGAGTATGAAAACATTTCTCTCGCAGAACTCTTGGTCACGTGCATCTTCGACGGACGTTGATGTCCCACTTCTCCTTAAAAACTCCCTTCTTTCAGTCGCAGAATTCTTCCATGTGATTATCGATCCATTGAAGCCTTCATCAGCAACAAAGATTGTCTCTATCGCAGGGTGGGGAATAGATACTCCAGAAACTCTGGCATATACAAGGACTCCTCATTGTTCTACTACATCGAGCTGTGAGATTGATAGGGATTTACAATCTTCATTTCGAGGAGATGGTACGGTACTAGCTCTCAGCCATGCTCTTCTCCAAAAAGACAGTCAACTTTTCTTTAATATGAAAGAATTTATCAAAGATACCTGGCATGTCATAAGTCACGGAAATATCTTCGAAGCAGAGCCTCTTCTTGAAGTGGTAAAGGAGGAGGTGCTCATAGGGACAGCCACCTCATCTCACGAGCGGAAATATTTTTCTGTTAATGAACCTGTATACAGAGGAACAGATATGATGCTTACATTCTATTCTCCTGTCGATATCGATATCTATACTCCCGAAGGAAGGCATACAGGCATCATCCCAAGTCCTGTTCCTGGAATGGAATTTCCGTGGTTAGAAAATGAGATAGGTGCTATGACCTATGGATTTGGACCAGAGAACACTACGAAACAGGTCGGACTGCCATATGGACCAGAGTACCAATTTGTCGTACGCGGAAATGATGCAGGTGCATTGATTGTTAAGATTGAATTAGAAAAAGATGATGAATACCAGATTGCTTCGACAACATTTCTTGAGATACCAATTACTCCACTGACTCAAATCGATCTTGTTGTCGCCACTTCAAGCGAAACTTTGACGAAGGGCTCGTACATGTATATCGACGCTGATGGGGATGGGGTTACTGACTTTATACAGAGAACAGCTGAAGCACTCAGCGCCTCTCCATATGATGTGGTGGCAGACTTTGCTCTCTATGTTGAAGCCATGAGAAAGACAATCCTTGCGCTCAAGCTTCCTGAGACAGAGGAAAAGTCATGGATTCAAAAGCTCGATAAGATTCTTGCGAAAGTAGAAAAGAAACATCCACATAAGGCAGAGAAGATGGTGAAAAAGCTCGGAGACAAGAGGTTTCCTGAGAGGAAGTTAACAAAGGAGCAGAAAAGAGTCATCCTCACCGTGTTTGAAAAGCTTGCCCTTCGCCTCGAGACTGAAAACTTCACAAATATTGACCATTAGCTAGGATATGTGATACATTCCTTGCATAAGGTCAGAGACAGAAGGCAGGCATAACGCCAGAGGCCCTTCCGAGATCCTCTCGATTTTGATCCTTATATAAAAGGTCGTTTTAACAATTGGTTCCGCTAAGTTCTATAAAAATGGCACGTACAAAAGCAGAAAAGAAAGAAATATTGGAAAAGCTTGAGAAAATTGTCAAAGGAGCTGAATCTATGGTCTTCGTAAACTTTCACGGACTCAAAGTTGCTCAGGCAACCGAGGTTCGACGAAAGCTTACTGCCGAGAAAGTAGGATTTTTTGTAGCAAAGAAATCTCTTACTCGAAAGGCTTTTGATTCAAAGAAAGTCACAGGAACTATCCCCGAGCTTACTGGAGAAGTAGGTCTTGCATACGGAGTCGATCTCATCGCTCCTGCACGCGAGGTCTATGAATTCCAGAAGAAGTATAAGGGTAACGTCTCAATACTCGGAGGAGTATTTGATGGAAAGTTCATGACACAAGAAGAAATGTTGGGCATCGCTCTCATTCCTTCTCCAAAGACTCTCCAGGCAATGTTCGTCAATGTCATCAATTCTCCTATACAGGGATTTGTCATGGCACTTGATCAGATAGCGAAGAAGAAACAATAATTAATCAGTTAATATTTATTACTATGGAAACACCAGTAGAAATCCCAGCAAAGTTCAAGTCACTTGTCGAGACAATCGAGACAATGTCAGTACTTGACCTCAACGAGCTTGTAAAGCTTCTTGAGAAGAAATTCGGAGTATCAGCAGCAGCCGTTGCAGTAGCAGCTCCAGCAGCCGCAGGCGCAAGCGAAGAGAAGAGTACTGTAAATGTACACCTCTCAGCAGCAGGCGAGCAGAAGATTGCCGTTATCAAGGTTATCAAGGAAGCTTTGGGACTCGGTCTCAAGGAAGCTAAGGATCTCGTTGATGCAGCTCCATCTCTCGTAAAGGATGCAATGAAGAAGGAGGACGCAGACGCTCTCAAGAAGAAGATCGAAGAGGCAGGAGGAAAGGTAGAATATAAATAAATTCAAAATACCAGACCACAAAAAACCACCTGACATTAGGGTGGTTTTTTGATACCATGTACCTCTATGGAAATACTGGCAAAACTGTTCGGCGGACTGACAAAGGTGAAGCTTCTCCGCCTCTTTCTCTTTAATCCAGAATCAGCATACCCCCTCAAAGAAATCGTTCTGCGTACAAAGTCGGATTCTCGGGAGGTCAAAAAGGAAGTTAGTGAACTCGTAAAGCTCGACGTCGTCCGAAAGCGGGCGATTACCCTCGACATTACCAAGGGCAAAGGCAAAAAAGTTACGGTAAAGAAAGTCCAAGAAGAGGGGTACTATATCAACCCTCGGTTCCCGTATCTCCAGGCCCTCAAGAATCTCCTCATCACCGTAAGTCTTCATGCAGATGATACTTTGGTAAAGAAGTTCACCTCTGTTGGACGTCTCAAGCTTTTTATCGCCTCAGGTTTGTTTATCCAAGAATGGGATACTCGTGTAGACCTCCTCATTGTAGGGGACGAGCTCAAACTCGAGAAGCTTGATGCTGTTATAAAGACGATAGAATCTGAAATAGGGAAGGAGATCTCCTATTCAGCTTTTGAGACCACTGATTTTGAATACCGACTCGGCATACACGATCGTCTGATCCGTGATATTCTCGACTCACCTCATGCAACCCTTGTGGATAAGATAGGAATCGAGGAGAAACAGTAGATGCTATAATTGTCTCTATTAGTAGAGTTCATTATTAGTTCTAATATAAAAATATGATGTTTGTAGAAAACTGGGGTGGAGTATTCACCCAATCATTGCAGGGAATCTGGTACGGAGTTGCAGGTTTTGTGCCTACTCTTATCATCGCAATTATTATCTTTGCGATCGGCTGGGTGCTCGCCTCTCTTATCGAGAAGCTTGTTGAGACCGTTTTCAAGACTTTGAAGATCGATGCAGCTCTAAAGAGTGCAGGTCTTGAGGATGTTATCGAGCGAGCAGGTTACAAGCTCAACTCAGGAAGTTTCGTAGGAGCCCTCGTAAAGTGGTTTATCATCATCGTATTCCTTATCGCATCATTTGATGTACTCGGATTGACTCAGGTTAATCTTTTCTTGAGAGATGTTGTACTTTCATATCTCCCACAGGTTATCGTAGCAGTACTCGTTCTTATGGTCGCTGTTGTTATTGCTGAAGCAATGCAAAAGCTTGTTATCGCATCAGCACGAGCAGCTCATGTTCGATCAGCACACCTTCTTGGAGTTATTACAAAGTGGGCAATCTGGATCTTCGCTATCCTTACAGCGCTCTTCCACCTTGGAATCGCACCAGGACTAATACAAACATTGTTCATGGGAGTTGTAGTTGCACTTGCTCTCGCAGCAGGACTTGCCTTCGGACTCGGAGGACGAGACGCAGCTCAGAAGATTCTCGAGAAGACAGTAAAGACAGTGACAGAGAAGGAGTAGTAAAGTACAGAAAATTTGACAGGTTTTCAAAGAAAAGGCCCCTTGAGGGTCTTTTCTATTGACTTCTTTTCGGCCTTCGTATAGACTACTCTTTACACCGAAATATGTTAAACACTATCAATTTTAAACGGCCCAACTAGCGCTTTAAAAAAGTGTTGGAAAAGGCCGCTCTAAAAGCGGTTTTTGTTTGAACTTCAGAACGACTGACACATTGACAATTGAATACCAGAACAGTCTCACCAATCAGGAGGCTGTTCTGGACAAAAGGTAATACTTTGGAAATGCTCATATGTAAGGGGTTTTTTCGAATATGAGCATGGAAAAAGTATGTTGTAAGTTGTAGACAAATAATTGTGGTTTTTAGATTTCCTAATGGGAAATTTAAGAG
>JAZKJN010000011.1:0-19787 GCA_040384285.1 Patescibacteria group bacterium
GAGCAATCGCTTTGCAAGCGAAAGGTCAGGAGTTCGAATCTCCTCGGGTCCACAAAAACAAAAAACCACACCTACGCGGTGGGTTGTGACGGGGGAGTATCGTTTCTCCAAAAAACTTGACCATGCTGATCTTGTATCTCAGCAACAAAGTGTTCCTCGATGAATCTCTCGGTAACTTGCGCACCTTCTTTAAAGCCGTGAAGTGCGATGTGATAGCGGATCAATTCTTGCCGATAGAGAGCGGGAGTCTGTGAGACTCTGCCGTAGCCGACAATGATTTGTTTTTTTGCTTTTCTGAATGATTCTAAATGGACCCTCTACGGACCAGCATGTGGCCGTATTAAGGCACTTCGTTGAGTATTTCATGTTTGCCTTTCTCCTGCTCCTAACTATACGCAATTTGAGATTAATTTCAATTGATTACCTTCCTCCAAAGAGCTATTATTAAGTACATGCTCGGAGACATCTTTCACGTCATCACCCTCATTCTCAAGAGAGATCGCCAGGGTCTCATGAAGTTTGCTGCAGGCATGATCGCCAGCTCCTTTGTGACGGCTTCTATTATATTAAGTCTTTTTTCAATATTTTTATTCCTCCTTGGTTTTACAAACATCTTCGGAGATTCATATCTCTTTGCAAAGATTATGTTTGTGGCTGTCTTTATCATAACCCTAGTCTCTCTAGCTCTCTTGTTTTTAATACATAAAGTTTTCTCAAGGCTCGGAAAATAAAGATTTTATTATAAGTTGACAAATTGTAATAAAAGTGATATCTCTAAATTAGAGATTTGGTGTAGTTAAACCTTGAAATCCCCTGAAAGGAGGAAGAATGAAGATAGAAATAAAAATCGGAATAATTGGTTGCGGCGGTCACGCCCAACATCATGCGGAGTCCTTACGGAATCACTTTGTAATCGAAAGTGTCTGGGACCCTAGTTCGGTATCCATGAGTCAGATTGAAAGTGTTAGAAAGGCAAGAACCTTTGAGGAACTGCTCTCTGACAACATTGATGCGGTGATGATAAGTTCACCGGATGAATACCATTTCGTACATATTGAGAAGGCACTTACGGCAGGTAAGCACATTTTCTGCGAAAAACCACTTCTGGTTCCTGGTGAAAGCATCGAAAGACTTCAAGCGGTAATCAAGCTTGCTCGTGAGAAGCATCTTATTATCACTTCCTGCCACCCCCGGCGCTATGACGTGCCGGGACTCTGGATGAAGAAAGAGTTGCCAGACTTCCAAGAATTATATGGAAAGGTTATCGGTTTTGCCTTTGATTTTTCCTACCATGCACCTTCGGCCGCGTGGAAACATTCAAGAAGTTTGTTACTCGATCATCTCAATCACGAAGTTGATTTGATGAATTTCTTTTTCGGCATCCAAAGCTTTAGCGCCTGGAAGCTTCACGACGGACATGACCATTACGAAGTGGTCGGTCAACGGGATGACAGAATCAACTTCCACTTCCGCGGTACTCGGAGACTTGTTTCCGAGAGATACCCTGAATGGTTCAGAATTCGTCTCGAGCGAGCGGAAGTTATCGTCTCCACAGCAGACGGTGTGGCAGAGATTCGAGATCACAACTGTGCTTCTATCCAAAGACTTTCCAACCTCTGTACTGATTACGATGCCCGTCTCGACGGGGTTGCGCATGATTTCGCGCAGTCAATCAGGACTGGAAAGTGGGGCTACCTCAGTGAAGCTGAAATGGTCATGAACTCGGAAGCCGGAATTATCCTTCAGCGGGAAGGGATCCAGCGGGTAGAAGTTCGGGCTTAAGCAGTTCTCAGTTCGCGCCGGTCTTGAAAGAGATCGGCTTTTTTATATCAGAATTGTCCGCCCTACTTCCTCAACGGCAACTTCACGGTAAATGTTGCTCCCGTGTTTACTCCATTGGACTCTACGGTGATATCTCCACCATGTCGTATGGCGATGCTGTGAGCGAGATTCAAACCAACTCCCATGCCTTCTGTATCTTTTGCACGTGCGACATTGCCCCGGTAGAACTTTGAGAATATTTTTCCAAGATCTTCTTTTGCAATTCCAATACCTTTGTCCTCGATTGCACATACGACAGTGCCACTTTCAATTGCTCCTTTGATTGAGATGACTGATCCATCACGAGAATAGTTGATAGCATTTTCGATCAACGTCTGCATGACAAACTTTATCTTGTTTTTATCCACATGGACACTGAGAGGTCGGTCGGGAAGAAGGAGAGAAATGCGAATCTTTCTCTTTTCTGCCATAGGGTTTTGCGTCTTGAGAGTTTCCCGGACAATTTCGCGCAAGTCAGTCGTATGCATGACGTATTCGTATTGATTGTTTCCACTATGATACGTATCCATGATCACTTCGAGAAGTTCTACGAGCTTTTGTTCAGATTGCTCGATACCTTCCAGTGCTACATCACGATCAGCCTTTGTTGTTGCGGGTTCTCGTAACATATTTACGGACCACTTTATCGCCGTAAGAGGTGTGCGGAACTTGTGAGTCACTACAGAGATGAATTCATATTTCAAAATATCCACTTCCTTGATCTTCTTCCAGATCACTACGCCGATGATTGTGGCAATAAGACCGGAAATGAGAGGAATGACCCAGATGGGGAAGTTTGGAACATTTGCTGTAACATAACTACTTGCTGTGTTGATACCGATGATGATGAATGAGATGCTTGTGACGATGAGTCCATAGAAGAGTGCTTTCTTTGCAACGATGGTGATGTTGAACATTTCATATTTAAAGATTCCATACGCAAAGATGAGTGTATATGCGCCAAAAAGCATTGTGAGTGCTGGAGGAAAGTTGATGTCGTAGATGGGGAGCATGGTAAACGCAATCAAGGTAAACGCATAGAGATCTGCGTAGATGAGGTAATTGAGTCGAAGTTTTTCATCGAGCTGTGCCTTTGAGTATGCTCTGAGCAATATGATCGTTGCATAGGTTATGACAACTAAATTTTGTAGACGCATGATGAGATACCATGGTCCAGGAACGTAGTAGAAGGGCATGTGGAACTTTGGCTCTGCCCCTGAGATCATGAGATCTGGACGAACGATGAAAAGAAGAATGAGTGCAATACTTGAGCCGTAGATAACCCACAAGCCTTTGCGGTGTTTCTGTGATAATCCGAGAGTCTCAAAGAAAAGATGTGCTGTAAACAATGACCCCAAGATATTGATCCAGTTTGAGCCAAAAAAAAGCGTTGCCGATGCCTCACTTGATGCATTTACTCCTAAGAAATGGAAAAGATAGAAGCATGCAACAGAGATATTTAAAGCACAGAAAATTTTATTGAGGTTTTTTTTAGGATTTTTAATATAAACAAGTATGCCTATTCCAGAGCAGGTGAGGAAAAATATTATACAGATAATATTGTGGGCAATAAGCCAGTAGTTGAGCATGTCGGTATAAGTATATCAGATTAAAAATCTGGCAGGAATATGATAAGATAGGATAACTGTGAAAAACGACCTACGCATCGGCTTCTTCCTTGCTCTCCGCGAGATCAAGAAGGCAAACAAGTGGACAACGGCGCTCATCATCACGGTGATGGTGCTCACATTTCTAAATCTCATCGTTATCAGTGGAGTACTTGTCGGACTTATCGAAGGTTCGACTGATGCAAACCGATATCGCTACACGGGAGACTTGATTCTTTCGACATTGCCCAAGAAAAACTTCATTGAAAGAAGTACGTACATCCAAAGTCTTCTTGAAAATCATCCTTACGTTGAGCGTATCTCTCCTCGGTATGCAGAACCTGGACGTGTGCAGGCAAATTATAAAAATCGCACACGCCTGAGCGATGCAATCGACAGTGCAGGAGGAATGGTTTTTGGAATTGACCCTGCTATAGAAGATTCTGTGACGCATCTTTCAAAATATTTGGTTGAGGGCGAATATCTTGATGATTCTGATGCCGACCAAATACTCATCGGTGCAAATCTTCTCTATAAATACACTCCTGTCGAGTCTCCGGGGTTTTCTACACTTAAAAATGTGGAAGTTGGTTCACGGGTACGCCTCGTTATCGGCGACACATCTCGAGAAGTGACAGTTAAGGGAATTATAAAGAGTAAGGTAGATCCTGATCAGGGAATCTTTATGATTGATCGTGAGCTCAAGAAGATTATTGGGCGTAACGACAACAATGTCGACAGTATGGCTGTGATTTTGAAGAAAAATGCAGATCCAAAAGTTGTGAAAGATGACTTAGTCAATCAGGGTGTGGATCAATATGCGCTTGTACAAACATGGGAGGAGGCTCAGCCAAAGTTTTTGAATGATATCAAAGCAACCTTTGGACTTTTGGGTAACATGATCGGATCTATCGGTCTTGCGGTGGCATCTATCACGATCTTTATTATTATTTTCGTAAATGCCATCACTCGCCGAAGATTTATTGGAATTTTGAAGGGAATTGGCATCCGTTCTCGAGCAATCGAAGTTTCCTATGTTATCCAGTCGCTTTTCTATGCATTTTTCGGAATCGCGATAGGAAGTCTCATCGTCTTTCTTGTTTTGCAGCCGTACATTGCTGCCCATCCGATCAACTTTCCATTTAGTGACGGAATACTTGTTGCCACATTTTCAGGTACGCTGATCCGCGGTATTATTCTTTTGTTCGCGACTCTCATTGCCGGATATATTCCCGCGAGACTGGTGGTAAAGCAAAATACTCTCGACGCTATCTTAGGCCGATAAAATATATGAGCATCATCACTATTAAAAATCTCACGAAGAAATACAAAAGCGGAGCAGGCGAGCTCACCGCCCTTTCCTCTGTCGATATCGAAGTTGAAAAAGGTGAGTTCCTCGCCATCACCGGACGATCTGGTTCTGGGAAAAGCACCTTGCTTTACCAGATAGGACTTCTTGATCGTCCTACCTCGGGACATATCGTGATCGACGGTAGAGACGCACTCGCAATGTCCGAAGACGAGCGTACCTACCTGCGTCTTTCGGAGCTCGGTTACGTGTTTCAGGACTATGCCATCTTGCCCGCACTCACTTCTCTTGAAAACGTTATGCTACCGCTTCTCATGATGGGGGTTGAGACAAAGCATGCAAAAGACAAGGCAACCTATGCATTGAAACGAGTGGGACTGGAAGACAAGCTTGCCAATTATCCTTCTCAGCTCTCTGGAGGACAGCAACAGCGAGTATCTATTGCCCGCGCCATTGCCCATGAACCCAAAATTATCTTTGCCGATGAACCGACTGCAAACCTCGACAGCGAGACATCAGAAATGGTGCTCGAAGCGTTTCTTGATTTGCATAAAGAGGGACAGACCATTATCATGGTGACACACGAGAAAGACTACGCAGCGCTGACCGATCGTGTGATCGAGCTTTCAGATGGAAAGATAATCAATGACTTTAAAGTAACCAAAAAAGAACGACATAAAACTTCGTAAACCATGAATTCAAACTCAACAATTTTTATCATCTTCGGCATCACGGGTGACCTCGCAGCTCGGAAACTTTTGCCATCTCTTTTGAATCTCTATGTTACAAAGCAATTGCCAAAGAAATTTGCGATTGTCGGTTTTTCTCGTCGCCCTTTTTCTCGTGAAGAATTCCGTGAATATATTCGTACGCATATCAACATAAAGCCAGGGCAGTATAGGGAAGAAGATGTGAAGCATTTTGTTGATCATATGTACTATGAACAGGGTAATTTTGATGAACAAGAATCATACGCACGACTTGCCCGGACACTCAAAGCCATCGACGACTCTTTCCGTGAGTGTTCAAACAAACTTTTTCATCTTTCCATCCCTCCTGCACTCTATGAATCTATCTTTGACCATCTTGCAAAGTCAGGTCTCACCATTCCTTGTATGGGGGACAATGAAGGTTGGACACGACTGCTTGTAGAAAAACCTTTTGGGGACAATATAGAAACTGCAAAGAAGCTCGACAAAAAACTTGGTGAACTTTTTGATGAGTCACAGATCTTCCGTATCGACCACTACTTGGCAAAAGAATCATTGCAGAATATCCTCTCATTCCGTTTTGAAAACTGCCTCTTTGAACCACTTTGGAATAGCAAACATATCGACAAGGTGCATATTAAACTTCTTGAGAAAGCAACAATGGGAACTCGAGGGGCCTTTTATGACAATGTCGGTGCCTTGAAAGACGTTGGACAAAACCATGTTCTCCAGATGCTTGCCCTCATTGCCATGGAATCTCCAGAGAAGCTCGATGCGACACACATTCGTGCTGAACGAGCAAAGATTCTCACTCGCCTAAAGCCTATTACTGCAAAAAATATCAAAGAGCTTGCTGTGCGCGGACAGTATGATGGATATGCACAGGAGAGTGGGGTGGCAGAGCATAGCCAGACCGAAACATATTTCCGTATCGAGGCTGGCATCAACACTGCGCGTTGGAAAAATGTCCCTTTCTTTCTTGAAAGTGGAAAGGCAATGTCGGAGTCAAAAACAGAGATCGATGTGTATTTTAAAAATGAGCGTCACGAGGAACGACAGAACATACTGACCTTTCGCATCCAGCCTGACGAAGGTATCAAGATCCGTTTCTGGGTAAAGACTCCAGGCTTTACGATGAACGTGGAGCCAAAGACTCTGAAGTTTAAGTACAGTGATTTCCAGTCTCTTGCGGTGGTGCCTGATGCCTATGAGCGGGTACTCTACGATGCCATTATGGGGGATCAGACCCTCTTTACGAGCACTGAGGAGGTGCTTGCTGCGTGGAAATACATCACTCCGATCGTTGCCGCATGGCCGGAAGTGACACTTTCAGCGTATCGAAAAGGGGCGAGTGAAGTTATTTAATTATTTAAAATATTTTTATATATATGTTTCAGAAATTCCTACTCAAATCAATGTTGGCACGGCAGATGAAAGGTGTTCCACAAGAACAGCAGGATCAGATATTTGCAATGATCGAAAAGAATCCCGATTTCTTTACAAAAGTTGCCGAGGAGGTGCAAGAAAAAGTTCAGGGAGGCATGAGTCGTGATCAGGCGATCCAGCAGATCATGATGGCACACCAAGATACTCTGAAGGGAATGATGGGAAAGTAGTGCACAGGAGAGGTTTGACTTTGGAGAGGGACAGAGCTATTATCCTTTCTGGAATGAATTTTCTTCATTTGCTCCTTGCAGTCTTCGGACTGCACTCGACCCCGCCCGTCGTTCTAGAGCACAACGCGTTTGTTGTACTTCAACATCGCGTACCCTCGGAAATACTTACTCAAAGTGTCCTGCACTACGAGTTTGACGGTCGCGATCCGACCCACGCTGATCAGGAGAGATTTTGAGGTTTACTCTTCGCAATCAATCGCTCGATGAGCGCTAACTGCTTAATGAAACCCAATTGCCCAAAGGTCGACCAACCTGCGGGCTTTTTCTTTGCATGGAAATAAAAAAGAGGCTTCAGGTGCCTCGCTCGTCATTCATTTCGTCCGCCGGTCCGTATCAGCCACTTTTCCACTCGCCGGATTATCGGTTCAATGATGTAGTGACAGATCGGGAGTGCCATAACCGATCCGATCAATCCTCCGATCCAAGGGCTTTCAATGGGAAACATTTTTGTGCCTTTCATTGAAAGGGTAACATGATGGACCATGTTAGGCAAAAAGAAAAGCCGTCGGGTGAGAGACGACTCTTTTGATTGATGCAAACCTCACTTTTTTTCTGGGTAGATTTGTTGGAGGTTTGCGTATGCGAGACGATACCCAGCTTCTTTGTCCAAAGAATAGGGCACATGCTCTCTTCCTGGACGGGAATCTCGGGGCTGTCCTAGAAGATATTGTAGCTGACTCGGAGATCCCTCACAGTTTTCTGTAGGGAAAAGATGCCATGATTTTCCATCCAAGTGGACACCCTTTGTGCGTAGTCCCTGAACAAGCTGGTGAAGCCTGAAAGCATCGTTTCCTGGAGGCACGAGCCGCCCGCATTTTTTACACGGACGCGGAGCATCAGTAAGGATTTCTTCTCGTGCGTAAAACTCGTTGACCTTCGCGCGGGTTCCTGGGGAAAGGGCGTTTTTGGGCAAGGTGGGTGATTTCTTTCTCCAGGGTTTGTATAGACAAAGCCACACGATAATCCCGCCAACTCCGGCGACTGCCAGGGCGATCACGATAGGATGAGTAAGGAAGTCTTTCATAAAAACTTAACAAGGTACAATTTTCTCTCAGGGTCAACGACGTTGGTGTCGCGGATCCAATTGAGACCTGCAGCACACTCCGAAGAGATGCTGCAGGCTGTGAGGACTGGTTACCTCAGCGAAACGACTGATGAACACGAAGTTTTCCGGGGGTCCCGGTAATATTCATACGCCGGACGTGGGTCATTGGTTGTTTGGCTGGCAGAGAGGAGGAATGCATCGAAGCTTTCCCCCAGTCCCACCGTTTATTTCCGGTCACCGTCGTTTTCGGGGCATCATTTTTTGCGTTCATAAGAAGAGCTCTTGGTTTTTTGAGGTCAAAGTTGTATCAACCTCCTGTATGTAATGATATCATTAAAAATAGCCTTTGTCAATCAGTTTTGGTAATAAAAAACACCCCGACATGTCGCCATGCGGGGTGATGAAAATAAAGAGTTCACGATGCCGGAGCGCGTGCCTTGCTAAGGGGCGTTGCTCCCACTTCATGGTCATTGTCTTGCGACAATTATGTACATCAAGCTTAGTCACCTTCACCAGGTATGACCAAACTCTTCCTGCACACCAGGGACTTCAGTTTTATTAGTTTCTGCCTTTAACAGCAGATACCAACTCAGTAGTCATCCCGAAGGACGACTCACCGTACGGCCAGCGCGGCTATGTTAGGTGTTTTGCTTTCCCTTCTGTCGGGCTTCCACTTTACCGTCTCCCGAAGGCTACGATGCTGTGGTACAGCTAGGAAAGGAGGACTTCTCCCCAAATATCGCGTACGAGGTTATGATCCTTAATCGCGATATCTTTATGGATGGTTCACGCAAATGCTTGGTTTTCACCAGACCCTGCGTCTCTTTACGAACTCCAATGGTTAAACATTTAAGTTTGACCAAAGCCTTGTTCCGAAGAACTCGACTGACGAATACCTTACACCATCTATGGTAGAAAGTCAAGTAGAGAAGGGGTATGGAAGACATCTATATATTCTTGTGTTAAGCTAATTCCCATGTCTCTATCCATCGGTATTGTCGGTCTTCCAAACGTGGGCAAGTCCACTCTCTTCAACGCTCTCACCAAAAAGAGCGTGCTTGCTGCAAACTATCCTTTCGCAACCATCGATCCATCTGTGGGAGTTGTGGCTGTTCCTGATGAACGTCTCGGGAAACTCGGTGAGTTTAGTAAGTCGGTAAAAGTTGTGCCTGCAGCTGTAGAGTTTGTTGATATCGCAGGACTTGTAAAAGGTGCGTCAGAAGGTGAGGGGTTGGGAAATAAGTTCCTTTCAAATATTCGCGAGACAGATGCGATCGCAGAAGTGGTGCGTATTTTTGAAGATGACAATATTATCCATGTCGACGGAAAAATCAATCCGGTGAAAGATATCGAAGTGATCAACTTTGAACTCATCCTTGCCGATCTTCAAACTGTTACAAAGCGTCTTGCCAATCTCAAAACAAATATTAAAAAAGGTGACAAGAATGCGGTCATAGAAGATGCTGCACTTGTTCGTGTGGAGCAAGCTTTGACTTCAGGGAAACTTGCAAACACTGTTGCGCTCAATGAATTTGAAAAGCCGATGGTCAAACAGCTCAGTCTCCTTACTTCTAAACCAATTCTCTATGTTTTAAATAAGAAGGCGGGAGGAAAAAATCTCGATGAGACAAATGATCCACGCTTCGTAGAACTTCTTGAGTTTATGAAAGCAAATACTTCAAACTACGTGATCGTCGATGCAAAGATTGAAGAGGATTTGAAGGATCTCTCAGGAGAAGAGAAGACCATGTTCCGTTCAGAGCTCGGTGGCAAGGATGATGGGATCAATAATTTAATTAAAGAAGGGTACAAGATGCTTAACCTCATTACATATTTCACAACAGGGGAGACAGAGTCACGTGCATGGACAATAGGACGAGGATGGACTGCGCCAGAGGCGGGAACTGCGATTCATGGAGATTTTAAAGAAAAATTTGTGCGTGCAGAAGTGATCGAATGGGACAAGCTCCTTGAGGCAGGCTCATATGGAAACGCACGAGAAAAAGGACTTCTACGAACAGAGGGTAAAGAGTATGTAGTGAAGGATGGTGATGTGATTGAGTTTAAGATATAGGCAAAATTTCATCCAAAGTTATCCCTTGCGCCTTCCTGCCATGGGTATATGATAGTCCCGGCTTTCGGTAAACAATAGTCCTTTTAAACCCCTTATAACCCAATGTTCATGTATGAAAACCATACCTCTGGCAGTTTGCTCAGTCCTTCTTTGTGTGTCACGTTGTGACGCCGCGGATGTCGATATGGCTCTCGATAGACATCATCAAGGATTCATCTTGGAGGAGATTCCTGATCCCGACTCATACTCCTTTCAGGAGAAGGTGAGCGCAACGATCGAAAATCGTCTCAACCGGAAGTTCTACGATAAGTATCGGTTCTCCCGGATCACTCAAGCGACCATCCGCTACGGCGACAGTCAGATGGCGTACGACTACCTCAATGATCAGGGACAAGGCACTCTGCGCAGTGCTGTCAGCAAGAGTGCGCAGGAACTTCTTGTGAACTCTCCGATGTATCTCATGCTCGATGACTGGCTCCGGGCGCATGCCAAATATGCGCGCAACTTTGTCCGCGACTCTGTCTCGTCCATTGATGAAGAAGAGCTGGATACACTCGACACGACGAGAAGCGAGGCTGAAGAAAGCTGGATCGACCGGCTCAAAAAAGCCAATACGATCCGCTACGGCATCCGACCTCGGCAGAATCCATATGCTTTTGTGGGAAGCGAGATCACCCACAAGAAGCGCACAGTTCTTGTGGTGACCGCCCGGTATCATCTTGAGAACTTTGACGAGCACAAGGTTGAGACGGTGCTTTCGATCCCCATCGAGAAGCGACTTTCTCTCACTGCGGGCTTTGTCTACAAACTCCATGATCCAGAGGATGCTCATGTCCTCGTTCGTTTGAACAAGGGTTTTAAGTGGGGTGGTGCCGCTTCACTCGGTGTTATCGTCCGCGATACTCCAAAGCTCCTAGCGACCATGACAATTCCTTGGTAATTTTCAGAGCTCGGTCCTCACACGACCGCGCTTTTTTGTCTCAAATTTTAATATAAAAAACAACCCGTCGATGAGGACGGGTCGATGTAAAGAACAAAAGAGCTAAGGAGCTTTGACTGAAGCGGTGTTGATCGCAGAGTTTGTGTGACTGCAAGTAATCGTCGCATTTGTGAGATCGAACGAGTACTTTCCTTTTACGGGACAGATGAAACGCTTTGCTCCAGGTAGATCGTCAGGAGCGATTCCTTTCAAATGGGTCCATTCTTCTTTGATCGTTTCGATCTGACTGGCACAGAGCATTTCTCCCTGCATTTTCTGCAGGTTCCAGTATTCCGCAACAGCGAGGTCCTGACTCTCAATCCTTCGAGCCTGAAGTTCAATGGTCTGACTCCGGCTTTCTATGCCCTGGAGGGCAAGGGAATGTCTCGAAGAGAATTCCTTGCTTTCTTCAAACATTCTCCCAACCTCAGCCGTGAGATTGGACCGGCTAACTTCGTTGGTCGCCAGTTGATCTCGGAGGTCTTGGGTGGTCTGTCGAGCTTCTCTCAACTTCTTATTCATTGGGCCGATGAACTGGGATTGCCAGTAGATGGTAAAGGTGGATACAGCCACAATGAGAAAGAGGAAGATAAGGCAGCCAGTGCGCCACATCGGATGACAACTTTTAGGATTCATATTTCAAACATTCGAAGAGTTTCGGTTGGTTGTGAGGTTCAAATCCTTCCCGAAAGGGAGGTGAACTGTGGTTTACCATACATAAAACATACTACTTTGTCAAGGTTTGGAGGGGGAGGCGTTCCATGCTACTATCTCTCCTCGGTGGCTGTTCTTTGAGTCTGCTTGGACCAATTGCTAATAGCTGCCACAAAAACCAAATCAAAAAACTTCTGTAACGCATGAAGCCTCTCACCCTTCTCCTCATCATCGTTTGCTCCGTTGTCGCGATAGCCTGCCTCATCGGTCTTGTGTTCTACACTACCAAATGGTCCCATCAGATTGCCGTCAAGAAGGCACGGCTTGTCGGATTCGTTCTGGGATTATGTGGCTCAGGCTGGCTCGCATATTATTACGGTTTCCATGTGATCCGCCGGTTCTTTGTTCCCTGAATGAGTCTCAACTCTTCAAGCCCCGTCTTCATCGCCGGGGCTTTTTCTTTTCTAAAACCAATTTTTATTGTATGATACCTTTTAACTATGAATCGATACGATCACTCAAAGATTGAGCCGAAGTGGCAGAAACACTGGGAAGTAAAAAAACTCAATCATGCACGCGAAGATTCTACAAAAAAGAAATTTTATGCACTCATAGAATTCCCATATCCATCGGGAGACGGCCTCCACGTCGGTCACATCAGAAGCAACACGGCTATGGACGTGGTGGCTCGAAAGCGTAGACGAGAAGGATTTGAAGTTTTGTATCCCATTGGCTGGGATGCATTTGGATTGCCGACTGAGAACTTTGCAATAAAGACAGGGATACAGCCTGAGATTGTAACAAAGAAAAATACTGATACCTTCCGACGACAGCTCAAGTCTCTCGGATTCTCTTTTGATTGGTCACGAGAAATAAATACAACTGATCCAAAATATTACAAATGGACGCAGTGGATTTTCTTGCAGATGCTCAAAAAAGGTCTCGCATACAAAAAGAAGATGGAGATCAATTGGTGTCCGAAAGATCTGATCGGTCTTGCAAACGAGGAGGTGATCGACGGATGTTGCGAGCGATGCGGAACAAAAGTTGAGAAGAAAGAAAAAGAGCAGTGGATGCTCGCCATCACACAGTATGCAGATCGACTCGATAAAGATCTTGATCTTGTCGACTATCTTCCACGTGTCAAAACTCAACAAAGAAACTGGATCGGAAAAAGCGAGGGGGCCGAAATCAATTTTAAGATTGTTGGAAATGATACGGTCGTAAAAATATTTACGACCCGTCCCGATACGATCTTTGGAGCGACATATATTGTTCTTGCTCCAGAATCACTCTATGCCCAGGAGCTCGTCGCTCAGGCAGAAAATACTATAGAAGTAGCTCAGTATATTCAGGATGTAAAAAGTAAAACAGATATCGAGCGCACCTCAGCAGACAAAGAAAAAACTGGAGTAGAGCTCAAAGGAGTCAGGGCGATAAGTCCTGGGACGGGAGAAGAAATTCCTGTTTATGTCGCTGACTACGTACTCGCTCACTATGGTACCGGAGCCGTAATGGCGGTGCCTGCACATGATGAACGTGATGCTGCCTTTGCAAAGAAATACGGATTGCCCGTAAAGCATGTTGTCGAGTCCCTCTCGACTCTTTCAGAGGGTCCCGATGCAGTAAAGCCTGGGCTTCCTTTTGTAGAGCGTGATGCTGCGGTTTGTATCGTAAGGCATTGGTCAGAAGAGAAATACCTCATGTCATTTTATAGAGCAAACGGCTGGAAAGGATTTATTGTAGGAGGTTTAGAGGGTGGTGAGACACCGGCTATCGCAGGGACGCGAGAGATACATGAAGAGTCCGGATATAAAAACGCTCGTTTTGTAAGAGATGTCGGCGTGCTCCACTCTCAGTTTTTCCATCAAGTAAAAGCAGTCAATCGCTCTGCGCACTTTAAGGTGGCATATTTCGAGCTTGCTGACGGTGAGCGTGATGAGATGTCGGAGGATGAAAAAAAGCTTCATGAAGTGGTCTGGCTTTCCGAGGGCGAAGTGGAAAAAGCAATGAACAGGGAGGATATACAGCTTGCGTGGAAATTCTTTAAAAAAGGACCGTGTTTTACAGGCGAAGGAATACTTGTAAACTCAGGAAAATTTAATGGAAAAAATTCCACAGAAGTCAAAAAGGAAATTACTGAATCTGTCGGAGGGACATGGGTTACAAAGTTTAAGCTTCGCGACTGGGTGTTCTCTCGTCAGCGATATTGGGGTGAGCCGATACCCGTGGTGCATTGTGAGCAATGTGGCGTGGTTCCTGTTCCTGAAAAAGAATTGCCGATTCAATTACCAAAAGTTAAAAACTACAAACCCACAGAGACGGGTGAATCGCCTTTGGCTGCGATTGAGAAATGGGTAAATACAAAGTGTCCGCAATGTAAGGGAAAAGCGAAACGCGAAACTGACACCATGCCAAACTGGGCGGGTTCATCGTGGTACTACCTCCGTTACGCTGACTCAAAAAACAAAAAAGAATTTGCATCTATAAAAAATTTAAAATACTGGACTCCTGTTGACTGGTACAACGGAGGAATGGAACACACCACTCTCCATCTTCTCTATTCTCGTTTCTGGCACAAGTTCCTCTATGATCAAGGTCTTGTCCCTACAAACGAACCTTATCAAAAGCGCACATCTCACGGACTGATCTTGGCTGAGGGTGGAGAAAAGATGTCCAAGTCAAAAGGTAATGTTGTAAATCCTGACGAACTGATAAAAGTCGTCGGTGCAGACACTTTGCGTGTACACGAAATGTTTATGGGACCTTTTGATCAGGCAATCGCTTGGGATACAAACACTATCGCTGGCTCACGCCGCTTCATCGAGCGTATCTGGGCACTTCATACAAAGGTAGGAGAGAGTCAAAATACACAGATTGATTCTTTGATGCAGAAAACGATCAAAAAAGTTTCTACAGATATTGAAGAAATGAGATTTAACACGGCTATCAGTGCACTTATGATCGCCGTCAATGATCTCGAAAAAGAAACAACTATTTCAAAAGAAAATTATGAAATCCTTTTGGGACTCGTCGCACCTTTTGCTCCGCACGTGGCAGATGAACTCTGGTCACTTCTTAAAAACAAGAAATCAATCCACCTCGCTCCATGGCCAATCTTTGATGAAAAGCGTGTCGTCGAAGGTTCGGGAAAAATTGTGGTGCAGATAAATGGCAAGATGCGCGCTACCTTTGAAGCTCCGCCAGGTACAGGGGACAAGGAGCTCGAGGAATTGGCCAAAAAGCTTCCTGAGGTAGGTAAGTGGATCGAGGGTAAGAATATAGCAAAAGTAATCGTGGTGAAGGGAAGAGTGGTCAATATAGTGCTGATTTAGGGGGATTTTAGGGGTTCTATTGACAGAGTTTGCGGGGTAATGTAGTATTAATTCACTTCAATAAAAACATATATGGCATCTGTACAATTCAAACCAAAACAGACAACAAAGCGCCTTCTTGCGGTCCTTCCAGATCGTGCTCGTGAAGTGCTTGTTAAGCGATACGGACTCGGTACTACAACTGAGAAAATGACACTTGATGCTATTGGAAAGCTCTATGGTATTACCCGTGAACGTGTCCGCCAGATCGAAAACTACGCCCTCGCAAATATCCGAAAGTCAGATGCATACAAAACTGAGAAAACTGCTTTTGCAGAACTCGAAGGATCACTCCACACACTCGGAGGTATCGTAGTTGAGGAAGATTTTCTCGGCTCTCACTCAAAAGATGTTTCTCTCCAGAACCATATCCACTTTATTCTCGTTATCGGCGACGGTTTCAAGAAGCGAAAGGAAGATGATGAATTCAAGCATCGATGGCATGTCAACGACGAACTTGCAAAGCAGGTTGAGGATTCTCTCCGAAAGCTCTATGTCGGCCTTTCTGATGAAGATATTCTTCCTGAATCAGAAATCGTCCAGAAGTTTCTCGGACATCTCGAAAATGTGTCTGAAAAGTACAAGAATCAGGAGATCATCCGACGATGGCTCTCTATTTCAAAAGCTATCGGCAAAAACGCTATCGGTGAATGGGGTGCATCAAATTCTTCAAATATTAAAACAAAGGGAATGCGAGACTATGCCTTCCTTGTGATCCGAAAGCACGGATCTCCTATCCACTTCCGAGAAGTTGCAAAGCAGATCACTCAGGTTTTTAAAAAGAAAGCTCACGTTGCTACAACTCACAACGAACTTATCAAGGATCCACGTTTTGTTCTCGTAGGACGAGGACTCTACGCTCTCAAGGAATGGGGATATATGTCGGGAGTGGTAAAGGACGTTATCAAGAAGATTCTTGAAAAGAACGGACCTCTCACAAAAGATGAAATCATCGAGAAAGTTTTGAAAGAACGATATGTAAAGGAGAACACCATCATGGTGAATCTCCAGAATCAGAAGTTTTTCAAAAAGGACAAGGAAGGACGATATCATCTCACTGATACAAAGGTAGCAGCATAAAGAAAAAGAAAGTCCCCGAAAGGGGATTTTCTTATTGCCGAGGTGTGGGGTATAATATGAGGCAACATGATCCGTTTCGGCGACATTATTACAGACTGGCAAAAGATCTTTCCGTCACAAATGTCAGCGGATGTTATCGAGGTAGTCATCTCTATTGCACCTCTCGTCCTCTGCTTCATCCTTTATATGGTTTTCTGGCCTCTGTGGAAGAACTATATGCGTTCAAAGTTTCTTTTTGAGACCAAGCATACATTGCTCGAGATCCGATTGCCGAAAGATGTTTTCAAATCACCGCTTTCCATGGAGGTATTTTTGAATGCCATCAACAACACTGCAGATGGAAGTTCTTTTGGAGCATTTTGGAAATCTGGGGAAAGACGCCCGATCTATTCCCTAGAAATTGTTTCTATCGAAGGAAGAGTGAAGTTTTTTATCCGAACAGAAGATCGTCGCAAAGGTGGAGTTACCGGTGCTCTCTATTCCCAGTATCCCGGTATCGAGATCAATGAAGTCGAGGACTATACTCGTCCCGTGAATTTTGATCCAAAGGTTTCAAAGATGTGGGCCGCAGAATTTAGTCTTACAAAACCTGATCCATATCCAATAAAGACCTATATTGATTACGGGCTTGATAAGGATCCAAAAGAGGAATACAAAATAGATCCTTTGACGCCGATGATAGAGTTTTTGGGAAGTGTGGGACCAAACCAGCAGGTGTGGATTCAATATATTATTCGTGCACACAAAAACGATCAGGATAAGCCAGGAACTTTTTTTGGCAAAACTGATCTTTGGAAAGATGAGGCAAAGGAACTTGTCGATAAGCTTATGGTGCGTGATCCAAAAACCAAGGTCGCAGGAAGTAAAAGTAAGGAGAGCGATCGTATCACACCACCCTCTCTCAACGAGGGCGAAAAGGATGTTATTGCCGCTATCGAGCGTAGTATTTCAAAACCTGCCTTTGATGTGGGTATCAGGGGTCTCTATATTTCTCCGCTCGATACCTTCCAAACTCAATTTGGAGTTGGAGGAATCCTCTCAAGCTTCAAGCAATTTAATACTGAGAACCTGAACGGCTTTAAGCCGAATGGAGATATGTGGATCGCTCAGCTCAAGGGTGTGCCATGGGAAGATTTCAAGGGATATCGCAGGGCAAAATACTCTACATGGGCACTCGATGCTTTTAAGCGTCGTTCGTATTTTGATCCGCCATGGAATGACACAAAGCCTCTTATTTTGAATACCGAGGAACTTGCCACAATCTTTCATTTTCCAGGACAAGTGGCAACAACTCCTACACTCGATCGTGTTCCTTCAAAGAAGGGTCAGGCCCCTGCAAATATCCCTATTTAAATATGAGAATACGAACTTTACGCAACCTTAGAAAATATGTGTGGGCATCACTTGCATGTGCGTTCGTTGTTTTTGCTGTGGTTGTGTGGCTCGGGCGAGTACCGAAAGATTTTCCAAAAGAACCTGTCGATATCCATGTCGGCCGAGACTCCTCAATTTCTTCTATTGGACAGGAGCTTTTTGACGAACACATCATCTCCTCGCAATTTCTGTTCAAGGTTGCTTCCACGCTCTACTCTAAGGGTCGAGGTGTGTGGGCGGGGGATTATCGTTTCTCTACTCCTGAAAATGTCTGGGTAGTGGCGTATCGTCTGGTGCATGGCCATCAAAATCTGCCGAAGATCCGCATCACCATTCCTGAGGGTACGAATGTATACGATATGGCATATATCTACCTCACAGAGCTTCCTCATTTTAATGCCGCACGCTTCGTTTCTCTCGCGTATAAGTATGAAGGATATCTTTTCCCTGACACCTACTACTTTCTCTCAAACGTGACACCTGAAGAAATTATTAAAAAGATGCGTGCAACTTTCAATGAAAGGATTGCTCCGCTCGAAGAGGATATTCAAAAGTCAGGAAAATCTCTGAAAGATATTGTTATCATGGCGTCGATTGTGGAAAAGGAGGCGTACCCCGATGAGTCACGCAGGATTATTGCAGGGATACTCTGGGATCGTCTTGAAGACGGTATGAAGCTCCAGGTAGATGCTCCATTCTACTATGTCACCGGAAAGCGTGGAGGATTTACTCTCAATGATTTGAAAATTGATTCGCCCTATAACACATACCTCTACAAAGGCCTTCCGGTTGCTCCTATTTCAAATCCAGGCTTAAAAGCTATTGCTGACACGATCAATCCCACAAAGACTAACTACGTGTATTACCTTACTGGCAAGGATGGAGAGATGCGGTATGCGGTCACGTTTGACGAACATATAGAAAACAAAAACACGTATTTGAGGTAGGGGATTTTGGGCAATAAAAAACGACTCATTTCTGGTCGTGGTTAGCGAATGATGCCGGCTGCAACAAGCGCCGAAGCCGTTTCATTTTTATGGAGAAATTTTTCCGCGCCGAGCATGAGGGCTTCATCTTTCTTATGGCCGAAACTGTCGCCTTTCATTTGGGTGTGGATCCAGATTCTTGCATCAGGATTAATTTCTTTGATTTCGCAGAGCACCTCGATGCCACCCTTGTCAGGCATCTGATAGTCGGTGAGTACAAAATCGATGCTGGAGTCATATTTTTTAACGGCTTCGACTCCATCATGCGCAAACACAACCTCGTGTTTGTTGGAATGGAGGAGTTCACCCCAGTCTTCCAATTGCCGGCGATCGTCATCTACCAAAAGAATTTTAAGTTTGGTCATAGGTGTTGTAGTTATCTGCTATATTTGATACCATTTGAAAAATGAAAAGTCAAGGCAAGGAACTCGGTAAAAAAGTATATATCGGAATGTCTGGTGGCGTGGACAGCTCTGTTTCCGCGTGCCTGCTCAAGGAAGCCGGTTACGATGTAACAGGTGTCTTTATAAAGGTCTGGCAACCTGACTGGATCACTTGTACATGGAAAGAGGATCGGCTGGACGCTATGCGAGTGGCAGCAAAGATTGGCATTCCTTTTGTAACCCTTGATCTCGAAAAAGAATATAAAGAAGAGGTAGTGGACTATATGGTGCGAGAATATCGTGCGGGACGAACTCCTAATCCAGATGTCATGTGTAATCGATATGTAAAGTTCGGAGGATTTTTCAAATGGGCAATTGCAGAGGGCGCTGACTTTGTGGCGACAGGACACTATGCGCAAGTGATTGATGGGAAACTTGTAGCAGGTGATGACAAAAACAAAGATCAATCATATTTTCTGTGGACTTTGACGAAAGAGCAATTATCAAAGACTTTGTTCCCTGTAGGAAATATTGAGAAGCCGGAAGTACGCAAACTCGCAAAGAGGTTTGATCTACCGAATGCAGAAAAAAAGGATAGCCAAGGTCTTTGCTTTATCGGCAAGATCGATGTAAAAGAATTTTTGTCCCACTATATCGATGCGAAAGAGGGAGATGTGGTCAATGAAAAAGGGGAGGTAATCGGTCGACATGACGG
>JAZKJN010000012.1:0-572 GCA_040384285.1 Patescibacteria group bacterium
GCCGTTGCATACTTTGCGACCAGTTCACCGAGTTTAACCACCACGTACTCGCCATCACCTGATACCACGACATCAAAGTTATGAGGAATCTTTCCCTCACTCATAAGACGTAATGGCGAACCAGGATTATTGCGAACGTGAGAGTGCTCTCGATAAATGGTTTCGCTTGTATGCTTACCACCCAAGACAACCGTAACGTCATCCCCGAGCAGTTCTTTTGCCATTCGAGCAATTTCGACAGCTCCCGGAAGAGCCAGCGTCATCGCGCCGATAAGCAAAAGATTCGGTCTTACTTCCCTGAGTTTGCGCTCAAGGTCAAAGAGGTCATCGGCGTAGTCGTACATGACGACTGTCGCATTCAGAGCCTCTTTGTCTCTCCAGTTGGATTCACCCCACACTCCTTGACGGGATGAAGCCATACCTGCCGCTAAGCGACAAGCATTTTGAAGAGAGAAGGGCACTCTGCTGCTGAGTGCCCTTGTGCCAGTCGCGGTGCGACGTGGCCAATAGGGCGCTGAAACAGCAAACGCCTTCAGTTGTTCCATGACAAAGATCTCCTTTTTGGTTAAAGT
>JAZKJN010000012.1:582-1994 GCA_040384285.1 Patescibacteria group bacterium
CACCAATAAAGGTGATGTTGATTGGGAGCGAGAAACTTTGCGACTGCTGGATCGACTGATGAGCCAACAGCTGGGCCCTGGTGGGGGCACAATTGGGGCCGCAAGGACCCATGGGTATGGCTGTCTGGTTCGCTGTCTGGCATGATACCAGCAGCACGATGATTAACGCCGCATAGGCGATTCGAAGGAACGTTTTCATGGTCATTTTCTGTAATGTGGTTGGGTTCCCAACTTCCCATTTGAATCCGAACACTTGATATGATGTCTCTATGAAAAAAAGAAAAATTTCTCGCACATTTCTAAAAGTGAAAGGAATGAAATTGCGATATTGAAAGACAAAGGATATTCCCTGCGAGATATCGGGAGGGCTCTAAACCGAAGTCTCTCCACCATTTCAGATGAGCTCAATCGAAACAAGGTGCATGGAAGATATGATCCAGAAAAAGCCCATCACAAATCATATGTCAGAAGGGCGGACAGTAAATATCAGGGCATGCACATCGTAGACAACATCGAGACGAAAAAGTTTGTTGATACGGGACTCTACGACGATATCTCACCTGAAGCGATCGCAGGCAGACTACGATTAGAAAAGAAACGTGTAGGAATATCAAAAAACAGTATCTACCGATATATTGGAAGCATCTATGGAAGAAAGATCGAAGCGTATCGAAAGAAAAAGAGACAGAGGAGAAGAAGGCGGAGGATCGTCATTCATCCCTCGCTCCAAGATCGAGTGTTCATCGACAAAAGGCCAGAATATATCAATACAAGGCAACGTATCGGGGATATGGAAGGAGATTTTGTGATATCGGGAAAAGGAGGAAGAGGTGTGCTCCTCGTGCTCGTCGATCGCAAGACCAGAATCACTTTCCTTGAACTCATAGTGAAGGTCAACATTCCTGCAGTACACGATGCCTGTGTTCGGATTCAAAAGCGATTTTCTGAAATGAAAAGCCTGACTCTCGACAATGATATTTTGTTTAGAAGACACAAAGATCTCGCAAGTCTTCTGCGGGTGAAGATATATTTCTGCCACCCATATCACTCCTGGGAGAAAGGTACCGTTGAGAACGTGAACAAATATATTCGTAAAGATATACCGAAAAGAACCGATCTTTCAAAGCTCAACACTTTCTTCATTACCTCTCTTGAAGAGAAGCTTAATCGACGACCGATGAAATGCTTGGGGTACAGGACACCGCAAGAGATGATTGACGAGAGTAGACGCAAAAAGAAGCACTGACGTGCTTCTTTTTGATTTGAGTGTTTAAATGTGAGTGTTCGGATTGAGGGGTTCCTTTAGGCAATTGTGGCTATCAACACATTACACTGATTCTGAAAGCAGTCAATGGATTGTTAATTAGACCATAAGGAATTTATAAATATGATAAAATAGGGTTATGACCGAA
>JAZKJN010000013.1:0-25627 GCA_040384285.1 Patescibacteria group bacterium
AGTCTTGTACTCACCGCCCGTCAACTCAAGGGAGTTGGGAATACCCGAAGTCTGCGCTTGTCGCGGCCTAAGGTAAGCTCAATGACAGGGAGTAAGTCGTAACAAGGCACGGGTAGCGGAAGCTGCTCGTGGATTATTTCAAATTGAATCTACGATTTTGATCTTTTAGATCATTATCTTACCGAGTCGATTGTTTGTTGATTTATCAGCAAACCAAAGATTATTGTTCTACATCTTAAAAGTGAACACTCAGTCCGCGAGAGAAAGGACATAGATGGGGTGCAGCTTAAGCGCATCTCATCGGATGAACGGAACAAAATAAAGAACAGTTACGTAACAAAAGGCTACCCGAAAGGGTAGTTTTTTGTTGGTCAAATCCCATATTTCATTACACAATATACTTGACAACAGAGCTAGTATATGCTAATATATATAGCGTACAAAAACAACGATTAGTCGGCCTTAAAAACCGGCAGAAAGGAAAATATGTACAAGTTCATTGTTAGTATATGGTTAGTTCTGGGTAGCGTTTCTCTGTACGCTACAAGTTCCTACACACCACTGATGAGCCTGGACGAAAAGATCGTCATGCTCACGCTCCTTGGCGAAGCTCAAGGTGAGGGCTCAAACGGTATGAAAGCCGTAGCTCTCGTAATACAGCAACGGGTGGTCGAATCGAAATGGAAAAGGTCGGCTGCACGTGTGTGCCGCATGCCTTCCCACTTCTCGTGTTGGAATGGGAAAAGTTTGGCGCAGTTTGAGCGGGAAATGATGGAGGGAAGTACCCCTCGTACCCGACAGACTGCACTGCTCATTGCAAGGGAGGTCGTGAAGAAAGGTTGGACACTCGATCGATCAAAGATCGGCTATGCTAACCACTACTGCACGTTAAAGACCAACCCTTATTGGGCAATCGGCAAAAAACCTGTGGTCGTCATCAAAGGTCACAAGTTTTTCAAGCTCTGACTTGAAATAAAATAAAACTAAGGCCCCACTGCACAATTCGTGTGCAGTGGGTTTTACATTATATTGACGCAAACCTTTTACAGTGATATGGTATTTGATGAAAGCACAAACCATGAAAACAAAAAGCATTTCGGTTCATAATGATGGCTATTTCGTCGATCATGCGATGCCTTGGCTGGAACGAACGTTACTCTCCCTGAATATGCACCCAGTCATCAGGGGGTGGAAACTGATCTGCCTCGGACTCCGGCGTGAGGTGCGTACTCGCATTGACCACACTCCCATGTGGGCAAAGGTTTCGCTTGTGGCCATCTACATCATTGCAGTTGGCCCCATCGTGGGCAATCTCTTCCTGTGGATGTTCAAATAAGCATTCGTCTCAAGCGTCATACCCATCGGGGGTACGGCGCTTATTTTTTTGCCTTTCTACGTTGTTTCTGCTATATTTCTAACCACTGTTTGATATGCGCGTGTAGCTCAGTTGGTAGAGCACACCACTGATACTGGTGGGGTCCCAGGTTCGAATCCTGGCACGCGCACAACGAAAATATGGTATAATAGCCATATTATGAATGAAACAACAAAAACAACACCGAAGGACTTTTTCCTTCACCTCAGCGCTACTTTGGCACTCTACGTGTCAGCAGGCGCCCTTATTAACCTTTTGTTCAGTGTTATCAATTATCATTTCCCAGACCAGCTTGCAGGATATTTCTATGCAAACGCTGTAGCTTGGCCTATTTCATTGCTCGTCATCCTCGTTCCAACTCTCTATGTTTTGGAATACCTTATCAATCGCGACATCACAAAGATGCCTGAAAAGGGCAATCTCTTGATTCGAAAGTGGAGAATTTATTTGACCCTCTTTTTGACCGCGGTTCTTATCGGCGGAGATCTTATTGCTCTTATCAACGTATACCTCAATGGAGAAATCAGTGCTCGTTTTGTATGGAAAGTAGTAGCAGTGCTCGTCGTAGGAGGAGCTGTCGGCAAATACTATTTCTTCAGCCTCTACACTCAGTTTAAGAAATCAAAACTCGCCCTCGCAGTGATCCCATGGTTTGGAATCGTACTTGTTCTCGCAGCTATCGTTGCTGGATTTATCACTGTCGGATCTCCTCAGAAACAGCGAGATATGCGCTTTGACTCACAGCGAGTTGCTGATCTTCAAAATATTCAGTGGCAGATCATAAACTATTGGCAGACAAAGGAGAAGCTTCCTGCAACTCTTGATGACTTGAAAGATCCTCTCTCTGGAGCAGTTATTCCTCTTGATCCTGAAAAGCAGGTTGCATACGGATACAGTATAAAAGGCCCATTGACCTTCAGTTTGTGTGCAGACTTTGCCCGTGAGTCACTCGATACAAAGGGAAGAGGCGAATTCTACGGACGAGGAGGAGGAATTGGCTACCCTATGCCGATGTACGACACGTCTATCGGGTATCCAGGTATTAGCGGTGATGAGAACTGGCAGCACGCGGCCGAAACTACATGTTTTGACCGAACTATCGATCCAGACAAGTATGCTCCAATAAAGCCTGATTCAGCAGTTATTAGATAATTACAATCATTTTGATTTATTTGCCTCTTTGAGGTATGATGGTTCCCTATGCAAAATCGTAAAAAAACAAAAATATTAGCAAAAATCGCAGACAACCGCGCAGATCCAGCTTTCCTCAAAGCTCTCTTTGACGCAGGTGCTGACGTAGCGTGGCTCAACACTGCACACCAGGGTGAAGCTGAAACTATCGAAGTTATCAACAAGATCCGAGCAATCACTGTGGAGATTCCTATCATGATCGACACAAAGGGTCCTGAGATCCGAACGTGTGATATTACTGAACCTATTCCTGTAAAAGTTGGAGACTCATTGATTTTCACTGGCGACAAGTCATATACAGGACCAAACGTAGTTCACGTGACCTACGCAAATTTCCACAACGAAGTTCCTGTAGGAGCAAGCGTTCTCTATGATGATGCCAATATTGAGACTGTCGTAGAAGAAAAACTCGAGAAGGGAATCCGAGCTGTTGTAAAGAATGGAGGAGTGATCAAGAACAAGAAAAGCTTGAACATCCCGAATGTCCACATCATGCTTCCTGCTCTTTCAGAAAAGGATACAAGTTTCATCCATTTCTGCGCAAAGAACAATGTTGATTTCATCATCCACTCTTTTGTGCGAACAAAGGAAGATATCTTTGAGATCAAGAAAATCACTGCAGAGTATCCTGAGTACAAGGGCAAGATAATTGCAAAGATTGAAAACCGAGAAGGTTTTGATCATACAGAAGAAATCTTGGAAAACTGTGATGGACTCATGGTTGCTCGAGGAGATCTCGGCGCTGAAGTACCTTTGGAAGAACTCCCTTACATGCAAAAGAAAATGGTGGACGCTGCGCTTCGACACGGAAAGTATTGCATCGTCGCAACACAGGTTTTGGAAAGTATGATCAAAAATCCTCGTCCTACACGAGCTGAGGTTACTGATATTGCAAACGCCGTACTCGACGGTACAGACGCAGTATCTATGAGTGGAGAGACTGCCTACGGAGACTATCCTCTCGAGGCTACAATGCTCATGGGACGTGTTATGGCCTACACAGAGAGCAAGAAGCAAGAACTTATCCATTGCCCTACAAACCCTGCAAGCCAGAGCGCACGTACAAAGGCTGCGCATGCAATTGCCCTCAAGGCACAGGATGCTGGAGCAAAGGCAATCCTTCTTCCAATCGAGGATGCATGTTTTGCCCGAGAAATCTCTACATTCCGACCATCTATGCCAATTCTCGTGTCATGTGTAAAAGGTGAAGATCAGCGAGAACTCCGCCTTGCATATGGCGTCTATGGAGTAAAGGTTGAGAAGGTTGGTCTCCTCGAGATCACAACACTCGCCTCACAGTTTGTGGCTGGAAAAGATTCAGTTCTTCTTGTAGAAGGTTCTGGGGATACTTACACAAGCTCTCTTAAGAAATTTGAAGAGCTCTACGCTGGAAGTCCTCTTTCTGGAGTAAAAACAGCAACAAATTAGACCACAGACGAGATAAAATCTTTATGAATTTTTTGTGAAATACTCCCTTGCGGGAGTATTTTGCATATGGGTATACTTACCCCATGACCGTAAAAAATAAAAATACAATATACTCCCTGCGTGAGACAAACCTTTTCCTCGATGGGGGACCCAAAGAATACGTCCTAAAAGTGCGCGACCTTCCTCCTGAGAGTAAGCCCCGGGAAAAGCTCGTCGAGTCTGGTCCGGGAGCGCTTTCTTTACCTGAGTTGCTTGCGATTATTTTAAACACCGGCAATCAGCACGAAGATGTCATGGAGATGTCTTCGAGAATCATCCGCGGGTATGGAGAGAAAAGTATCATCGCTGAAAAGGATCCCAAAAAGCTTTCGGAAGATCTGGGTATTCCGATAGGTAAGGCCTGTCAGGTGATCGCATGCGGAGAGATCGGACGAAGGTTCTACGAAAAGAATGGATCAGGCTTCACGGTGATCCGTACAGCACAGGACGTATATGATCATCTTCGTGACATGCAGAGTCTTCCAAAAGAGCATCTACGAGGAATTTATTTGAATAGCCATAACCGCATTATCCATGATGAAGTGATCTCGATCGGTACTATCAATACCAACATAGTGCACCCTCGAGAAGTCTTTCGTCCTGCCATCGAGTACAGTGCCGCAGCGGTCATCCTCGCTCACAATCATCCTTCGGGAGTGGCGACTCCGAGTGCGCAGGATATCGAGATTACAGAACAGCTTGTACAGGCAGGGAAGATTCTCGGGATCAATGTTTTGGACCATGTCATCATTACCAAAAACGGATATACAAGTATTAATGCAAAGTATTAATCTATGAAATATTACACCACCACATCACCAGCACTTGAAGGAATCATTGCAGACGACCCGATGTATTTTGAAGGTGTTGAGAGGCCTTCTGCGCTCTATACCATACGCGATGGAGGTAGGACATCAGAAGATACAATCGAGGTGCTCTCTCAATATTTTCATGACTTGCACATGCTCTTCCTCAAAAAGTTGTCGGTATTTGTAAGCTTTGAAAATGCGAGCGGAGAAGAGGATTCTTTGAAACTCCAGGCGCTTTTTCAGGAGCTTGTAAAGGTAAAAGGGCTCATAGAAAAAGGGGGGTAGGAAGACTTGCAATATATATAGATGTATGGTATAATGGTGTCAGGTGGTGTCCTTTGACATTACGTGAAATTTAGAGAATAAATCAACCAAAAACTCGGCGAAAGCCACAAACGAAAGGTCACAGATTGAAAGCTGTAAAAAACAAAAAAAAGACAGTCACGAAAAAACCAACCAACTCATTTAAGGTGAACAAGGTGAATTTGCACCTTCACCTCGATGAGCTTGCAGCCTTTTTTCAGGCGCTGGCTTTGGGTGAGAAACGTTTCCCTGGAATTCTCAACTCAAAAGTTCTCCTCACCACTGACGTTCCGGACAAAACCGAGGCACAGTGGATCCGCGAGCATACGTTGTGTCTTGGGGTCGGCGATAGCCGCTTCAATGAGCATCGTAATGGGCGTGCCGCACGGCTTGAAAATTCAAGCTCGGCCAAGCTCATGCTTGAGTTCCTTCAGGTCAAAGACTCTGCAGTGGCGAATGTTGTTGACGAGGTAAATAAGTATGACAACAAAGCTGGCTGTGCATTGTCCCATCTTGCCACGATAATGAAAGTTGCGCGGCATGACATCTACTCGACTGAGCCCGCTTCGGGACAAACCAAGAAAGATCATCAGAAAGAGCGAGAGAGCAACGAACTCCAGCTCTTTTATTGGGCGTTTGATATCTTCCAGACGGTTGTGCACAAGCTGCACGGTGGTCTGAAAGAAGAAAAGGGAGAAATTCCTTTTTTGCAATTCGTCGAGAGTTTGGTTGCGAAATCAGACTTCTTCTCGGATGAAACGGCTCGGGAGCGAATGATGATTGATCTCCGCACGACCTGCGAGTCTCCCAAGGGCAAGGAACTCTTGGGGATTCAACACATCTACCAGTCCCTTTGGAGGAAAAGCGAAAAGCAGACTCCAGAGGAAAAAGCAGAAGATGTTGCTGGGCAGATTGTGTACTTTCTCCAGCTTCTCTACAAAGACCAGGCTTATTTCCTGGATTACGAACGTGAGATGAAAGCTGAGATGCTGAAGTCGGATAACAACATCTGGTTTCGGATCCCGGTCGCACGATCTGGATCACAGGGGACTCTGTGGGCGGCGATGGTTACGAGTGACTTTCGCCAGGCTCACAAGGTGCTCCGATATCTCGGTGCGCACATCACTGTGGTTAAAAATTCCGCAGGCAATGTGTCCATTCAGACGCATCAAACCTACGTGGCAAAGCATGCGTGGTTGAAGTCCCCAATGCGCCATGGATTCGAGGATCTCTGTGCGATGCTTCGTTTCTCTGAAACGCCGCAATCACAGAGGAAAAGCCTCTCATGGAAAATCTTGCAAGGATACGGGAATTGTCCTGGTCAGAAAACGTGGTTCTTTGATGAAAAGGGGCGGATGCAAATACTCAATGGCAGCCATTCCCACACCGTCAAACCCACACGACTCACCATGACCATGATCAAATCTTGCCTCACCTCAGCGTTCAGTATTCCACATCTTCGTTCCTGGCAAGAACGTTATCATGTTCCTAAAGATCAGCTCGCTGCTGCTTTAGAGGCACACGAGAGAGTGTATCGCTTCGGCGATCTGGAACGTGCATTTGATGCCGGTATTGCGTTCTCAGAATAATCGTTCTTTGTTCCATTCAAAAACAACCGGTAGGCTATCACAAAGCTTGCCGGTGTTTCTTTTATATAGATACTTTTTACACCCCTTTTTTTGCCCCTCCACAATCTTTCGCACTTCCATCCTTTCTGTATAATAAACCGGTGACGTATAAAGAATTTTTTAAAGAAAAGAAGGTGGCGGTGGTGGGGCTTGGTCCGCATGGCGAGATGGTGGCGGATATCAAATTCCTTCTAAAACACACTGCTGAAGTAGCCCTCTATGACCTGCGTAGCCATGCTCGGCTCAAGGGTTTTTTGCCCAAGCTCAAAGAGGCTGGACTTGAGAAATTTACCTTTGGACAGATTCCAAAAGACGAACTCGCAACTGCGGACCTCATTATCCTCTCCCCAGAGATTTCAAAGAAATCACATTTTCTAAAGGAGCGAATCCGAGCGGGGATACAAGTAGAATATCCCGAAACACTTTTTTTCAAGCTTGCTCCAATAATCACCCTCATCGGAGTCATGGGAGTGTGTGGAAAAACCACGGTTTCAAATATTATTTATTCCATTCTCAAAAAGTCTTTTGCAGACTATCCGGACCAGGGATTCTTTTTTATCGATCCGGACTCGGGCAATGGCGCACTGACTCATTTGAAGAAAATCAAAAAGAGCGATGTGCTCCTTGCACGTATTCCTGACTACATGATGGAACACTATCATGCTATGCGTATCAGTCCCTACGTAGCCGTGGTCACAGGGATTCCCTCGACTGATCCAAAAGACGTGAAGCGAGAATTGAGTATCCTCGAATTCCAAACGTACAACAACTTTATTGTCGCCTCTGACATGGTCATGGATGCGGTCAAAGCAGAACCCGACTTCGCTTCAAAGGCAAAGATTCTCCGTACACGTAAAAGTTCTGTGCCCAAAGATTGGACCTCAGGTATTCGAGCTACACACGCTCTCGAGAACGCAGCGCTCGCACTTCAGACCAGCGAGCTTTTTAAAGTTTCTCCAGAGCTTGTTCGCGAGACTATCGCAAGTTTCCTGGGGTTGAAAGGTCGTATCGAGCTCGTAAAAAAAGTTGGAAATATCGAGTATTACAACGACACTGCTTCCATCACTCCTCACGCCACACTCTCAGCTTTGCGCACACTTGCTACCCACAAGAATATCGTCCTTATCTTTGGTGGGGCATATACAGGGCATGACTATGAGACCTTCCTACGCTCTGCAGGAGAATTTGTTGCTGTGATCGTTCTCTTGCCGGGAAGTGGAACTTTAGGATTGCGAGAGAGTCTTATGCTCCTGCCTGATGTAAAAGTACTCCAGTCTATCCATCTTGAAGATGCGGTAAAAAAAGCACGTGACAGCGCTCGAAAAGGAGACATCGTACTTCTAAGTCCTGGCTTCGAAGCGGTCGGAGTGGATATCTCAAGAAAAGAAAGAGGTGAGAGATTTGTAAAAGCCGTGCGGGCTCTTTAAAAAAGTTAGAAAATTAATCCCCGCAGATCATGCATACCACAGCACCTCTCCACTCACGCCCGGTATATGCTGCCTGCATAAGCCCTGCTACGGAAAGCGCGCTGTTGGTGGATATAGAAATATCAGTATTTTTCTTTGTAATTTCCTGAGCAACTTTGATTTGCTCGTTTGAGACAATCCATCCGGTTCCACCACTTTCTTCAATGAGTTCAAGTAGTTTTGGTTTTCGTATCGCTCCTTGGTCAACGATTGCATCAGCAATAGAGACTTCCTCGAGAGGATTTTCATTTTCGAGAGACTCTACCATGGGGTGGCAGGACGATGTCTGTACAATATTCATCTCGATCTTTGCTCCTTTGTTTTTAAAATATTCAGCCAATGCCTGTGCTGTGGTGCCTGAAGATGTCCCTATAAAAATAGCTGAGAGTTCGGGGATGTCGAGGAGTTCTTTCCCAAGAGCTTCGTAGCCCAGGAGAGAAAGGTCGTCGGTTGATTGACGCAGCGCTCGGACGAGAGGGTCTTGAATCTTTGTAAAAAGAGTCTGAAGAGGACGGTCATGCATAGTCACGTGCACATATTGATTTCTTAACATGTCGAGCTTCCCAAGTTTTTTCGGAGAAATCTTTTGGCCTACGAGAATATCGAGATTGATTTTTTCGTCCCCGATCCGATCTTTATTGAGCTTTTCTACATGGAGAGCTGCAGCAAGTGCTGCATTCCCAGAGCCGGTAATGGCAAAATATTTGATACCCTGGAGGAGATATGTGTCGATCATGACCGGGATCGAACGTCCTTTGTGAGATCCGTAGGGGTGTAAATCCTCACGTTTGAAAAAGAGGGACTTCATCTCGAGAGCTTTAGCCAAGTGAGGCACAGCTTCATTTTTCGTAATCATATTGGTATACTAGCATACATGAAATCAATTTGCCCAGAATGTAAAAATAGTATTGACCTTGCCCGATATCCGGAAATAACGACTGGAATGATCATCGAATGTAATCACTGTGGAATCACTTTACTTGTAAAAAATATTGAAGGGGAGAGTGTGTCTACTGAGATTGTTGACGAGGGGAAGTAATAGTTTCCTCGATCATTCCCCTGAAACCGTGAGATCCTAAGAAGGCAATGACGTCACCTTTTTTTGCTGTGTCTTTGAGGTAGGCAACAAGTTTCTCATCTTCCTCAAAATACTCTACGTGAGGGTGAGTTTTTTTAATTGTCTCTGCGAGTTCGTTGCCTTCCATGGGTCTTGAGATTTCATTGTCACTGATCTTGAGTTTTGTAAGACGGGGAATGACAATTATGTCAGCTCCTAGAAAGGCATTGTCATAGAGGTGTGCTGAAGCTTGCTCTCGTCCGCCGATGTTCGGTTCAAAAATAGCAATGAGTTTTCCGCGGTAAATACTTCGAAGATTTTCGAGCACAGACTTTGCTTTTTCAGGAGAGTGGGCAATGTCATCAAAAATAGTGATATCACCAACAAGTCTTTTTTCGAGACGTCGCTTGAGACCTTTGAAAGAGGCAATAGCCTCGACAATTTTTTCTGGGGCAATACCGATCTGATGTGCCATAGCAAAACAGCCAGTAATATTTTCTGCTTGGAAGACTCCGATCATTTGAGAACGGATGGCGTACTCTATTTCGTTGTAGCGGATGGTAAAACTTAAACCTGTTTCTGACTGAGTGATATTGCCATACGTATACTGAGCGCCGGCATTTTCTTTTGCTTTTCCGTAGAGCACGACACGAGATGCGCCCGCAATGGTTTCTTGTACACCTGCATTGTCTTTGTTTGCGACAATGAGACCTGTGGAGGGGACATTACTTACGAGTTTTCTAAATGTATCGAAATAGCTTTGTGAAGTGGGGTAAAGGTCTGCATGATCCCAAGAAACTGCAGAGAGGAGAAGGTGGGTTGGTTTGTAGTAGAAAAACTTCGGTGTGGTATCTATAGGCGAACTCTTGTACTCATCTCCCTCAAATACGCTCCAGGGAGTGTCGGTAAGCTTTGCAGATGCTTCATGAGAAAGAGAAACCCCGCCAAACATGTAGGTTGGATCCATACCTGCCTCTGTAAGGACATGTGAAAGAAGGGCAGAAGAAGAAGTCTTGCCCCAGGTTCCTGAGCAGACGATTGAGTGTTCCTTTACAAAAAACTTTCCGATCGCTTCGGCAAAAGAATATGTGGGAATCAAATATTGTTTTACGTATGCAGTCTCGGGATTGTTTGTTCCTGATGCGGTACCGATGACTGCAATATCTGGCTTACCAATATTCTCTGGATGCCAGCCGGGATAAAAGGCGATGCCGTGTTTCTCGAGTTCCGTAGAAACGGGAGGAAAGAAACCTTTGTCACTTCCTGTCACTTTCCATCCCTTCTTATGAAAGGCAATAGCAAGGGCGCTGGTAGCAACGCCACAGATACCGATGATATGGATATGTTTTTGGCTAGTTTCCATGAGGTATTTCCTGTAAAATCATTTTAGCTTTTTCGAGATCACTCTGCCAGACTTCTCCGTCAAACCATTCGATCCCTGAGAGTTGTAGTTTGTATGTATCTGTCGGACGCTGAAGGGAACCGAGATAGACGTACTTCAATCCTTTTTCCTGTGCATCAACAATTACTTTTGTCATCATGATCATCCCCATTTCTTTTGGTGCTTTCTCGAGATCGTAAAAAGGGTAGGAGTAATGGATCATCGAAGAATTTTGGTAGCAGATAGAGTAGCCGAGGCCCGAGTAGTCGAGAAGGGTATTGAAATTGTGTTCTGTAGTAAGTATTTCCTTGATCTTGTTTGCAGAAAAAGCTCCACTTGCTTTTGTGTCGTAGAAATTTTTTGCGAGCTTTCCGATCTCCCATGAGTAGTTCGCGTAAGGGATTGTCTGAGGAGTCATGATAATTTCCTCACCTTTGCGAAGTATCCGTCGGTTTTCGCTTGTGATTTCAAATTTTGAAAGATCGATACGGATGCTGCGAGTCTGATGCATGAGGCCCTTCTCTCGACGGGTGAAGACGAAACCTTGGTTGTACAAATCAGAAAGAGAAGACTCCGAAAAGTCAGTGACCATTTTTTCTTTCCAATGTAAATATTCCATATTAGTGGAGAGCAAGCCAAATACCAAAGATGACGACGATAAAGTGGATCATCCAGAAACGCATGATAGTTTTTTCCTCAGTCCATCCGCGAAGTTCAAAGTGGTGATGAATAGGTGCCATGCGGAAGATTCGTCGGCCGAGAATATATTTGCCGGCAAGCTGGATGAGTACTGTGAAGGCTTCAATGTAGAACAAGAATCCAAGGAAAAATATTGAGCCGATCTCTCCGATCGCGATACAATTCACCGCAAAGAGTGCACCGAGTCCGAGCGATCCCACATCTCCCATCATGAAGCGTGCGGGTTTGATATTGAAATAGGTGTAGGCGACAAGAGCACCGACGACGGTGGCGTTCAGCACGGCGAGCTCTCCAAAGCCATTGAGCCAGCTCAAAAGGGTAAGTGCACTAAATGATGAAAGGAGCATGCCTCCAGCAAGTCCATCCATACCGTCAGCGATGTTTACGGCGTTTGCGGTAAACATCACGATGAGAATAACAATAGGAATGATGAGCCATCCGACAAAAATGTCGCCATATCCGAAGGGAAGATAGATGTAGTGCCATGCAGATCCTAGTTTTTCATATATCCACCATGCAGTGATCGATCCCGCGATAAATTGCAGTAAAAGTTTTTCATGCACATGAACCCCTCGAGATGTATGGGATCCAATCCAGACTGAGGTTCTCTTGAACATCGACCAGGGGAGAGTGACCGCATACCAAAGTCGCATGCCAAAGTCTTTGTGTACTCGTATCAAGGTGAAGATCTGAGAAAGTTTGCGAGAGCGACGTTCCGATCCAAAAACATTCAAGAGGTCATCGATACCTCCGAGTGCTGCAGAAAGAAGCATAACTGCGATAGGTACCCAGGTGTAGCTTCGAGACCAATTGAGGAAATATGTCACCACTCCTACAGTCACAATAATCAAAAGACCTCCCATGACCGGAGTTTCAGATTTTCCTTGCTGGGAGGCAATGCCTATGAGCTCTTCTTTGGCGCCTTTTATGATGCGGAGACGATAGAGGGCGCGGATAAGGAAGGGGGACCAAATGAAGGCTACGACACAAGAAAGTAAGGCAAAACCCAATATATAAGCCAAATCAGCTGTGCCTTCGAGTATGCTTATCATGGACCTAGAGTATCATAAAAACCTCAATCTGCGAAGTTCTGTGGTGGAATTTTGAGCACGGGTAAAGGTGTGGTTTTGGGCGTCTGTTCGATTGAGTTCTATCCATCTTTGGGCGAGAAGTCCTCCGTGCGGATTTACGATATCGATCTGTCCTTCATGTATGCCGTGGCCATAGAGTCCGTCGGTCGGCCATGCGACCGCATGCACATAGTGGAGAGTCGTGGGAGCAAAATTTTGATACTCGATCCGGTAGATGACGAGGATGTGGTTTGGACTGCCGATCATGGTGATAATATCTCCGATCTGTACATCTTTGAGTTCTACCACCTGGCTGTTTTTCTCATGGGCAAATGTCCGTACGTCAGTATTTTCTACCGGACGCATTTTACTTTTAAATCCTCCCAAAAAACCTGCCGCAAAAGGGAAGACGAGATGTCGGTCGAGGCCACCTGTCTTTCTTTCCTCGCTTTCGGCATTGAGGATGTAATAAACAAAAGCTGAGCAATCAATCCCAAGGTTTTTTTCTACCAAAAATTTCTTGAGAGTCTCAGATGTAAAATCTTTTGTGTCGATTTTGCTCGTCACGGTGATCTGCTCGACTTCATCATAAATATCTTTTGGCGTTCCCTTACCGATTTCTGCTTTGAGAGCACCTCGCAGTCCTGTGCGAGCGTTATTGAAATAGGGAATAGAGCAAGTCGCGTTTGCTACGGTGAAATTCTTATAACTATCAATGACGGCAAGGGCTTTGTCGGAGAGGATTTTGGTATTCATATATTATGCGAGTAATTCTATCACCTCTTTTCCTCTGGCATTAAATTTCATATGTGTTTCCATGATACCCCGATCGCTCTGTATGCGTAGAAGGTCTGCGTTCAGCTTCGGATTTTGATAGGTAATAGTTGTATATGAAGGGTGTGAAAAAGCTTGAGCTGTTTTTGTGCGCACGGTCACTCTCTGGACGATTTGCGCTCCGTCGTTGATCTCAATGAGAGGAATGATTGTTGTCGTGCGAGTGAGAGCAAGAAGATGAGCTTCAAATGTGGTAAGACCAGGGACGCCCGCCTCGCGGTTTTTCTCTTGGAGCTGCGATTCGAAGGTGGTCGAGGCGGGCTGTCTGGCATTGATCTCGATGAGGTGAAGCGCATCACGCTCCTCGTCATGGATCACATCGATACCAAAAAGTCCTCGCCATCCGTCTGCTTGCATCTTCTGTCCTACTTTTTCTGCGATATTTTTGATTGTTTCGAGGTGTTCTGGGGTAAGGATGGTTGGGGGGAGGCTCCAGTCATTGCCAATGGTTGAAAAAGGATTTTCGGTAAAAGGAAGAATACCGGTGATCTGATAACTAATGTTGCCCATAAGGAGAGGCTTGTCTGTTACCACGAGATTGACCGTAAACATCGGTCCCTTTATAAACTGAGTCACACGAGCTTCGCGATCAGGAAAAGCTGTTTGGAGTGCCGCGAGATCTTTCTCATTTTGAATAAGGAGTGTGCCGTCACCTGTATGACTGTGCGCCCACTGTAAAATGAAGGGAGATTTTTCCCACGTAATGTTTTTTGTTAAAAGAATCTGGTGCGGAGGCAAAAGTTCTGCAAGCTCACCAAGCCACTCAACTTGAGTGATTTTGTTCTCTACTTTTTCTGCGAGCTCTGAAGATGGGTTTAAAAGATCCCAGCCTTTTTCTTCTGCGAGCGCTTCAATTGCTTTTGTGTTTTTAAAAACAAGGATAGATGCTGAAAGTTTTGCGATAAAAGATTCAACCTCGGCATGAGCTAAAAGTTCGAGAGTGTCGAGGGTCTCCGGAGAATCAATGAGAAGAATATTGTGGGGGAATTGAGTTTTGATTTCCTCGGCATACGGAGTCTTGTTTGCCACAATAAAATAGTCTCCTTCAGGGGTTTTGCCCAAAGCTCGTTCGATATCCCGCGTTACGTAGACAATGCTTGCCATATGAGTAGTCTAGTATATTATAGCCGTATGTCTACTTTTTACGTTATAGCTACTCCCATCGGCAATCTTGAGGATATTACTCTCCGCGCCCTTCGCATACTCAAGGAGGTTGATCTTGTGCTGTGCGAAGACACTCGTGTGACAAAGCGTCTTTTTGAAAAGCATGCTATCACGACACATATGATGAGCTACCACGCACAGAGCGGGGAGGCAAAAGTCGAATTGATCTTGGAGAAGATTGATGAAGGAAAAACTATTGCACTTGTCACTGACGCAGGAACTCCAGGAATTTCAGATCCAGGAAGTCTCCTCATCTCTCAGGTGCGTAGTGCATACCCTGATCTTAAAATTGTTTCTGTGCCCGGACCATCTGCTCTCACTGCTGCACTTTCTATTGCTGGAGTGCCGACACATGAGTTTATTTTTCTAGGATTTTTCCCGCACAAAAAAGGACGAGAAACTTTGTTCAAAGAAATCGCCGAGTCAGAACGCACTATTGTTTTCTATGAATCAACGCACCGGATTATGAAGACTCTCGAATCTTTGAAGAAAATTCCAAAGACCGTAACTATTGTTCGTGAGATTACTAAAATATACGAAGAAGTTTTACAGGGAAGCGCAGAGGAGGTAGAAAAAATATTGACCGATACTCCAGAAAAACAAAAAGGGGAGTTTGTGGTGATCGTTTCGTAAATAAAAAAACGGCATTGGTATGGCCGTTACTTGCCGAGGAGAACAGAAGCACGTGCGATGAGATGCTGGTTTATCGTAATTTCCAATTGCCCCTTCTCACTACAGGACAATATGAGAGTTTCATCAGTACTCTCTTTTATGGAGATTTTTTCAAAAGCTGCACGAGTTTTAAATCGCAGACTTTGGCGAACTATATTCCACGATTGATCGTTGAGAACCTCTTGTGCTTGAGGTTTTCCCGATATCACGTAGAACATCCACTCCATTTGGAAGGTTATGGATTTGATTTCGCAAAATGTCTTGTCAAAGGTGACGCAGGGGGTAATTGTCTCCGGAAGCCCTACCCATCGTTTTCCGTCTTTGTCGGTATAGATAAGCAGTGGTTGCGGATTTAGAAATGAATGAAGTGTATTTAATGTAAGCGTAGAGTCGGTCGACATAAGCCCTCCTTTCTCTGGCGCAATACTAGCACAAGGGGGTATAATTACCAACATTAAATTTTAACGGAAAAAATATGTCAAAACGACAATGGCTCTGTGTTCTCGGTGTGTGGGTGATGATCTTTCTCTTTCTCGGGATTCCTTCTGTATGGCACAAAGTCGTCGCTTTGATTTCCGGAGTAGTGATCATCTCTATCGCCCTCCGACTTCCTCAAGAGAAAAAGATAGTATCTTCATCGCAATCTCCTGTCTTTGTAGAAAATAATAATTCAATGACCGACGTTCGATGAAGCATGTCTCGACCATTGCCACGGTATGCGCAATAATTGTCGTAGTTGCAGGAGCAGGATTTTTTGCTTCTACCTATCGATCGACACAAGCTCTCTATGAGTCTCCTTTTGTCGCGACCACGACGATCTCTTTGCCAGAACCTTTTCGTGTTACCCACGTGAAGACTCCGAAAGAAGTAAAAGCTCTTTACATGACAAGCTGGGTTGGTGGCAGCAGAAAACTCCGCGAAAATTTAGTGAATATTATTGATACGACAGAATTGAACTCCGTTGTTCTTGATATCAAAGATTACACAGGAAAAGTAAGTTTTGATACGGATAATCCCGCGATACAAGAAGCGGGATCAATAGAGGAGCGAATTACTGATATAAAAGAATTCATCGGCGAGCTTCATGACAAAAACATTTACGTGATCGGGCGTATTTCTGCATTTCAGGATTCTCATCTCGTAAAAGTAAAGCCGGAATATGCAGTAAAAACAAAAGCAGGTGCCGTTTGGAAAGATCATAAGGGTGTGAGCTGGCTCGATGCAGGCGCAAAGCCTGTGTGGGACTATGTTGCTGCGATCGGAGATGCTTCGTACGAAGTAGGTTTTGACGAATTAAATTTTGATTACATTCGCTTTCCTTCGGATGGAAACATGCTCGATATCGCATACCCATTTAGCCAAGGACGAGTGAAGGCGGATGTCCTCAAGGAATTTTTTGCGTATCTCGATACATATTTTCATGCAAAAAATATTACCATCTCCGCAGATCTTTTTGGTATGACAACATCAAACAACGATGACTTGGGGATAGGGCAAATTTTGGAAAATGCTCTTGTGCATTTTGATTTCGTAGCTCCTATGGTGTATCCATCTCACTATCCTAAAAATTTCAACGGTATTGCTTCACCGGCGTCAAAGCCGTACGAGATCATCCAGTACTCAATGTCTAAAGGCGTTACCAAAGCAGAGATGGCAAGCACAAGTCCTCTGAAACTTCGCCCTTGGCTCCAGGATTTTTCTATCGGCGGAGTGACCTACACTCCCGCTATGGTGCGAGACCAGATCCAGGCAACTTACGATGTCGGTCTTACGAGCTGGATGATGTGGAATGCTTCAAACAAGTACACCGTCTCAGCTCTTTTGCCCGATCCTGCAACATCCACAGCCAGCCATTGACATTTTTGAGAGTGAGGAGCATTATTAATATCCGGATGTATCTCGAGTCTTGTATCGCTACTGTGCGGTAGGGTATAGGCCTTGATAGCGCACATCCAAAAAAACCAATACATAATAAAAGTTATGGCAAAAAAAGCCAGCCGTTCAGTTCGCTCAAAATCTGTCCCTGTGACGGAGGATGAGGTCCGCACTGCAATCAGGACAGGAGATGGTGTGGGGGCGTCACACGTGAGGGTGACTCTTCGCGACGTCACTCGCACCTTTCAGTTGAGTGCAGGTATCGTCGCTGAAGCGATGCAGGAATTCGGTGGAGTCTTCAATAACGCACGGGCTACGGCCTAACGAAAGGGGGAGTGTTTTAAAACGCAAAGATTATGAAAGTTCCGGGGATGAGCCACGTCTCGCCCCGGTCCTTTTTTTATGCTAAAATACCTTTGAAAAGAACTCTCATTTTTATGAATGAAGAAAAGATAACCTATTTTGGACAAACTGATGCTCGTAATCAAAAAGTGACCTTTGGTATCAAGGCCAAGGATCGTACAAAACATATATATGTTATTGGAAAGACGGGTATGGGAAAGTCGACACTGCTCGAAAACATGGCAGTGCAGGATATTAAAAACGGTGAAGGAATGGCCTTCATTGATCCTCACGGAAAGACCGCAGATCTCCTCCTTGAATACGTACCAGAACATCGCATGAAAGATGTTGTATATTTTGCTCCGTTTGATATGGAGTATCCACTCTCTTTTAATGTTCTTGAATCAGTCGATCCTGACAAACGTCATCTCGTCGTCTCAGGACTCATGAGTACGTTTAAAAAGATTTGGCAGGATGCGTGGTCTGCGCGTATGGAATATATTTTGACCAACACCCTGCTCGCGCTTTTGGAATATCCTGACGCCACACTTCTCGGTGTAAACCGCATGCTCTCTGACAAAGACTATCGCAAACTCGTCATCTCTCACGTGACCGACTCTGCAGTGAAAGCATTCTGGGTACAAGAATTTGCAAACTATACCGAGCGTATGGCAGCTGAAGCAGTGCCTGCGATCCAGAACAAGATCGGACAGTTTACTGCAAACGCCCTCATCCGAAATATGATCGGTCAATCAAAGTCGTCTTTCGATATCCGAAAGATGATGGACGAAGGGAAGATCCTTATCGTAAACCTTTCGAAGGGAAGGATTGGTGAGAGTAATGCGAATCTTTTGGGAGGTATGATCATTACAAAGATTTACCTCGCAGCACTTTCCCGTGCAGATGTTCCTGATCCTGTACTCAAGCGTCTTCCAAACTTTTACCTTTTTGTGGACGAGTTCCAGTCATTTGCAAACGAGTCATTTGCCGATATTCTCTCTGAGGCACGAAAATATAAATTGAACCTCACCATCGCTCACCAGTATATCGAGCAGATGGAAGAAGAGGTGAGGGCAGCTGTGTTTGGTAACGTGGGAACAATGATTGTTTTCCGAGTAGGAGCATATGATGCTGAAATCCTGGAGAAAGAGTTTGCTCCGCAATTTACCGCGGAGGATATTGTAAATCTTGGAATCTATCAGATTTACCTCAAACTCATGATCGATGGTGTTTCTTCATTGCCTTTTTCTGCGACGACTCTTGCTCCGATTGCAAAGCCTGAAAGCTCAAATGCTGACAATGTCATCAAGGCATCTCGTGCGCAGTTTGCAAACAATCGAAAAGATGTGGAGGGTGCAATCGATGTTTGGATGGCTCCTATTGCCCCCGCACCTCAGAAGCGTCCTGTATCTCAACCTGTAAATCCTCCTACATCAGCACCTGCTCCAAAGTCAGCTCCAGTAGCTCCCGCACCTATTGCCCAGGTCCCAAAACCTACAACCCCACCACCGCCTCAACAAACAGAGACTCCTTTTAAAAAAGCTTTTGCCGAAATACAGGTCAACCCAACATCGAAGCCTGCTCCCACAGCAGCGCCAGCCGCCATTCCTCTCTCAACTCTTGCACCAAAACCTCAGCCAAAAAATTCTCAAAAAGAAGCAACTCCTGAACGGGTAAGTGATCTTAAAAACGCTCTTGCGTCTGTACTTGCAGCACAAAAGCCAAAAGAAAAAGAAGCTCCACAAGTTTCCGTAGAGAAAACTGCTCCATCACAGAAAGAAATTCCCGAGGATGTACTTCGCAATGTTCTCAAGGTAGAGTAATAGCATGCAGACAACAAACCCCAAGAGAATCCTCATATTTTCCCTTGCATATTACCCAAAATTCGTCGGTGGGGCAGAGGTTGCCATAAAAGAAATCACCGATCGAATCTCTCCCGATGAGATAGGGTTCGATATGGTAACAGCCAAACTCGCTCCTGGCCAATCTTCTTTTGAAAAGATCGGAAATGTAAATGTGTACAGAATAGGGGTGGGGAGTGTGGTAGATAAATTACTTTTTCCGATTCTTGGAACTTTTAAAACACTTAAACTTCACTCACAGAAAAAGTACGATTCTCTGTGGGCAATGATGCTCTCATACTCGAGTGGTTCCGCGTACATTACAAATATTTTACGAGGATTGGCAGGCAAGAAAAAAATACCGATTATTCTCACGCTCCAGGAAGGTGATTCTGAAAAACATATCAAACTTCGTCATGCAGGACTCATAGGTCTTTCCTGGAAGCTTGCTTTGAAACGTACTGCACATTTGACGGTTATCAGTAACTATCTCGAAGGACGTGCAAGGGCATATGGATATACAGGTGGAGTAACTCTTGTGCCAAATGCTGCCGATGTAAAACTTTTCTCGACACACGCATCGGTGGATCAAGAAAACGCACTTAAAGAAAAGTTGGGTAAAAAAGAGGGTGATGTATTTTTGATTACGACTTCACGGCTCGTAGAGAAAAATGCAGTAGAAGATGTTATCGATGCTCTGGTATATCTTCCTGAGAATGTAAGATTTTTAATTCTTGGAGAGGGAGGGTTACGAAAAAAACTTGAACAAAAAGTCGAAACTTTAAACCTCAAAAATAGGGTTCAATTTCTCGGATATGTTTCTCATGCTGAAATGCCATTATATCTTCATGTCTCAGATGTTTTTGTTCGCCCAGCACTCTCAGAGGGCTTCGGACTTTCATTTGTAGAAGCAATGGCTGCAGGTATTCCTGTTATCGCAACTCCGGTGGGAGGTATTGTCGATTTTTTGAAAGATGGGGAGACTGGGCTCTTTGCTGAAGTAAAAAATCCTAAAAATATTGCACAGAAAGTAGAGAAACTTTTGAAGGATAGGGAATCAAGAGACATGATCATCGCAAACGCTTTTGCAATGGTCAAAGAGAAGTATGATTGGTCAAAGATCGCCGGGGAGATGAAGAAAGTCCTACAATCTGATATCCTTAGCTAATATTATGAAAATCCTCATTTCTACAGGGATATATCCACCTGACATTGGGGGTCCAGCTCAATATGCTCGAAATCTCTATGAGACATGGAAGGCTCAGGGGCACGATGTAAAAGTTGCTGCATATCGCTGGGAGCGAGCGTTTCCTACGGGGATTCGCCATCTTCTTTTCTTTACAAAAATTATTCGCAAAGGATGGAATGCTGACCTTATTCTCGTTCTTGATACCTGGAGCGCTGCGGTGCCGACGATGCTTGCCTGCAAGCTTATGAGAAAAAAATACATTATCCGCACCGGCGGAGATTTTCTCTGGGAAACATATGTCGAACGAACAGGAGACCTCGTACTCTTTAGAAATTTCTACGAGACATCTTTATCAAAACTTTCCCGCAAGGAAAAAATAATCTACTTCCTTGGTGGCAAGTCTCTGCGAAAGGCACACGCTATTATCTATAGCACCGAGTGGCAGCAAAAGATTTTTGAAAAAGCGTATGGATTGGATCCAAAGAGAAGTCGAATCGTGGAAAACTTTTGTGGACCAAAAGAGGCTGCAATCTCTCCAGAAGGTAGAGTTTTTATGGCCGCCACCCGAGAACTCAAGTGGAAAAATATTCCGCTTCTCAAACAAGCTTTCAAAAAAGCTCAAGAGGAATTGCCGCTCCACAAGCTTGCTGAGATTGAGTTTGATACGACTAAAGCTGTGTACGATAACTTCCAGGAGCGCATGCGACGTTCATATGCGGTCATTCTCACATCCCTTGGAGATATTAGTCCCAACATGATCTTTGATGCGATACGTGTCGGCGTACCTTTTATTGTCACAAAAGAAACAGGAATTACTGAGAGAGTACGAGAGTGTGCTGTACTTGTAGACCCAACAAACGAAAGAGATATCAAGGATAAAATAATCTGGATGGCAGATCCGACAAACCGTGCCCTCCAAGCAGAAAAAGTGGCACAGTTCGATTTTGTGCACACATGGGAAGATATAGGTCGGGAGATTATTACTATCCATGAACGACTATAGAACAGAGCATAAGGATTACAGAGAATACGTAGCAATTATGGTCTCTACTGACCGTAAGGTTTTTGATGAGGGAAGTGCGGTACGGATAAGAATGGTAGAGTATGCAAGGCTCTATAAAAGTTTGTTGATCGTTGTATTTTCGACTGAACGTCATGACCCTGTCGAGATTGCTCCGAACGCCACTCTTTACTCTACGAATTCTCTATCTCGTCTGAGATACGTTCCCGATGCTCGACGGATCGGCAAGAAGCTTATTCGAAAGATAGAAAAAGAAACACCCATTGTCCTTATCTGCCAAGACCCTTTTGAGACAGGCTTGGTGGGGAAGGCACTTTCGGCTCTGCGAAAAAATATCGAGCTTGTGGTACAAATTCATACTGATATTTTTAGCCCGTACTTTTTCAAGCATTCTTTTCTCAACAAAGTTCGCATCGGAATCTCAAAGGGTGTTCTTCCTCATGCTGATCGAGTGCAGGTTGTTTCAAGGAGAATTGCAGACTCTTTGGGTGCACGGGGGGTGGCCTCGGAATCAATCGTTCTCAAGCCTGTTGTCGTTGATGTAGATCGTTTTGCATCTACGCCACCTTCTTTCGACCTTCATGAACGCTTTCCGCATTTCAAAAAAATAGTCATGATGGCTTCACGTTTGGAGCCTGAGAAAAATATAGAGGCAGCAATCTCTGCGTGGGAAAAAGTACATACTGAATTTCCTGATGCGGGACTGATAATTATTGGATCAGGAAGTCTCTCAAAGAGTCTTGCACATACAGCAAAGAAACTCGGACTTGAAAAATCAATCGTCTTTTTGGATTGGCAGGCGGATCTTGTTCCATATTACAAAGGCTCTGACCTCTTTCTCCTCACTTCTTTTTTTGAGGGTTACGGTATGACACTCAAAGAAGCAGAGGCATGCGGAACCAAAATCCTTTCGACCGATGTCGGGATTGCTCGTGAGGTTGGTGCGACTAGTATCCCAGGCTTTGAAAGCAACGATATTGCTCAGGCTCTTATCTATCAATTAAAATAGTTATGAAACTTTTAGTCTTTACACAAAAAATAGATCTCGATGATCCAGGACTCAGTTTTTTTCATGAATGGGTAAGAGAATTATCCTTGCATTTTGAAAGTGTGATCGTTATCTGTCTCTACAGAGGAAGATACAATCTCCCTGAAAATGTACACGTACTTTCGCTTGGAAAAGAGACAGGCGCGTCACGGTTTAAATATCTCAAAAATTTCTATTCATATATCTGGAAGCATCGGAAAGAGTACGACAAAGTTTTTGTGCACATGAACCAGGAATATATTCTCCTCGGCGGAGCTTTCTGGAAGCTTTGGGGTAAGAAAATATATATGTGGAGGAATCATCATGCGGGTTCATGGCTCACTGATCTGGCTTCCACCTTCTGCACAAAAGTCTTTTGCACTTCGAGATTTTCATATACTGCAAAATATAAAAAGACAGAGATCATGCCAGTAGGGGTGCCTCTTCTGCAATTTGCTCACCAGGAAAAAACAGAGCGTATCCCCCAAAGTCTATTGTTTCTCGCGCGTATTGCTCCGATAAAAAAGCCGGATCTCTTCATCGATGCGCTCATGAACCTCAGGGGGCGATTTCCGAAACTTACTGGAAATATCTATGGAGATCCCTTGCCGGAAGATGCTTCCTATTATGAGCAATTAAAACGGCGTGTGACCGATGCTCATGGGGACTCGTACATAACTTTCCATAAAGGTGTCCCCAATACGGAAACTCCAACCCTGTATGGTTCGCATGAATTTTTCGTCAATCTTTCTTCGAGTGGGATGTATGACAAGACTATTTTCGAAGCAATGGCTTCCGGGTGCCTTGTTATTGCTTCAAACGAAAATTTGCGAGGACAGATACATGACGACTGCATCTTTAAAGACAAGGATCTTCCGGAGCTTATTATGAAGCTTGAGAAGATGCTACGATATACGAGTGAAGAAAGAGAAGCACGAATACGTGAGATCCGTGCATGTGCAGAAAAACATAGTTTAAAAATTCTCGGCACACGACTTGTGCAGAGTATGACCTAAATCATATGGAAAAGAAACCACTTTCAATTTTTTTGGTGAACTGTGACTGGAGGGATATTTTCGGAACCTCTCCAGCTGAGTTTCGCGACAAGCTCGAGCGGGACCGCCTCGGTGCTTCGTTCAACATTTTTTTTGTCTTTTCTTGGGCACGCACAAGTTATGAAAAGACTGTAGGTAATGTGACCTCTCTTCATGAAGCAACTCGTTTTGATGTATTTCGTCCCCTGCTTGATCTCGTCACTTTTGTAAAGGTTCCTTGGGTTGTTCGAGAAAAACGGCTCCGTCCTGATCTATGGCTTTGCTATGACTTTGGCTTTGTTCCTGCGCTCTGGCTTGCCAAGACGCTCTATGGAGGAAAGATTGTAATGTGTTTAAATAACCAGCCCCGCATCTATTCCTATACTCGAAAGTTTGGTTGGATAAAGTCTCTCTATTCTAGATATGTAGAGTATGCTTTTTCTCCACTCGTTGATCGATTCTTTACTATCAATGAGACAATGAAGGAGTATATAAAAAAATTAGGAGTCCCTGAAAAAGATATTTCAATTTTCTCCATGAACACCATTGATCGTGATCGAGAGTTTATTGCGGCAGTCAAGAAGGGAACGATACGAAAAAAATATAACATTCCCACGTCCTCAAAAATCATTCTTACCGTCGCGCGACTTGAGGCTGAGAAAAATTACCCAAAGCTTCTCGAGCTTTTTGCTGGTCTGGGAGAGGGTTACGCGCTCATCGCGCTTGGACGGGGAAGCATGCTCGGGCAATTACAAGAGCAGGCGCGAAAGCTCGGTATAGAAGAGAGGGTCTTTTTCCCAGGCTTTGTGCACCGTGAAGAGATCTGGAATTACTATGCCGATGCCGATGCTTTTGTACTTCTTTCAAAAGCCGAAGCTTTGGGAGTGGTTCTTTGGGAGGCGATGTATACTCGTGTGCCAGTGGTGGGAAGTGATGTTCCAGGAATTCTCGAAACGATTGGAAAGGAGGGCGAAAGAGGAAGAGTCTGGAGAGACACGGATGGACAGGAAGGTTTTAATCGTATCATCTCCACTCTCGATGATACAGCCATGCTTGATCGAGCCTACGCTTTTGTGCAAGAGAAAATTTCAAATAACCTCTCAATTAATGATATAGTCTAGGTACAAAACGACCATGAAAAAATACACCCCCAGCTTCTTGTACATCCTCAACGCCCGCCTCAAGGGAAAAAGTTTTATCTACGAATATTATTTCAAAGGTAAAAAAACTCTCGATGTCGGTTGTGGAGAGGGTGAATTTTTAAAGCATGGCAAAGACCATATCGTAGGAATTGATCCAAATGAACGTGTCGTTGCCCGGCTTAAAAGTGAAGGGTACAAAGCTTCTGTTGAGGATGCTCGTAAACTTTCTTTTGCTGATGGGGAATTTGAAGCGATACATTGTCATAATGTGATTGAACATATGGATGTTTCTTTGGCTCACGCGATGCTCTCTGAATCCGCTCGTGTGCTCACGTCGGGGGGTCTCCTTGTCCTTTCATCTGAAGTTGTTACAAAAAAGTTTTGGATGACTTTTGGCCATGTAAAGCCCTATCCTCCAGAAGCTGTCATAAAGCTCCTGCGCCCCGATAGTAGGGAGGAGTTTGATGCTGTGCAAGGACTTGAGGTTGCGGGACTTTTCTATATTGGAGATCACTTTAAAAATAAAATTATATATTTCCTCTCGTTTACCCTTGGGTACTTCACACCTCTTTTACGAAGAGAATATTTCTTGATCTTGAAGAAAAAATAATATGAAAGTTCTCTATCTTTTCAACAAGGTTCTTGGAGAGAAAGTGGAAGAAATAAAAAAGGGTAAGGGTCATGATAGCTGGCTTTTTGGTATGTTGCGCTTGAAAAAACATGGAATCGACACTGATTTCCTTGAAATTGAAAAATACATTCCCCATGGCATTGCAGGATTTTTGAGAAAGCATATTTTGACCATGCACTATGCACACCTGCCCTTATTTCCATTGTTTTTTAAATATGACGCTGTCTTTACTTCGACCGCCTACGGTGCCCTTTTCCTAAAGGCCCTGTTGCGAATAAAAAAGTTCAAGTGGGTGATCCTTGATTTTAATATCCTAGGGACTCTTCAAGAAGAAAAAACTTTGAAGCAGAAGATTTTTGCTTACGCCATCACTCACGGTGCAGATGGAATAGTTGCCATTTCTCAAGCT